>JAKSLY010000040.1 GCA_024400955.1 Treponema sp.
CAGAAGACCTTGCAAAGACTGTTGCAAGCGATGTAGCAAATCAAGTTGGCAAGCTTAAGGACAAGGTCTGCGGAAAGTCCCCAGAACCATTCTGGACCGAAGCCTAAAGGCTTACAGTAAAGAAATCCTGCAGCAGTTACACAAGATCAGTAGCTGCTGCAAAATCTTGTGATGCACAGGCAATGCTTGAATATTCTGAATATCTGCAAGAATGTCATGGTTTGCGAGAAGCTCCCAAATGGCATACAAAAGCAGCAAAGGCAGAGAATCCCAAGACAATGGCAGAAGAGGAAATTTCAATAGGCACTTGAATGTAAAAAAAAGCTCCAGTTAAACTGAAGCTTTTTTTTAGGCAACAGGTTTCATTCGCCTTCTACTTTTGTAGCATGTAATTACTTCCCTTCTGGATTATTAAACCCTGCTGAAGAAAACTTTCAATTACGGATTCAGCCACCTGTTCCTTATCCATCTCCTTCAATGTAGCTATGGCTTCCAATTCATCATTAAGATATTGAATCAATTGTTTTTCCGAAAGTTTTCCCTTCTTATTTAACACACGACGAACTTGAACTCGCAATTCAGTCTCATAATTTTCTAGGTCAATCTCTCTCTGTCTTTTCTCAGATGCTATCCTTTCTCTTTCTATCTCTTCCTGTCGCTTTATCTCTGCAAGCCTTTCTTCCTCTTTCTGCTTGGCAATATCTTCTTCCGTCGCTTCACGCTTAAGTGAAAAATAACTGCCATATGATTTATAAACTTCATGCTTGATTCCTGTCAGTGCAGAAAATTTTTCAACAATTGCAGGTAGCATGCTATTTTCATTATATATATCCCATTCAGCTGGTTCTAGCAAGTCATAGATAATTTTCTCATATTCATATTCAGCAATCAGTTTTCCAGTTCCAACAGTTTTAAGAACAGATTCATAGATGCTATACCTATTTACATAATCCCCTATGGTGTCAGGGAGAACCGAAAATGCCAGCTTATGCTTTTCAAGTTCTTCATGGGCCTTTTTGTAATCAGGTTCATGGCTCAAGAGTGCTGCCCCACCATACAAATTAAATCCTTTGACTGCCACCTTAACATCCCCACTTTCAAAAAGCTTTATGTCTCCCTGCGGTATCTTTTTTATGATGTCTTCCTTGTACAGATTATTTACGAAAGCAATTTTCCTGCCGTCTGGAGCACAAAGTTCAACATCAAGGCTCATCATGGAATTTTGCATAGCAAAAGAACATGTCTTATCTTCTTCATAAATCTTGCTGCTATCAAAAATCGAATACCCGTAATGCTTTTCTGTAAACGTAGCAACTCCGTCTTTCTTATAGTCAGTGGAATTTCCTTTTACCGGATATTTTGGCCAGGAGCAAAGAATCTCATCATAATCTTTTTCAACGGTTATCCCCTTCCAGCTCTCAGTCCATGATTTGCAAATTCCGTCCGTCATGGCCTTGATGATTCTTTTGTATTTTCTGTTTTCATTGTATGTGACAGTGATCAGGTAATTGGCTGTTCTTGTTTCCATGTCCAGGTTCTTCTGCGAAAGCTTAAAGTCGTACCTGTAAATCTCATAGGCATGTTCAGTCCAATACTTTTCTGCATTCTTCAGCAAGGAAATCCAGCCATCATAAATTGAAAAGTCATCGTATTCATCAAAACCTGGCTTTCCGTCCTTCAGCACATTTTCAATTTCAATGAACCTGTCATAGGCGTCCTTGGAATTTCTTACGTCTTCCCTAACTGCATCATAATAATAACCCAGAGCATAGGCATAGTTTTTTTCAGAATCGTATTTCTTTGCCTTGTTCAAAAGTTCAGTGTACTTTGCAGACTGCCCAAAGGCAAAAATACCAAGCAGACATACAATTCCAGTCAATAATCGTTTCTTCATAAATCCTCCTGTGGAAGCATTTCTGCAGGCAACCACATCATCTGCAGTTTCCTGTACAAAAGTTCCAAAAAAAATCTTCCTACACTTATCACAATTTTGTCTCATGTAGTAAGAATTTCTAAAAGGAATTAATTATTTGATTTAAAGCCCCCCTCTCTCATTCACAAAGGCTGCAAAGGGGAATCCCTGCCTTTTTCAAAAGTTCATCAACACTATGAACCCCAAGTTTTTCCAAGGCCTTTGCCACCACAAGGGCGCATGTACGCGAATCTTCCAGTGCGTCATGGGCAAGATAGTCAATTCCAAAATGCCTTCCCAATTCCGTCAGCCTATGGCTTTCAAGTTCCGGCCACACGCTTCTTGCCAATGCCAGGGAATCAAAATAGGACAACTCCGGAACTTCCATTCCATAGTATGAACAGCACCCGCGGATTACATTCATGTCAAAGCCTGCATTATGGGCAACCAGCGGAACCTTCCTTTTGCTGATGAATGGCATGACCATGGTTTCCCACACTTCCGGGAATTCAGGTTTGTCCCTTACGTCATCGTATCCTATTCCATGAATGTCCCTTGTAAACTCCGGGACAAAATACATCTTTGCAGGCCTAATCAATGTTTCCAGGGAATCAACTTCCCTTCCATTTTCAAACCTTACAAGGCCAACCTGACATGCACTGTTCCTGTAATAGTTTGCCGTCTCAAAATCTATTGCTATGTAATTCATCATCTCTACCCGTTAAATCCTATTCTCGAAGACCTGGACTGTTCCAGCTTTTCTTTCTGACAGTAACCTTCAATCTCCTTGACTGAAGATTTCTTTCCCGTCAGCACTTCCTTCATTGTTGCCTTTCTTGCAACATTATCAATCTGGGCACCGCTAAGTGCATAGCTTGATGCAAGATGCTCAACCGACTTGCTGTTAAGCCACCCCATCTTGCTCTTCCATATTTTCTTCTTGATCTCAAGATCGGGCCGCTGGAATTTAATCTTGAACAGAAATCTTCTTTCAAAGGCATCGTCAAAATTTCCTGCAAGGTTTGTGGTGGCAATGACAATTCCATCCTGCTTTTCCAGATAGTCAAGGAGAAGACTCTGAACATGATTCTCCCCTATTTCGGCACCATTGATGGGCATGTCGATTCTGCGTCCAAAGAGGGCATCTGCCTCATTGAACAGAAGGATCGGTATCCCTTCTCCCCTTTCTTCCGCCTTAGTGCAAAAGACCCTGTACTTTTCAAAGACCCTGGAAAGGTTCATCTCAGTACCGCCATGCCAGCAGCTTATGACAGAACCTATGTCGACGTAATAAATCGCCCTGTTGGTTTTTCTTGCAACCTGAAAAACAGTTTCCGTTTTACCTGTTCCGCTTTCTCCATAAAGCATGATGCACACACCCTTTGCCATGGACTTTCCCGCAAGCCTTTCTCTTATGGCCGTAAGCTTGTCTGATTCAAGGAAGGAATATAAATCCCTGACTTCACCTTCCACTTCCCTGGCATAAAAAAGATTTCTTTCGGCAATGTCGCAAGGATAAGTCAGGTCTTTATCCTTCAATCCGCTTGAGCTTTTCAAGATTCCTGCATCATTTTCTATGACTGCCTTCTTTACATAATCCGGAATCCTGTAGTGCTTTGCGCGGCATTTCTCATCCAGCCCCTCAAAAGGTTCAATAAGCGACCTTTCCTCAAGAACTGCAAGGTTTTCTGAAAAAGCAAGAAACCGTACAGGATTGCAGTTTGCATCTTCCGAAAGGTTTGCAATGGAAACAGGACACTCATCGTTGCAGAAATACACGACGAACATGTAGGAAAGCAATGCAGCCTCACTATCCCCAAGGCAAAAGAAATTCTTAACATACTTCAAGGCAAGATCAAACTTAATGTCCGCCGCATATATTACAAAGGAGTTTTTTCCAAGCACATTGTATACGATCAAAATACTGTCCATGATTCTGTTCAATCCAGAATAAATGTCACCCATAATACCCCCGTAAAATACCTATATAATAGAAGAAAACCGTCAAAATCTGACTGTTCCAACGCTACATTGCATCCTACGCCCAAGCCAAGGCTAAAACTCAGATGCATGGTTTCTGTAATATTCAGGCAGGTGTCCCTTTGCATCCACCCTGTCGCCCAAAGTCCGCAGTTCACTGTCCTTGATCATCCATTTATATATTTCAGGATTCTCGTTGGCAGCCGCATAATGAAGAACATTTCTGTCATCATTATCCACAGCCTTCCATGAAGCATTGTAACAGCGGAGCATCATGATGACCTCCGGATTGCAGTTGCAGTAGGCAGCCATCATCAATAGCGTCCTTCCATTTGCATCCGTAATGTTTGAATCGTATCCGCAGTCAATAAGCCCCTCAAGAATTTCCGGCCTGGAATTGCATGCAGCTTTCATGGCCTGCTCCTCCCTTTGTTTCTTCAAAAGAATCTTGAGCACCTCACCAGAACATCCAGCAGAAAGAACAAGGTCCATGGCATTTTCTCCATTTTGATTCAGGTCGGAAGTACTGAATATGGTTGAAGCAAATCTTGCGACCTCCGGGTTTTCGTTCATTGCAGAATAATGAAGCAGGTTGTTTCCCCTCTGTGAAGGTGCATTAATGTTTGCCCCACTATCCAAAAGCAGGGAAATCACATCAATGTTCTCCTGGCACCTGGCTGCAGTTTGAAGCGGAGTGTCTTCATTCACGGCACGCTCTTCCACATCAAAACCATACTCAAGCAGGAATTTTGCAATCTCCGGATTTGGATTCCTACCGGCTGCCAGATTAAGCAAAGGCTCCCCGTATGCAGACAAAACTTTTTGGTTGCACCCCGCATCAAGAAACGCCTTAAGGACGGCAACACTATTACCTTTCCTTGCAGCCACATGGAGCGGAGTTTCTCCCCATTCATTTTCAATATCCTTGGGAATCCCCTTTGAAAGGAAAAAGCGGACGGTCTCAGGATGTTCGCAAAGGGCAGCATAATGAAGAAGGGAATCGCCATTGTCATCGATAAAACGGACGTTAAATCCAAAGTCAAGCACATGCTGGATGAATTCAACATTGGGAGAGTTCATGACGACTTTCCTGATAATCTGTTTCTTAGTGGCCTCATCAAGTCCAGAAAAATCCCCAACCATCAGGTCAAACAGGCCGGCATCAGCAGTGCTGATTGCGTAATCAACTGCAGCAAGCAATTCTTCATTCTTATCCATAGGGTACACCTCCATTGTATTTTTGGGGAATAATATCAAATTTAATCTATCAGCCGATGATAGACTAAATGAAAAAATGTGATAGAATAGTATTCATGGCAAAAGAAAAAAGAACTGCAATAACCCACCTGATGCTGGAACGGCTCCTGAACATCCATAAAAAAATAAAGTCAGGAACATACCCCAACACAAACCAGCTTGCAAAGGAATTCAACGACAACAGGGGAACTGCAACCATCAGCCGAGATATTGAATTCCTCAGGGACAGATTTGGCGCCCCCATTGCATACGACTATAAAAGGCGGGGTTACTACTACACGGAAGACTTCAACCTTCCATTGAACAGCATTTCCAGAAACAATCTCCTGACCCTACTGGCGGCAAAACAGCTTCTTTCCCACTTTAGGAATACGCCATTTTACAGCGAGATTAGCGATGTCCTGGATTTTCTTTCCGACTCCAGGTCCAATGACAGTGGCAACCTCATAGGCAGGATTTCCCTTCCCCCAACGCCGGAATTTATTGTTGAAGAAAAAGTGTGGCAGGTTGTTTCCATGGGACTTGAATCAAACACGAAGATTGAATTCGACTACAGCGGAAGATGGAATACAAAAACCACCCACAGAAAAGTTCACCCATACCAGCTTGTCATGGATGACGGAAAATGCTTTCTGTTTGGATATTCGGAAGAACGGCAGGACGTCCGCCTGTTTGCCCTTGGCAAGATACAAAATCCACGGACAACAAATGAAAACTTCATCCTGCCAAAAAACCACGACTTTGAATCCCGTTGCGGTGGCGGTAAATTTGGATCCTTCTCTTCCAGTAAAATTGAACGATACCGTATTGAATTCTATGAAAATGCCAGGCAAATGGTAAAGGAATGCATCTGGGCAGAAGACCAGGTTCTCAAGGATGACGACTCAAGGGATTGCACGACCATAAGTTTTTCATCAACCCAGTTCCTTAAGATTGAAGAATGGGTGCTTTCCCAAGGCTGCTATGCAAGACCCCTAAGGCCAAAATGGCTTGTTGAAGAATGGAAGGGCCACATAAGGCAGATGATGAAACTGGCCGGAATCTGAGCCCCCCCCTTTCCCGAAAGATTTTACCCCAAAGTCTCCTACCCTGCCCCATCCATAATTGAACATCATCCCATTTTCTTCTATAATATCCGATTATGACAGCCAACGAATTACGTTCAAAGTACATTGAATTTTTCAAATCAAAGAATCACGCAGAGATTTCAGGACAGTCACTCATTCCTGAAAATGACCCTTCAGTTTTGTTTACAACAGCCGGAATGCACCCGCTTGTTCCATATCTCCTTGGTGAAAAGCACCCTGCAGGAACACGCCTCACAGACTACCAGAAGTGCGTTCGTACAGGCGACATCGACGAAGTAGGAGACCCAAGCCACCTTACATGTTTCGAAATGCTTGGCAACTGGTCCCTCGGCGACTATTTCAAGAAAGAATCCATTTCCTTCTCATATGAATTCCTCACAAGCAAGGACTGGCTTGCCCTCGATCCAAAAAAGATTTCGGTAACGGTTTTTGCAGGCGACGAAAACGCACCACGCGATGAAGAAGCAGCTTCTTACTGGAAGGAAGTAGGCATGCCGGAAGACAAGATTGCATACCTTCCTGCAAGCGACAACTGGTGGGCAGCAGGTCCAACAGGTCCTTGTGGTCCTGACACGGAAATCTTCTACTGGGTTGGAGAAGGACTTCCTCCACAGGGTTCAAACAAGGGAACGGACAGCGCCAACTGGATGGAAATCTGGAACAACGTTTTCATGCAGTTTGAACGCAAGGACGAAAAGACTCTCGTTCCACTTCCAAAGCAGAACGTAGACACAGGCATGGGACTTGAACGCACCAACTGCATCCTCCAGGGAAAGACAAGCGTTTACCTTACGGAAGTGTTCCAGCCAATCATCAATACGATCGAAACTCTTGCCGGCTACAAGTACGGCACTGACGAAGCAAAGGACCGCTCGGTTCGCATCATCGCAGACCACAGCCGTTCTTCCGTATTCATCCTCGGCGACCAGAAAGGCGTAAGCCCATCAAACGTTGGTGCAGGCTATGTTCTCCGCCGTCTCATCCGCCGTGCAGTCCGTGAAGGAATGAAACTTGGCATCGACAAGGCATTCCTTGCAGAAATCGCAGAAACAGTAATTGCAAACTTCAAGTGCGCATACCCTGAACTCGAGGCAAACGCACAGAAGGTTAAGTCAGAACTTACACAGGAAGAAGCAAAGTTCCGCGACGCCCTCAAGAACGGCGAAAAGGAATTCCAGAAGATGCTTCCAAACCTCATGAAGAACCCAAAGAAGGAAGTAAGCGGAAAGACAGCATTCAAGCTTTACGACACTTACGGATTCCCTCTGGAACTTACAATGGAACTTGCAGCAGAAAACGGATTCACCGTTGATGTTGAAGGATTCAAGGAAGCAGAAAAGAAGCACCAGGAAGCCTCCAAGTCCCTCGACGCAGGAAAGGCAAAGGGTGGACTTGCTGAACAGTCTGACGTTACGACAAAGTACCATACGGCAACACACCTCCTTCAGCAGGCTCTCATCAACGTCCTTGGTGAACAGGTTGCACAAAAGGGTTCTAACATCAACAACGAACGCATGCGCTTTGACTTTACCTTCGAGCGTCCTATGACAAAGGAAGAAATCCAGAAGGTTCAGGACATCGTAAACGAACAGATCAAGGCTGACCTCCCTGTTACAATGGAAATCATGCCTCTTGATAAGGCGAAGGAAGAAGGTGCACGCGCCCTCTTTACCAACAAGTACGGTGAAGACGTTAAGGTTTACACAATCGGTACCAAGGACAAGTGGTTCAGCAAGGAAGTTTGCGGAGGCCCACATGTTCAGCATACGGCACAGATTGGTGACTTCAAGATTGAAAAAGAACAGTCATCTTCTGCCGGTGTACGCCGCATCCGTGCAACAATTTCTGGCGGACTTCCACTGGAAAACTAGGCCGGTTTTCAGGCACTGGGCGATGCAAAAAGCTGTGCCTGAGACAAAGCCCCAAACAACAAAAAAAATACCGCGAGGTTTATCATGAATAAAAGAATAATTGGATTTGCACTTGCTTCTCTCTTTACTCTCTCTGCCTTTGCCCAGAACGACTTGCAGCAGCTTGCAACAGTCAAGTACAACAAGTCAAAGCCGGAAACAATCACCCTTCGCCAGCTTAAGAACAGGGTCAACTACGAACAGAAGCAGTACGGCCTGGAGAGCGTGGATGTTGCAACAAAGGAAAAGATTCTCGACACCATCATCGCAGAAAAGCTCATTTCCCAGGCAGCAGCATCTGAAGGAATCACAATCTCAGACAGCCAGGTTGACGCAACACTCCTCAAGAGCTTCAGCGCACAGTTTGGAATCGAGGTAACGGAAGCCCAGCTCAGCGACATCCTCAAGAAGCAGACAGGAAAGACCCTTGACGAATACATCAAGGAAAACAGCGGAATGTCCCTTGCCGAATACAAGAACCACCTTCGCACGCAGATTGCAATCCAGCAGTACGTGTTCCTCAAGAAGCAGGACGAACTCAAGAGCGTAACTGCAACTGATGAAGAAATCAAGCGCGCCTATGAGCTTAACCGCAACGTGTTCTCAAGAAACGAAATGATGACAATCTTCCTCGTTCTCGTTCCAAAGGGAAACGACAGCATGGAAGCAAAGGCACTCTGCGAATCCATGAGGAACGAATACATCAAGGACAAGAGCAAGGAAACAATCTTCAAGAATTCTCCTGACAACAACAAGAAGTACAATGCCGGAAACCTTACCCTTGCAAAGACAGCCCAGCAGGCTCAGATGCTCGGTTGGGACCTGGACAAGATGGAAGAACTCTTCAAGGACAAGGAAGGTTACGTAAGCGAAGTTAAGGAAGCACCACAGGACTGGGAATTCTATTCCATCATCAAGACCTACAAGGCTGCCCTTCTTGAACTTTCTGACGAAGCCGTTCCTGGAACAGCCGTTACAGTTTACGAACACATCAAGCAGAACCTTACACAGCAGAAAATCAGCCAGTACTACAGCGTTGTAGCCAAGGACCTTGCCAACAGCCTCATGACAAAGGAATCTGTTGACCGCAAGAAAACAGGCGCAGACCTGGAAAAACTTCTCAACTGGTAAACAGGAGCAGACAATGTCACGCAGATCAGGACGCATTCTTGCAGTACAGGCACTTTATTCCTACGACGTAGGAAAGATGCAGCTTGAAGACCTTCTCAAGCTTGAATGGACAGACGACGATTTTGATTCAGACCATGCACTTGCAAAACTTCCACGCCAGGGAGAAAAAAAGAATGCAGAACCTGAAGAGGAAGTTCCACCTGCAGAACCGGAAACGGAGACTGACACATTTGCACGTCTCCTCATCTCCGGAACCGTAAACCACATCGACGAAATCGACGCAAAGATCAAGTCGCACCTTACAGGCGGATGGGATTTTTCAAGACTCAACAAGGTTACTGTTGCAATCTTGCGCGTAAGCCTTTATGCAATTCTTTTCCAGAAGGACATTGCTCCTTCCATCATCATTGATGAAGCCATCGGCATCGCAAGGGATTTTGCCCTGGACGACCAGTTCAAGTTCATCAATGCAATCCTTGATACAATCAGAAAGGAAGAAAACCCGCAGTGAAAATCAAGTGCTGTGGCTTTCTTCTGATGACCTGCCTTCTGATAGGATTAAGCTCGTGCTCGTCCCATTCAGAAGGTTCTTCATTCACATCAAAGCTAGACTCTGTGGATGCATGCATTTCACAGGGTTCAACTGATGATGCCGTAAAACTCCTTAAAAAGCTTGAAAAAAAAGCCTACACTTCCTACGAATTCCTTGGCATCACAAAACGCTACCTTAACCTTGGGGAAGACAAGAGGGCGGAAAAAATCCTGTCAAAGGCCCTGAAACGCATTCCAAAAAATCCGGAAGTTTCCTGCGTATACGCAAATTTTCTCCTGAGGCATGACCGCCTGGACGAAGCCTTTGAAATCTCCCTTCCCCTTGCAGAAACAGAATATTCTTCCATATACTCCGAATGCATCCTGCGAAAGACACTTCTGGCAGTAGACCAGGGATTCTCCCCGGAGCAGGAACCCGGCCAGCTCATCGACAGCGCATTCAATTCATCAGACAAGAAAAAGAAAAAAAAGCAGAAGGACATGACTGCCCTCACCTCTGAACAGATAAAGGAAATCTTCACGGACGAAAGGTTCATCCCCGTCTACACCGGCGCCTTCAAGGGTTCAAAGGACAGCCCATGGATTTACAATGCCGCCTCAGTCCTCATGAAGAACGGACGCTACAAGGATGCAGCAGGACTTTATCCCCACACCATTTCAAGCTACAGGGACAGCCTTCTTTGGGGAATCATATTCTTTGACACGGGACTTTACACCGAAAGCCTGGACGCCCTTACTTCAAGCAAGAAACTTGCCCAGACCGCCATCACGGAAAAAAACGCACCGCAGCTTACTGCCGAAATTGACAGCCTGACCTGCGACTGCCTTTACATAGAAGATGAAGACGAAAAGAGCCACCAGCTGCGCCTTGAACTTCTGGCAACAAACAAGCAGAACGCACCATCCCTGGCATTCATGAACAGTGCCATGTACTACAAGCGCCACGACAGCCAGGCAGAACGTTACGACCAGCTCATGGCCCTTGAGGAACAGTTCCCGGACTACATTCCAGGCATTGCAGGCAAGGCGGAATTTGCCCTCGATGAACTGAAGCGCCCGCCGGAGGATGAGCTTTCCTTACGCCTAAGGTCTGCCGGTCTCAAGACCCTGGCCATGGAAGAAAGGGACAGAATCCCGACCATTTCCGTAGCCACAGTAACGGACTTCATAGACAGCCGCTATTCGCAAACAAAGAATCCTGACCTTATGGTCCTCAAGGAACGCATCCGCAACCAGAAGAATTTCATCCAGGGGGCCGCAACACCTGTTTCCGCTGCCTGGACTTTCCTCGAATCCATGGAAGAAGACAACGCCTACCCATCCCAGGTAATTCTCTACGGCGTTGAATTCCTCGTGCAGAACAATCTTTCCAAGGAAGCGGAAGGACTTTTTGACGGATACATCAAGGGCAAATACGATTACGATGTCTTTGAAAACCCTGCAGAACTGGAACTGTGGGAAGCAGAATATTCAGCATGGTTTGCATGCCTTGACGGAGACCTGGACAGGGGTCTTTCAATGTACACCCACATAATGAAGAACTACGGCGACAGGATTGCATCAACAACTTCCCAGGCAGGAAGGGCCGGCGCCATAAACGCATTCATAAACCTTGCAGTGCTGTACGAAAGCACCGACAGGCTGGAAGAAGCCGTTGCCATGCTGAGCCACGCTTCCTCAAGATGCACCGACCCAATAAAGAAGGCAGAAATCCTTTACCGCTCCGGGGAACTCAGCTGGAAAATGGGAGACAGCCACAGCGCATCAAGATCCCTCAAGTATGCACTAAAGCTTGACCCGTCCCACAACCGCTCAAGGCTCCTGCTAAAAAAAATAACCGCTGAGTCATAATGACCCAGCGGCCCTGATCATAGGTTATTATGGGTCAAAATGACCCTATTTTCAGAACTTAGTCTTCAATTACGGCAATAATGTCGCTGTTTTTAAGGATGAGGTATTCTTCCCCGTTCATCTTAACTGTTGTTCCGGAATACTTGTCGTAAAGAACCTTGTCACCAGCCTTTACAGTGATCTTGTCCTTTTCTGTTCCAGGGCCAACGGCTTCTACAACAGCCTGCTGTGTCTTTTCCTGTGCCGTATCCGGGATGATAAGCCCTCCAGCTGTCTTTGTTTCTGCTGCAACCTGCTTAACAAGCACTCTGTCTGCCAAAGGTCTGATTTTCATATTTTCCTCCAAGTGGTAATTTTCAATTTCTTACATATAAATTAATAATTTTTACCCAAAAAGTCAAATTTTTCGCTTTTTTTTCACCATAAAAATTTATCTACTTTTTTTTCTTAACTTGGCACGGTTTATGCTCTATATATGATATAAATACCGGAGGTCCCAAATGGCTAACAATGCAATGATGTATGACGATGTTGTAAAGATGCACCTTAGAGACGTAAAGAGATTCCCACTTCTTTCACCGGAAGAAGAAACTGAAGTTGCCCTCAAGGCAAAGCAGGGGGACAAGGCTGCCCGCGACAGGATCCTTACTTCCAACATGCGCTTTGTGATCAAGATTGCAGCCAAGTACAGGAACAGGGGCCTCGACTTTGAAGACCTCATAAGCGAAGGATACATCGGCCTCATCAAGGCCCTTGACCACTTTGAACCTTCAAAGGGCTGGCACTTCATCTCCTACGCCGTATGGTGGATCCGTCAGAACATCTCAAAGGCCATCATCGACACGGGACACACAATCCGCCTCCCTGTAAACCGCGATGCAGAAGTCCGCGACATCAACAAGCTTCGCCGCAAGGTTAACATGGACGGAGCAAAGACGGAAGAACAGGAGCTTGAGGAAGTTGCATCAATGCTCGGCATGACAAAGCACCACGTCCGCGAAATGATGAACATCTCAAGGGAAATGATCAGCCTTGAAACTCCCCTTGGAGCCGACACGGAAAACACCGTCATGGACACGATTCCATCACAGTTCCTCACTCCGGAAGAACAGTACCTTGACCTTGAAATGAAGAACAGCATTTCCAGCGCCATGTCCGTACTGGATCCAAAGGCACAAAAGGTCATCAGCCTGCGCTATGGTCTTGGCGGTCTTGGGGAACACACCCTCAAGGAAGCCGGCGAAAAAATGAACCTTTCCCGCGAACGCGTGCGCCAGATCGAAAAGAAGGCAATGCAGACCCTGAGTGACTACATTCCTTCAGAAACTTCACTTCGCGAATACATAGCATAAAAAAAAGGCAGCCATAACCGGTTGCCTTTTCTTACATATAGTGACGCAAAAGTAAGACTATTCCTTGTAAAGCATTGCAAGCTTGTCCTTGTATCTTTCTGCAACACGGTATCGCATCATTTCCTGCTTTGCCGAAAGTTCAACACCAACCTCAAAAGGCTTTGTAATCAGGGCAATCCTGTTGATTCTTTCAAAACTCTTGAATCCGTTCTTTGCACTGATTTCTTCAAATACGATGGACTCGATGAACTTCTGGATTTTCTCCATTCCGCAAAGTTCCTCAAAGGAACCGAAGGTAATGCCGTTTTCCTGTGCATAGGTCTCGATTGCATCCTGGTCAGGAAGAATGAGGGCAACAAGATGCTTCTGGTCGATTCCCTTGTCGTTGGTACCAAAGACAACGGAAGTGGAAATATACATGGACTCGTTGATCTTTGCCTCGATTGGAAGAGGCTCAATGTTTTCTCCACCCTGAAGAACAATTGTATCCTTCTTGCGGCCGCGCAGGCTGATCTCGCCGTTTACGGAAAGAATTGCAATGTCGCCGGTGTCAAACCATCCGTCAACAGTCATAACCTTTTCCGTAAGATCAGGCCTCTTGTAGTAACCCTGCATTACGCACTTACCCTTGATCTGGAGGGTACCCTTCTTGCAGCGGCCAAGGATGATTCCGTCATCGTCAACAACACGGGATTCCATGCCGCGCATGACGGTACCAACGTTTCCAAAGACAGGGGCTGCAACAGGACGGACAGAAACGATAGGTGCAGTTTCCGTAAGGCCGTAACCTTCAACAATATTGATTCCAACAGCCCAGAAGAAGTTGTCCACGTTGTTAGGGAATGCACCGCCACCTGCAATGCCGGCGCGGAAATTCTTACCAACCATGGCCTTGATCTTCCTGAAGACAAGAACCTTACCGAGAAGCCTCAATGGATAAAGGAGAAGCCAAGGCAAAACAAGAACAGGCCACCAGAACCACAGGTAGTCGTTTCCAAACCTTGAATTCTTGCGGCGGAGACGGCGGTCAATCTTGCACCAGAGGATAGACTCGTTGACAAAAAAGCGGAACATGGCAAAGGTGATGCCGCCAGCCTTTCTCATCTTGCGCCAAATGCCTTCGTAAACTGCAGTCCAGACACGAGGCACGGCAGGCAAAAGTGTAGGTTCAAGCTTCTGAAGGTCCTGGAGCAAAACTGAACCGATTGGCTTTGAGAAGCAAAGGGTTGCACCCTGACAGAGGATAACGTATTCAACGGCACGCTGGAATGCATGCCAAACCGGGAGAACAAGAAGTGCACGTTCCCCAGGATTAAGGAAGATTCTTTCCGTAACTTCATCAAGCTGGCAGAGGATGTTACCGTGGGTGAGCATTACGCCCTTTGGAGTTCCAGTGGTGCCGGAAGTAAAGATGATCGTTGCAAGGTCGTCTATCTTTCCCTTTTCAAGTTCCTGTTCAACAACATCAGGATGAAGCTTTCTCCATTCATGGCCGGAAGCCTGAAGGTCCCGGAACCATAGGCAGGTCAATCCCTGTTCCTGGCACTTTGCCTTGATTTCATCGGAAACCTGTTCAAAAGGAATGATGGTCTGGAGGGTTGGAATTTCCTTCTTTATGTTAATAAGCTTCTTGACCTGAACTTCATTTTCCACAATGCAGATCTTGACGTCAGAAAAGGAAAGGATGTATGCAAGGTCAGTTTCCGTGGCATCGCATCCACGGGGTGTATCAATGGCACCGATGGAAAGAAGGCCTACGTCTGCCTGTTCCCATTCCTCGCGGTTGTCTGCAATGAGACCGATTTTATCCCCGCGCTGAACCCCAAGCTCAAGGAGGGCCCCGGAAAAATCCAGTGCATTCTGGAACATGTCATGGTAATTGACTTCCCTGTAGCCGCCATCTTTCGTGTGACTGAGCTGAGCCGAGATTTCCGGCCATTTCTGAGCGGCATTTCTTACAAGACGTGGCAGGGTGTCACCATATCTCAAAGCATAATCCATAACATACCTCCAAAATGACATTTTTACGATTTTTGTACAGTATAAAGAGAAAACAATGCGAATTCAACGAAATTCATGGAAAATAGCAACAAATTTTCGAAATAAAGTCAGTATTTTACAAGAATAAGTCTGTATTTTACAACCAACTTTCAGCCCACTTTCAGCCAAACACAACCCCAGATTCACCCCACATTTACCACCGCCCCACCACATTCGCTCCCTGCCCCGCCATTGTATACCCGCATCCACTAGCACCCACCCCATACATGCCAATGGTGACCATCACCAGGCCCTGAAAGATTCCCCATAAATACCCTAAACCGCCTCTCAATCCTAAACCCCGGGAACAAAAATGCCGATAATCACATTACTATGCCGTCTAAACGAAACAGTTATGCAAAACCGGACTTTTGGTCTCAAAAAGCCTTCCGCGAAGGTTACCCAGCAAGAAGCGTGTACAAGCTTGCGGAAATCGATGAAAAGTTCAAATTCCTTAAGAAAGGCTACACGGTCCTTGACCTTGGTGCAGCCCCAGGCAGCTGGACCACGTGGCTCCTGAGGAACCTGGACGAAAACGGAAAAGTCGTTTCCTGCGACCTGAACCCACTTTCCAAGGACGTAAAGGGCAACAACCTGGTCTTCTTCCAGGGCGACCTCCTGAGCGAGGAAATCCGCGAGCAGATAAGGGCAGAAGGTCCCTACGACCTGGTGGTGTGCGATGCAGCCCCCCTTACAACCGGCAACAGAACCGTAGACACCCTGCGCTCAAAGGCCCTTGTGGAAATGGCCATCTGGTACGCCCAGACCATGCTCAAGGCCGGCGGCAACTTCTGCGTAAAGATATTCCAGAACGGCGACCAGCAGAAGCTCCTGATGAAAATGCGCGAAGTCTTCACCCAGGCCAAGGGATTCAAGCCGGAAGCATGCCGCTCCGAATCCTTTGAGACATACCTCATCGGCCTGGCAAAAAAGTAATCCATACCATTAAAAAAAGAGGCTCTATAATATGAAAGAAATTGAAAAATATACGGACATCTGCTATACTAAAGGCCTTATCATGAAATCATATTTAAAATTGGGTATAACATGTGCATCTGCAGTTCTCGGAGTAGCCGCATTCGTCACCGGCATCACGCTGGGGCTCCTGCATTTCAAGAATACGGCAGGACGCGGTGGTTTTGACTCCCAGACTTCAACACCACTTGTGGAAAGCTACCTTGCAGAATCGGAAAACCTTGCCCCGGAAGCAGACATTTACTCAGAAGAAGACTCGGAACTTTCATACATCTCATACAGAATCAAGAAAGGCGACATGATCGGCTTCATCGCGGAAGAATTCGGCGTAACCCAGGACACCATCATCAGCGTAAACAACATCCATTCCTCACGCCTCATCCAGATCGGCCAGTACATAAAGATCCCTTCAATGCCTGGAATCCTCTACACTGTAAAAAACGACGGTGAGACAGTATCCACCATTGCAGAAAAATACCAGGTGGATGCCGAAAAATGCTCCCGCGTAAACAGCATCCCGCTGGCAGAACCCCTGACCGCCGGCAAATCCCTCTTTGTACCCCATGCAGAACTTGACTGGGTTACAAGGCAGGAAATCAACGGCGACCTCTTCATCAAGCCATTGCGTTCAAGATTCTACTATACATCTTACTTCGGTTGGCGCGTAAACCCATTCGACTCGTCAAAGCGCACATACCACAACGGAATCGACATGGCATGCCCAAAGGGAACCAGCATCTATGCAGCACTCCCGGGAAAGGTCGTTCAGGCCGGATACAGCAACGTTTACGGAAACTACGCCATCGTTGCACACCATTCAGGCTACAAGACCCTTTACGGCCACATGAGCGAAACCCTTGTCAGCGCAGGAATGTACGTAGATACCAACACACGCATCGGCAAGGTCGGCAACACAGGCATGAGCACAGGCCCTCACCTTCACTTCACTGTCTACAAGAACGGCCGTCCGGTAAACCCTGCATACCTCTGGAAGTAATTCCTTTCTTCATTTGGGCGCATTTTAGAAGGGGATTGTCCAAAACCACGGCATTCCCTGAACTGACACCAAATTCTTAGACAGAATTTATGCCGCTCCTTCTAAATATTTCA
>JAKSLY010000041.1 GCA_024400955.1 Treponema sp.
TCAGAAATCCAGATGGGCTTTTCCTTCAACCATTTTCCAGGATTTTAGCTGGGAAGAACCATCTTCGGAAACATAGCCGTTCAACGCAGAGACAAGATTGCTTCCGTGGGCAAGAGTCTGTGGCAGGGTTGAAAAAGTTGTTGAGTCATTCCGTTTGTACACACTGAGACCGCCTGTTATAGTCGAAGACTCAAAAGAGCCGTTGCCCAAAATATTCGTGAAATTTTCGCAATATGAACCGACCCCCTCATTTTCCATAAGGTTGTTTGAAGAATCTATGGAACGGGGATTGTTTACACAGTTTTTAAGCCAGTAGCAGTTTTTCAGAATACTGTCTTCTCTATTTGTTCCGACAATGGCACCAATAGTAGCCACGCTGGAACTGTCATATGTATAACTTATTGCAATTTTTCCATAATTCACGCAGTTTTCTATTGTTCCGAAATTATTCCCGGCGATTCCACCAGTAGCTCCATAAACACGATAGCCTCCACTACTGTTTATCCAGCCATGCTCCGTATAATTTCCTGAAAAATCTGCATAGTTTGCACAATTTTTTACAACAGCACCAAGATTGTTTCTTGAAACAATTCCTCCGCAACCTTCATCGACTGAACTTATGTAGCCACCAGTAATAGAAACATAATTTTCACAGTTGAGGACTTTGCCATTATTGTAGGCACATACACTTCCGTAATTACACTCAGTTTCATTATTTTCAAGTACATAAGGTGATTGTGTTGCCTTCATCTTAAGATTCTTTACAGTTCCATTGTTGTAGTACATAAGTTGTGTATAACGATAGTGATTAAATTCTGTCTTTTTTGCAGGTAGAGTTAGACTATGACCGTTTCCATCAAAAGTTCCAGCAAATGCAAATGTACTTGTTGACAACGTCTTTACTGCCTCATCAGAACTTGTTGGATCCTGATGAGGTCCGATGGGAGTCCAGTTTCCGTCCGTAATGGAGATGTCGTCATGAAGAATGAATGTGACATTCTCGAAGGTTGCAAGGTCGTTGTTTGACCAGTCGGAGATCTTCCTCAAGTCATCCGCACTGGTGACGTAATATCTTCCTGAATCCGGTGCAGAGGACATCTCGGACAGAAGCTTGACCGATACCAGGGATATGACGACCTGCTTTTCATCGCCACCTTCAAGTACAAAAAGCTCAGATGCGCCGGTTGCGACAACAATGTCTGAATCTGAAAATGCCGTCACGGTGATCCTGTATTTTCCAGATTCAATATTATCGAAGGATGCAGTTCCGCCGGTGAATTTTTCTAATTCTTCCTTAACGTCGTCTTTTTCTGAACAGAGGACAATGTTGTAATAGGCCACATCATCCATTGTAAAAACACCCCTGCCTTTTTCCGGGAGAACAATGGAAACGGTAGAGGTTGAGGATGTATTTGACTCCTGAAAAAAAGAACATGAAACCAGCAGGAAAGCAAATACTGACAAAACAAGCAAAATGAATTTTTTCATAACATATGCTCCAGTAAAAGATTGAAACCGAAAGCCAGATAAAATAATAAACGTCCGGTTTATTTTAAATTTTTTTACCATGATTTTCAATCATGACAGAGGGAGGCGGCAGCGGGGCTTCGCGGAGGCGAAGACGCGATGCCGCCCTTCTGTTTAGCGGGCGCCATTGCAGGCTTCAGGTTGAACCTAGCCCCGATTGCAGCGGAATGGGGACAGACCCCTTTTGTCCGGGATGACAGTAGTGGTGGTTGAGATCCCGAATCGAGTTCGGGATGACAGGGGTCTGTCCCCATTGGAGCGGAAAGCGGGTTTAGCTGGGAAAATTCGCTCCATATTAAATCCTTGAGTTTTTGTTCTTTCTATTGTAAGATTGAAGGATATACTATCTATTTTAGGGATATTTATGGCATTTAACGTTGGAATTATCGGCGCCGGTGCATGGGGTACAGCCCTTGGAACTGCATTGGCCAAAGGTGGACAGAAAGTAGAATTGTGGGCTCTTGAAGATGACGTTGCTGATTCCATCAACAGCTGCCACGAAAACAAAAGGTACCTTCCGGGTTACGCTCTTGAACCTTCCATGACCTGTACGACTGACATCAAGAAAGCCGCAGCAGGCAAGGACTTTTTGATTCTCGGAAGCCCTTCCCTTTTCCTTGCTTCCACCATTGCAAAATTTTCTGACGTTCCAAACATTGCAGACGGGTCGACCATCATCGGTTCCCTGACAAAGGGTTTTGTTCCCGGAACTTCGGCTGACGATTCACCGGCCCTGGTTCTTGAGACCATGGAGAAAGCCCTTCCCGACTGCTACAAGGATTCCACGGTTTACATTGCAGGCCCGAGTCACGCTGAGGAAGTTGCAAGCGGCAAGATTACGGGTCTTATCAGTGCAAGCCAGCACCACAGAAATGCGGTGAAGATGCGCGACCTTTTGCGTACCGCCCCGAACCTCATGGCCTATGCTTCCTTTGATACCATTGGCGTTCAGATTTGTGCCGCCGTCAAGAACGTTATTGCCGTTGTTTACGGTGCCATGGATGCCCTTGCCGAGACCAGCGAGATTTTTGGCGACAACACGGAATCCCTTCTTATGGCTGCAGGCCTTAACGAAATACAGAAGCTTGGTTTTGCCATGGGTGCAACTCACGCTGCCACCTTTACTTCCATCAGCGGTGTTGGCGACCTTGACGTTACTTGCAAGTCCAAATTCGGCCGCAACAGGCGCTTTGGCCAGGACATCATCAAGAACGGAATGCTTGACCAGTTTAAGGATCTTGACGACCTTATTGCCAACGTTAAGAAGGTGGGCTACCTGCCGGAAGGCGCCATTGCATGCAAGTACGTTCACCAGATTATTGAAGAAAAGAACCTTAAGCTGCCGATTTGTTCCGCCCTTTACAGCGTTTTGAACAAGGAGTCGGAGCCGCTGGAGTGCCTTAAGTCCCTCATCATGTTTAAATAGGTTTGGTTGGGCGCGTTCCGTTACTTCCATTAATTGAAATTCTTTTCCGTTCCGTGTAATATTTTCTGCTATGAACACACGCGAGTTGGATGCAGTCATCCTTGATATTGACGGAACCATTTGGAACACCACAGGAGTTGTTGCCGTTGCCTGGAACAAGGCCATTGAAAAGTCGGGCTTTGATGCCAGGAAGGTAAACGCCCAGATTCTTCAGAAGGAATTCGGGAAACCCATGAATGTCATTGCACAGGATTTGTGGCCGGAACTTTCTGCAGGAGACCAGGACAAGATCCTGTCCTACTGCTGCACCGAAGAACAGATTGCCCTCAGGAACAACACCCTGGACCTTACGTATCCCGGAGTTGTCAGCACCATAAGGGAACTTTCCACAATGCAGAACATCTACATCGTAAGCAACTGCCAGAGCGGCTACATTGAGCTTACCATGGAGAAAACCGGAATCACGCAGTACATCAAGGACTTTGAATGCTTTGGCCGAACCGGAAAACAGAAGGCGGAAAACATTCAGCTTGTATGCTCAAGGAACAACATTCACAACGCAATTTATGTTGGGGATACCCAGGGGGACTGCGATGCCTCTCGCCAGGCCAACGTTCCATTTGTGTGGGCTTCCTACGGGTTTGGCACTGCAGTCAACTACTTTGAAAAGATAAACTCCTTTGACCAGCTAATTTCACTCATCAGCAGAAAGACAAGCGGAGGCAACTGACATGCTTTACATCTTTGACATGGGCGGAGTTGTTACGACCAACGCAAGCATTGACGAAAAAATTGCGGGGCATCTTGGCGTAAATGTTGAGGAGTTCAGGAAGGATTCCAAGGACCTTTTTGAAAAGTGTTCCGACGGCATCATTGACACAAGGGAATTCTGGAAGCTCTATTCTGAACGTACCGGAGTCAGGGTTACGACAGACTGGTTCCACTGGTGCTTTCATCCTGTCCTTAACGAGGACACGGTGCGCCTGATCAAAAAACTTAAGGAACTGGGAAACCGTGTTGTCTGCGGAACAAATACAATCTCTGCCCACTACTTTAACCACATTGAACGCGGGGACTATGCATACTTTGACCAGACTTACAGTTCCTGCGCCATGGGAGTTTCAAAGCCTGACACGGCATTCTGGAAGATCATCCTTGACGCTGAGGAAGTGGAACCAAAGGATGCTGTCTTTTTTGACGACAAGATTGAAAACTGCAGGGCTGCGGAAAGCATGGGAATTAAGGCAGTTCACTTTACCGATGCACATAAGGCGGCAGAAGAAATCGGCATAGGATTCTAGGTTTCTAATTTCTTTGCTTCTTTAATTTTGTTTAGGCCGGCATGGGTCTTGGTCACGAGTGTCTCGATCTGTCTCGAAGGACCGTGAACTGTTTTGAACAGCCTTGTACTACCTACCTTGAACTGTCTTGAACGACCGGCATTTTTTCATTAGAATCACATGTATTATGAAAGCAATTATTACTGTAGTCGGTGGAGACAAAGTCGGAATTATCGCAAAAGTATCTGCATACCTTGCAGCACGCTCAATAAACATCGTTGACATCACCCAGACAATCCTGAGTGGGAACTTCGTTATGATGATGATGGTTGATTTTGAAAACGCATCGGTGGACATCGATTCTGCCAGAAAGGAACTTACGGCAGAAGCAGAAAGCCTTGGTGTTGAACTCAACCTGATGAACGAAAAGGTTTTTACTGAAATGCACAGAATCTAAGTTTTCCATCCTGAACCTTTACGGAAAGCAGGCTTGTCCCGGGGCGATTTTTCCCTTGCGGCGGCCTGTTTTTTTTATTTAAATACACCGTTTTTTACAATTATCAACTGCAACAAAATAGAGTAAAATAGGATTGTCCCCCTAAAGACCCAAAGTCTTTTGGAAGTCGTCCATAATAAAGAGGTCATTACATGTCATACACAAAGGAAGAAGTAATCGAATTCATCACCCAGGAAGACGTAAAATTCATCAGGCTTGCATTCTGCGACTGGTCGGGAAACCAGAAGAATGTTGCAATCACGCCAAGCCAGCTGGACCGCGCCTTTGACAGGGGAATCTGCTTTGACGGTTCTGCAATACCAGGCTTTACGGACGTTTCCCATCCTGACCTGTATCTCATTCCGATTCCTTCCACACTGACTGTACTTCCATGGAGATCATCTTCAGGAAAAGTTGTGCGCATGTTCTGTGAAGTCATGTATCCTGATGGAACTCCTTTTGACATGGGATGCAGGTCATTCCTCAAGCGTGCGGTAAAGGCTGCAAAAGATGAAGGAATCTCCGTTGACATTGCAACCGAATGCGAATTCTACCTTTTCAAGACGGACGAAAACGGGGAACCTACATCGGTTCCCTTTGACAAGGCAGGCTACCTTTCCGTTGCCCCTGAAGATAAGGGGGAAAACATCCGCCGCGAAATCTGCAATACCCTCCGTGAAATGGACATACATCCAGAAAGTTCCCACCACGAGGAAGGTCCAGGCCAGAACGAAATCGACTTCCGCTGTTCTTCTGCATTGAAATCGGCAGACAACACCATGAACTTCATCACGGTTGTAAAGGCTGCCGCCATGAGAAACGGAGCCTATGCAGACTTTTCCCCCAAGCCTCTTGCAGGCCACTGCGGTAACGGATTCCACATCAACATGACGGTAGAATCCGATTCAACAGAAAACATCCAGGAAATGTTCATTGCAGGAATTCTTGCCCACATCAAGGAACTTACGGTTTTCCTGAACCCTACGGAAAAATCCTATGAAAGGCTCGGTTCAAGCAAGGCTCCAAAATACGTTTCATGGGGAAAGGAAAACAGAAGCACTCTCATCAGGATTCCATCTTCCGATGACGACAGGAGATTTGAGATACGCTCACCGGATCCTTCAACAAACCCATACGTTGCATACGCTGTCCTGATTTTTGCAGGCCTTGATGGCGTCAAAAACAAGATGAAGCTTCCTGACCCTGTAGAAGTCAACCTTTTTACTGCAAGGCCGGAGGTCACGGAAAAACTTGAAAAGCTTCCTGAAAACCTTTACGAAGCAGAAAGAATTGCGGAAGACAGCGACTTTGTAAAATCCATTATGGGAAACTGCCTTGAAGCATTCATGAAGAGGCCCCTGTAGGAATAAGAAGAAATGACGCCATTAAAAGAACGCCGGAAGGTTCTGATTGTTTCTGAAAGCGTGACATTTTTTGAGAACATCTCGAGCCTTCTTCCTCCAAAGGAATTTTATCCTGTAACCCATGCCAAATCCGGCGGGGATGCAAGAAGAAAACTGCTGGACCTTGATGCGGACATACTCATAGTTGACTCTCCCCTGACTGACGAACACGGTCTCCTGTTCTGCGAAAATTTTTCCACCGGCAATGTGGGAATCCTGCTTTTGGTGAATTCAGACATCTACGAAGAAATCTCCGAGCGCGCGGAAGAAGAAGGAATCGTAACCCTTCCAAAGCCAAACTCGCCGCAGATGTTCTACATTGCAATAAAGATGCTAAGCGCCATGACATTCAGGCTTGCAAAGATGGAAGAAAAAGCAAGAAGCCTTGAAGAAAAAATGAAGGACCTAAGGACAGTCAACAAGGCAAAATGGCTCCTCATAGAAAACAAGAAGATGTCGGAATCGGAAGCCCAGCACTACATTGAAAAAACTGCCATGGACAAGCGACTGACCAAAAGGGAAGCCGCCGACTTGATCATCGACAGGTTCGAAGTTTAAGAACCGTCAATCTAGCCGACTGTGATCTCCCCGCGGTAGATAAGGCGCATCAGGGCATCGGCAACTTCCGGATCAAACTGAACTCCACGGCTCTTGTGAATTTCAGAAAGAAGCTCGCCCTTGTCCATCTTGCCCCTGTAACATCGGCTTGTATTCATGGCATCAAAGGAATCGGCAACACATACGATGCGTGCATAAAGAGGAATCTCCTGGCCCTTGAGCCTGTCAGGGTAACCCTTGCCGTCAAAGCGTTCGTGGTGATGCCTTGAAACCTCGCGGGCATGGGGAATTGAAGTAAGTCCCAGAAGCATGTTGGAACCGACTTCCGTATGGGCCTTGATAATCATGTATTCATCTTCATCAAGGAAACCCGGCTTACCGAGAACCCTGTCGGGAATTCCGATTTTTCCGCAGTCATGCATCAAGGCGCAGTAAAAAACCTGCTGGGCTTCATCCTCCGGAAGGTCAAGCTCCAGTGCAATCTGCTTGGAATATTCAGCAACACGGATTGAATGACCGCCGGTATATGAATCCTTTGCATCGATAAAGCTCGTAAATATTTCCATTACCTGCTGAAGCTTTTTCTTGTCATGTTCCTCAAGGCGCTCGATCTTAGTCCTGTAGACAATTGAAAGAATGAATGCAATGACAAGGGCAAACAGAACAAAAACAAGACAGACCAAAATGCGGAACAAAACGGAAGCCGTAAAGTCAGGCCTGATGAAATAGGAAAGGCTTGCGGAAGGAGGCTCAACCTCTGAATCATCAAAGGTATAAACGATGGATCCGAAGATTGCCTTTGGAACATCAATGGCCGGATCATAATGGGAGATGGGATATTCCTTGTCAGCACCGCTTGGATGATAGATAACCTTGTCTCCAGGATACAGGGCAATAAGAATGTCGTCACCAACAACAATATGGTCAAGATAGACGGAAAGGCTGTCCATGTTCCGCATGTCAAGAATCTGGGTTGTAGCAGTCTGGCCCCTGTACTGGATTATCTCAACAGTACCGCACCAGGACTTTGCAAGATAGCAGCGGCTTCGAATCGTAAATTCCGCCTGCCACCTTAAGATTTCATCCGAAGACCTGTTTTCGAGAACCGCATCATAGGTAATTCCATGAAGGAAAAGACCAGGATTTTTTCGCACTGCCCCGGAAGTTTCGGAACTGCCAGAACGACCAGGACTGCCATCGCCATCGTTGCCATCATAATCCATGAATTCCATCAGGCCGTTTTCATAAACATCATCCCACGTGAGCTCCATAAGCCAGGAATCTTCCTTTCCGCCGCGGGGTGCCATGTGGAACTTTAGAAGGCTGTCCTTCTGCCCGTCATAATCCAGGTAGTCATATTCAACAGTATGCTCAACCTTCATCCGCTTTTGATGATCAAAGGAAAGATAAACAAAAGCACCTGCAATTGACAGCATGAAGACAACAATGAGGCCAAGATGAATGCATTCCTTTTTCTTAAGCATACCGGGTTCCGCCTTTATTCAACCTTTGAAGTAAGTTCCGAAAGAAGAGGAATGAGCTGCTTCTTGCGCGAAACGATATCCTTCATGTAGTAAATGTGCTCTTCCTTCTTTGGGAAATTAAGCAGTGACTCAAACTTTGGATCGCTTGCAATAAACATGACGGAACTCAAGACTGTAATGTCCGTTGCAAGAAGAGCGCAGTAAAGGGCCCCGGAAGCCTTGCGTTCTGCCTCAAGCCTTTCAAGGAATTCAGCACGGCGTTCAATGATTTCCCTTGTACCGTCAACCTCGATCTGGCTAACGGAGAACTTGAACTTGCCTTCGTCGTATTCCTTCATATCCTGATGGATTACCTCGTCGGCAGAACGACCGCCAATGTGGGAACCGGCCTTGATGATGTCGTTACCAAGCTCCTTGATGTCCAGGTCAGAAATGGCTGCAAGATATTCAGCCTGCTCAATGTCGTATTCCGTTGTCGTTGCAGACTGAAGGATCAATGTATCGGAAAGAATTCCGCAAAGCAGAAGTGAAGCAACATCCTTTGGAACCGGAACGCGGCTGTCCCTGTACATCCTTGTAAGAATGGAACAGGTTGAACCGACGGTCATGTTGATGAAGTTGATTGGCTGCTTGGTGGAAAAAGTATTGATCCTGTGATGGTCGATGATTTCCTGAATGCGGTAATTTTCAATTCCTTCAACAGCCTGGTGAAGCTCGTTGTGGTCCACAAGAACCGTGCTGATGTTTGCCTCGTGAATCAGGTCGCTTTCGCTGATGATGCCAATGACCTTGTTCTTTGCATTAACGACCGGCAGGCATCGGGAAGGACTTTCCGCAAGAAGGGGACGGATTTTCTGAACCGTATCCGTACCGTAAACCGGCTGGCTCTTTGTGTCGGCCATGGCACTGACTGGAGACGAATATTCAATAAGCATGGCAGTCTTGACGGTGGAATCATGACCTGCAAGAATTGAAACGTGATTCTTCTTTGCAAGCTCAACCAGATCCTTCGAGACGATGTAATCCTGGGTAACGATGAGGGCGCGAACCTTCGACTCAATGCACATCTTCTGAATGTCGTAGCGGTCGCCTGTGACAACCACCAGGTTCTTGACCGGACGCTCATCAATAAGCTTCTTAAATGTTGCAGGCTCGTCATCACCGACCATGATGGTGCACTTAAAATAATCATCGGCATCGAATTCAACAATGGGAGTAGCCTTCAATGTCTTTTCAATGAGGGAAACGCTTGTAAGAAAAATCTCGTCGCGGCGGGGACTAAGGATCTTGAATGAATTGAGGGCAAAGGCGTTGTAGTTCAAGAGGCCCCGGTAAGTTCCCTTATCGTCGATGATCGGCAGAACCGGTGCATTGGTGCTGATCATCTTTGCCGCAGCCTCCCACAGGGAAACATCCCCCTGCACTGCAACGTATTTTTTATTCATGTAATATTCGGCTTTTGGAATCAGGTCCGGAATGTAAACCGGAGGCTCAACGTTGAACCTTTTGAAAACGTATTCAGTCTGTGGCGAAAGTTTGCCGGCGCGTGCTGCAACGTAATTTGTTTTACCGCGAAGCTGGCTGAGCCTTGCATAGGCTGTGGCTGCAACAACTGAATCTGTATCCGGATTTCTGTGTCCGATGACGTAAACTGTATTTGACATGGAAATGATTATACACTAAATGGAAGGAATTTTCAATTTTTGGTTTTGGAGCAAGGACCTCCTGCTTAACCCGCTTTCCGCTCCAATGGGTGCGGACAATAAACTGAAAGTACATCCGCCAGCATTACACGGGCCCATCAAAACCGCAGGAGCCTCCCCTGCACAAGGCCCGCCCCCATTCCGCTTCAATCGGGGCTAGGCTGAACCATAAAATCGGGCGCTGAGTACATCCAGCCAAACCGCGCGCCGCCACTCACCTTATAAAAGTCTGCATGAAAAGTGTTGAATTATTGCAAAAAGTCCACCTTAAAAGTGTATAACTACTACAAAAAGTCCGCATGAAAAATGTTGATTATGCACACTTTTTACTATACACTATATGTATGGAAAGAAAAGCCCTGTCAAAATTAATCACCTGGAAAAACTCAAAAAACAGAAAACCGCTCATAATAGAAGGAGCAAGACAGGTAGGAAAAACCTGGCTCATGAAGGAATTCGGCAATATATGCTTTGAAAAAAGCGTTTACATAAACTTTGAAAATAATTCAAGATTAAGAAACATTTTTGAACAGGACTTTGACTTAAAAAGAATAATCCTTTTGCTTTCTGCAGAAACTGGAATTTCAATCACCCCGGAAAATACACTCATAATTTTTGATGAGATTCAGGAAGCGCCAAAAGCACTCTCGTCATTAAAATATTTTTACGAACTGGCTCCTGAATATGCCATTGTAGGTGCAGGAAGCCTTTTGGGAATAGCCTTGCATCATGAGACGTCTTTTCCCGTTGGTAAAGTTGATTTTCTAAAACTATCCCCTCTTTCATACAGAGAATTCCTGTTGGCAAATAATGAAAAAGCATTGGTAGAAATCCTTGACACCATGGATCCCAATACGATTCAACCCATGAAATCAAAATTCATTGAAAGGCTTAAGGAATACTATTTTGTCGGCGGTATGCCCGAAGCTGTTTTAACTTTTACTGAAGAGAATGATTTTAACAAAGTCCGCCAAGTACAGAAAAACCTTCTGAATTATTATGAGCAGGATTTTTCCAAGCATGCTCCAGTTAATCAAATTCCGCGACTTAATCTTGTATGGAATTCAATTCCAAGACAGTTATCAAAGGAAAACAGGAAATTCATTTATGGCCAGTTACGGACAGGCGCAAGGGCGAAGGACTTCGAAATAGCAATTCAGTGGCTCAAAGACTGCGGACTGATTCACCTTGTCCATAATGTTTCAAAGCCCGGCTATCCCCTGAAAAGTTATGAAGAAATGGATTCCTTTAAGATTTACCTCAACGATATTGGGCTTCTTTGTGCGATGGGAGATATTGATATTAGTTCCATTCTTGACGAAAATAAATTTTTCACGGAATTCAAGGGTGCCATAACAGAGCAATATGTATTGCAGGAATTGTCTTCCAACTGCGATATTCCGGTTTACTATTACAGTACAAGCAATTCATCTGGAGAAATTGACTTTTTAACCCAAATTGAAAATAGGATAATTCCAATAGAAGTGAAAGCCGCAGAAAATTTACAGGCAAAAAGCTTAAAGGCTTTTCATCAAAAATGGCAGAATGAGATTTCAGTAAGAACATCCCTTTCTGATTTTAGAATCGACGACTGGCTTACGAACATTCCCTTATATGAAATTGGACTTATAGAAAAGATTGTGCCGGATTTCAATTCCTTTGATTCCGGCAAATTAAAGAAAGATTTCATCAATGCTGATTTCAGAGAAGAAATGCTGGAGGGCCGGTATTGATACGTGTTTTCGCACCCAGATTTTGTGAAATTACAATGAAGGAACATGCGATTCCATTACTGCTTTTTCCCAATCATGACCTTTTAAGTCGCAGGAAGAAAAAGACCGCTGGTCAAACGTCCGAACATTTTTAGGCTTTGATACAGATCGCATAATCATTCCGCAGTTCTTGCAGCGCCATAAACTTTCAGTCTTCATTTTCAGCCTCCCATTCAAAAAGAAAAAATAACCTTATGCCAGAATGACCAGTCATAGGCACTTGAAGGATGATTCACCCACACAACCGGAATTTTTGTTCCCTCATCGAGTGTATATAACCCATTGTAAATCGATCTGCCATCAATAATCTTCGTCGAACCGGCAATCCAGTTTCTATTTGGCATATTATTATATAACCTGCTTGTACCCCAGCATACAATTTCTTCCGGCCGGAATTCTTCAAGAACCTCAAAGAAAGCATCTTCTGATTTTTTATAAAGTTCTGGAGGAACATTCTGCCGTGGAGAAGACAATGCTGCCTGAAGGTAATTGTAAAACACAATTGAATTCCATACAATCTTGCTTTCACTAGAGGTCGTTTCCCTGTTTACCAAGGAACGCTCAAATTTCTTAAATGTATTTTTCCATCTTTCGTAGGGAGAATTTTCGTCAAGATAAGACCTGACAACTTGCGAGGTAAAATCCGTAGGTTCCGTCATTTCAAAAACTTCATTCTCACCACCAAAATAATGGCTTTCTCCCAGTGCGAGAATCCGTTTGTGAAGAATTCCCCCGGATTGATATTGTGAACCAACCCAGGGCTTGAAAATGATGTTGGACATTAATTGTCTTCCAATTCTTCATCTTTAACAAATTCAATGATAAGTTTCTGTCCATTTTGCAAAAGAGGTCTTATCATATTTTCAATTTGTTCTTTAGCCAATTTATCAGCCTCATCAAACAAACCTTTTTCTTTTGCTTTTAAAACAGCATCATCTTTTAACTTTGCCTCATCATCTAATGGTTTGTCATATGAGACGCTTGAAAGTTTATGATTTTTTATCGTATAAACTTCCCTATCTTTCTGGTGAAGTTCATTTGATATTATACCGCAATGAGGTAATTTTATTCTAATTTCAGCTGGATATTCTGTATCTTCAATTCTACCTGATTCATCAATTTTCTTTTTACGTAAATCCACGCCAAATTTTAAGGTACCAGGAATTCCAACTAGATATTCATCCTTATCCTTCAATTCAAATCCATACCATGTAACAGGATCTCCATATCGAACAGTCATAATGGTATGATCATAACGCAAAACTGCCAGTTCAGATATCTCCGATATTTTCTCTTCAATGGAAATTGCTTTTTCTGGAGATTTTTGCTTGGCACAACCAAACAAAATCAGCATTAAAAGAGATAAAACACCTGAACAAATAAATTTCCTTTTCATATTAAAAACTCCTTTTATTATCAATGAAAAAATCCACACATAAAAACTATTGTCAAAGACAAAAAGATAATGATTCCAATTAGTATCCTATTAATCACATACAACGTGATAGCGCTGGAAAGTATAGCCTCCCGGTGTTTTTGTTTCTGTTCCAGTCTTGCTTGATATCTCTTTTCTCGTTCTTCTTGCTTTTCCCGCTCCTTTTGTTCGCGCCTTTTAAATTTGAACTCTTGCTTTTGCATTTTAAGTTCATATTTCAGCTTCTTTTTCTGATCCAATAGCTCAGCTTTACTCTTTACGGCTAAAACCTCTTCTTCTTTTGTCATAACCTCCTCCACAAATTCTATTTAGTAAAGAATAATTAAAATATTCTTTATTCCATAAAGTATAACCCCATTTTACTCCATTGTCTAAGAAATTTAGAAGTTTTTCTTTAGTATTCTGAGTGACATGAATATAAATACTGAAGAATTCAGGTTGAATTTAAAGTACTACAGGGAACTGAAGGGTTGGTCACAGTCGCAGCTTGCAGTTCAGGCGGACAGTTCCAACGGACAGATTGGAAACATAGAATCCGGCAAAGCTTTTCCTTCCTTTGAATTGATATTCAGGCTTGCCGCCGCCCTCGACATTCACCCTGCGGATTTGTTCCTGCGTAATGCCTCTGTAAGCAAGGAAAAATTAAATCATGCCATATCCACCATAATACAAGAAAAAATTCCAAAACTAATAGAAGAAGAACTGGCTTCAATATAATCCTTCAATTCCCCTAAAACATTCATATAGCCATAAATTTAACTTACAGCTATTTCCGCTTTATACTGATCATAAGATTTTCTCCAAGGAGGTGGCCATGAACGCAATTCCAGTTTTCGAGGCAAAGAACAGGCTTTCTTATTATCTGCATCTTACCGATGAGCAGGGAGCAGTTTTCATAACAAACCATGGAAAGCCGGCCTATGTAATTCAGAGCCTAAAAGATTACCAAAATATAACTAAGGAACTTACAAAAAAAATCCTTCTCTGAAAGAATTCAAAACAGCAGGATTGATTACGGATTGAAAAATGATGACTTCAACTATTAATGAACTTCGATTCACATTGCGCATGGATTTTTAGTGATTTACTCAGTCGCCTTAAAAAGTCTGGCATAGCGGTTGATTATGCAGACCTTCAAAAACTTAAATTCCTTCCTCACCCTACTCCAGCGGAAATAAAAAAAGCACCTGCCAAATTGACAAGTGCTTGATTCGGGATGTACGGGACTCGAACCCGTGGTCTCCGGCGTGACAGGCCAGCGCGATAACCAGCTTCGCTAACACCCCTTGAATGCTCATTACTATATAGAAAAACAGATTAAGTGTCAAGGGCCCACCGTGATTTTTTTGAAGTTCGGGCGATTTTTTTTAGCGGGCCTTACGGGCCGGCGATTGAGGACCGTTAGAAGGGGAGTGGACTCCCCCCCCCCCTACATACCTTGAACTGACACCAAAAAATTGGACAAATTTTTGAGAAAAATGAATTATCCAA
>JAKSLY010000042.1 GCA_024400955.1 Treponema sp.
CGCGGATGATAGCCTGCATCTGTTCCATGTTGTTGAAGTTGTAAGCTGGAATTGCATATCCACCTTTGATAGCCTTTGCAAACATTTCTTTTGTGTTTACGAGGCCAAGTTCCTTGTAAGATACCATAAATAGCTCCTTATAATTTACTCTAATATAGTAAAATAATATTCATCAATAAAGATAAAGCATTTGACGCATAAATTCAAGATGAAAAAAAATCTTAATGGATTTGCAGTAACCAAAAAAAAACTACTTTTTATATGTTCCCATTTGACAAAATGAGATTGCATGAATATAATTGAGAAGATTTAATTGGTATAACTATCAGTTGAATGATAAAAACTTGACGATAATAAATAAAATCGTAATCAAGGAGATTTTAATGAAAAAGGGCGTAGTTCTTTTAGGAAGCCTTATTCTTGGTCTTGCATTCTGTGTTCAGGCAGTAGCTCAGCCAAGTTCAAAGGCTGTTGAAACAATTTTGATTGATAACTTCGATTCAGAACAGGAATGGACTTGGAAGGCAAACGCAAGCCGTTTCATTACAGACGGATATCCAATTGTCAAGAGTTTTGAAGGAATCCCTAATTCCCTCACTCCATATCACAAGGACACAGATCCAACTGCAATGGTTCTTGGTGCAAAGGTTGCCTATGATCGCAAGGGTGACAACTGGTTTGAACTTTATCCTTCAAAGGGTGACGAAAAATATGAAATTCCTTTCGTGGGAACAGTTACTCAGCTTGATTTCTGGGTTTGGGGTGCAAACTACAACTACAGGCTTGAAGTTCTCATCCGTGATTCGGAAGGCCGTGTTCATGTAATCAAGGCTGGAAACCTGATGTTCAGCGGCTGGAAGAACATTGTAGTTAAGATTCCTGGATACATCAGCCAGCACTCAAGGCTCCGCACAGGACGCACAGACCTTTCTTTCGTTGGATTCAGGGTTCGTTCGGATGCTTCGGAAGCTGTAGATGATTATGTTATCTACTTTGACCAGGTTAAGTACGTTACAAATACTCTCATGAACGTATACGATGGATACGCCCTCAGAAATGCTGACTTTGGTGATTCAGACAACTCTTCAAGCACAGTTGAAGAATAATTGAAAAAGGTGGAATAAAGATGAAAAAGATCAATATTGCTTTATTGACATTGGCACTTGCTTTTGCTGGTTCTGTATTTGCTCAGACAGAAAGCCTTTCTGATCCTGATGCTTCATCAATCGGAAATGATAGTGCACGCCAGTCACTCCGTGAAATCAGTGTTGAACGTTTTGAACGTGAAGCTTCATGGAACGTTCACATTTCTCCGGACTATGGTGTAATCAAGGGCCGCCTTTTTGATGGAAGCCCAATGGCAAAGGAAGAACTTGACGATGCTGACAACAAGGAAATGGAAGATTCTAAGGTTCTTGGTGTAAAGGTTGAATTCTTCAAGCGCGGAATTAACTCGTTCTATATTACTTCAGCTCGCCCAATCCCAATCGAAGGCGTAACAAAGACTGTTTCAGTTTGGGCATGTGGACGCAATATGGGACACAACATGTGGCTCCTCGTTCAGGACTACAATGGACATAATTTTGAAATCTACATGGGTTCACTTGAATTCAGTGGTTGGAAGAAGCTTACAACAGCAATTCCTCCTTCTCCTGATGGACAGCATGGTATTGTACAGCAGAGCGTTTACCACGGTGACAAGCCTGGTCTCCGCATTGTAGGATTCCGTGTTGACTGTAATCCAATGGAAGCTCAGGGTTCATTCTTCATGTATCTTGATGATCTTCGTGCTGTTACAGACCTTTATGATCTTGAAAACAGAGATGAAGACGACATGATGGATAACTGGTAGTAGTTAGCTGCTTTTTGCTATGCCCTGCATTTTTGTTAAGTGCAGGGTATATTTTTTTTAAAGGAAATAGTATGAAAGGTTCTATTTGGAAAGACAATAATTATTATGAAATTTCAAGGCTTGCTTTTCCCATTGCGCTGCAGAATCTTCTTTCAGCCCTTGTAAACTCTGTAGATGTGGTAATGCTTAACTTTGTCGGCCAGAGTGCAGTTGCTTCCGTTTCCCTGGCATCCCAATATTCCTTCATAATGTGGTGCATTTTTTTTGGCCTTGGAACTGGACTTACCATACTCGGTGCCCAGTATTACGGCAAGAAGGATTTTAAGGCAATTGAAGTTATCGAAGGCATTGCCCTCCGGCTTACACTTGCTGTTGGCATTCTTTTCTTTGCAGGTACTTTTTTTGCCCCTAAAATTCTCATGGGATTTTTTACTAATGACAGCTCCCTTGTGGACCTTGGATGCCAGTACATGAGGGTTGTTTCCTTCAGCTATGTTTTTAACAGCATTGTTGAAGTCTATTTTGGTACGCTTAAGTCCATTTCCCGGGTAAAGGCAAGTACGGTAATTAATGTTTCTGCCAACATAATCAATATCGTGCTTAACGCTTTTTTCATCTTTGGTTGGTTTGGAATTCCTGTCCTTGGCATAACCGGTGTTGCCCTTGCAACTACCATTGCTTCGGTTTTCAGGCTTGCAGCTTGTCTTGTTCTTTCAAGGATCAGTCCTGACGTAAAGCTTCGGTTCTCCCTGATTTTTGTCCGCAACAAGGTCCTGTTTTCTGACTTCATAAAGATGTCCATGCCTGCGCTGTTTAATGACCTTTTGTGGGGGCTTGCATTTTCCATGTATACTGCCATCATGGGGCATCTTGATTCTGATGCTGTTGCTGCCTTTTCCTTTGTTGCAATTGTCAGGAACTTTGGGCAGGTCTTGTGTTTTGGAGTTGCCAATGGCGGCGGCCTTTACCTTGGTAAGATCCTGGGTGAAAACAATCTTGAAAAAGGATGGGAAGTTTCCAAGAACCTTGTCATTCTTACAGTGCTAACTGGTGCTGTGGGTGGCCTTGTCATATTCCTCCTGTCTCCTTTTGTTCTGAGCTTTGCTTCCCTTTCGACCGAGGCCTATGACTACCTTAAGAAGATGCTTTTCATTAACTGCTTCTATGTAATGGGTAGTGCCGTTAATACGACCTTTATCTGCGGCATTTTCAGGAGTGGCGGTGACAGCAAGTTTGGCCTTGTCTGTGATGCCATTACCATGTGGGCTTACGCGGTTCCAATCTGCCTGATTGTGTCTTTTGTCGTGAGGCTCCCCGTTATGGGCGTATATCTGGTTATGTGTACGGATGAATTTGTCAAGTGGCCCGTTGTCTTTGGAAAGTACAGGGGAAAATCATGGCTCAGAAACATCACCCGCGAAAATGTTGCGTAATTCCCTTTGCAAAAAGGAAGTTTTGAGTTTATATTGTCTTTATGTTTAACAGCTTAAGTGGAATCATTACGGGAAAGTTCCCGCAGAAATTGTTCATAGATACTCATGGAATCGAATGGGATGTCACTGTTCCTGACAGCGCCCTGGATAAGCTTCCTTCTGTAGGCAGTGAAGGCAGGGTTTACGTATGGATGCAGCATACTGATAACCTTATGAACCTGTATGGCTTTGCCAGTGACCGTGACAGGCAGCTTTTTTTTGATCTTCTTAAGGTTGATGGCATCGGTCCAAAGGGTGCCGTTAAGATAATGAACAATACGACCACAGACCAGCTTGTTTCCATTCTTGAAAATGGGGATCTTGCAATGCTGGAAAAAGTTCCAGGTGTTGGAAAAAAGACGGCGGCAAAGATGCTTCTCCAGCTGAAGGGAAAGCTTACCCTGGAAAGTGATGGCGGTACTACTGCCGTGCGAAAGGCATCTTCTCCTTATGCTGATGTAATTACTGCATTGGTTGACATGGGTTATGACAAGGCAAAGGCTGGGGACGCAGTTGCAAGAATTGCAGACCAGTTTGCCGGGGATGACTCTTTTGCCTCGGGAAGCCAGAGTGCCAGGGAAGACCTGATATTCCGCCGTGCAATTGTTGAACTTGCCAATTGACTTTTGGAGCTAGCTATTGATGAATAAGAGCGTAAATGCAAGAAGTGCATATCCAAAGAAGAAAAGTCCTGATGATGAGATGAACATTGTGGCCCAGCTTGCTTCCCAGGCGGCTCAGGGTAGGATGCAGGAGACGGGATCTTCTTCCATGAATATCATTCGTGCCAGTGATGATATTTTTAACCAGAGTACCATTGTCCGTCCTGACGTGATTACGGAAGATGATGGTGGCGAGGGCAGCCTGAGGCCCTTGCGTCTTGATGATTTCATGGGACAAAGTGAAATCAAGAAGAATCTTGGAACTTTCATCAAGGCTGCCAGGGAGCGTGGAGATGCCCTGGACCATCTGTTTCTGATTGGACCGCCGGGTCTTGGAAAAACAACCCTTGCCCAGATTACGGCCAATGAACTTGGTGCTGATTTCAAGGTTACTTCTGCTCCTGCATTGGACAAGCCAAAGGATCTTGCAGGAATCCTCAGTACCATTACGCCAAACACGGTTTTTTTCATAGATGAGATTCACCGCTTGAAGCCTGCCATCGAGGAAATGCTTTACATTGCCATGGAGGATTTTGAGCTTGACTGGGTTATCGGACAGGGAGCTGCTGCCCGCACCGTCAGAATTCCCATTCCTCATTTTACCTTGGTTGGGGCCACTACAAAGGCTGGCATGGTGTCAAAGCCGCTTCAGACAAGGTTTGGAATCATCCAGCGCTTTAACTTTTATACCAGGGAAGAACTTGCCCTTATCATAAAGCGTTCTGCAAAAATTCTTGATGTTGACATTGACGATGATGCTGCCCTCCTTATGGCTGACTGCAGCAGGGGAACTCCTCGTGTAACCAACAGGGTTCTTCGCCGCATGAGGGATTTTGCTCAGGTTGAAGGCAGTGGAAGAATTACAAAAGCCATTGTTCATGACGGCCTTAAGCGCCTTGGCATAGACAGCATGGGCCTTGAAAATTATGACCGTGAGATTCTTCTTGCAATCATTGAAAAATTTGGTGGTGGCCCTGTTGGTGCTGAAACCCTGGCCATTTCCATTGGCGAAAGCCAGGATACCCTTGAAGATTATTACGAACCTTACCTGATTCAGTGTGGGCTTTTGTCCAGAACTCCACGTGGAAGAATGGCGACGGAAAAGGCTTACGCCCATTTGGGACTAAAGTACAATCCAGGCGGTGCAAGGGGACAGGGTGAATTGTTCTAGAGTGACATTCATCAAGTTTCATTTGTAAAGAATTTTTACATTCACTATAATACATCTCATGCAGACTTCAGATTTTAATTTTGACTTACCGGAAGAACTTATTGCACAGCGTCCAAGCGGTACCCGTGGAAATGACAAGCTCATGTACCTGAACCGTGGGACGGGAGCTGTGGAGCATCATGCAATGAAGGAACTTGTAGATCTTGTTGCTCCAGGGACCCTAATGATTTTCAATGACAGCCGTGTGCGTAGAAGCAGATGTTACGGAATCAAGACAACCAGCGGGCGTGAGCAGGAATTCATGTTCCTTAATCCAATTGGCGATGGTTCAAGATGGAACACCATGGTTAAGGGTGCAAAGAAAGTAAAGGTTGGTAATGAGTACAAATTTTCTGATGGAAGCATTGGCGTAATTCCTGAGGTAACGGAAGGTTCAGAATTCCGCACGATTCAATTTGAAAAGCCACTGGATGAAGCATGGTTCGACCGTAACGGCCATATTCCCCTGCCTCCATACATCCGCCGCGAAGATGACGATACTGACAGTGAACGCTACCAGACAGTCTATGCCAGGGAAACTGGAAGTGCCGCGGCTCCTACTGCAGGCCTACATTTTACTGATGAGATTCTTCAGATGCTCAGGGACAAGGGAGTTCAGCTTGCCTGGGTTACCCTCCATGTAGGATTGGGAACTTTTCTTCCGGTCAGGGAAGACAATATTGAAGACCACAAGATGCATACGGAGTATTATACTGTTTCTGAGGAAACGGCAGCTGCTGTGGCAAAGGCAAAGGCGGAAGGAAGACCGGTGCTTGCCGTTGGAACCACTAGCGTTCGTACCCTTGAAAGTGCCAGTGATGAAAAGGGAAACCTTGTTCCAGGGACTCGCGGCACCAATATTTTCATGTACCCGGGTTACAAATTCAAGGTTGTGGATCAGATGTTCACCAATTTTCACACGCCTGAAAGTACCCTCATCATGCTGGTTTCGGCTTTTGCAGGACGGGAAAACATCCTTGGTGCGTACAAGCTTGCAGTTGAAAACAGGTACAGGTTTTTCAGCTATGGCGACTGCATGCTGATCAAATAGCAGAATTACATCAGCTGTTCAAATGAATTGCGCAGAAGGTTCAGGAACTGGGCCCTTATGATGGGTTCCTCCTGAATCTTGTTTCTTTTTTCCATGTACAAATTTTTCGCTTCTTCCACAAGACTGTCTATTATTCGCTCTGAAAGGGGAAGCCTTGTTCCGATGATCTTGTTTTCATATTCAGGGTTAAAGAAGACTATGTTGCCGGCAAAGGTGATCCTGATGTTGGTGATGATTCCGTGCTGGGTTTCGACAAGGAATGTGAATCCTGCGGAAAGGTTGCTTATGGAATTCTTGGGGCCTGTTCTCTTGAATACCTGAATGTCCCAGTCGTTTAACGGGATTCTGATTTTTGTTAGCAGGTGTTTTTCCGGAACGCTTGTAAACTGGCTGAAGGGGATGGTCTTTGTTTCTCCAGGACCCTTGATTTCAAGCTTTGCATTGAGGGCAAGAAGGGGAGACCAGAGCGTGTGCCTGAAATTCCTTGAGCAGATGTTTCCGCCTATGGTTGCAATGTTCTTTATCTGTTCGGTTCCGATGGTTTCCAGGGCGTCAATCAGGAATGAAGGAAGCCTGCCTTTTCCTGCCGATATTATTCTTGAGATTGTAACTGCCGATCCAAAATCATAGTATCGTTCCCTGCGTTCTATTACGTTAAGTTCTGGAATTGACCTTATGGAAACAGAGCGTTCCTTCAAGTCTCCAATATTTGTTGCAGTGCATCCAGAAATAATCTGCAGCTCGCTTGTATTTTTTATGTGATAGAAAACGTCGGCAAGATCCTTCGCAATCAGGATGGTCTTATTTTTTTCCATTTTGCTTTTTTCCTTCGCGCGTGTGTTTTGCGGCAACGGCGTAAAGAATTCCGTTTGTAAGGGTTGCATAGTCTGTGCAGCAGCAGTCCAGGTCCTTGATGGCAGAATGAATTTCTTCCAGGGACGGCCGGTAGTATTTTTTTAGGATGGAATAGGTTGTGAGAATTTTTCCGGCATTGCAGTAACCGCACATGTGGATTCCCGCCTGGTTAAATCCCTGCACTATGTCCTGGTAGCATGGATCCGTCTTAAAGTATTCAAGGGTCATTATCTTTCTGTCCCTGATTATGCCTGCGGGAATGGTGCAACTTGGAACAGGTTCCCCATCGAGAAGAATCATGCAGTTTCCGCAGATTCCCTTTTCGCATCCGCATTTTACGGAATACAGGTTCAGTCGCCGCAATACGGAAAGGAGCGTGTCTGTAGTTTCTGCGGTAAAAACGGTCTTCTTGTTATTCAGTGTCAGTGGAATTTTCATCTTCCCTAGTCTCCGTATTGTTTTCTTGCTGTTCCCTGGATTTCTGCTGTTCTTCTTCAAGTTTCCGCTGGTTCCTCAAGAATGCCTGCTGTTCCTTGAGTTTCTTGTACAAAAAGTCAGTTCTGAATGGGATCAGGTTGATGGTACAGTTGAGGGCCTGGGTAAGGGCTTGCGTAAATGCTGCAGGAATGACCTGGTATACAAGTTCCCCGATTTGTGAAGGTTCCCGCTCGGACTGCTTGAAGGAAATCTTAAGTTCCGGAATTTCAATCTTGTCATCCTTAAGGAGTGAGGAAAGAACCCTCTGGATGCACAGTCTTATGGATGCTGTGGCTGCCTGGGCATTGAGTATTTTTCCGCCGTTGACAACCATGGTTATCTTTCTGATTTTTTCCCTGTAGGAACATGGGTTTATTTCAAGTTCCAGGACGGCTGCAATAGAAGATGTGCTGTGGAAAGGCTTGCCGCAGAATTTCTCGGCGTTCCATTCGTTCTTCAATGATGGGGTGATTCTTTTCTTTACATTGAATGGAAGTTTTTCCGTGTCCTTCTTTTTCTTGATTGTCTGGCAGCATTTGGAAAGGAGGGATGTCATGATGCTGATTCCCGAATAGATGCTTTCTGGAATGGGAGGTTCCTCATCGCTGTTGAATACTGAATTGAATTTAATCTGGGACTGGGGAATTTCCATTATGGCAGAAGCAGTCTTGATCCAAATGTCCTGTATTGATTCAGAAACCGGCGGACAGTGAATGGTAAGGGTCTTGTCTTCTTCCAGGGTTACGTCTATTGTCTGGGTGCTTTCGTTGAGTTCCGAGCCGTAGTAGCCTGAACCTTCAAAAGCGCATGAAAAACCGATTCCACGCATTGGGGAAGAAAACAGTGAAACATATTCCTTTGGATTGTTTTCCTTCTTCCAGTCTTTTGAATCAAGATGATAGGATGCATATCGCCTGTTAAAGTCGCTTTGGGTTGCAACAACATTGATCAGTTCTGGAATGGACTCCAGGTTAAAATTGAATGGAGAACATGGGGGCTTGTTTTTCTTGGTTTCATATTCTCTGTAATTTTTAAGCCTCAGTTCAATGGGGGTGAGTCCGCATACTGCTGCTGCCTCGTTCATCTGGTTCTCAATGGCAAAGAAAGCTGCCGAATCGACAAGCTGCATGTCCACGTTTGAAGCTGGAGCAAGAGACCTGTCTGCCCTGGCTGTTACCAGAATGTTTGCCGGACTGTAGCAGCCGCATGCAGAGATTATAAGGCGATCGATGGTTTCCCTTGCAAAAGGGTTTGCAAAACCTGCGTCAACATGAATGTCAACTTGCATGGCGAGGATGTTTCCATTTTCATCAATTCCGGTCTTGTGCTTGATGTTGACAGGCTGCATGGTGTTAAGGAATTTATTCTGTTCGTCCCTGCTGTAGACCAGCTTGACAGGTTTTCCAGACTTAAGGGATGCAACTGCAACCTGGCAGGCAATTATGGAATTGTACCAGATGCTGTTTGATCCCCTGTTTGTGGAAACTGTCTTTTTCAGGATAATCTTGTCGCTGTCTATGGCGAGGGATTGGGAAGCAATCTTCCTTAGTTCCTTGAGCCACTGGGTAGGCGTAAAGATGGTTAGACTGTCATTTTTCCAGAAGCACATGGCACCGTTTGGTTCGCTGTAGTTAGGTGTGCATAGGGAATAGGACCAGTCCCTTTCCACTATGTGGGTACATTTACCAAAGACGCTGTCCATACCCGGGATGTTTCCATCCTGGTCAGGGTCAAAGCATGGGCCGAATTTTAGGGTGCGTTCCGTAAGCCTGTCTGAAAAAAATTCTTCCTTGATTTCTTTGAGTTCATTAATTTCCTTTTTCTGCTTGTTGATGAATCTTTGAGAAATCGTGGTGTCTGCAAATTCTATGTTGTTCTTGAGAATGTCTTCATCCGGAAGGTAGTCTTCGATGGTATTTGTGTCGATGGTTATTTCCAGTTCCTCAAGAATCTGGTTGAGCATGTTTTCATCAGGCCCCGTCAGTATGCCAAGGGGTTCCCCCTCATAGGAAATGTTACCTTCGCAGAAAATAGGCGTCTTTCCGTTTGGAATGTCAACAAGATTTGAACCCGGAACATCTCGGGCAGTGACCAGAGTATATCCTTCCGGCAGGTTTGGATGCATGATGGACTTGACGATGCCTTCATTTGCTGGACATCTTACAATCACGGCAAACTGCATGTTCTCCATGGAGAGGTCGCTGTAGAATTCCTTTTCAAAAGAAATGTTGGAATTTCTGGAGGCGGAAACTTTCTTAGGCATGGTGAATTTCCCCGACTTTCTTAACGCAGTCAATGACGTAATCGGTCATGTCTTCAGTCATGTCAGGCCAAAGGGGAAGTGAAATGGTCTCAAGGAATTTTTCTTCTGCATTCGGAAAATTTTCCGGCGTAAAGTCTGGGTACAGCTTGTTCCAGTATGAGAAATGGAAAATAGGAATAAAGTGTATTGAAATTCCAAGCCCAAGATTCTGCAGCTCCTTTGCAAAAACATTTCTGTCGCAATCGAGTTTTGAAAGCTCAAGCCTCAGAAGGTAAAGATGGCATGAGTCTCCTCTTGAAGTTGGAGGAATCTTTACAAAATCAAGGGAACTGAAAAACCTGTTGTATTTTTCAACGTGGACTTTTCTTTTTCTGTCAAACTCATCTGCCTTTTTAAGCTGAATCCTGCCGATTGCAGCAAGAACATCTGGAAGGTTGCTCTTAAAGCCGGGGGCAATGATGTCGTATTCCCATGATGCCTTTGAGGAAGTGTAGCGGTCCCAGGCATCCCGATCCATGCCGTGAAGCCTCATTTGAGTGATGCGCTTTGCAATTGCCGGATCATTGGTTGTTACCATTCCGCCTTCGCCTGTGGTGATGGTCTTTGTTGCATAAAAGGAGAAAATGCCTGCATCTCCGATTGTACCGGCATAACCCATGTCTGTCGGACTTGGAAAAGAATGGGCGCAGTCTTCAATGACCTTAATGTTGTACCTTCCTGCAATTTCCATGATGCGCTTCATGTTGCACACGTTACCTGCAATGTGGACTGGAACAATGGCCACAACATTCTTTCCTCTGTCGCTTTTGAGAATTTCTTCAATCTTGTCAGGATCGATGGAATAAGTATCCTTCTCAATGTCTGCAAAATAGACGTCGGCACCAAGGTGTCTTGCAGATGCAGCCGTCGAAACAAAGGTGTAGGGTGTGGTGATTACGGCCGTGCCAGGTTTTACTCCACATGCCTCCATGGCAAGAATCATGCCGCTGGTATTGCTGTTCACTGCAAGGGCAAAGGAGGCACCGGTTTTTTCTGCGAATTCCTTCTCAAACTGGTGCGCTGCATTGCCTGTCGTGAGCCAGCCGGACCTTAAGACTTCGCAAACTGCCGTCTCTTCCTCTTCAGAAATGGAAGCATGAAAAAAAGGAACCTTTAGTTCCACTTTGTTATTGTCAGCCATCATAAAACTCCATTTGTCCTGGATGTGGTTTCTATTATTTCGTTTTCCTTCTGCGTGTAAAAAAGATCCAGGGTTTGAATTGTAGAACGCATTATTTTCTTAAGCTCAATACTGTTTCTGTACAGCGACTCCTTTCCCCATTCGAAAAAGCAGATGGGTTCAAGGGAACAAACAAGCTGTTCCAGGTCAAAGCCTTCCGGCGGAATGTTCGTAAGCTCAAGAATTTTCTCGTAGTCGGTGGCGCGTGGATTCTCCTGGGGAAGCCAAAGGGGTTCTTCCAGGCGTTCTCCCTTGCGGGCCCCAATGAACTGAATCTTGATGTCTTCATCGGGAACAAAACCTGCAAACTTGATGATCTGCCTTGCAAGGTCCAGGATTTTGATCGGTTCACCCATGTCAAGAAGATATGACTTGCCGTTTACACCGACACCGCCTGTTTGGAGGACAAGGGAACATGCTTCAGGAATCGTCATGAAAAAGCGCTCCATGTTTGGATCCGTAACCGTAACCGGTCCTCCGTTCTTGATCTGGTCCATGAAGAGGGGAAGGATGGAGCCTCTGCTGCCCAAAACGTTTCCGAAGCGGACAAACATAAAGCTCTGGTTGCTCCTTGCCTTTTTTGAATACAGGTTAACCAGCTTCTCGGAAAGCATCTTGCTGGCTCCGTAAATGCTTACGGGATTAACGGCCTTGTCCGTGGAAATCAGGACGAATTTCTTAACGTTAAATTCGATGGAGGCATCAAGAAGATTTTTCGTGCCAAAAACATTGTTCTCAATGCATGCAACTGAATTTTCTTCCATCATGGGAACATGCTTGTATGCGGCACAATGGAAAATTACGTCAGTGTGGGTGTGACTGATGATGTAGCGAACATAGTCCCTGTCCTTCATGTCGCCAATGATGGGAACAATGTGGGCTTCCTCACCGATGCCTGCATTCTGCAGATCGTGAAGCTCGCGGTAAATCTTAACGATGGAATTCTCACCATGACCAAAAAGGTAGAGGCGTTCTGCCCCTCCGGAAAGAAGCTGCCTTGCAAGCTCGCTGCCTATGGAACCTCCCGCTCCAGTAATCAGGACACGCTTGCCGCGCAGATATGAAAGGCTCTCCGAAAGGGGAATCGTAACCGGTGTGCGTCCCAGAATGTCCAGGGGATTAATGTCGCGCGCCTGAATCAGGTGGGCGTTGCCGTCAATGACCTGGCTCAGGGACGGAAGAATCTTGATCTGGGAAAAACTGCAGTTCTTGAGGACGGAAATAATTGACTGGATTTTTTCTCCGCCTGCAGAAGGAATTGCAATGACAGCCTGGTCCGTGGCAGGATCAACGTGAAGAACGGACTCCATGCTGGAAATCGGTCCAAGAACCGGTATGCCATTGACCTTGGTGCCGATGATGTCCATGTTGTCATCAAGAAAAGCGGCAGTGGAACCAAAAACCTTCTTTGCCGCGATTTCCCGCTCAAGCATCTGTCCTGCAAAACCTGCACCGACAATATAAATCCTGTTGTTCTGGCTGCTCATGAATTCTCCCCGTCGTCGGAACTTATCCTCTTAACTTCATTGATGAATTCTTCCAGGTTGTTGAATTTCCTGTAGACGCTGGCAAAGCGAATGTATGCAACCTTGTCCACGGAATGAATGCGCTTAAGTACAATTTCGCCGATGTCGGTGGTGGCAATTTCCCTGGTAGCCTTGCCGATGGTGTAAGCCTCGTCTTCAATTTCGCTTATAATCTGGTCCTTCAAGTCTGTTGCTACCGGCCGTTTCTCCAGGGCGCGTTCAATTCCCTTGGCAATCTTAGCCCTGTCAAAGGGTTCACGGCGTCCGTCGTGCTTAATAACCATGAAAGGCAGCTGTTCAATTCTCTCAAAACTCGTAAAGCGCTGTCCGCATGAAAGGCATTCCCTTCGCCTTCTGATGCTTTCTCCGTTGGCAAGCTGCCTGGATTCTGTAACCTTGTCGTCAAAACTACCGCAATATGGACATCTCATTCTACAATATTAGCTTTTATTGCGACCTTGGGGAAGGGGAGATTTGTTCTTATTTAAAGGCAAAATATGGAGCAGTTCAACCAGAGCCCCAAAGCCCGGCCTGCGGCCTCGTCCACCTTGCCTCCCGCTGGATGCATCAGACCCCAAACTGCCGCCTGCTCCCTGGCCCAAAAGATTTCCCTTTAAGCCTCCCGGGCGCCGCGTGCATCTTCCTGTCATCCCGTCTTTACCATTGTCATCCCGAACTAGTTAGCCTTCGGCGGCTTCGCACGGGATCTCAACCACCACGCCTCTCTTCTTCCGCGGCTCATGCTTCAGCTTCCAGCAGCTCAGCCAAGTGCCCTTCATCCTTCCAGCATAACACGCGCCGCCCGGGCCGTCACATCCAATCCAGCGGGTCTTTGTGCAAGTTCCCCGTCTTCCGTGGTTCCGCGTCTGCGCGCTCCATTGGCTGCGGCGGCAAAGTCCCCCCAAAAAAACTGCACTTAAGCCTGGACACTGTTGGGACTTGCAGTCCATGCCCTGCCAGGGATTTTTTCCGCAGTCTCATCTCCGGTCTGCTTCCCATTAACCGGTCTTCCAGGCTTTCCGGCCGCATCATCCCGTCCCGCCGCCGCACCCAACGCCTCCGGCGCCACTCCACCCGGGGCTGGGTTCCCCTGAGGCCATTCCGAATCATCTCCAACCTCTCTCTCCACCTTCAGATCCATCCTGCCGCCAGCGGCATCATCCCGAACCTGCCATTGTCATCCCGGACGCTGCGCTGCGCCCATACGCACCTGCCTTGTGCCTGCAATCCGGGATCTTAAATCATCCCTGTCATCCCGAACGCTGCGCTGCGCCCATACGCACCTGCTTTGGGCTTATGATCCGGGATCTTAAATCATCCCTGTCATCCCGAACTCACACTGTCATCCCGGACTTGATCCGGGATCTCTAACACCACGTATCTGCCACGGCTCATGGTTTGCAATCCCTCTGTCAGCAACATCAGTTCCAGATCCGCCGCAAGCGAACCCAACCCGCGTGACATTTCCTCCCGTCAGGCAAAAAAAAATGCATCCCCCAGCATGCACTAACTCCTCTTGAAGCCCGAAAAAGCTACGCACCGTCCCCTGCCATCCCTGCTATTTTCCATGAAGATCCCCCCGGAATTCCTCCATAAGCCCGGCCCACTCCCGGAAAAAAACGGAAAAGGACTGAAAATCCGGGAAAATCCGGAATAAAACAAAAAAATCAGAAAAAGTGAAAATTCTTCACAAAAAGTGCAGAATTCGGTTGACAAGTTTTTAATTCGGGTA
>JAKSLY010000043.1 GCA_024400955.1 Treponema sp.
GTGGATTCATGTGGCCAGGATACGGCGACAACTCACGTGTTCTCGCTTGGATCTTTGACCGCTGTGACGGAAAGGACAATGCTGTTGAAACACCAATCGGATTCATGCCAAAAGAAGGTGCTATCAACACAGACGGTCTTGCAGACTACTACAAGAAGACACTTCCAGAAATCCTCAAGGTTGATGTTGAAGGATGGAAGAAGGAACTTAAGGATGTTCGTGAAAACCACTATCCAAAGTTCGGTTCACACCTTCCAAAGGAACTTTCTGGTATCCTTGATGATATTGAAGCACGCTTGAACAAATAGTTTTTCAGAGCCGACACTCACTCCGTGAGTGCGGTCTAAAAACATTCATATAGGGTTTGCGTTTGCAACCCTATAAATCAGTTTCGACCCGACTAAAGCGGGTCAAACCGTTCCCTGCTGGTTTTCCGGCGGGGATTTTTTTTACTTATCTTCTTGAAATAAATAGCCATAAATTTGACTTATAGCTATTTCCGCTTTATACTGATCATAAGATTTTCTCTAAGGAGGCGGCCATGAACGCAATTCCAGTTTTTGAGGCAAAAAACAGGCTTTCATATTATCTGCATCTTACCGATGAGCAGGGACCGGTTTTCATAACAAATCATGGAAAGCCAGCCTATGTGATTCAAAATTTAAAGGATTTCACGGAATTACAAAGCCACATAAAAAAAGAGAAAACAATTTATGAATGCGTCCAGGAAATCCGCGCAAAGTATGGAATAGATAAAAATGATGATTTTGATTTTGAACAGCATCTGGAATCTCTACGGATGGAAGAACCTCAGGAGTCGGCAAGGGAATCAGAATATATAGAGAGGCTCATGCAGGATGAATAGAATCTATCTTTTAGATACAAACATAATTTCCGAGTTTTTAAAATCCTCACCAAACATGAATGTTGTTTCAAGAGTTGAAGAAAATAAAAACCGATGTGCCATATCAAGTACGACATGGAATGAACTGCTCTTTGGAGTACAGGCCATGCCGGAGGGAAAAAAGAAAGACATGATTTTTTCTTTTTACATAGACACAATTCAATCCATATTCCCGATAATTGATTACAATTCACACTGTGCATGGATTCATGCGGATTTGCGTTCCCGCCTGAGACAAAAAGGAATTCAGAAATCCTTTCAAGATACACAGATAGCAGCTACAGCAATTTCCACTCAAATGGTTTTGGTGACTAGAAACACTGTAAACTTTGAGCCAATCCAGAATGTATCTGGCAACCTGATCATTGAAAACTGGTTTGAATGAATGCATCAAATTTCGAGACAAAAAAAACTGCCCCCAGCGGGACAGTTCATAAAAGTTATACACAATAAAACTAAATTTTACTGCTTTGTAAGTTCTGCATACTTAAAGAACAATTTGCTGCCGGCAAATAGTAATTTCTTTTCACTTCCGCCGAAATTAGCTGTAACAATGCCATTTTCAATTGTGTAAGGAGCAGTGTTACCGCTAAAAGTAACTGTATTATCTGCATTAAATGTTAATGTCATGCCACCACCGCAGTCCCATGTTGTAGCAAGTGATGCACTGGTTGTAACAGAAGCTCTTCCTGCTGCATACATTTTTTCACCAACCTTAAGGATGTGTGATACCGCTGTGTCACCGTTATATTAACTAAATCCGTAAATTTTTTGCATAGGCAGAATTTTGTGCTATACTTATATTTCAAATGTAAGTCAGAAAGTTCCCGTTGTTTTTTTTGGAGGTTGATATGAGCGAAGTTTATGATAAGGTCATGGAATGTTATGAGAGCATAAAGTCAAGGGTTCCCTTTAAGCCAAAGGTTGCACTTATCCTTGGGTCGGGTCTTGGGGATTATGCTGACGGAATCAATATTGAATCCACACTGGACTATCATGACATAAAGGGCTTTCCCGTTTCCACAGTACCGGGTCACAAGGGAAGGTTTGTGTTTGGTTATGTGGAAGGAGTTCCTGTTGTTGTAATGCAGGGGCGCGTACACTATTACGAAGGATATGCCATGAGCGATGTTGTTCTTCCTGTCAGGCTCATGAAGCTTATGGGTGCTGAATATCTTTTCATGACCAATGCTGCAGGTGGCGTGAACTTTGGATTTTCCCAGGGTGACTTCATGATAATCAGCGACCACATTTCTTCCTTTGTTCCTTCTTCATTGATAGGGCTTAATGGTGATGAATTCGGCCCGCGCTTTCCGGACATGAGCCAGGTGTACAGGGAAGACCTCAGGAAGCTGATTCATTCTTGTGCAGACAGGCTTGGAATAAAGATGCAGGAAGGTGTTTACCTTCAGTTTACGGGACCTGCCTACGAGACGCCTACGGAAGTCAAGATGGCCCGAAACCTTGGTGCTGATGCTGTCGGCATGAGTACGGTATGCGAGGCTGTTGCCGCCAATCACATGGGCATGAAGATCTGCGGAATTTCCTGCATAACAAACCTTGCATGCGGAATGACAAAGGTTGCCCTTAGCCATGAGGAAGTTAAGGAAGTTGCAAACCGCGTTGCCAGGGATTTTAAAGCTCTTGTCACAGATGTAATTCGTGGAATTGGGGAATTGTAAAATTCGGACATGAATTTAAATTAATCGGCAAAAATAATTGACTGATTTCCTAAAAAGATTTATAAATTAGCCATCAAGGACAAAGAAGTCACTGATTGCGAGTAGCAGTCGGTGACTTTTTTTTTCTGAAAAATTTTCTTATGGCACAATGGCGTGCTGTGACTGTCCGGCTTTTCCAAGTAACCCTGAAAGTCGGTTGTATCACAGCACGCTTTTTTTTTGGAGGTTTGTTATGGAAGAAGTTTTTGCCAGCGCTTCTGATTTGTGGGGAGTCTGGTTCCTTATTGGAGCTGCCCTGGTATTCTGGATGCAGTGTGGTTTTGCAATGGTTGAAACAGGATTCACCCGTGCAAAGAACACCGGTAACATCATCATGAAGAACCTTATGGACTTCTGTATTGGTACCGTTACTTTTATTCTCATTGGTTTTGGCCTTCTCCTTGGTGAGAATGCACTTTTTGGTTTCCTCGGAAAACCTAACTGGCAGGTTTTTACAGACTATGCAAACTTTGACTGGTCTGGATTTATCTTCAACCTTGTGTTCTGTGCAACTACAGCGACAATCGTTTCAGGTGCCATGGCAGAACGTACAAAGTTCCTTTCGTACTGCGTATATTCTGCAATCATTTCCGGAATCATCTATCCAATTGAAGCACACTGGACATGGGGAAACGGCTTCCTTGCAGCAGCAGGATTCCATGACTTTGCAGGTTCGGCATGTATTCACATGGTAGGTGGTATCAGTGCCCTTATCGGTGCAAAGATGGTTGGTCCACGTATCGGAAAATTCGTAAAGGGAAAGGACGGAAAGATCGAAAGGGTAAATGCTTTCCCTGGACACAACATCCCTATTGGTGCCCTTGGTGTATTCATCCTCTGGTTGGGTTGGTACGGATTCAACGGTGCAGCAGCTACATCACTTTCACAGCTTGCTTCAATCTTCGTAACAACAACAATCGCTCCGGCAATTGCTACAGTTACATGTATGATCTTCACATGGATCAAGTTTGGTAAGCCTGATGTTTCCATGTGTCTTAACGCTTCCCTTGCAGGTCTTGTAGCAATCACAGCTCCTTGTGACGTTACAGATGCAACAGGTGCAATCGTAATTGGTATTGTTGCAGGTCTTCTTGTAGTATTCGGTGTATGGGTTATGGACTACAAGCTTCACATTGATGATCCTGTTGGTGCTGTTGCAGTTCACTGTCTCAACGGTATCTGGGGTACAATCGCAACAGGTCTTTTTGCAAACCCTGCAGTACCAGGATATGCAATTGCAGATGCAGCTGGTGAAGAAATGGCTGGTGTATTCTACGGCGGTGGATTCAAGCTTCTTGGAATCCAGTTTGGCGGTATGTGTGCAATCATCCTTTGGACAGTAGTCATGATGATCATCACATTCTCCATCATCAAGAAGGTGCTTGGTCTTCGCGTAACTGCAGAAGAAGAAATCGTTGGTCTTGACAAGCTTGAACACGGTCTTGATTCAGGATATGCAGGATTCATGACACAGTACTCTGCTGATGAAATGGCAGAAGCTGCACAGGCAGGAGTCAGCATCGATCAGGCTGTTCCAGTTGTTGCTCCAGCTGCAAGCGTACCTGCTACAGTTGCAAGTTCAACAGATGCCGTTTGCCACAAGATTGTCATCATTACAAGACAGAACAAATTCAATGTTCTTAAGGCTGCCATGAACTCAATCGGAGTTACAGGCATGACCGTTGTAAACGTAATGGGTTGCGGTATGCAGAAGGGTGCAAGCGAATACTATCGTGGTGTTCCAGTTGACATCCAGCTGCTTCCAAAGATCAAGGTCGAAATCGTGGTTGCAAAGGTTCCTGTAGAATCTGTTGTAGAATCTGCAAAGAAGGCCCTTTACACAGGTCACATCGGAGACGGAAAGATCTTCGTATACCCTGTAGAAAACGTAATCAAGGTTCGCACCGGCGAATCTGGTTTCGACGCTCTTCAGGACTCTGAATAGTTTAAGCGAGTTTCCGAAAGGAAACTCGGTAGGGCGCGCGAGCGCCCGCCATGCACTTCAGGACTCTGAATAGTAAGATATAAACACAAGTGAGTTTCCGAAAGGAATCTCGGTAGGAACCCGCTAAAAGGCGGGTTCCGTTTTTTTTGCGTAGAAAAAAATGCCGCGTCGTAGGGCGGCAACCATAAACTCGTTAGGAGCCCACCATAAAGGTGGGCTCCGTCTAAATTTAGTGGAAATTTTCCAAAACTCCCCTATAATGGAAGAAAAGGTTTCTTGAAATATATGGAATCGGCATTTTTATTGTAAGGGAGTATTATTTTATGGCACGCGACATTAAGAAGATTGTTTCCCAGATGACTCTGGAAGAAAAGGCATCATTGTGTTCCGGGGCATCCTTTTGGGATACAAAGGCGGTTGACCGTCTTGGAATCCCTTCCGTAATGGTATCTGACGGTCCCCATGGACTAAGAAAGATGAACAAGGACGGATCCACACTTTCTACCGTGTGCTTCCCTGCAGCATGTGCAACGGCTTCCAGCTTTGACACCGACCTTCTTGAGCAGATGGGAGATGCCCTTGGACAGCAGTGCCGTGCCCAGAATGTTTCCGTTCTTCTTGGACCTGCCATGAACATCAAGCGCAGCCCTTTGTGCGGCCGCAACTTTGAATACATTTCAGAAGATCCATACCTGTCAGGAAAAATTGCCGCAGCCCATATCCGCGGTGTACAGAAATGGAACGTTGGAACTTCCGTAAAGCATTTTGCCTGCAACAACCAGGAATTCTTCCGCATGAGCGTAAGTTCAGAAATCGACGAAAGAACCATGCGCGAGATTTACCTGAGCGGATTTGAAATTGCCGTAAGGGAATCAAAGCCAAAGACCATGATGGCAAGCTACAACCAGATAAACGGCGTATATTCAACAGAAAACAAAAAGCTCCTTACGGACATTCTTCGTGATGAATGGGGATTTGACGGATATGTAATGACCGACTGGGGAGCAGTGGCTGACCGTGCAAAGGGAATTGCTGCCGGCCTTGACCTTGAGATGCCTGCAAGTGGCGGAGTCAATGATGCAAAAATCGTTGAGGCAGTAAAAGCCGGAACTCTTGATGAAAAGCTTTTGGACAAGGCAGTGGAAAATATGCTGAATGTCCTCTACGACTATGTGGACAATCCTCATGACGATGCAGTTTTCGACAATGAGCGCGACCATAAGAAGGCAGTTGAGATTGAAAGTGAATGTGCAGTTCTTCTTGAAAACAACGGAATTCTTCCATTAAAGAAGGATGCAAAGATTCTTTATGTCGGTGAATATGCAAAGGTTCCACGGTTCCAGGGTGGCGGCTCAAGCCACATCAACTGCTGCAAGGTGACAAGTGCACTGGATGCAGCTATTGCAAGGAACCGCATTGTTGAATACTGCAAGGGCTTCCCTGCCGACAGGGACCAGACCGACGAATCGGAAATCAAGGCTGCCGTGGAAAAGGCAAAGTCAGCCGATGTGGTTGTTGTTTTTGCAGGTCTTCCTGATGTAATTGAAAGCGAAGGCTTTGACAGAAAGAACATGGATCTTCCTGCATGCCAGAACTCTCTTATCGAGGAAGTCCTCAAGGTGAACAGGAATGTTGTCGTGGTTCTTCATAACGGTGCGCCTGTAGTTCTTCCATGGAGAAAGGAAACAGGAGCAATCCTTGAAATGTATCTTGGCGGCCAGGGCGTTGGAGAGGCAACTGACATGCTTCTTTACGGCGAGGCAAATCCATGCGGCCACCTTGCAGAAACATTCCCACTGCGCGTTGAAGACACTCCGTGCTACCTTTCCTTTGGTGGGGACGGAATCACGGCAAAGTATGACGAGGGCGTTTTCGTAGGCTACCGCTATTATGAAAAGAAAAAGATTCCTGTGGCCTATGCCTTTGGTCATGGACTTTCATACACCACATTTGAAATCAGCAACCTAACCTTGAGCTCTACGGAACTTAAGGAAGGCGGAAAAGTTACGGCAACTGTTGACGTAAGGAACACTGGAAAAGTTGCCGGAAAGGAAGTCGTTCAGTTCTATGTTGCAGACAGGACAAAGACCTTTGGACGCCCCGTAAAGGAACTCAAGGGCTTTAGGAAAATTCACCTTGCTCCTGGCGAGACAAAAAAAGTTTCTGTTGAACTTGATTCACGCAGCTTAAGCTACTATGAGACAAAGATCAATGACTGGTATGCAAAAAGCGGTGAATATGAAATCTGCGTTGGTAATGCCAGCGACAACATTCAGGCTGTGGCAAAGCTGAACTATGTGGCAGGCCGCTTCCTTCCGCTGGAAATCAAGGGGGACACAACCTTTAGCGCACTTCTTGAAGATGAAAGAACGGCTCCAATATTCAAGGCCTATCTTAAGGCAAACGACAAGGGCAGCGATGATACTGTCATTGGCGACATGGGTGCTGCTGCAAAGGAAATGGCGGATGCAATGTTCCAGGGATTCCCGCTCAAGTCTCTTTTCAGTTTTGGAATGGGAACAAGGGAAGATGCCGAAAAGCTCATTGCAGACTTGAAGAAAGCGGTTGAACAAAAGTAGCTTGCAACCGGTTGCCAAAATGAGCGTTTTTAATCTTGACAAACTTCATGGGGGAAAATAGAATATAACTATGGACTTAAGAACAGTATTAACACCTGACACCGTAGACCTTCATCTTAAAGGTACTACTAAGGAAGAAATTATCGACGAACTCCTCGAGATTCTTGTAAAGGCTGGCAAGGTAACAGATAAAGCATCTGCAAAGGAATGTGTACTTGACCGCGAACGCAAAATGTCAACTGGCATGAAGCACGGAATTGCAATTCCACACGGAAAGACAGACACAGTATCTGACCTTGTTGCATGTATCGGCGTATCAGATAATCCTGTAGACTTTGACAGTCTTGACCAGGAACCATGCCGCATCTTCATCATGACACTTTCACCTGTAAACAAGACAGGACCTCACCTTCAGTTCCTTGCTGAAGTAAGTCTCTTGTTCAAGTCAGCAGACAAGCGTGCCCAGATCCTCAACACACAGGACAAGGCAGAAGTAATCAAGATTCTTACTGAATAGTTTGGTTGAACTTCATATGATGACCTCCGTATTAACTGCGGAGGTTTTTTTGTTTTTAAATGGATTGGTTTAATGGAAGGTGACCGGTGGTGACTTTGGATTATGCGTTGCGTTAGGCAATGTAGGGGCGCGGAGCGTTGGAATCTGGCCGGGATCCTGAAATGAATTCAGGATGACAAGCAATATTAAGGATGACAAGCAATATTCAGGGTGGCGGAGAGCGTGGTGTGGCCAGATTTCAATGGAGGCGCAGGCCGGAACCCCGGAACTGCCGACCCGGAGCGCAGCGCAGGGGAACGCCCAAATGGCATTGCCTTTTAAATTGTACTTGACATTATTTTAAATTTTGTCATAATAAAAGGGCACCGCTTGGGATATCATCTGCAGGGTGCCACGACTTTTTACTTGAGAGGTTTTTTTATGTCTAAAAAATACGCTTTTTTATTTCCTGGACAGGGCGCTCAGGCTCCTGGTATGGCAAAGGATATAGCAGAAAGTTCTGCTGCTGCAAAGAAAGTTATCGATGATATTTCAGCATTGACTGGTCTTGACATGCCTAAGCTTTTGTGGGAATCGACTGCAGAAGACCTTGCAAGAAGCGACAATAGCCAGATTGCAATTACTGCAGTTTCTTTGGCAACAATGGCAGCCCTCAAGGAAAAGGGGATTGAACCAAGTTCAGCAATGGGATTTTCCCTTGGTGAATTCCCAGCCCTCTATGCTGCAGGCGTTCTTTCCTTTGAAGATGTTGTAAAGGTTGTTCGCCAGCGCGGCCTCATCATGCAGAAGGTTTGCGAGGAAATCGCAGCTCAGAACGAAGGACATGCACCTGGAATGACAGCAGTTCTCGGCCTTTCTCCAGACCAGGTAAAGGCAGTTGTTGAACCAATCGCAGACGCTTATGCTGCAAACATGAACAGCGTAAAGCAGACTGTAGTTTCTGGAACTTTTGAAGCCCTTGAAAAAGTGGAAGCTGCTGCAAAGGAAGCCGGATGCCGCCGTGCAGTTCGCCTTAAGGTTGCAGGTCCATTCCATTCTCCACTCATGCAGGCAGCTGCCGTTGAATTCGAGAAGTTCCTTGAAGGAATTACTTTCAACGATCCAAAGATCAACCTCTTCTCAAACGTTACAGGCGGAAAGGTGATTGATGGTGACCAGGCAAAGAAGGCTGCAGTTCTCCACCTTACACATCCAGTTCTCTGGACAGATGAAGAAGCTTGCCTTGCAGGTGTAATCAAGGAAGACGGAATCGAAAATTCAGCACTCCTTGAAGTTGGTCCTGGAAAGGTTCTTTCTGGCCTTTGGGGACAGACTGAATGCGGTGCAGAAATTGCAGTTGTTCCTGTCAATGCTGCAGCTGACATCAGCGCACTTTAATCTTGTTGAATAAACTGACATTGTTTAATAAAATGTCATAAAGGGTTTGCCGGGGAATCCTTGGGTTCCCTGGTGGCCGTTACGATTGATTTTGAGTTGAATCAAAGCAAACTTTTATAGGAGAACCAGATGAAACTTCTTGAAAACAAGAAAGCTCTTGTTACCGGATCTTCACGCGGAATCGGCAAGGGAATCGTAGAAACTTATCTTAAGAACGGATGCGAAGTTTGGGGACTTTGTTCCAAGCCTTCTGCTGCAAAGGAATCGCTTGAAGCCCTTGCTGCTGAAAACGGAGTTAAGTTCCATGAAATCTATGCTGATGTTGGAAATGCAGAGCAGGTTACGGAAGTTGTAAAGGCAGCCCTTGCAGAAGCAGGCGGATTTGACGTTCTTGTAAACAATGCCGGAATTACACGCGACGGCCTTTCATTCAGGATGAAGAAGGAAGACTGGGACGATGTTCTTAGAATCAACCTTACATCTGTGTTCATCATTTCGCAGATTGTTTCAAACGACATGATCAGAAAGCGCTCTGGTTCAATCATCAACATGTCTTCAATTGTTGGCGTTCACGGAAACGGCGGTCAGGTAAACTATTCTGCTTCAAAGGGCGGTGTAATTGCATACAGCAAGTCACTGGCTGCAGAAGTTGGTGCCCGCGGTGTTCGCGTAAATGCAATTGCACCGGGATTCATTGAGACGGACATGACAAATGTCCTCAAGGAAGAAGTAAAGGCTGCCATGGCAGAAAAGATTCCTCTCAAGAGACCTGGAAAACCGGAAGACATTGCAAATGCTGCATTGTTCCTTGGAAGCGACCTTTCAACATACGTTACCGCCCAGGTTCTCGGCGTAGACGGAGGAATGGGAGCTTAAAATCGGCGAGTTTTTCGAAGACAAAGTTTTCGGAAAACTCGGTAGTTCAAAGCGCAGCTTTGAACGCAGAGGAATGGGCTGTTAACAACTGACGCGAGTTTTCGCAGAAAACTCGGTAGTGAGCGCAGCGAACGCAGAGGAATGGGAGCTTAATTAGCTTAGCATCGGCGAATATACGCAGTTTCCGGGGCAATGACTTCCGGGCTGCATCTTCCACTTGGGTGGATTATATACATTTTTTTTGGAGAATATTATGAGAAGAGTAGTAGTTACAGGTCTTGGTTGTGTATCACCAGTTGGAAATTCAGTTGCAGAAACATGGGCTTCGGTAAAGGCCGGAAAGTGCGGTATCGCTGCAACAACAAGATATGACACAACAGCCTTCAAGGTAAAGTACTGTGCAGAAGTTAAGAACTTCAACGCAACAGACTACATGGATGAAGCCGCAGCACGCAAGATGGCTCCATTCTCACAGTACGCCGTGGCAGCTTCAAAGATGGCTCTCGAAGATTCAGGCCTCATGGGAAAGCAGGAAATCCTCGACGACACAGCAGTTTATCTCGGTGTTGGTATCGGTGGTCTTGATGTAACAGAAGACAGCATGAAGTCTTACATTTCTTCTGAATACAAGCGCGTTCCACCAATGACAATTCCAGAACTCATTCCAAACGAAGCAGCAGCCAACGTTTCACTTCAGTTTGGTCTTCACGGAGCAACACACACAGTAGCAACAGCATGTGCTTCAGGAACAGACGCCCTTGGTAACGCACTGGACGTAATCCGCTCAGGCCGCTACGACGTAATTCTCGCTGGTGGAGCAGAAAGCACACTCTGCGGATTCGGTACACTTTCGTTCACAGTTCTCCATGCCCTTTCTTCAAAGTGGGCAGACGATCCTTCAAAGGCATGCCGTCCATTCGACAAGAACCGCGACGGATTCATCATGGGTGAAGGTGCAACAATTCTCGTTCTCGAAGAATATGAACATGCCAAGGCTCGTGGTGCAAAGATTTACTGCGAACTTGCAGGTTACGGTTCATCTTCTGATGCATACCACCTTACAGCTCCTAACCCAGACGGAATCTGCGGTGCAAAGGCCATGACAATGGCAATGAAGGATGCTGGTGTTAAGCCGGAAGAAGTTACATACTACAACGCACACGGAACATCAACAAAGCTCAATGACTCTGGCGAAACAAAGATGCTCCACATTGCATTCGGCGAAGCAGCAAAGGGCCTCCACATTTCTTCTACAAAGTCCATGACTGGTCACTGTCTTGGAAACGCAGGTTCCCTCGAAGCTCTCATGTGCGTAAAGGCAATTGAAGACGGATTCATTCCAGCAACAATCAACCTTGACGAACCAGATGTAGAAGGCGGATGTGACCTTGACTACACACCAAACAAGGGTCTTGAAATGCCAGTTAACGTTGCAATGAGCGGAAACTTTGGTTTCGGTGGACACAACGGTATCGTAGTATTCAAGAAGGTGAACTAATTTCCTGACAGGAATCTTCATAAGTGGGTGGGGAGAAGTCTCTCCCCTGGTCGGCACTAAAGGCGCCTTGCGCCTTCATTGCCTCCACACCCCTCTCTGCGGGGACACCCCGCAACGCCCCGTTAGCACATAATGGGGTAATTTTATTTTTGAGGTATTAACATGAGCGTAACAACAGACATCAAGTCACTTTTGCCACACCGCGAACCATTCCTGTTCGTCGATGAAATCATCAGCTGTGATGACAACGGAAGCGTAAGCGAACACACATTTACAGAAAATGAATTCTTCTTTAAGGGACACTTCCCTGAATATCCTGTAGTACCTGGCGTTATCCTTTGCGAAACAATGGCACAGGCAGGTGGGGCTGCCCTCAGCTACCAGAAGAAATTTGAGGAAGGTGCATTGTTCTTCTTTGCAACACTGGACAAGGTAAAGTTCCGCAACCAGGTTCGTCCTGGTGACAAGGTGCGCATGGAAATCACAAACCTCCGTGTAAGTCCAAAGATGATCAAGCAGTCCGGCAAGGCATACGTAGGTGACACCCTTTGCGCTGAAGCAGAGTGGATGTGCTTAGTTGGCAAAGCCAACTAAGCACAAACGGAAGCAACGCGGACGTATGAGCCTAGTAACGCCTGCGGCTCGCGCAGGCGTAGTGGCATGCCGTGCATGCCACAGGCAAAGCCAACTAAGCACAAACGGAAGCAACGCGGACGTATGGGTCTAGTAACGCCTGCGACAAGCGCAGCGAACGCATGAATCTTGCATCGTTTGCTGCGCAATTTTTTTTTCATTCCTATCAAATTTTTTTATCTTTTCTTCCTAATTTTTACTATCTTATATTATATGAAGATAGAAATTAAACCTTATGATGACTCATTTATTGCAGTCAGTTTTCCAGAAGGCTTTAATGCAGACCTTCTCAATTCAGTTCGTAGAATTCCACAAAGAATCTGGAATGATGACGAAAAACTATGGCTTGTTCCAAATACGCAGAGGGCATTGGATCAGTTAAAAATGAATGTGTACAACACAGGACTTTTTAATGTTGATGGAGAATTTCCTGATGCAGGGCAAGGTTCCCTTATGCCTGAAGATTCAATAAAGCGGATGCAGGAAATCCTAAAGGCCAAAAACTACAGCAAGAAAACCTGTGAAGCCTATAAAAAGTGGGTCGAATCATTCCTTTCAAAATATAGCCACAAGAATAGTTTGGGACAGAAAGAAATCAATGAGTTCCTTACAGAACTGGCTGTAAAAAAACACGTAAGTCCTTCAACACAAAATCAGGCACTGGCGGCGCTGCTCTTTTATTTTAGATTCGTGAAGAACGAAAATCCTGTTGAACTTGCCTCAGTAATTCACGCAAAGAAAAAGGAAAGAATCCCGGTAGTCTTTAGCAGGCAGGAAGTGACTTCCGTAATAAATAATTTGTCTGGAAGCAAACAGCTGGCGGCAGAATTGATGTATGGAACAGGAATGCGGCTTAATGAAGTTTTAGCCCTGAGAATTCTTGATGTTGATTTTGGCATGAATGAAATCATAATTCGCCATGGCAAGGGCGACAAGGACCGTCATGTAATGCTTCCGCAAAAACTTGTTCCCAAAATCAAGGAGCAGATTGCAGCTGTAAAAAAGATTCACCAGAAGGATCTTGAAGCAGGCTTTGGAAAAGTTGCAATGCCGAATCAGATGGATAAAAAATACCCGACGGCGGCAAAGGAACTAAAATGGCAATGGCTTTTTCCCCAGGCAAACAGATGGAAAAACAAGGAAACCGGGGAAGAAGGCCGCTGGCATCTGGATGAATCCTTGCTGCAGAAAGCCGTAAAAAAAGCCATCCTCGAAGCCGGGATAAATAAAAATGCAAGCTGCCACACATTCCGCCATTCTTTTGCAACGCACCTGCTGGAAAACGGCTATGACATTAGGACCGTTCAGGAACTCCTTGGCCACTCGGATCTCCGAACAACAATGATTTACACCCATGTCTTGAATAAAGGCCCTGGCGGAGTAATCAGCCCTTTGGATAGGATGTGAGATTATCAGTATCCGTATAAAATCCCGGCGATTTATGGTATAATGGAAGAAAGAAAACCACTATGAATCTTATACGGACAAAAAAACTGCATAAGAAATTTATACGGGATACGTAGAATATATGTTAGGACGCACAACCCACTGGGTTGGAAAAGAAAAAAAATATTGGACATTTG
>JAKSLY010000044.1 GCA_024400955.1 Treponema sp.
AATTCAGCAATTCAGCAATTCAGCAATTCAGCAATTCAGCAATTCAGCAATTCAGCAATTTGCAGTAACTGGGTCTTTTTAAAATCAACTGATAAATCAATTTACAATTTAGCTTCGCAATTTTTAGGCAAAAGGTTTTTGTGTTTCCTGACATGAAAATTTTTTGCCTTTTTTTATTTGTATAAAATTTTTGGCCCAGAATAAGGAGGAAATAAAATGGGAATGACAGATGCAATGCACAAAGGAAGTCCAACAACATGTAATCAATGTGGAAGGAAAATTACGGATGGAATGACCTACTATTGGGATAATAGCTGGAAGTCTATTGCTGGTAGTGGCTATAAAAAAAGCTTCTGTAGTGAAGGTTGCTATAATACATATTATGGAAGTAAAAATGCTGCCAAGGGAGGTTCATCATCTGGCAGGGCATCTTCTGGCGGTAAAAGCAAACAGGTTATTGTTCATAAGAATGGAATGTCTACAAAGAGCAAGGACCTTATCGTAAAAAGTGTTATAGGACTTATTGCTTTCGCTTTTATTGGAGGCATTTTAATGAGCATTCAGCAATGTGCTAGTGCAAATATAGCAGCTTCAAAGGCAAAGAAAATCCAGGCTGCAGAGTATGTTATAGATAAAGGTAGTGCTACCCTTGCTGGAGAGTTTTCAAAGTATTTTGAAGTTGCAGAGGATGTAAAGGTTGAGCAGAAAGCCGGTGTCTATGAATCAGTTGTTAACCTTACACTTAAATGCAAGACACCACTTAATACTGTTGATTTTATATCTGAACCTGCTTTTTATATAGAAAGCAAATATGCTGTAGAAACAACTCCTTCGGCTTGGGATTGGGGAGCTGCAATTTACGGAATGGAAAAGGGTGCTGTAAAAACCTTTAAGGTAAAGGTTGAACCTAGGGTTAGTTTAGGAAGTACAACCAAACCTGATAAAGAAACTATCAAAAGATACCAAGATGTAATTAGCGCTGCAGAATTGGGTAACATTACTTTTAGGTTCTATTATGTAACTAAAGGTAAAAAAGAGTACAGTAAGGAATTCTAACTTAAAAGTAAATTAATAAAAAAGGCTGCCATTAGGAAAAAATGGGGATGTTCAACAGGTCTTATTATGGATTCCGGGTCAGTGCCCGGAATGACACTGTAATTTATGCTTTTTTTGACATCCCTGTTTTATTCAGGAATTCTTAACTGGCAGTTATTTTTGACTTCTATGATAAATAAGTAAAGGAAAAAAAATGGGATTTAAAGATTTTGCAGGAAATGTATTAAACGCTGCCGAAGACCTCAGTAGTAAGGCTCAAAATATAGAAAATAAGGTAAATTCTACTGCCAATCATATGGCTGAAGCCCCAGTAAAAATGATGGTAAATAAGATAAACCGGGGTGTAGATCAAGTGTCGTATTTAACGGATGGAGTGGTCCGTACTCCACTTGAAGAGGCTTTTGATGAGCTTTATAGCGATGAGCAGGCCATGGTCAAGGCCATGGATGTAGATGCAATGCGGGAAGCCTACAAAGCCAACAATTCCTCTAAACGTCTCATGAAATATTATAAGCTTTATATCTCACATGCAGAATGGGAAGAAGAGCTGGCTGCAGAAGAAAGAGAAAAAGACCGCAAGAGAGAACTTGCTGCAAAATATAAGAAAGAAGCCCTTGAAGTTGTAAAAGATAGATTATGCATGATAAAGGCTGATGTCCTTAAGGAAATGAACGAGGCCTTGAACAGTGCCGGATATTCAACCTATGCAGATGATTCTTCTGTTGCTGCAGATTTCCTTGAAAAATCAAATGATGCTTCGCAATTGGATTTTAGTTACTGTGTGGCAAAGAGTGATGAAGTTTCAATAGAACAAAAAGAAAAGCTTTTGGAAGCCCAGATTAAGCATACAATTATGTGCGAGGCGGAAAAAGCCTGCTACGATTCCATCGTGATGTACGTCTATAAAAATGATAAGGGCAATGCTGCTGTAGATAAAATTCATCGTGTCAGGGAATTTTCAAATAATTCATTCTGTAAAAAGTATGGAATGAAATTCGATAGCAAAATGTATGCTATGCAGCAGGATTATTTTAATATGATAAAACCTAAAAAGGATTTTATTCATTTAGGAAAATACAAAAAAACTTTGAAGGAAATAAAAAAAGATCCTCTTCTTGAAGACTGGAATTTCTATGAAGTTGATAAAGACCTTCGAAAAATTGAAAAACTTTTTAAGGTCAGGAAAGTCTGTCTGATTGTCGTTGCCATTGTACTTGTTATTCTTTTGTTAAAGGGGATTGTGGCTGGCGTAAATAAGGCAAATAGCAATAAGGCGGCAAAAGCTGTTGCCATGAAGCAGTTGGCAAATGAGAAGTATCTTGAAAGTGTGGATAAGGAAGCTGCTCCTAAAACGGCAACAGGAAAAAATTCTACCTTCAATGTCAAGAATGTTGAATTTGGCGGAAAACTGAAGGATGTGCTTGTTCTTTCAAAGGATGGGGCAACCATAACCGTTAATGACGACATGTCAATCAGCTATGCTGTTGGAATTGAATTTAAAAAGGAACTTTTGGTGTTCCTTGCATATAATATTTCAGTTAATGGACTTGAGATTTCGGCTACACCTGGTCTTTTGGGTGTTGAAGAATATGAAAAGTCAGATTTCAGTTCTCTTTATGAAACAATCAGTAAGCAGCTTGAAAGCCACTGGAAGGGAGACTCAATAGTTCTTGAATTTACAGTGGAAAATCCGGAATTGTTTGGTGGAGCTGTTAATCCGGTTCTTCGTACAGAAAAGGAAAGATCTGCCTTTGCTGCAAAAATGGCAAACAAGAAGAAATTTGTGATTTCTGCAGAATAAGGGATTTTAGGAGAAATTTATTATGGCAAAGAAATATGCAAGTGAAAAAGAGGAACTGGATGAATTGCTGCATGAGGATGCTCCCCTTAAGGAGGAACTTCATCGGATTGCGGTTTTAAAGGGGGAGGATCCTGTTGAAGCTGCAAAGAACCTCAAGCTAAAGTACAAGATAAAGAAGAACGGTGAGTTCAAGCTTAAGAGAAGGATTGCAAGAACCTTTAAGGAAGTGTGGAACAGGCCGTTTTATATGGAAGGCTGTCTGTTTAACCTGCTGTTTCAGCCAATCTGTGCGATTCCGCTTTTAGGTTATATTCCAGCTTTCATTCTGGCATTGACTGAATATCTTGTAAGAAAAATTCTTTCCATATTCATCAGATTCTAGCGGCCGGTGTACGGCAAGTGATGGCTTTCCATGGAGTTACAGGACTTTGTGGGAAGCCTTTTTTATGTGGAGGTAGGCCATGGAAGAAAAGATTAGGCTTCAGATTCTGGAAGAAATTGAAGAACTGAATAGGGCCCAGCAGAAGATGCTCATGGATTTTGCCATGGAAGGATACCTGGACCAGCTTGCAATGATTCTGTCCTATATGGAACAAAAAAAATCTTCCCAATGCATGAAGGCTTACCCAAGGGAAATTCAGGAAAAGCTTGCAGAAAAAATAAGCTCATGCAAGCCACGGGACGGAAAGAGCTTGCTTTATGCAGCACGGATCCTGGGGGACTCTGGGTTTTCTGATGCCAGCTTTGGCAGGTACAGGGAACTTGTAAAAAATCAGCCCCTTAATGAAGTGGAAATCCTGAACTTTACAATAGAAGAAAAAAATCCGATTCTTTGTGCCTCACTTTGCAACATTAACAAATATTACTTTGACGAAATCCAAAATCTTGATGACCGTGCCATTCAAAAAATCCTGCGGGAAGTGGAAACCCTGGAACTTGCCATGGCCCTAAAGGATGCAACTGATGAAGTGCAGGACAAGATCTTTAGGAACATGTCCGAGAGGGCTGCCACCATGCTTAAGGAAGACATGGAATTCATGGGGCCTGTGCGCCTTAGTGATGTTGCCGAGGCTCAGTCAGGGATTCTTTCCATTCTTGAACGGCTTGTTTCCGCAGGGGAGATAGTCTATTCAAGAAACGGCGAAAGGCTTTTTGTGTAGGAAAGGTGGAGCCATGACCTGCAGCAGATTTTTTTACAGGGATTTGTTTTCTCAAGGCCTGAGGGAATTTAAGGCTGCCCAGTCTGTAAGGCCTGAAGACTTTACCTTTGTAATAACTTCTGCTTTGGATGAGGCGCGGAAAATTCATTGCCCCCTTTGCGGCAGGGCAAGAAGAATTGTTTCCATCGACGAAGGTTCTGCTGCCCTGGAATGCGGTCATTTTGTACATGGGCCTTTTGCCGAATGCCCGGCGTATTTTTTAAGGCCTGGTAATGCAGGTGAAAATTTTATTTTTACCGATGACATTTATTCTGCCGCCGTGGAGCAATCAAGTCCATCCCAGTTTAGGAAAATCATTGAGTCCACCATTGAAAGAAGAAAAATCGATGTGGAAGAATTTTTTTCCAGGGGGGAAGACTGCATTCCCAAGAACCAGTTCTTGTATGAGGTAAGGACGGATGACTATAAATTCCAGATGGAAATTACATGGCATGAAGCAAGGGAAGGAACCATATTCTCAAGCAGGATATGCCTTGACCTGGACAACGGCAGGGTTTTGGGCGACTGGGAGAAACGGAAAAAACTTCCAGAGGAAATATTGGGCCATGCATTGGGTACATTCAGGGAACTGATTTGTAAATGGTGCGGCTTTTCTGTAACTTTTGCAGATGAAAGGGCAGACACGGCGCTTCTCAGGAAGATTACGGAGTTCCCCTTTTGTCCAGGCATTAGCGAGATCATTGATTCGCCGGTTGTAAAGAAATTCCACGGTAGATGCGACCGGGCCAATCCTGAATGCTACAGGCAGCTTTGCAAATCCTTGAAAGTCGATGACTGCAGGACGGTCAGAAAATCCTTTGCCGCAAATCCCCAAAGTCTCCCGGCCTATAAAATTCTTCGGCATGCAGGATTTAGGGACATAAACATAATTTCAAGAATCCTGGGCAGTCCCCTTACGGATGTCATAAGGGGTAATGATTTTGAAGACTATCTGTTCTTCCTGAAAAAGGTCCGCCGCCATTGCAGTGAAAAAAAACTTGCATTCATCCTCTTGTCCAACATGAAGGATGAGGATTATTATTTGAAGGATGGCGTTGTAATGTTCCGGAAGTATTACCGGCATGTGGGCAGGGTTTTGAAGAATTCCATATTTAAGGCCGGTTTTACGGAATTGAACCACGATGCCCTTGCCGTTATTTCTTCATCAGAGGGAAAGAGGAATCTCCGGTTTAGGTACACTGCCGAGCAAAGGTCTTTTGAGGATGATGTTGGGGAATTTTCCTTTAGGCTTCCAAGAACTTCACGGGAGCTTATGGAACTTGGCACTGAACTGCATAACTGCGTTGCATCCTATGCCCAGAAGATCCGGGACAGGGAGTGTACGGTGGTTTATGCCAGGTGTGGAACGAAGTACGAAATCTGCATCGAGATCTGCGGCAGGGAAGTCATTCAGCAGCGGGGAAAATACAACAGGGCACTGGAAGGAGATGCAGCCAGTGTGATGGAAAGATACATTCAGCGGCATGGGTTGGTTTTTATGGAGAATAAGGGATGAAAGATAGCGGTGTTGAATGGCTTGGAGAAACTACAGAGTATGATAAAAAACTTTCTCTTGAAATAAAAAGACCAAAAAGTTGGTGTAAAACTGTAAGTGCATTTGCAAACGGAAATGGTGGCAAACTTATTTTTGGAATATCAGATAATGATGAATTAGTTGGTCTTTCAGATGCAGAAGCCGATGCAGAAAAAATCAGCGAAATTGTTAAGACAAGGCTTAATCCGATTCCTGATGTAGATTTATCCATAAAGAAAGTCGAAGAGAAAAAACTGATTGTACTGGAAATCTTTTCTGGAAAGCAAACGCCGTATTATTATGATGGGGACGGCCAGTTAACTGCATTTGTGCGTATTGGAAATGAGAGTGTTCCGGCACAACCTCAAAAACTACAGGAACTTGTTCTAAAAGGGACGAATCAAAGTTATGACAGTCTTCCGTCAAAGTATGATTTTGACAATCTTTCGTTTACGAAATTAAAAGCTGTATATTATCAGCGTACCAAAACAGAATTTCTGGAAAGTGATTTTGAATCTTTTGGAATTACAGATGAAAATGGAAAACTGACAAATGCAGGTGCACTTATTGCAGATGAAGGACCTGTCAGACATTCACGGCTTTTTTGTACCCGCTGGAATGGGCTGGATAAAGCTGGCGGACTTACAGATGCAATAGATGATGCAGAGTATTCAGGGAGCCTTATAATTCTTTTACAGGAAGGCTTGGCTTTTATAAAGAGGAATTCAAAAAAAGCATGGCGTAAAACCGCAGATTCCCGTCTGGAATTTCCGGAATATCCTGAACGTGCTGTAACTGAAGGTCTTGTAAATGCATTGATTCACCGTGATTATTTGCAATACGGAAGTGAAGTTCATATAGATATGTATGATGACCGCCTTGAAATTTATTCTCCAGGTGGAATGGTTGACGGTGGAACTCTTGAAGGAAAGGATTTAATGAACATTTCTTCAAAAAGACGGAATCCTGTTCTTGCAGATATTTTTTCAAGATGCAAATTTATGGAAAGACGCGGTTCAGGATTCAAAAAGATTTTGAATGATTACAGGAATCTTGATAATTTTGATGAAAAACTTCTTCCAAGGTTTTATGCAGGCAATAATGATTTTATTTTGACTTTGTGGAAAAGCGGAATTTCTAAAACTGATTTTGAACAGGATGTTGAAAACCGCCCGGGCACCGCCCAGAAAACCGCCCAGAAAACCGCCCAGAAAATACTTGACTATCTGCAGGAAAATCCTTCTGCGACAATTTCTGAATTGCAGACAGCCTTGAATAAGGCCAATGGCACAATAAAGGAGCATATCGCAAAATTAAAACAGGCCGGAAAACTGGAGCGCGTTGGCAGTGATAATGGCGGATATTGGAAAGTCGTACATGGAGAACAGACGATTAAGGGCTAGGACCGGCAAGGGGCATGGAGCTATGCGCAAGCAGCCCGCAGGGCCGTCCGTAGGTAAGTAGCGGAACGCCCCGGTTTTGCGCAGCAAAATGCCTGAGAATAAATTTCAAAGCCCTATCACAAAATGATAGACCCTGTGGAGTAGAATCATGTCCATGTACATTGCCATTGACCTGAAGTCCTTTTATGCTTCCGTTGAGTGCGTTGAAAGAAAACTGGACCCCCTGACCACAAACCTTATTGTTGCCGACCCGACCCGCAGCGACAACACCATTTGCCTTGCAGTCAGTCCGAGCCTTAAGTCCTTTGGCGTGCCTGGGCGGCCACGGCTTTTTGAGGTTAAGCAGATTGTTTCACGGGTGAACAGGCAGCGGCTGCAGCAGAATCCTAACCGCAAGTTTTTTGGAAGAACCTGTGTTGCAAGCGTTCTGCACGACAGCTTTGAGTATGAACTGGATTACATTGTGGCGCCCCCCAGGATGGCCCTGTACATAGACTACAGTTCGCGCATTTATAACGTTTACCTTAAGTATGTTGCGGCGGAGGACATTCACGTTTATTCTATCGACGAGGTTTTTATTAATGCGGAACCCTACCTTAAGCTTTACGGCCTTACCCCCCACGAACTTGCCATCAGGATGATCCGGGATGTTCTTGCCACCACTGGAATTACTGCCACTGCTGGAATCGGGCCCAACATGTTTTTGTGCAAGGTGGCCATGGATATTGTTGCTAAGCACATTCCTGCCGACAGGGACGGGGTGCGCATTGCGGAACTGGACGAGATCAGCTACAGGAAGCAGCTTTGGGATCATAAGCCGCTGACGGATTTCTGGCGGGTTGGGCCTGGTACCATGAAGCGTCTTGCCAAGTACGGGATTCATACCATGGGCGACATTGCAAGGTGTTCCCTGGGCAAGTCCAATGATTTTTTGAACGAGAACCTGCTGTTCCGGGAATTTGGCAAGAATGCGGAACTTTTGATCGACCATGCCTGGGGAATCGAGCCGTGCACCATTAAGGCGGTCAAGGCTTACAGGCCCAGGTCCACAAGCGTCAGTAACGGCCAGGTTTTGCCGCGTCCCTACGGTTTTGTGGAAACACGAATCATCATCCGGGAGATGGCGGAAATTCTTTCCCTGGATCTTGTAAAGCGTGGGCTTAGGGCAAGGCAGTTTAACCTTTACATAGGCTATGACACGGTGAACAACTTTGACGATGTGGATCTTTGCGTTGACTGGTTTGGGCGGATGATGCCGGCTCCGGATCACGGTCTTGTCAATCTGGCGGAATACACGTCTTCTACAATAGAAATATGCAATTGCCTGGTAAGGCTTTTTGAGGAGATTGCAAACCAGGATCTTAACGTGCGGCGCATCAACATCTGTGCAGGTGATGTTCTTTCGGAGGAGCAGTGCACCAGGGTTGACCGCAGCTGGACCCCAAGTCTTTTTGACCTTGACCAGAGGGAACGAAAGGAACGGGCTATGAGCCGTAACCGCAAGAAGCGGGAGCTTGCACTGCAGAATGTTGTTCTTGACCTTAAGAACAGGTACGGAAAGAATTCCGTCATTCACGGTGTGAGCCTTGAGGAAGGGGCGACGGGCCGAGAGCGCAATGCACAGATAGGGGGGCACAAGGCATGAGCATGGATCGATACGAGCACATGATTTACATGGAGCGGCCCAAGTCACAGAACCATCCACCCATGCCCATGGCAGACCGTGCGGTTCAGTTTGCACCCTTTGCAGCCCTGACGGGATTTTCGGAGAAGATAAGGGATACCCAGGAAAGGCACGAGGCGCAGGTGCTGGAATCGGAGAAGGGCAGGGACATAGACCTTTTGTAATGAGTTTTTTGTGGTCTGGCTAGCGGACGGGCGCTTTTTTTGTGGGGCGGCTAGCGGGCGAGTTTTTTGTGAGAACCGGCGGGTTCTTGGTGGGCTGGCGGCAATACATTGCGTAAAAGAAAATTTGTGTTCTTGGGGAATAGCCGTTATAATTTATTACTATGGAAGAGATGGATTATAATCATGCGCTTTTTGACAGCATGGCGGTTTTTACGGATGTAGTTCTGGAAGTTAATGTTGAATCTGAAATGGTCAGGTTCCTGAATGACAAGATCATTACGGACTGGAGGAACACCAAGGTTTCCGTAGCGGAATTTTTGGACCGTCTTGCAAAGATAAATCATCCCGATTACATGGATGTATGCCGCAGGGTTTTTTCCAAGGATTTTCTGAGCAACCTAAAGACATTGTACCATTATGACAACGTGGTTGTAATTGATGGCAAGGAGCATCGTCTTAACTGCGTTGCAACTCCACTTTGCAACGAGGACGGAGTTGTACGCATTGTATACATTACCATCAGGAACGTTCAGCCATTGCTTGACCAGAGGGAAGCAGAAGTCAGGCAGCGTGAGGCTGAGGCCCGTGTCGTCGAGTCCGTTCTATCTTCTGCCCGCATAGGAATCTGGAAGTTCCTCATTGGGGAAGGTAAGCCAAAGTTTTACTGCGATTATGTTACAAGAAAGCTTGTCGGTGGCCCTGACCACTTTGACCCGGAGGAAATGTACGACTTCTGGATTCGCCGCATTGAGACCGCCTTTGTTGATGCCGTCAATGACACTGTTGATAAAATCAAGAACGGCGTGCAGTGCGAGGTAGTATATCCCTATAACCATCCGACCCTTGGCAAGATTACCGTCCGCTGCGGTGGCGTGAGGGACTTGAGCTACACGGGTTCCGGGGTTGTTCTCCGCGGTTATCACCAGGACATTACGGATACCAACGAAAGGCTTTTGCAGCAGGTTCAGATCAGCGATGCATTGCAGAAGCATTTTTCTGCCGTCATTGACGTTGACTTTTTGAAGGCGAAGGGAACGGTCTTGTGGGATCCTGATTGCTTTCTTAAGTCAACGACGGGTTCCGACAATTCCATAAGCCTTGACTTTAGTCCATATTACTACCGCTTTGACAACCAGTCCGTGGAAAAGCTCAAGATGGTTTTTGACTTTGAGTATCTTTCGAAGGAACTTCTTGAAAAGAACCGCATTTCCATTGAAGTTGAATCCATTCTCGACGGATGGTTTCGCTTTTCTTTTGTGGTTTCTGCCTTTGATGCAGATGGAAAGATGAGCCACTGCCTACTGACGATTGAACAGATTGACCAGGAGAAGAAGGAGGAGCTTAACCAGCGCATGCTTTTGGAAAAGGCCCTTGCGTCGGAAAAGAAGGAAAGGGATTCTTTGCTGTCCATGGCTGCAATCTATTCCACCATGCACGTCTTTAACCTGAACAGCAACATTGCCGATGAGATTGCTGCCAACGACACCATCCGAAGGATTCTTGTGGAACATGGAATGGAGTCCCTGCAGGAAAGGGTATGGCATGTCCTTGATGAAACCATCAGCCAGGAATTCCTTGACCGCATGATTCAGTTTACGAATTTTGCAACCCTTGGGCGGCGCATGGAAGGAAAGACCAACATTTATACCGAGGTCAGGGACAAGCACAACCTTTGGTTCCGGTTTGGATTCATCCGCATTGGGGACATGAAGGATTCGCTTTCAAAGGTCATCTTCTTTAGCCAGGACATTGACGGTTCCAAGCGGGAACTTGAGACTCTCATCGAACATTCCATTACTGACGAGCTTACGAAGATTTACAACAGGCATGCATACGAGACTGATCTCAAGAAGATTCAGAAGGATGGAATCGGAAAGGATTTGTGGTATGTAAACTACGACATCAACGGCCTTAAGGTTGCCAACGATACCATGGGGCATGCTGCCGGAGATGAATTGATCATTGCTGCTGCCGAGAGCATTAATTCTTCGTGCGTAAAATACGGCAAGACCTACAGGATTGGTGGTGATGAATTCGTTTCCATCCTGCACTGTTCCAGCGTTGACATAAATCATGTGTTCAGCGACCTGCACCGCTTGTGCCAGAACTGGCACGGAAGGTATTGCAGTTCATTGAGCCTTTCCATAGGAATCGTTGGTGCTGCTGAATTTCCAGGCCATACCATCGAGGATCTTGAGAAGGAAGCGGACAAGCGCATGTACATCGAAAAGCGCGCATGGCATACCAGTGCTGGGAACGACCGCAGGAAGATGGACAGGTAGGGAAAAAAAATTGCTTTTGTGCTAGAATTATGCAGTTGGAGTGCAAGAGCGATGATTACAGGTGAAGTAAAAAATAAAATTGACAATCTTTGGGATGCAATGTGGTCAAACCAGATGACAAACCCTTGGATTGATATCCAGCAGATTACATATCTCATTTTTATTAAAATGCTTGATGACAACCAGATTAAAGTAGAACGCAAAATCAACAGTATGGTTGCCGCAGGAATGAAAGTTAATCTTGAAGATTTTAATCTCATCTTCAAAGACGGTTTTTATATCGATGAAGAAGATAAAATCAACTGTTCTTATGCAGACCTTCGTTGGAGCGTTTTCAGTGCTTGGGGCGATAACGGTAAGAAGTTCGATAATCTCAAGAACAATGTTTTCCCATTCATAAAAAAACTTCACGGCGACAAAATCACTTCCTTTGCCAAATACATGGAAAAAGCAGAATTTACTGTTTCAAATCCATATATCTTGGGAAAGATGATAGATGTTCTCAGTGATCCAGACCTTGGTTTCAATAAAACAGACATGATGGGTGACTGCTACGAATATCTTCTTTCCAAAATGGCAACCAGTGGTGATAATGGTCAGTTCCGTACTCCACGCCATATCATCGACATGATGGTAGAAATTGCAAAACCAACTTTAAAGGACACAATCATTGACCCTGCCATGGGAACTTGTGGCTTCCTTGCAGAAAGTGCAAAGTACATTCAGGAACATTATCCAAAAGAACTTACAAACAAACAGAATAACCAGCATTTCCATAACGAAATGTTTACAGGTTACGACACAGATACAGATATGCTCCGAATTGGCTGCATGAACATGACCTTGCACGGAGTAGAAAATCCAACTGTAAAATACAATAACTCTCTTGGAGAAGATTACGAAGACAAGGAAAAATACAGCCTAATTCTTGCAAACCCACCATTCAGCGGAAGTCTTGATCCAAGTACGGTTGCAAAATCTCTCATTCAGATTAGCGGCGGAACAAAAAAGACAGAACTTCTGTTCTTAAGTCTTTTCCTCCGTCTCTTAAAAACTGGTGGCCGTTGTGTAAGCATTATTCCTGTTGGAGTTTTGAACAACACAAATGATAAAGCCTATACCCGACTTCGCAAAGCTCTTGTAGAAGAACAGAAACTTGAAGGCGTAATCTTTATGCCGGGCGGAGTATTCTATCCATATTCTGGAGTTCAGACAGGCATTCTTATTTTTACAAAAACAAACGCCGGCGGAACAGATAAAGTCTGGATGTACAACATGGAGCAGGACGGTTATAGCCTTGACCAAAAGCGTGACCAAATCGAAGCAAATGACATTCCGGATATTATTCAGCGCTGGAACAATCTTGCAGAAGAAGCAAACCGCACAAAATACGAAAAGTCATTCCTTGTAGAAAAGCAGGAAATCGTGGACAACGACTATGTGTTCTCTTTCAACAAATACCAGAAAAAGCAGGTAGAAAAGAAAACCTACCGCGCCACAAAAGACATTCTGGCCTCCATTAACAATCTGGAAGTGCAGTTTAAGAAGATTATGGAAGAGCTGAATCAGTAGGAGTAGTTTAGTATGCAAACAGTAAACGTTAAAAATACACAAATCAGAACTCTGAAAATAAACAATGAAGATTACATTTGTATAACAGATATTGCCCGACAGAAAAATCCTGTTGAACCAAAAGACGTTGTAAAAAACTGGTTACGTCTAAAAAATACAATAGAATATCTTGGACTTTGGGAAAAACTCTACAATTCAGATTTCAAAGGGGTCGAATTCGACCCCCTTTATCAGGAAGCAGGAAGCAATGCCTTTACAATGAGTCCTACAAGATGGGTTGAAACGACAAACGCTATAGGCTTAGTAACAAAAAGCGGAGCAAATGGTGGAACATATGCACAAAAAGATATTGCTTTCAAATTTGCAAGCTGGGTATCTTTTATTTATGCAGATGAAGCTGATATGTTGAATGTAGCAATGTTCGGAAAAACAGCGAAACAATGGCGAGAAGCAAATCCCAATTTAAAAGGTAACATCCGGGACTATGCAAGCATAAATCAGCTTATTTGTCTGTCGAATATGGAAAATCTGAATGCAGTTTTTATTAATGATGGTTTACCACAAAGTGAACGTCTGGAAAAACTAAACAAGATTGCTATTCAGCAGATGAAAGTTCTGGAAAATGTTGAAGATCGGAAACTACTGACGGATAAGTAAAAAATTAATTGATTGGGCGTTGCGGACTAATGGTTCGACAGGCTCACCAACCGTCCGCCGGCTGTTTGAACTGCACCCCAAAAGTTGGACACTTTTGGAGGTAATTATGGGAATAATACATGACTTGGAGTTTAAGCTTCAGGTAGTTAGAATGTATGACGAGGGAAAGGAAGG
>JAKSLY010000045.1 GCA_024400955.1 Treponema sp.
CCACCTGCTGCTTAGGAGGCAGCCGCTCTATCCATAAATGAGCTACGGGATCATAAAATGCTGAAATTAATATTTCAGCATTTTATGATCCCAACGAGTTTTCTAACGAAAACTCGCAGGGCAATATCAACAAATAACAAGCAGTTTTGTGTAATTAAACACACAAACTCGCAGGATTTATTTTGCTTATCATGAATCAGAAAAAAGTTGAAACTTTTTTCTGTCACAAGCAGGCATTTTTAGATCCCAACGAGTTGTGTTATATGCTTCGCAAAAAAACACAAACTCGCGGGATGTGTGACATCATAGCATGTCACGGTGATAAATTGCAAGAGTGTTAGTCTTACTTGTTATCCTTTGCACGTTCTACGAATGTACCTTCGCGTGTATCGATAACGATGCGGTCGTCTGTGTTGCAGAAAAGTGGAACACGAACTTCAACACCTGTATCAAGTGTAGCTGGCTTAAGTGACTTTCCAGAAGTATCACCCTTTACACCAGGTTCGCAGTAAGTGATTGTGCGAACAACCTGTGTTGGAAGATCGATACCAACTGGCTTTCCTTCGTAGTATGTAACCTGAACATCGTAATCATCATCAGGAGAAATCCAACCAGCGTTGTCGCCAAGGTCGTCTCTTCCGAGGAGAACTTCGTCGTATGTTTCCTGATCCATGAAGTGGAAATCATCGCCGTCAATGTAAGAAAGCTTAACTGTCTTTGCTTCGAGTTCTACTTCGTTGAACTTTTCACCAGCATCAATACCGAGATCCTGTGTGCTACCAGTAACAATGTTCTTAACGCGGAGGTTAACTGTGATTCCCTGGCGTCCGCCCTTCTGACCAAGCTTCTTCTGTACGATAAATGGGTTGCCTTCAAACATGAAAGCTGAACCTACTTTAATTTCGTTTGTTGAAATCATATTCGCATCCTAATTAAAAGAGATTTTAAAGAATTATATTACAAGCGAGAAATAAATTCAATAAGATGATCCGTAAGATTGCCAAGAGAACGCACATAACGGCTGAATTCCTCAAAACAGGGCCTGAGTTCTTCTGCAGAAAGAAGAAAATCGGTGCAAAGTTCCTCCAGTTCAAGATTCAGTGCATTCTGGTCAGATGGCAGTTTTCCAAAGGGAACCACAGATTCCTGGGCTTCCGGGCAAAGCCCCTCTTTAACAGAATAATTATATAGAAGAGAAAAACGTGCCGGCAGACGGGAGCCCCCATTGTTCGATTCAGCATGAGAAAAAAAAGGTTCCATGCGGTCGTGGAGAGCCTGAAGTTTGACAAGATGATACTGACCTTCCTGGGGATAAATGTTCCAGACGAAGGGAATTCCAGCAAGAGATGCCCGTGCAAAAGAATCCTCACCGCGAATGAAAAGCACATCCATCTGCGTAAGAAATTCATCCCAGGAACACTGGTCAAGATATCCTGGATCCTTAAGCTCAAAGGTGCAATTGCTGCATGCAGAAACAAATGATTCCCGCCCCGCCCCGTGAGCAGCCCAGACTTCAAGCTTTTTTCCCCTGGGTTCAAGATGCTTCCTTAGCTTTTCCAGTGACCTGCACAAAAAAGCAAAATCCTTGGGATAGGAAAATACCAGCACGCGGTAACTGCTTTCTTTCCTGGAACCATGGAGAACATGTGGAACTGATGGACCTGAAGCCCCTTGATTTTTCCTGCAAAGGCACTGCATGAATTTTTCATCCTGAATCAGGCCTGCAGTTCTTTGCGTAAAGCCCGGCATGAAATTCACCTTCTTAATGGAAGCTTTTCTTGTTCCCGACTTAAGCAGATGAAAGTCATCAGCCCAGCTTTCTGCCGTAAGGTACTCGATGTTTATTATCTGCACAGTATCAGTAAAGCTGTCGTCAAAAAGAATTTCTTCAAGCCAATCAGGACGTCCGCACTGAAAGCACTCAAGGATGATTCTTGGGGGACGAATTGAAAATTCATTCTTGCAAAGATCATGGTCATTCCAGTCAAAGACATTCATTCCTTCCACGACCTGTTCATGCAACAGGGGATTTACAGCAGGACATATACGGCTGAAGGACTCAAGGCAGCTTACAACCAGCCTGAGTTTTGCATCCGGTTCCCTTTCCAGAATGCTGCGGGCCAAACGGTAAGCCACGCCTATGTCACCAAAATTATCAACAACCTTGCATAAAATCGTCAGTTCCAGCATGAAAACATGATACTACGTGTGCAAAAAAAATAAAACTGCGTCAATCATATATATGCGGACATTTCCATTGCATAAGTCATTTGCAAATCATTTGGTATGCCGCACTGGAGACACAGATGGAAATATTTTGCTTTTCGCCCTTCGGGTATGAAGGGGCACTGGTAAAGGTTGAGGTGGACCTGCGCCGGGGAATTCCTGCCGTTGACATTGTTGGACTTGCAGACAGCGCCATCAAGGAATCACGGGAGAGGATGCGCAGTGCCATTTTGAATTCAGGACTTGATTTTCCACCGGAACGGGTGCTCATAAACCTGTCGCCCGCTGACCTTAAGAAGGAAGGAGCCGGATTTGACCTAGCCATTGCCCTGGCCGTTCTTTGTGCAAAGGAAAAGTCAGAAAGGAAAATTCTTGTCATGGGGGAACTTGAACTCAACGGAACCATCAGGCCGGTTAAGTCCGTCCACGCAGCAGTAAGCACGGCCCTGGAAAAAGGAATCACCCAATGCATAGTTGCGGATGAAAACGCCCGGGAAGCCAGGGAGCCATGGGGAACAAAAAGAATGAAGGTTCTTGGAGCTGCAACACTGATTCAGGCTGCAAGACAGATTGCCTGCGAGGATCTGTTTATTGAAAAGATTGAATCTTGTGAAGAACATGGCCTTTACCCGGAAAACAGCATTTGCATCGAGGGAATTTGTTTTCCACCGGTAACGGAAGAAAGCGACTTTAAATTCGTAAGGGGACAATCCCGTCTTGTACGTGGACTGCAGATAGCGGCAGCTGGAGGACACAACCTGATGGCTTACGGGCCGCCGGGTTGCGGAAAGACACTTTCCCTTTCAAAATTTTCTTCCCTTCTTCCGTACCTGACAAGCCAGCAGTCCCAGGCAGTTACGAGGATACATTCGGTGGCTGGACTTTTGCCACCATCGGGAGCAATCATTAAGCCCCAGGTCAGGCTGCCCCACCAGACGGCAAGCGTTGAAGGCATGTGTGGCGGCGGTCCAAAATGCATGCCGGGGGAAATCTCCCTTGCCCACAAGGGGGTCCTGTTTCTGGACGAAGCTGCGGAATTCAGGTCAAGCGTACTCCAGATGCTCAGGGTTCCAATGGAGACGGGATCAATAACCTTGAGCAGGGCTGGAAGGACTTCAGTTTTTCCTGCGGACTTTCAGCTGTTGATGTCTGCAAACCCATGCCCCTGCGGAAACTACGGGTCGGCAGAAAAAATCTGTCTTTGTTCCGCCCATGCAGTTGACCTTTACTGGAGGAAATTTTCAGGCCCGCTCCTTGACCGGGTGGACATCAGGATTCGGGTGGATTCAGTTTCGCCGGAAAACCATGACGTGGCAAGGGATACTGAAGAAAGTGCAAGTTCCAGCCAACTTCGCATGCAGGTTGCAAAGGCCAGGGCCATGCAGAAAAAACGGCAGAACAAGCTAAATGCAAAGCTTACGGCTTCAGAGATAAGGGATTATTGTGCAATGACAAAGGATGCGGAAGAACTTCTCCATGCAGCTGAATCCCAGTTTGACCTGTCACAAAGGGCTGCAGCAGGATGCACAAAGCTTGCCCGCACCATAAGCGACATGAAGGAGGAAAAGATCATCTCGGCAAAATCCATGGAAGAAGCCGTGAACTTAAGAAAACCATCAGGAGACGGAAGCGGCTTGATATAAAAAAAAACGGGTTGTCCAACAAGCGCTGTCATGCTGAATTCATTTCAGCATCCACACCAAACATGATGTGCAGATTCCGAAACAAGTTCGGAATGACGCTTTTTAGGCAACCCCTTCTAAGACTGATAGTACCGGCTAAGAGACTTGAACTCTTACACGCTCGCGCGCAAAAGATTTTGAGTCTTTCGTGTCTACCATTCCACCAAGCCGGCTCAATATAAAGGATGATATTACATTCTAAAATAAAAATCAAGGGGATATTCTTTTCTTGGACCAATTACTGTATAATGACCTGATGGACAAGGCTGTGCGCTATTCAACAAATTTTGGCCGTTCGCTGAGCCTTGTTTTTCGGGAGGACGATCTGTCGCTGCTTAATTTCTCAAAGACGCCTGAACAGGTGCTTAAATCCATTTTCGGGTACAAAAGTTTCCGCCCCATGCAGAAGAACATAATTGAAAATGTTCTTGCAGGTCGGGACACCCTTGCCGTCATGCCAACGGGTGGCGGCAAATCCCTGTGCTACCAGATTCCTGCCCTCATGATGGAAGGAATTACGGTTGTCATATCTCCCCTCATTGCACTGATGCAGGACCAGATCCAGCAGCTGGAAGCCCTTGGAGTTCCTGCCGTGTGCCTGAATTCTTCACTCGACTGGGAAACCTACAGAAAATACTGCGGCATGATTCGCCGGGGAGAAGTCAAGCTCCTTTACGTTTCTCCGGAAGGGTTAAACACGGAGCGCATGCAGAACCTGCTCCACTCGGAAGGTGTCAATGTCAACTGCATCACCGTAGACGAAGCTCACTGCATAAGCGAATGGGGCCATGACTTTAGGCCAGACTATCTTGAAATCGCAAGAACGCGAAAACTTTTTCCCAGAGCCGTATACCTTGCCCTGACGGCAACTGCCACAGGTCAGGTTCAGAAGGACATCGTAAAAAACCTGAAGCTTGAAAATCCTGAAGTTCTTGTGGCAAGCTTTAACCGGCCAAACCTCTTTCTCCAGGTTCAGAAAAAAACTGACGCCTTTGAGCAGGTCCTTTATTTTCTGAAGGAACATGAAGGTCAAAGGGGAATCATCTACTGCTTTTCCAAGAAACAGGTTGACGAACTATCCGTCCGCCTGGCATCAAGAAGAATCAAGGTACTGAGCTATCACGCAGGTCTTACGACGGAGCAGCGGGCAAGAAACCAGAAGGCATTCATCTCCGACAAGGTTGACGTAATGGTTGCAACCGTGGCCTTTGGCATGGGAATAAACAAGCCGGACGTTCGTTTTGTAATCCACTACGACATGCCAAAATCCGTGGAACAGTACTACCAGGAAATAGGCAGGGCCGGCCGTGACGGTCTTCCATCGGAAGCATTGCTTTTATACAGTCCTGCAGACATAAGGAAAATCAGGTTCCTCCTTTCAGAAAGTGAAAACGACACTTCAAAATCGGAATACCTGCTCCAGCAGATGATCAGGTATGCGGAAAGCACTTCATGCAGGCGGAAAATTCTCCTCTCATATTTTGGCCAAACCGACACGAGGGAACTTGAAGCCAACGAAAAATGCTGCTGTGACCTGTGCAACGGAAACCCAAGAGTTTCATACGGAACAAAGGCAGTGCTCCACAAGGCAGGGTCTCAGACGGAACAGGGCGGATTCAGGTCCTTTCCAAAACCGGTACGATCATCAAGAACGGCATCCGGAACTTCGGTCATGGCTGATGTATGCCACCCGGTTGAAGTTCAGCTAAAGAAGTGGCGCAAGAAAACTGCGGAAGAACTGGGTGTTCCTCCGTATGTAATATTCGGGGACAAGACCCTCATGGACATTGCCTCCAAACTGCCGGTGACAAACCAGCAGCTTCTTTCCTGCTACGGAATCGGAGAATCAAAGGCCGAAAAATTCGGATACTTCATCCTGCGCATCGTAAAGGAAAACATGGACTAAAAAAAATCGGGAACTTCATGAAGACCGCAACCTTTATGAGTTCCCACTAATTTTCCTGACTTGCAGCTTTTCGGATTTTATTTCATTCCCCAAAGTTCAAAGGGCCTGTTCTTAAGTTCTTCTGCATAAAGGCTTACGACGGAAAGAATGTCAAAGAACATTACCCTGCAGTTGCCAATGTAGGTTTCCTTAATCAGTCCCCTTTTATAGGCCATGTCCTGAATGGTATACCATGCCTTCAATGGAGGATGGCCAGTCTCAATGAACCATTGATCAGGCGGATATATTTTGTTAACTTCCTCACTGGGTGCATATTTTTCGTTGATTTCCCTTGGAGTATGAACTTCCATGTAATGCATTGCCGTCAGCTTGTAAATGTCCACTCCAAAAAGAAGTGCCTTTCCGCCATTGTGAATTGCATAATCAAGTCCGCCGGCCAGGACTTCCTTCCCGTGCTTTCCCCATCCGCTTGTACTGATTACATCAGTGCCAGTGAATGTATCGGGAAGACTCCTGAAGGTATCTGCAATGACTCCCATGGCAGTTTTCTTTTCGCTGCGGTCAAGAACCTTTATCTTTACCTTGATGCCAAGCTTTTTGTCTTCTTCCGTAGGCTCCATTTCCGGGCTCAACCTTAATGCCGGCATGAAAATGCTTCCTTCATCCGTAACGGTTTCCTTAAGGGCATCGATGACAGTCTGTGCACCACCTTCAACCCTGCCAAAGCTTTTAAGGGAACTGTGGACTTCAAGGGACATGCCTGGAGTTACGCCAAGTTCCACAAGGGCATTTTTAAGTTCCTCTTTTGTAACGGTTTTAGGTCCAGCCTTGATGTTCTCCCAGTCGGACCTCTTTATGGAATAAGCACAGGAGATGTAATTTTTTGGATCAAGATATTCCTTCACCTTTCGCATTCCGTTGGCAATGGCCGTGGAATATGAACCCACATTGGTATACTTCATGTAGGAATAAATCTCGTTATATTCAGTATTGGTAAACACCCAGTCACGAACCGCACGGGCAGCTTCCTTTGCAAAACCACGCCGCCAGTATTTCTTGTGTATATGGTAGCCGATTTCCGGAAGAAGCTCACCATCAATATCCTGAATCGTGATTCCGCAGTCTCCAATAAGTTCCCCAGTCTCCTTAAGGACGACAGCCCAAAGTCCAAAGCCGTATTTCTCATAGTTTTCAAGATTCCATTTTATCCAGCCGCGAGTCTTCTCTTCATCAAAGGGAGATGGATAATGCTGCATGGTTTCGGCATCGCTTACGATTTCATGCAATGCATCAAAATCTTCCATCGTGTAATTCCTCAAGATCAATCTTTCTGTTTCAATCATATATACCTTCCTCCAATAAAAATAAGCCCACCCTTTTACGGATGGGCTGAATGAACCAAACCAAATCACCTAAAATTAATCAGTGTAAGACCTGCAAGACATACAACTACACCAACAATTTTATTCCAGGTAATACCTTCCTTAAAAAATATAAAGCCTACGACAAGCAGAATCATGGCTAGAAGTATTCCCTGAACTACCTGAAGAATGCTCATCTGCCAGCCTGCCTTGTATGCAAGGATAAATCCCACTTCCAGGCCAACAATGGAAACGCCAAGCAAAAAGGGAGCCCAGTTTAATTTCCTGTACTCGGCAAAAAGGTTTGCATCCATATTCAATAAGAAAAACAAAACCAGGGATAAAACAGTTCCGACTGCATAAGTTACAGTCAGGGAAGCAAGGGGATTGATTCCACCAGGAACAGCCTTTGCACAAATCTGGTACATGACGTTAGACGCAACAACCAAAGCCAGTGGCAATATATAATTCATTTAATAATCCTTCAGTAATTCAACGTGTGAAGATAGTACAGCTAGATTGATTCTTTGTCTGCACTACACGAAAAATTGACGCTTTATATGACAAAATTTGCAGGTAAGCTAATGAAAGAAAAAAAACTTACTGATACCTGGCCCTTTCGCCACCGATATACTTTGCCCGCGTCCTTGCGCATACGAGATGAGCATGGCCGATTTCCTTCACATCAAGACGGAGTGGAACTGCCACATCCTTAAGATGCATGCCGATAAGCGTGTCGCCAATATCCATTCCGGCATGGGCCTTGATGTGCTCTACGGCAACAGGACTCTTGAATTTCTTCCAGCCATTGGTTGCAAAGGAACCTCCTGCCTTTGGCTGGGGAACGACGCAAACAACCTCAAGGTTCAATTTTTCTGCAAGTTCTTCCTCGATGATAAGGGCTCGGTTAAGGTGCTCGCAGCACTGGCATGCAAGATAGATTCCACTTTCGCAGCACGCCCTGTAGATTCCGTCAAAAACCTTTTCCGCCGCATCATAGCTTGAATCTTTTCCGATAACCTTGCCACACACCTCGCTGCTGGAACATCCAACAACAAGAACCTGGCCTTTCTTCATCTCAGCCTTTTCAATAAGTTCCCTTGCAGCAGCATAAGACTGTTCAAGCAGCAAATCCAATTCTTCCATAACCAAGCCTCCATAATTCTACATGCGCACAAATCTTTCTGCGTAAAACAAGACCCTTGATCCAACTGCCAGGGATGCAGCACTTTTATTATCGATATCAGCACAAAACATTCCGTTGGATGCCTTGTCAGTTTTTACCTTTATTCTTGTAGTCTTGCCAAGAAACTGCCTTGACACGACCGTGCCTTCAAATTTCATTCCATCGTTTCTTTCAAGGGTGAACCATTCGTTCCTGACCATGATGCCGTCAAAATAGTTTGCACTTCCAGTAAAATCTGCCACCTGTCTTGAAGCCGGTGAATGGTAAAGTTCCTCACCCGTACCCTGCTGCAAAAGCCTGCCATGATCGATGACTGCAATCCTGTCGCTAAGTCCCAGGGCTTCCTCCTGATCATGGGTAACATACAGCACCGTTATTCCAAGGGACTGCTGGAGTTCCTTAAGTTCATCCCTAAGCTGGGAACGCAGTTTTGCATCAAGACTTGACAGTGGCTCATCCATCAGAAGAATTTCCGGCTCAAGAATGAGGGAACGAGCCAATGCCACACGCTGCTGCTGACCGCCGGACAGCTCATGGGGATACCGCTTTTCCAGTCCAACAAGACCAAAGAGCCTAAGTTTCTGGTCAAGCTTATACCGCATGAGCTCCTTCCTTTTCTTATCACGGAAATCAGGATTCAACTTAAGGCCGTAAAGGATGTTTTTTTCAACAGTCATGTGAGGAAAAAGTGCATAGTCCTGGAAAACGCATGCAATGTTCCTCTTGTTTGGCGGAGTTCCAGCCAGGGATTTCCCGCATGCAAGAATATCACCGGAAGAAGGAGACACAAAGCCTGAAGCAAGCCTGAGCAAGGTCGTCTTGCCGCAGCCTGAAGGACCAAGAAGAGTCGTAAAGCTTTTTTCTTCAACAGCAAGACAAAAACCGCCGATGACCCTGGTCTTGCCGTAGCTGAATGAAACGTCCCTAAATTCAAGAATTGTGCCCATGGATCCTCCATTTTATAATTTTCTCAACAAGAAGAATAGCAAAAGTGATGACGGTCAAAACAAGTGCAAGGGCTGCAGCCTTACCCCATTCCCCCTCTTCCGCAAGATTAAGGATCTTAAGGGAAGCAAGAGGCGTATCAAAGGAAACAAGAAAAATAACTGCACTTACGGTTCCAATTCCGCGGGACAAGGTATAGATGAAGGAACCAAGGAGACCCTCGCTGCAAAGGGGCGCAATTACAGTCCTGCATATTCCACCTCTGGTACTGCCCAGGGAAAAGGCAGCATCATCAAGGGTCGTCCTGACCTGCATCATGGCAGAGGAAATGATTCTATAAGAAAATGGAATGAACCCAACGGAAATCGCTGCCATGACCAAAAGCCTTGCATTGTGAAAACCAAGGGATGAAGCAAGCAAAGAAATTGCAAGACCGTGAAAGGTTCCCGGAATGGCCGCAGGAAACTGGATCAGTACGTCAATGGTCCGTTTCATTGGGAAAGGAGACCTGTGGACAAAAAAAGATGCAAGAAAGGCTATGACAGTGCTTACAGCAGCGCCTGCCATGGCATAAAAAATGGAATTGAACAATGCCTTTCCATAGCGTGAAACAGCCTTAATGTGTGCCGTGGTAAAAGCCGTATTTATTCCCCAGAGCTTCTGGAAGCTGCCTGCAACAATGGATGCAAACTGGGCAATCACAATGAGGGACAAAACTGAACACAATGCAAACAGAAGGAATCTTGCAAAACCGGAGCTTCTTGAAAAACCGGCAGAAGAAACCCGTCCTCCAACAGTTGCAGTCTGAATGGCGTATTTTCTTACAAGCCATGACTGAAAAAGAAAAAGCACTACGGAAGGAACAAGAAGAACAATGCCAAGAACCGCACTGACGGAAGAATCAACCCAGCCCGTAAGCTGCGTGTAAATTTCCACGGCAAGAACCTTATATCGTCCTGCAACAATCAATGGATTCCCAAAATCGCTCAGGATGCTTACAAGTATGAACAAAAAGCTTGCACTGATTCCAGGAAAGGAAAGAGGCAGCGTAACGGTAAAAAAAATCCGAAGATTCCCGGCACCAAGGGACAATGCGCTTTCTGCAAAATGGCTGTTCATGGTGCCAAGATTCTGCGCGCATATCAGGAATGCAATTGGGAAAAAGCAAAGGACCTGGGCCACAAGAAGCCCCCAGAAACCGTAAAGGGAAACGTCAAGTCCAAGAAGAGTTTTTGTGATAAACCCCTGACGCCCAGCAAGAAGAATGAAGGAAAGCCCTCCAACAAAAGGCGGAGTTATGAGATGCAGGACAGGCACCAGGGAAAAAAATCTTGAACCTGGAATTTTTGCAACAACCACCCCATAGGCAAAGGCATAGCCAAGGACAACGGAAAGAAGCGCACCCCAAAAAGCGGAACGGGCACTATTGGCCATTACGGCAAGGAATTTTGCAGAACCAAAAACAGTACCAAAGGATTCAGCCTTAAGCTCAAGAAAGATTCGGACCACGGGAAAAAGCATGGTTGCCGCAAGGATTGCAACAACTGCACCCCACAACAACCAGAGAAAAAAATCCTTATCCTTTGCCTTATCCGCAGCCTTAATCCCAGCCGCAAAAAAATCAGTCAACTACTTCCGCCCACCTTGCAAGAACCTGGGACTTCTGGTCAGCCGCCGCCTTGGAATCGTAATCAATCAAGTCAATCTGGTCCAAGGTGATGGAACCTTCCTTAAGCTTTGCCCTTGGATTTGCAGGAATCGTATAGTTAAGTCCGCTCAAAACTTCCTGCGCCTCCGCACTCAGGATAAAGTCAACAAACTTTTTTGCCTCCTCCATGTGGGCTGCATTCCTGGTAATGGCAATGCAGTCAACGTCACCGACAGAACGAGGAGGAGCCACATAATCAACATCAAACCCCTGGTCCTTGTACTTTGCCATCATGTGAAGGTAAGAAACCCCAATGGAATATTCACCCGTGCCCAAAAGTTTTGCAGGAGCACTGCCGCTGTCAGGAAACTGGCCCACAAGAGGTGCCAGGGCAGAAAGATAATCCCAGCCACCATCCATGCCAAGCCGCTGAAGCTGGTTCTGGACAAAAAGATATGCTGTCGAAGAAGCCTGCGGATTTGTCAGGACAATCTCTCCCTTAAACCTTTCATTGAGCAGGTCGTCCCATGTACGAGGAACTTCAACATCAGGAAATTTTTCCGCAAACCTGCCGGTGTTGTAACCGATGCCCAAAGTCAAAACGCAAAAGCCCGTGTAGGAACCGTCGGCAGAAAGGGCGTAATCAGGGTAGCCTGCAGCTTCCGGCGAAACATAAGGCTCAAGGGCACCGGCATCCCGGGCAAGCAAGTGATAGGAAGTTGCACCGCCAAAAAGAACGTCCGCCTGTGGATTGTCCTTTTCAGAAATAAGGCGGTTCACAAGTTCGCCAGTGGAAGCACGGAGGTACTGAACCTGAATGCCAGTCTTCTTTGTAAAAAGGTCGCAGATAACTTCAGTTTCCGATTCATGTATAATGGAATAAACCTTAAGGGTGCTGTCCTTCTTGCCTGAACATCCGCCAAACAAAATGCATGCCACACCGACCAAAAAAATTGCTTTTCCAAATCTCATGAAAAAATAATAGAAATAATCTGATATTATTAAAATACCCAGTTTTCGTCAGTTTTTATATGACCAGATTAAATTGTTTTGGGCGCTTTGTATGGCAGCTCCGCCAAGGCTCCGCTGCCATACAACCAGGCTATCCAGGGTTCCGGCCTTCGCCTCCATTGGGGGACAAGCCCCCAACAGCTTCGCTGCCCTTCCTATCCTTAGCGCGTCCAGCATTAAGGCATGCGCGCAAGCGCATAGTTCAATAAAGCAAGTTTTCGCAAGAAAACTTGAGGATCCAAAGAATCCCCCTATCCTTAGCGCGTACGTTGAAGGACTACTGCACCTATGTTAGAATGGTTCAGGAAGGCATGAGGAAAGGACAGACCCTTGACCAGTCGACGGACAGGGCCCTTGATTATGCCGTAAGGAACAACCTGCTGGA
>JAKSLY010000046.1 GCA_024400955.1 Treponema sp.
TGAAATATTTAGAAGGAGCGGCATAAATTCTGTCTAAGAATTTGGTGTCAGTTCATTGGAAGGATTCCTGGGTGTGCTTGAGGTTTTGGCGTAAAAAAAAGGCCGCAAAAACCATGATGGTCTTTGCGGCCCATGCTGCGTCTGACACGACTCGAACGTGCAACCTGCGGATTCGAAGTCCGATGCTCTATCCGGTTGAGCTACAAACGCATGGATAAAAAAAAACTGACTCTCGAAAGAATCAGTCTTAGGGGTGCCTAGTGGGATTTGAACCCACGACAACCAGATCCACAATCTGGCGCTCTACCCCTGAACTATAGGCACCATAAATGATGGGAGTATCTTATACAAAATAGATTCATTAGTCAAGTGGTGGATTGATTTGGATTCTCAAAAATTTGTAATTTTTAGGGATGATTTTGAAAGATGCTCCAGTGCTATTCCCTTTAGGATTCATTTCCTGTTTTTTTCATCAGCTGCGGGCCTGCATGCGTCTTGAGTTCGCCCGTTAGGGCATGGAAACTCAAATTTTTATTCTGTTTTCCATAAACTTTTTTTCCCAGATTCCGATGATGGAGTGAAGAAATCTTTTTTTAGCGGGGCTTTTTATGGCAGACGACAAGGAAATGGAACTTATCAGCGTTCTCAACGAGCAGGAGCGCATTCTTGATTCCATGCTTAAGGAACAGGACAAAATTCATGAGTGCGTTGTAAAGCGCAGCTGGATTGGCCTTGAGCAGTATGTTCTTTCCATTAACGAACTGGGCGGTGAATTTTCCAAGATTGACAGCTTTCGTGACAGCATTGCGAATGTTTCTGACGACATTTACTTTAGGCCTGAGGTTAAGGATGTTTTTCTCCGCGTCAAGTCAAAGCTTTCCCGCAGCAAGATTGAAAATGATGCCCTTGCCAAGTATGTAAGTGCCACAAAGAAATTCATTTCTGAAGTCATGGATGAATGTGTTGCAAAGCAGAGGAACGAGATTTATTCCCCTAACGGCACCATCCGCAAGAACTATGCCCAGAGCATTGTAATCAACCGCAGCGTATAAAGGAGAAGGATATGGCTAATTCATTTGCAGGAATTGAAATTGGAAAAAGGAGCTTGATGGCCCATTCCACACAGATCCAGACTGCAGGTCACAATATTTCCAATGCAGATACGGAAGGATACAGCCGCCAGCGTGTTTCAGTGAGGGCCTTTGATCCCATTTACAGGCCGGACCTTGAGCGTGCCCAGACTGCAGGCCAGATAGGCCAGGGTTGTGATGTTGAATCCATTTCTCGCATCCGTGACGAGCTTCTTGAAAGCCGCATCGTTGAAGGTTCCAGCGTGGAATCCTACTGGGATGTTCGCGACAAGTATGTTTCCATGATTGAAAACGTCTATAACGAGCCTAATGATGTTTCCGTACGCACCAACATGGACAAGTACTGGTCTGCATGGCAGGAACTTTCCACATATCCGGAAAGCGACGCAGCCCGCCAGGCTGTTGTTGTACGCGGCCAGACCCTTGCTTCTTCCATTCAGCAGCAGCACAAGGGACTTCGCGGCATTGGCGACCAGATTAACGGCGACATTGAGGCTACGGTTAAGCAGGTTAACGACCTTACCAAGCAGATTGCCACATTGAACAATGAAATCGTGCGTGCCCGCGGACTTGGGGACAATCCTAACGACATGCTTGACCGCCGCGACCTTCTTGTGGAAAAGCTTTCGGCCCTCATTAACGTTACGGTAACCCAGCGTGATCCTGACGAATTCATGGTTCACACGGACGGACAGGTTATCGTTCAGGGTGACCTTGCACGCCAGATTGAAAGCGTTGGACAGATTGACAACAACGGCTACGGAAAGCTTGTATGGCAGGATACTAAAATCGATGCCGAATTCCACGGCGGTACCCTTGGTGCCCTTGTTGAACTTCGCGACAAGGACATCCGCAATGAAATCCAGACCTTGAACACCATGACGCTGAACTTTGCCGACCTGGTTAACGATGTACATAGAAACGGTATCGGCAAGAACAACATTACCGGCCTTGATTTCTTTGAGCAGCATGCCTTCATCGAAAATACCAACGGTAACTATGACCGCGATGGTGACGGTGTTGAAGATACTTCATACATTTTCAGGATTACAGGTACAAATGCCCTTAAGCCGCAGGAACAGATCGGCCTTGAGGGAACAATGACAATCAATGGTGCAGGCGGAAACATTACCGTGGCATACCATGCAACTGATTCCGTTGAGGATGTGGTGAACAGAATCAACGATTCCAATGGTGAAGTTAAGGCTTACCTTGACCGCAACAGCCACCTTGTTCTTAAGGCAACTGCCAGCCAGAACATGAATGACCCTGATTTTGCCATCCGCCATGTTGAAGACAGCGGCATGTTCCTTGCAGGATACACTGGAATTCTTGCAGGCAGCGGTGAAGAAAATGCCTTTGACTTTAACCGTGCCGATGCCGTCAATTCCCTTGCTAATGCGGACTTTTCCGTAAGCCCGGTTCTTGATCCAGCAGCATACATTGCAGTGAACCGCCTTGTGGAAAATGACGTTTCAAGTGTTGCTGCAGCCTTTGCAAACAACCAGGGATTTGTAGATTCCGGAGACGGTAGGGCAGCAGTTGAGCTTGCAGCCATCAGGAATACCAAGGTCATGATCGGTTCCCAGAGGACCTTTGACGATTACTTTGCCGATACGGTTACAAACGTTGGCCTTAAGGGTGAACAGGCACAGACACAGCTTGCCAGCCAGAACAAGATCATGGGAGATCTTCGCGACCTTCGCGACAGCATAAGCGGGGTAAACATTGACGAGGAACTTGCAGACATCATCAAGTTCCAGCACGGATACAATGTTGCCGCCAAGTTCATTACGGTTCAGGATGAACTCCTGGATACGCTGATTAACCGTCTTGGAGTATGATAAAGGAGAATAGGGATGCACAGAATCAGTTCACAGTTTAACAATAGCGATACACAGTTTCAGTTAAGGCGCCAGGAAGTAAGGCAGGCAGCCACAAACCGCCAGATTACGTCACAGTCAAGGATTGGTCAGCTTAGGGATGACCCCATTGCAGCGGGCCACCTTGTACGCTACCAGTCTTACCTTGGCCGTGTGGAACAGTTTGAAAAGAATGCACAGACTCTTTCCGACCAGTACAATGTGCGCGAAGGCTACATCAACCAGAACCTTCAGATCATGCAGCGCGTGCGTGAGCTTGCCGTAAATGGAGCTACAGGTACAAACACTCCTGACGACCTTAAGAACATGGCCGTGGAAGTTAACGAGCTCCTGAAGGAAATGATCCAGAATGCCAATGCAGTTGGTCCTGACGGAACCACACTGTTTGCTGGAACCAAGACCAAGGGAATTGCCTTTGACGTTGTCATGGGAAATGTTCCTGGTTCAAATGAGGAACTTATTGAAAAGGTAAACTACAAGGGAAATGTCGGCCTCAACAGAATCGAGGTTGATGAAAATGCATACCTTACCGTCGACAACAGCGGAACAAAGACTTTCTGGGCTGAACCGCAGCAGTTCATGGGCCAGAGGGACCTTAGCGGCTGGATGGCTCTTGAAGATTCTGTCGTTACCATCGACGGAGTTGACATTGCAGTCAAGTCTGGCGACAACATTCATGCAGTGGCTGCAAAGATTAATAACAGCGGTGCATCGGTAAAGGCATCCATCGATCCTGTCACCAACGGATTGAACCTTGCAACAACCGACTCCCACCAGCTTTGGATTGAAGACAAGACGGGTTCAGCCATGGCCGACATGGGAATCATCAAGGATTCAAGCCAGCGTCCACCATACAATACGGGAGACAGCGTAAAGGTTTCCGGCGGTTCCCTCTTTGATGCAGTAATTGCCCTCCGTGATTCCATGATCAGGGGAGACAATGAAGCCATCGGCAGCCGCGTTCTTGGAACTCTTGACCAGGGCATCAATAACCTTACCACACGCCTTGCAAAAAACGGCAGCGACTATGAAAGGGCAATGAACAATGTCCAGAGAAGCCAGGTTGCCCAGGTTAACACCACACAGCTTGTAAGCCGTGAAGGCGACGTTGACATCACCAAGGCAATCACAGACCTTAAGATGATGGAATACGTTAACCAGGCTACAATGAGCAATGCTGGAAAAATGTACGACAGCACTCTGCTCAACTACATGAGATGATATCGGGGAAACAGATGATGGAAGTTGATACAAAAACAATGGGGCTTGTGAATGTGGAAGATGACAGGCTTGTCAAGATTCCTTCAGGCCTCTTTGGATTTGAAGAATATACGGAATTTGCCCTTGTTGACAGCGAGTATGAACCTCTCGTGTGGCTTCAGTCATTGCAGGAAAAAAGCCTTGCCTTTTTGCTCATTGATCCCTTTATCATTACGGATGACTATGAGGCTGACATTGCAGACAGTGAGCTTGGCAGAATCGGAATTACGGATCCTGCAGATGTTTCCGTAATGACAATCGTAACCGTTCCGGGGGATGGAAGTCCTGTAACTGCAAATTTCCAGGGACCGCTGGTTTTCAACAAGAAGAATCACCTTTGCATGCAGGCAGTTCTCGACGGTTCAAGATGGACGACGAAACACAACATTATCGAGGCTCTGAAGAAAAAGGAGAAGAAGTAATGCTGATTCTTTCAAGAAAAATAGACCAGAAGATCCGCATTGGCGACGACATAATCCTTACGATCATCGATGTAAAGAGCGACCAGGTTAAGATTGGTGTCGAAGCTCCTGCAAGCGTCAAGGTTTTCCGCCAGGAAGTGTTCAGCGCAATCCAGAGCGAAAATACCGCAGCAAACAACATTTCCGTGGAACAGCTGAACAAGCTTTTCAAGTAACTAAGGGGCCTGTTATTGTCCTGCAGCCTGGCTGGAATTCTTCTTTGCCTCGAGGACAAGTTCTGCCTCTGATTTTCTTACGTATAGTGGACCGTCATAATCTTCAAGTGGCGGTTCTTTTTTTTGAATCATGTCTTCTGCAATTTCAAGGAGTGATTCAGTGCAGTCGCCTTCCGGTGTGAATGCATGCACTGAGTAAAGGGGAGTCAGCTCAAGGGTGCGCTCCGTAAAGCTCTTTGCCCCTGGTCCGCATGCAAGAACGGAAGTTTCCGGGTCCATTCTCTTGAGTATGTCTTCAATCTTCAGGTCTTCTTCCTGTCCAAGCTGCTGGCCGCGGATGAAGAAGCTGCAGAAAAACTCGTCTTCCTTTGCTTCAAGAAGTGGAAGAACCGTTTCAATGGCGGTTCTGTAGGGCCATGCATAAGCCTTTAGGGATGGAATGCCGTACACTGGAGTTCCGTTGGAAAGGTTCAGGGCCTTGAGGGCGCTAAGGCCAAGCCTAAGACCGGTGAAAGTACCGGGACCAAGGGTTACGGCTGTGTAGTCAAGGTCTGCCGGTGTCAATCCCGCCTGTTCCATGACGTAATCAATGGCCGGGAGAAGCTTTTCAGACTGCTTTAGCCCTGCATCAATTGAATATTTTACAAAGGTTCTGTCGCTTTTTGCAGATACCGTCAGCTTTGAGACTGCGCAATCAATGGCAAGTGCATTCATTTATTTGTTCTCCTGGTTTTGCGGAAAATTTATGGGGGCGTTGTTCCAGTTTTTTACCTGGATCCTGCGCTTTGTATCCTCAAGGGGGGTGATGTCTATGGTTATGGACTTCTTTGGCAGTTCCGAACGGACTTTTTCGCTCCATTCTATGATGCATACTCCGTCTCCGTAAAGCATGTCTTCAACGCCAAGGTTTATGAAGTCTTCCGAGCCTTCAAGCCTGTACACATCCATGTGGTAAAGGGGGAGTCTTCCCTCGTATTCGCTTATGAGGCAGAATGTTGGGCTTGTAATGTTGTCTGAAACGCCGAGAGACTGGGCTATTCCCTTTGTGATGGTGGTTTTTCCCGCTGCAAGGGTGCCTGTCATGGCAAGAACGTCACCGGCTTTTAGAAGCGAACCGAGGATTTTGCCCAGTTCAATTGTCTGTTCCGGTGTTGATGTGGTGAATGTGTAGTCCATGGCCATAAATATAGCTCATTGGCTGCAAAAGATAAAGAGCGCCAGGCCGAGCATGAAGGCAAGTCCTGGGACGGTTCTTGAAATAGGGGAGTCCCCGTGGATCCTCAAGTTTCCGGAAGCATTCCCTTTGATGCAAGGAGAAGAATGAATTCCTTGAGGGACTTGCTGATTGGAATAATGGGATAATCCAGTTCCTTTGGGAGTGGGTCTAGGTCAACAGTCCTCATGCCAAGGGGATTCATCTCAACGGTAAAGCTGATGGGTATGGTGATGACGTTGGCAAGAAATTCCAGCTTGGCGTTTGCCTTGTAGTGGTGGATGTAGTAGATGTAACCGTCTTCTTTGGTGATTGAATTAAGCTCAAGAACTTTCATAGTCTTCCTTACAACAATTATAGCACAAATTATGATTTAAACCCATAAACGGCTGCATAAATGTCATTTCTAACAGATATATCAATATCGATGAATTTTACGTGAATTATGAATTTTTCTTTTTCAGGGGAGAACTTTGTACGCACTATTCTTCCGTGAACTTCGCAATCTTCATCAAATCCAGGTACCTTGAAGTAGATCTGCAGGTCCTGATCCTTTTTTATTGGCATGGCGCAGGAGAATTTGCATCCTGTTGCCGAAATGTCCAGTATGGTTCCATCGTATTTTCTTTCCAGAACCTCGTATTTAGGCTTTTTTGCAGTGCCAATGTTCCTGACTGCGGAAAACTGGCTTGGAATTTCCGTAATCATTCGCTTTGAACCGCGGCGCTGCATGAGCTTGAGGTTTGTCGAATGTGTTACGAACAGGACGTGCTTTCCGTTTGGTAGGTGCTCGTATCTTGCACAGCGGACTGCACACTGGTATGTAAGCCCTGTGGTAAGGGAAAATATGAGGGCGGATTTTTCAAGGGGCTTTGGTCTTGCTGAAGACTTTTCAAATTCCTCGGGGATTATGAAGCTCATGCCGTTTTTGTCGGATGAATCCAGCGTAAGGCTCCAGGGGGTCATGTTGCGGTCGTACATGGTGACGGCCTGTCCCGGCTGCAGGTTGAACGTGGAATTTATCATGAGCTTTTTTTCATGGGCGGCTTCAAGCTTGTAGCGCAGGCTGAAGAATGTTGCGATTTTTTCCTCGTTGCGGTTCTGCTGGGTCGTCATTCTGTCGTATTCAGTCTTGAAAAGCTCGTTCAGTTCCTTTTCTGCCCTGTACAGGTACCTGATGTTCCTGGCGTGGTACCGGCGGCAGATGTGCCATAGGCGTGTCTTTTCAGCTCCAGTAAGGTTTGCCTCTCCACCCATGTAGGTTATGTCCTTCTGCCTTGTCTCCTTGTTTTTCTGGGATTCAATCCATTCGCGGGAGTGGATCATCTGCAAAAACTTGAAGTACAGGACTGCAATCACTGCAAGAAGTGCAAGAATTATGAGAACTACGGTTATGAACAAGTAGAGGTAGCTTTGTCCTCTAGCTTCAAGTGGGGAAATTCCACCCATAAAAGCCTCCGTTGTTAATTGAGCCCTTCAATGCACTTGGAAATCTGCTCAAGCCTTGGTGCAATTTCGTATTCACACAGGTCTCCGGAAGTAACGCTGTCTCCGTTTTTAAGGGATTCCTCAAAGTCTGCAACAATTGGTGCAAACTGTTCAAAGAAACTGTTTATTGGTTGTCCGTCGATTACGAGGGATTCATATACGTCAGGGAACAGGGCGCTCAGTGTCACCGTATGGCAGAATTCATTGATGGCGTCTGCAAGGACTGCAATGATGGTGTTTGCTTCCTTTTCCCTTCCGCTTTGCAGTGCAACCGGTACGTCTGCCATCTTTTCCTTAAGCTCGTCAAAACGGCCCTTTGCCTGCTTGAGTGATTCCACCACCTGAATTTTCGAAAGAACCGTAAGTTCAATCCTGTCAATGTCCTTGAGCTCCATGTTCATGGATTCGTCGATTTTTTCCGGGGGAATGTCGCTGCCGTTTATCCTGATGGCTATGGTTGTGGCGTCATTTTTTGAAGCTTCCTCTTCAAATGACTTGAGGATGTCGCCAGCTGTCTTTTCGCTTTCAAGAGTAACGTCTATTTTTTCACCGTTTACATAAAATTCCATATGAAGTACCTCATTTTATTATCGGAAAAAAAAGCCCTACATATAAGTGTAAGGTGAAAAGATTGAAAATTCAAATTTACCTGTAAAAAAAGAGGTTCAGGATGGAAAAAAATGGCGGTTTTTGGGGTGAATCTAACGTTTCTGGCCCTGGTTGGCAAAATTCTGCAGGGAATTCTGCTGTGATTCCAGGTTGCCAAGGGTTCCTTCCATGGCGGCATACTTCTGCTTAAGTTCCGCTTCCTTGCGGTCAAGCTGGGTCTGGAGCCTTGCAATCTTCTGGTTGGAAGCCTTTATCTGTCCTTCCAGGGAATTGGTGCGGGAAGAAATTACGCCTCCAGTCTGAACCCAGCCCGTAAGCTGCTTGTCCAGGCGGAATGCAATGCCGTTGTCGATGATCAGGTCACCGTCGCTGTCATAGCCAAAGAGGTTCTTTATCTGCTCAAGGTCGTTTTCTATGGCCTTGTCCAGCTTTTTTTCATCAACTTCAAGGTATCCCCTCATCTGGGAAGGGGAGTATCCACGTCCGCCTCCGCCTGCGTTGGTCGAAACTCCGATCTGTGCAAGGAGGGTGATGGTGGCGTCAGGCTTTGCCCTGTACATGGTTGAAATGGTCTGCTGCAGGGAAGACCTTCCGCTTGTAAGGGTATTGTCTCCCTGGAACATGCCAAGCCGTTCCCGGGCCTTTTCCTCTTCGTCGGAAGTTAGGTAGTCCAGCTCGCTGATGATTTCAGGCTTGTTCTGGGAGAGGATGTTGATTTCTGCCAGGGTCTGGTTGTATTTTCCCACGAAGGTAATGATGGCGTCCTTTGCGCTTTCCTTGTCAGGTTCAACCTTAAGGGTGGCCGTACGGTCCGTCTTGTCGTGTACGTGAAGGGTTACATGGGAAACCACGTCATCAATGTCGTTGGATGCGCGGTTCATGGTGATTCCCTCGTACTTTATGACTGCGTCCTGTGCTTCGGAAACTGCATGCTTTGGCTTGTAACCAAGATCCTGGGCATCGCTGTAGATTGAAGGCATGGACATTTCTATCTGTGTGCCCGTGTTTGTGTTGCGCACGAGAATTCTCTGGGCATCTGGAAAGTCGCTGAACAGGATGGAAGCCCTTATGTTTCCCTCTGTATCGACAGAAAAGCTTTCTGCAGGAACCTGGGTTTCGTTTCCGTCCACGTCCCTTATGTAGAACAGGGATGAAACTGCGTTCTTTAGGGGCTGTGGCAAGTCCGGGGTTTCAGGTTCTTCGGGAACATCTGCTGCCTCCGCAACTTCCGGTTCTTCCCCGGGCTGGGCGGACTTTGTTTTTGCCGTGATGTCCTCCTCAAAGGAATCCTGTGGGGGGAGGGAAGTCTCGCTTGCGTTGTTCAGGATGCTGATTCCCTCAAAGCTGATTCCGCCTGGAGAAGGGAATTCAATGAATCCAGACTGAACCGTGTCATCTGCGTCGGAAATTCCTTCCACATCGGCAGAACCTGCTGAATTTGACACCATGTCCTGGGCAAGTTTTTCTGCCAGGTCATCAACTGCCGTTTCCGTGATGAAAAACTCCATCTTTCCCTTCTGACGGTTTGCAGATTCAGGAATGTCCATTTCGAATCCGCTCCTTGGGGGAACTATGATCTTTCCGTTTTTTATGCCGATTCCGTCTTTTGTAATGGATGGAAGGCCGTCCGTGTTGAATTCCTCGAGGTTTTCCGGATTGTACAGCCTGTCTTTTGTATATCTGACTTCCTTTACGTCGGTGGAAGAATCGGAAATCATTCCGCAGGATTTTGCAAAGTCAAAGGCCTGGTTTTCGAATATGAGGCGGTTTTTTGCACCTGTCTTGAGGCTTTCTATCATGAGGGCTTTCTTGCCGGCACTTACACCGATGAGTCCTGCCTTGACGGTTTCTCCGCCACGCCTGTTGAGTCCTGTTACAAAATCCGTGAGTTTTCCGCCGCGCCAGTTGAAGTCTATGGTCTTGTCGCCAACTTTATATGTGTATTTCCCCTGGGGAACTGTCTGGTCTGCGTTGATTTCATCGCTTAGAAAACGGTCTGTTGCAGCAGGCTGAATTACATCGAGCTTGAAGGATCCATATTCAGCCTCCCTTCCTGCCTCTACAGTTACCGCAGCTTCATCTGATGATGATGTAAGCTTGTTGTTGAATGGGTTTTCGAATGAATAAAGTGACTTGCAGCTGTCCCTTAGGGTGGCCATTTTCTGGTTTATGCCACGCCAGGCATCCTGCTGGTTTTTAAACGTCTCAACTTTCTCTTCTTCACGCTTGAGGGGGATGCGTTCAACCTCCATCAAAGACTTTACGAGATCATTTGTTTTGTACCTGTCGCTAACTCCAGGTATGTTGAGTCCGTCTGCCACTTTTTTGATGTGTCCTATATGATTTCATCAAAGAGCACACCGATAGCCTGTTTCATTCTTGCCTGGATTTTCTGTACGTCTTCTGATGGAATCTGTCTAATTACTTCGTTTGTAGATGCATTGACTACAGTAACAACAACCTTGTCCAGTTCGCTGTTGACGTTGAACCTGAGCTTATGTCCTGTAACCATGTCAGACAGTCTCTGCATTTCCCTGACAGAAGCTTCTATGTCGGCCTTGTTTGTCTCAAGATTGTGCAATACCTCTGCAGCAGAAGATGCCATTGGGGTCTCCACTTCTGGTGCAGGCTTCGAAGATGCTTTCATGGAAAGAGTACTGTAGACGTTACGGCCATCCATTGCCATTGTCATACCATTCATACCAATCGTATTCATGGACATTTCCTCCTTGAAATGATTTCTTTTTTAAAAAATAAGAAAGGGGAAGGGGGCGCACCCCTCCTCATTCTTATACGCCTGATGTCTAAAAGAAGACATCCAGATTTCTCTTGAACATCAGACGGGTTTTTTGATTCTACTGAATCAAAGCCAGAACATTCTGTGACTGGCTGTTTGCCTGAGCGAGCATAGCTGTTCCAGCCTGTGTAAGGATGGAATTCTTTGTGTATTCTACCATTGCTGCTGCCATGTCAGTATCGCGGATTCCAGATTCTGCGCCCTGCATGTTTTCAGCTGCTACGGCAATACCATTAGAAGCCATTTCGAAACGGTTCTGGTATGCACCAAGGTCTGCACGCTGACGTGAAACAGACTTGATTGCTGCATCGATGGTTCCGATTGTCATGTTAGCCTGATCAGGTGTAGAGATAGAAATCTGTTCATCTGTTCCCTGAGCACCCTTAAGTCCGAGAGCTGTTGCAGTCATTGTTCCAATGAATGCCTGAACTCTCTGGTCCATATTAGCACCAACCTGGAATGTCATCATACCGCCAGATGCAGAGTTTTCTGCGAAACGGCCTGTAAGCATGTTCATTCCATTGAACTGAGCCTGGCTTGCAATGCGGTCAACTTCAGCAACAAGCTGAGAAACTTCAACCTGGATCTGCAT
>JAKSLY010000047.1 GCA_024400955.1 Treponema sp.
CACAGTTTGTTGTGATCAATGCAAGGTAAACGCCCATGCTTGAGTAAAGTCCAGGAGCTGATTTCTTAAGGTAGAATTCAACAAGCTGAACCAACGAAGCGATGACAAGGATGAAGAACAGTGTCTGGAGGAACTGGAGTCCGAGAGGTACCATTACAAACTGGTACAGCGGCCATGTAACTGCAGTGGCAAGAAGAATGACGAAGCTTGTTGCAAGACCCATTCCTGCAGCCTTTCCCGTTTCGGAAGTCATACCGATGAAGGGACAGATTGCCAGGTACTGAATGAATACGACATTGTCAACGATGGCAGATTTGATGAAAAGCTTTAAGAGTTCCATTAGTTTGCCTCCTTCTTCTTGTTCTTGAAGAACTGAACCAGTGCGCCAAGGAAACCGAATACCATGAATCCGCCTGGGGCAGAATTGAGGATTCCGATTCTATAGGCCTCTGGAATTACTTCAACCTTGAGGGCAGTTCCGGCAAGAAGAGTTCCTCCACCAAGGAATTCCCTTGCAAGGGAGATGAGAACCATGACCATTGTATAGCCAATTCCCATTCCAAGGGCGTCGAGGATTGCATTGCCGGTGTTGTTCTTTGATGCAAAGGCTTCAACGCGTCCCATGATGATGCAGTTTACGACGATGAGTGGAAGGAAAACTCCCAGTGCGTCGTAAAGGGATTCAACATAAGCCTGTAGCACAAGCTGAACGATTGTGGTAAAGGCTGCAATGATGATGATGAAAATTGGAAGACGGATGGCAGAAGGAATTCCCTTGCGGAAAATTGAGATTACGATTTCGCTCATGAGAAGAACGAAGGTCATGCTCATGCCCATGCCAAGGCCGTTGAAAATGCTTGTGGTAACACCAAGGGAAGAACAAAGCCCGATGTTCAGGACAAGGAGCGGATTTTCCCTCAGGAAGCCGTTTGTAAAAATAGAAAGCTGCTTGTTCATTAGTTTGCGCCTCCTTCAAAGAATTTGAACATGGAAGCTGTACCCTGTTCAATTAAGGCTGCTGCTCCAACGGAAGTGATTGTTGCGCCGGAAATTGCATCGAATGTTTCTCCAGCCTTGATGCCGTTCCTTGCATTCTTTCCTTCAAACTGGCCGTAGAAAGTCTTTCCGTTGGGGAGCTTGAAGGTAGGATCGTTTGCCTTGAGGCCAAAGCCTGGTGAATCTGAAAGTTCAAGGAACTGAACGCCGGTAATCGTTCCGTCGGTCTTCATGCCGACCATAATGGTACCGCGGTCGTAAGTCGGTCCGTTGACCTGTGCAACTGCGCCTGTAACCTTACCACCGGTAATGGCCTTGTAAACGCTCTGGATCTTGATGGAAGAATTGGTGCTTGGTGCAAAGCCTTCAACAGGTTCAAAGGAATCGACGTCGGCCATGACGATCTTCATTGCTGCGTTTGCCTTTGCAATCTTGTTTGCTGCAATCTTTACGGAAGTCACGCTGTTAACCAGTGCAAGAACCGTGCAGCTTGCTGCGGCAAAAAGTGCAAGAACAAGACCAAGTTTGATCATTTCAATAGAAGAATTCTTGCTGCTCATTTAGATTCCTCCTTGCGAAGAGTTGCCTTTGACACGTCGAATTCCTGTACGCGGTCAGGGCTTGCAGGACGCCTGTTTCCCTTCTTTCCGTAGCCGTACATTCTGCGTGTAAGGTTATTGAGGAATGGAGTAAGGCAGTTCATGATGAGGATGCTGAACATGACTCCTTCCGGATATCCGCCAAATTTTCTGATGAGGAATGTAATGAGTCCGCATCCAAAACCGAACACGAGGCGGCCGTAACCTGTAAGAGGTGCTGTTGCATAGTCGGTGACCATGAATGTTGCGCCAAAAAGAAGTCCGCCTGAAAGAAGGGCAAGGACTACGTCTCCACCGGAAATAAGGGTGCATGCTGCTGCAGTTGCAACCATTGCCAAAGGGGCACGCCAGTCGATGACGTGGATCAGTGCAAGGAAAGCAAAGGAAATGAGGATCAGGAGAATTGAAGTCTCGCCGATACATCCGGCCCTGTTTCCGATGAAGTACTGCATGTAAAGGTCAGGTGTTACAGTAACAGCGCCGTTTTTCACCTGGCTCAGGAGTGTTGCAGAAGAAACGGCATCAAGCTGTCCTGGAACTGCCCATGCGGCGCCCATGGCTGCAGGGAAGCTGATGAACATGAATGCGCGTCCCGTCAGGGCAGGGTTAAACACGTTGGCACCGATCCCGCCAAAAAGTCCCTTTGCAACAACCATTGCAACAAGACCTCCGAGGATGACCATCCATATTGGAGTTGTCGAAGGAATGACAAGTGCCAGGAGAATCCCTGAAACTACGGACGAAAGGTTGCAGACACGGATCTTGTCCCCGGTGATTTTCTGGAACAATGCCTCGAATGCAACGCATGAAATAACAGAAACAAGAATGCGTACAAGTGCGGCGGCACCAAAGAAGATGACGCCTGCAATGCATTCAGGCAGCATGGAGATGATGACTGCCAGCATGATTTTCTGTGTAGAAAGGCCTTCCGTAAAGTGAGGGCTTGAAGAAAGATGGATTTTATTTTCGCTCATTTTGCACCTCCGTTTGCAGCAGCCTTTGCAGCCTCTGCCTTTGCGCGTTCTGCCGCCATCTGCTCGCGGACAACAGCCTTACCCATTCTGATTCTCTGGACAAGGCGAACGTTTGCAGGACATACATAAGCACAGCAACCGCATTCAATGCAGTCCATGAGGCCGTAGCGTTTTGCCTTTGCAATATTGTCAGCCTTAAGCTCGCGGACCATGAGGGCCGGGCTCAGTCTCATGGCACAGGTATTGACGCATGCGCCGCAACTGATGCAAGGATCTTCATCAACAAGATATGTTTCCTTTGCCGTAAGGAAAGTGATTCCGCTTGTACCCTTTGCAATGGGGAAGTCAGCAGAAGGCATGGCAAATCCCATCATTGGGCCGCCGGAAATGATCTTTGCAGTTTCCCCTTCCTTGAGGGTGAACTGTGCGTCTTCTCCCATAAGGTCGGAAACCAGGGTGCCGACAGGAACCTTAAGGTTGCATGGTTTTGCAACAGCGCCACCTGAAATCGTGAGGGAGCGTTCAATCAAAGGCATGCCAAGGTGGAATGCATCGCTGATGGCACAGACGGTACCAACGTTGCTGATGATGCAGCCTGCATCTGCCGGAAGCTTGCCCGAAGGAATTTCAACACCGAGACATGCAGACACGATGAACTTTTCAGACCCCTGAGGGAACTTTGTCTTGACGAGCATAACCTTCATGTCGTCGCCGTAGTTCTGCTCGTTGATAACCTTGTCCAGCATCGGCTTGATGTATGCCTTGTTGTCTTCAAGGGCGATGATGCCGTAAGCGCCGACAGTCTTCAGGATGATGGCAAGACCGTCTATGAGCTTGTCCGGAGTTTCCTGCATGGTGCGTTCGTCGCAAGTAAGGTAAGGTTCGCACTCGGCAGCGTTGACGAGAACGTATTCAATGTTCTTGTCTTCCGGAGGATTAAGCTTAACGTGAGCCGGGAAGGAAGCTCCACCCATGCCGACAATGCCTGCTTCCTTGATGCGCTCGATGGCTTCCTCGTGGGTGCATGTAAATGGATCAAGAGGCGGCATATATTCAGTTCTGTCACTGTCATCGCTTTCGATAACGATGCATGGAACAGTCATGTTGCCCGTAACAAGGCAGCTGGAAATTTTCTTGACTTTACCGGCAATAGATGCGTGAACCGGAGCCGACATGAATTTGTCGCTTGCAGCAATCTTCTGTCCTTTTGCCACAAGGTCACCGACTTTGACTAGGGGTGTATTTGGAGCCCCGCCCATGGTAACGGGAATTGTAACCGTCTTGGACTTAGGAAAGGCAGCAGTGATGGGACACTTGTTGCTCAGTTCCTTCATCTCTTCAGGATGAATTCCACCTTTAAATGTGTGTGCTTTCATAACTCAACATTCTACTATTAAATGGTGAATTTATCAAATGAAGTTGGGGTAGGTGCAGAACTTGGTGAGCCTATGGTTCCTGCTGTTTATGTGGGGCCATTTTTTGCTCCGCAAAAAACCGGGCTTTGCGTACTTCACCGGCTTCCGCGGCTCATCCACTCGCTTCGCTCGGGAGTGGGGCTTCCGCCCCACGTACTCCAATCCCTTGTCCGTCAGATAAAGAAAAGGTGTATCCTAAAAAAAATCCCGCCTGCAGAATGCAGGCGGGATCAATCTTTTTCAAGAAAATTTTAGTTGATTGGAACAAGCTTTACGTTGTCGATGAACACGTCGTGCTCTGTCGAGATGTTCTTGTCCAGTGTTCCAAGGGAGAAGGTGAGGATGACATCGCTGTCATCAGGACATGTCATTTCAAATTCCTGTGTGAATGTCTGCTTTTCCTTTGTCAATTCACATGTAGGAGCTTCGTTGTATGCCGTCCAGTCCTCAGTTCCGTGTCTCTGCTTCCAAAGTGCGCCGTCCCTCTGGCATGCATACTTCATCTTTCTTGGGAGTGTCGACCATGCATCAAATGTCAGGCGGTACTTCTTACCCTTCATGAGTGGAATCTTCTTCTGCATGAGCTGGATCTTCCAGTCAACATCCTTTGTATCCCTGATCGTAATCTGGGCTGCCTGAAGCTGCTGGTCCACTGCAAGGTCGCAAGAGTTTGTATCGTACTTGTAGAATTCCCACTGCTTTGCGCTGAATTCGAATTCTCCGTTGTAGATAAGGTCAAGCTTGTCCTTCTTCATGTCGGCTCTCTTTACGATCTTAGCCTTTCCAAGCTTTACAAGCTTAACGTCTGCAATGTTGATCTGGTCGAGGGACTTTGTTGCACCCATGTTAAAGTCGATGCGTGCGTTTGGATCCGTCTTTTCTTCCATTGCAAACTTGTATGTGTAGTGCTTCCTTTCTGTGGTCATGTCCACGCTTACGTCGCCAAAGTAGTTCTTCCATCCTCTGTCAGGAGCGCAGAGCTTAACCTTCATCTTTCTGTTCTTTGCAGCCCAGGCGTCAAAGGAAAGTTCGTATTCATAACCTCTTTCGAGAGGAAGGTCTGCCTGTACAAGCTGAATTGAATAGTCCTGGGTTCCGGCCTTTGTAGACTTGATGCTGATCACGTTACCTGCAATGGCTGCGTCACCGGCTCCACCCTGCTGTGTCATGAACTTCCATTCAGCATTGTCCTTGAGGTTTTCAGGATTAAAGCTTCCGTTGCGGATATAGTTTCCGTCTGCCCCTGGTGCACGAACTTCAACAACTTCTTCATGTCTTGTTACGTTTTCGTTGTAGTTCTTCTTCTGGTAAACGCGAACGTAGTCAACAACCATCTGTGCGTTTTCGCCGAACTTTGTGTTTGCATCAGGATATCCCGGCCAGTTTCCACCTACGGCAACGTTGAAGATGATGTAGAATGGCTGGTTGTAAGGTGCCGGATATGGTTCCTCATCGTCATAGAGCTTCTTTGTAAACCAGTCGTCAAACTTTGCAAATTCAACGCCGTCAACATAGAACTTAATGAGTCCAGGTTCCCATTCACATGCGTATGTGTGGAATTCGTCGGCAAAGTTACCCTTCTTGAGGAGGTATTCCTTCTGTGCCATGGTGTGTGGTTCGCCAAAGTGGAGGGTACCGTAAGACTTGTTCACCTTGTCGCCAAGAACTTCCATGATGTCGATTTCACCGCACTTAGGCCATGAACCGTACTTGCTTTCGTCTGTAGGCATCATCCAGAATGCAGGCAGGAATCCCTTTCCCTTTGGAACCTTGAGCCTTGCTTCAAAGAGACCGTATTTAAAGTCGTGCTTTCCCTGGGTGTTGATTCTTCCAGACGTGAATTTGTTTCCGTTCTTTGATTCTTCCTTGATAGGCTGAATTACAAGGTTTCCGTCCTTTACGTAAATGTTTTTTGCAGACTTTACATAGGCTTGGAGTTCGCTGTTTACCCAGCCCGGCTCGTGGAGTTCATAGTTCCAGTCTTTTTCGTTAAGCTTGTTGCCGTCAAAGTTGTCTTCAAACTTCAGTTCGTAGCCTGCCATGTTCTGTGACCAGGCAGAAAAAGCTGCAGCAGACAAAACAAGGGCTGCCACTGTCTTCTTGAGGAATTTCATAGTCTTCTCCCTTCGATTGATTTGATAGGCAGCTTTAAAATATATTTTTAGGGCTGCCCTTTTTCATTATAATTCTATGGCGGAATTTTCACCTTAACTATTCTATTTTTTAGAATTCTGTCAGTTTTTTCCGTTGCCCTTGAAAGTTTTGAATTTCTAAATTACCCTTATAAATATGAAGAAAAATTTGAAGATTGCATTGATTTCATTGGCAGGCCTCTTTGTTGCAGCCTTTGCATTGTTCACTTTCTATACAAACAAGTCCCTTGACGAATCCATGGGAGCCATGAAGCCGGAAAACTGCCCGGCGTCCCCGTATTTTGTTTCGGGCAAGATACACGGTTCCCCACAGAGAATGCAGGCGGAAGAGGAAGCCTTTCCCCGCCTCAAGGAAATTTCCCAGGTTGTTTCCATAAAGACCTTTGACGGTCTTAACCTGAATGCATATTTTTCAAGGAATCCGTCAAGCCATGATTACCTGATTTTCATGCACGGCTATACGGACAGCCCAAAGGATGCTTCTTCCTATGCCATGCATTTTGCCGACATGGGCTGGAATGTCCTTGTTCCGGGGCAGAGGGGCCATGGATGGAGCGACGGAAAATTCATAGACATGGGTGCATTTGCCTGCCGCGATACGGTGGAATGGGCAAGGTTCATCGTCAGCCAGGATCCGGATGCAAAAATTCTTCTGTATGGAGTTTCCATGGGATGTGCAACGGTAACCATGGCTACAGGTCTTGATTTGCCGGTAAACGTAAGGGGCTGTGTTGCCGACTGTGGTTTTTCTTCTATATATAAGCAGTTTGCCGTAAGACTTGGAGACTTTCATGTTCCGGAATTTCCTGGAATGTTCTTTGCACGCAACCTTGTAAGAATCAAGTTTGGCTACGACATGAAAAAAAGTTCTTCCGTGGAGGCCGTAAAAAAATCGGTGACTCCTACACTGTTCATTCACGGGGATGCGGATACCTATGTTCCGTTCAGCATGCTGGAAGAAATCTACACCGCAGCCCAGTGCCCAAAGGAAAAGCTTGTGGTTCCCCATGCGGGTCATGCAGAATCGGCATTTACTGAACCTGAGCTTTATTGGTCAACCGTCGATTCGTTTGTGGAAAGGTATTTTAATGCAGAATGAAAAGGAACTTCACGAGACTCTGTTTTATCAGAATGAAAACAACATTAACCACGCAAGGTATGAAGACGAGCTGAATTTTTATGCTGCAGTAAAGAAGGGTGACATTGAAACTGTAAAACGGCTCATGACTCCCCTTGAATCAAAGGAAGGCCTTGGACAGCTTTCCAACAAGCCCATCAACAACCTGCGCTATCACTTTATCATTACCACGGCCCTTATCACCAGGTTTTGTGCAGAAGGTGGGCTTCCCTTTGAGACGGCCTATACCCTCAGTGACATATACATCCGCCAGGTGGACAAGTGTGCAAGTGAAGAATCCATTACAAGGCTTCATCAGGATATGATAATGGACTTTACTTCCAGGATGAACAAGATTCGTCCGGGAGAGGCAGGACCTCAGATAAAGCTTGCCATGAAGTACATCCACGAGAACATCTACAACCAGTTCCATGAGGAAGAAATTGCAGATTACGCAGGACTTACTCCATCCTATCTTTCGACCCTGTTCAAGAAGGAGACGGGGGAGACATTGAAGAATTTCATCCTGCGGGAAAAAGTTGAGGAAGCAAAAAACCTCCTCAGGTTCTCCGACCAGTCATACATCGACATCAGCATTTCGCTTAACTTCAGTTCCCATTCGCATTTCATCGCAACCTTCAAGAAATTTTCCGGCATGACGCCAAAGGACTACCGCGTAAAATACTACGGAAAAAAGTGGGATGGGGAATAAAATTCCTGTTGACAAAGAAAAGGGAAAATAATATATTCCTGTTACCTAAAGCTAACTTTTATTAGTTATAGCTACCAAAAGAAATAAACAGGAGTATAAAATGAAAAAAATTGCAGCAGCAGTCCTTGCATCCCTTGCATTAACCGGAGCATCTTTTGCGGAACCATCCGTATCATTCAGCAACAAGCTTTATGAGGAAGATTACTTCTATGCCAGCAACGATGGAGAATCAGAAAAGGATTTTCCCGCGCTGAAGAATGAAGCAAGCCTTGAGTTCACTTCCGACCGGATTGATGCATCTGTAACTGCAGTTGTCGGCCTTGATGATTTTAATGACAGGCATTTCGGCATTGACGGATACATCGATGACTGGAAGATTGAATGGCGCGTTATTAATCCTTTGGCTCTGGGCCTGCATGACAACATCTATTCTGAGGGATCAGCCCTTCCAATTTATGACGACAATCTCGAAAACGGAAACATCGGTTCTGACGGATTTACCCTCGTGGTTCATCCAGAAGTTCTTGATGGCAAGTTCCGCTTTGGTGCCACTGTACCTTTCAACTTTACGAAGGATGAAGATTCATTTGGAAATGATGCAAATTGGCTTAAGGGAAAAAATGAAGACGATGATGATAAATACTTGAACTTTGGTCTTGGTGCAATTTATGCGGATGATCTTTTTGAAGTTGGCCTTACCGTAAAGGATGTTGCCGATTCTGATTCCCGCCTTATTGGTGGAACTCTCTCCTTCCCAAATCTTTTTGGTGCTGTTGACGGTTTGACAATTGGCGGCGGCTACACAAAGGCTGAGGGAAAGGATGCAGGTTTTGGCGACCTTATTTCGGTTCTTGGGGAAGACTTTGGCGTTGAATGCGGTGACCTTATCAATGCCAATGTTACCTTCGAAAATGACTTGCTTTCAATTGCCGCGGAAGCCCTGTTCAGCCTTAAGGATGATGAAAGCGACTATGATCTTTATTCCGCATGTAATGTAGGTTTTTCGGCTGCAGAAAACCTTCTTCTGGTTGTTGGCGGTAAGGTAATGGCTGACTTTAACGGAGATTCAAAGGATGAAAACAAGAACATCTATTCCGTTCTTTGCGGTGCTGAATATGAAATCAATGAGCACCATTCGGTTGGAATTGAATTCGATTTCTTTACCCGTGATGAGACAAAGGCCTTTGCCGTTCCAGTATTCTGGAAATGGACAATGTAATTCATAGCTAATCATAAAGACTTTGACCGGTGATCTGGGGCCTCCTTCAGTTCGCCGGTCTTTTTTTGTTGTTGAATGTTTGCATTTTTTTCTTTTTTTTTTTATTCTTTTAGTATCAAAATGATTTTATTTTGGAGATAAAGATGAAACACGAATTTCAGACTGAGGTTAACCAGTTATTAAAGCTCATCATTCACAGCATGTATTCAAACAAGGATATTTTCCTTCGCGAAATCGTTTCCAACGCTTCCGATGCATTGGACAAGCTTAAGTACCTTACTGTTTCAGATGATAAATTCAAGGAACTTACATTCAGCCCAAGAATCGACATTTCCTTCAATGACGAAAAGAAGCTTCTTGTAATCCAGGACTGCGGTATCGGTATGGACGAGGCTGACCTTAACAACAATCTGGGTACCATTGCCCGCTCTGGAACAAAGGCATTCATCGACCAGCTGGCAAAAAGCGGATCTGCAGGCAACGACCTTATCGGGCAGTTTGGTGTTGGTTTCTATTCAGCATTCATGGCAGCATCAAAGATCGATGTATACACACGCAAGGCCGGTGGCGACGGAAAGGTATGGCATTGGTCAAGCGACGGCACCAATTCCTACGAAGTGGAAGAACTTGACTTCAAGAGCGAGGCATTCTGCACCTATGGATTCGACAAGGCCGAGACGGTTGGTTCAGCAATCGAAATTCACCTTAACGACGACTCAAAGGATTACGCTTCAAGATGGAAGATTGAAGACCTGATCAAGAAATATTCAAACCACATTGCATTCCCTATTTACCTTCACTACACGCAGACAAAGTACGACAAGGACGGAAAGGCAGAAGGCAGCGAAAACAAGGTTGACCAGGTAAACAGCGCCAATGCCCTCTGGAAGAAGTCAAAGTCGGAACTCAAGAAGGAAGACTACAACGAATTCTACAAGTCAATTGCCCACGACGGCAGTGACCCTCTCATGCACGTTCATTCCCATGTTGAAGGAACCCAGGAATACACAACCTTGTTCTATGTTCCAAAGGTTGCTCCCTTTGACATGTATCAGGCAGATTACAAGAGCGGTGTAAAGCTTTACGTAAAGCGCGTGTTCATTACGGATGATGACCGCGAACTTCTGCCAAGCTACCTTCGCTTTGTGCGCGGTGTAATCGACAGCGAGGATCTTCCACTTAACGTAAGCCGCGAAATCCTCCAGCAGAACCGCATCCTCGAAAACATCAAGAGCCAGTCCGTAAAGAAGCTCCTTGGTGAATTCAAGAAGCTTGGCGAGAATGCAAAGGATTCCCTTGCAAAGGCAGAGGCCGACCGCAGTGACGAAGATAAGGCAAAAATCGAGCAGTACCAGGAATTTGTAAAGAATTACAACCGCCCGATGAAGGAAGGCCTTTATTCAGACTTTGGCAACCGTGATGAAATTGCAGAGATCGTGCGCTTTAAGTCTACTGCAGAAGCTGGAACAGGCGACGGCAACTGGACAAGCTTTGCTGAATATGTTGGCCGCATGAAGGCTGACCAGAAGGCAATCTACTATATTACAGGAACTGACGAAAAGAACCTTCGCGCATCCCCACTCCTTGAAGCATACAAGAAGAAGGGATTTGAAGTCCTCATCATGGCAGATGACATTGACGACATCGTAATTCCTGCATACGGCAAGTACAAGGACTATGAGCTTAAGGCCGTAAACCGCGCAGGCAGCGATGAAGAACTTGGCATCGACAAGGAAGAGGCAAAGAAGAAGGAAGAAGCATTCAAGCCGGTTCAGGAAAAAATCAAGAAGGCCCTGGAAGGCCGCGTAAAGGATGTAGTTCTTTCAAAGCGTCTTTCTGACAGCCCGGCTTGTGTCGTAATCGACGAAAACGATCCTTCAATGCAGATGGAACGCATGATGCGTGCAATGGGTCAGGGCGGTGAAAGCCTTGTAAAGCCTATCCTTGAAGTAAATGCAGACCATCCTGTAGTAAAGAAGCTTGAAGGCGATGCATCGGAAGAACTCGTAAAGAACATTTCAGAAGTTCTTCTTGACCAGTCCCTCCTTGTAAGCGGTTCTGAAATCAAGGATCCTGTTGAATTCGTAAAGGCAATGAACGCCCTTATCGGATAAAAACCAGAAGGTGAACTGACACCAAATTCTTAGACAGAATTTATGCCGCTCCTTCTAAATATT
>JAKSLY010000048.1 GCA_024400955.1 Treponema sp.
GAAGGAAAGGAACTTAAGAATCCTGACCGCATGAAGATTCCTCAGATGGAAATGCCTTCCGGAGAACCGCTTGTTCGCGCACGCCAGATGACGGAAGTAGCCCTCGGCTATACTGCTGAACAGGCTGTAGTTGAAGCACAGAGATGTCTCCAGTGCAAGAATGCTCCTTGTGTTTCTGGATGTCCTGTAAATGTTCAGATTCCTAGCTTTATCGAGCAGGTTGCAAAGGGAGAATTCAAGAAGGCCGTTGACATCATCAAGGGAACAAACCTTCTTCCTGCAATCTGTGGCCGCGTTTGCCCTCAGGAAAAGCAGTGCCAGGGTCAGTGTACCGTAGGCAAGGTTTACAAGAACGCAGAAAAGTCAGTTTCAATCGGTCGCCTTGAACGCTTTGTTGCAGACTACGAAAGAAACAACAACCTTACAACAGCTCCAGCAGTTGCAGCTCCAACAGGAAAGAAGGTTGCAGTTGTTGGTTCAGGTCCTGCAGGTTTGACTGTAGCAGCTGACTGCCGCCGCGCAGGTCACGATGTTACGGTATTTGAAGCATTCCACAAGGCCGGTGGTGTTATGGTTTACGGTATCCCTGAATTCCGTCTTCCAAAGGCCATCGTCCAGAAGGAAGTTGAAAACCTCGAGAAGATGGGCGTTAAGTTTGAATACAATACTCTCGTTGGACGCACAACTTCAGTTCAGCAGATTTTGACGGACAAGGGATTTGATGCAGCATTCGTCGGAACAGGTGCAGGTCTTCCAAAGTTCTTCGGAATTCCTGGAGAGAACCTTATCGGTGTTTTCTCTGCAAATGAATATCTTACACGCGCAAACCTCATGAAGGCTTACGATACGGAAAAGGCTGACACACCTTACTTCCACGCAAAGACAGTCGTTGTTTGTGGTGGTGGTAACGTTGCAATGGACGGTGCCCGCATGGCACTCCGCCTGGGAGCTGAAAAGGTTTACGTTGTTTACCGCCGCTCACGTGTTGAAATGCCGGCACGTCGTGAAGAAGTTGACCACGCAGAGGAAGAAGGAGTTATTTTTAACTTCCTTGAAAACCCTGTTGAAATTCTTGGCTATGATGATCCTAACGACAAGGACAACTTTGGAAAGGTTCGCGCAGTTAAGTGCCTTTCTTATGAACTTGGTGAACCTGATGAAAAGGGTCGCCGCCGTCCAGTTGAAATCAAGGGATCGGAACACGAGATTGCATGTGATGCAGTTATCGTTGCCCTCGGTAACAATTCAAACCCATTGATTCCTGCAACTACACCGGAGATCAAGGTTGACGATCATGGTCACATCACTGTTGATGAAAAGCAGGCTACAAGTATGACAAAGGTTTGGGCTGGTGGAGACATCGTTCTCGGTGCTGCAACAGTTATCCTTGCCATGGGTGAAGGAAGAAAGGCTGCCGCAAGCATCAACGAATATCTTGCAAAGTAAAATAAGTGCGTAATATGTCATTCCGGACTTGATCCGGAATCTAGATGTGAGAAATAGATCCTGAGTCAAGCTCAGGATGACAGCGTTCGTTAAGCTCAGGATGATAGTGCTCGGCGAGTTCAGGATGACAATTAGATGCACGACATGATCCGTCTTGTTAATTCAAGGCGGATTTTTTTTGTTCACTTTATAAAATAACTTTAACCTTATCTTTCAGTTCAAGGCTGTCTGGTGTGACAGTGCAATTGTAGCAGAGGATTTCCACGCCTTTGCTTGATGCAAGACGCAGTGTGTCGCCGAAGGCTTTGTGGGTTTCGTCGTTGGGTGCAAAATCAATCACTTCTTCCATCTGGATTAAAATCAGGACTGCGGCGTGGTAGCCGAGTTCTTTTGCCTTTATCAATTCTTCCAGGTGCTTTACTCCCCGTTCTGTTGGTGCATCGGGAAAAAGACAGTGTCCGTCAAATTCCAGTGTGCAGCCTTTTACTTCAAGAAGGAATTTTTCTTTTCCGCGTTCCATGTAAAAATCCATGCGGCTGTTTCCAAAAGTAAATTCCGGTTTTACAAGATCATAGCCCTGGGTTGCAAGCCACTCCCCTACCACTTTGTTTGGAGCCTGGCTGTCCATGTTTATGAGGATGGTTTTTTCACTGCCTGTGGAATTATCAGATTGAGATCCTGAAACAAGTTCAGGATGACAAATAGGAGAATCAGGATGACGGAGCTTTTTTTCTACGGCAATGAGTGAATAGCGGAGTTTTCGATTTCCCATTCTTCCCTGAAAATCTTCAAGATAAACTGTTGTTCCGGGAAGAAGGAGTTCTTTGCAGCGGCCCGTGTTTTTTACGTGGACAATTTTTTCAGTGCCATTGATGCCACCTACTTTTACATGGGCAATGAAACGGTTGGGGCGTGAGATGAAAATTCCTTGGACGATGTTTTGATAGTGCATTGCTTAAATTAAGTGGAATGCTAAAGGATTCCGATGAAGGCTGTCACTGATTTTTCCGGTGCCATTATGAGGGTGTCCATGAGGGAAAGACCGATTTTGCTGCAGGGTAAGAGATTGAAGAAATGTTTCTGCAGGTCGAGGGGGGCATCTCCAAAGCCCGGGCTGAACCGCGGTTTTGTGCTGCCGTCGTATTGTGAGGAAATCATTCTGTTGAAGACGTCAACGAAACTTTCTATGAACATGGCACCTGTTGCCTGAAGCATTCCTGCTTTGGCTGCGTCGATTTTTTGGGTTGTCCTGATTACGGAATCTACCTGGGCTCCGATGGTTGCTGCAAACATTACGACTCTTGTGCAGCCTTCAAGATTTGCCGACAGATTTTTTGAGCAGGAGATGATCGGTTCCAGGTCGGATTTTTGGAAGGTCTCGTATACAAGATTTGGCCGCAGGCATGGCCTGAGCTGGTTCATGCATTCCTCCGCAAGGTTGCAGATGTTTTGCGGTGGAAGAACTTTTGGCGGGAAGCCTGCAAACCTGTAGATTTCAAACCTGTCTGCAGGAACTTCCGAGGGATGCATCTGAAAAATCATCCGAAAAGGCTCCGCACTGCTTCGTTGATTCTCTTTGCAATGTATGGGTTGTTCATGGTGTATAGATGGATTCCTTCGACACCGTTTGTTACAAGGTCAACAATCTGGTCGATGGCGTAAGCGATTCCTGCATCACGGATTGCTTCTTCGCTGTCACCAAATCGTTCCATCATGCGCGTGAATTTTTTTGGAAGCTCGGCGTTGGTGAGGGATACCATTCTTTCGATGGATTTTTTGTTTACGCATGGCATGATTCCGGCTTCGAGGGGCTTGTTGATTCCGACAAGGCGGGCGCGTTCCGTAAAACGGTAGAATTTTTCGTTGTCAAAGAACAGCTGGCTGATGAAGTGCTCGGCTCCGGCATCGCTCTTTGCCTTGAGGGCGTCAATGTCCTGGTAGATGTCACGTGATTCCGGGTGAAGCTCAGGGTAGCATGCGGCAAAAATCTTGAACTGGTTATCCCTGTCGTATTCCTTGATGAAGGAAATCAGGTCACAGGCCCTGGTGAAGTCCTTTTGAGGCTGTACGCCTTCCACCTTGTCTCCGCGGAGGGCAAGTATGTTCCTGATTCCTGCAGCCTTGAACTGGTCAAGGACTTTTGTGCAGTCTTCCTTGTTTATGTTGATCGATGGGAGGTGGCATACGCTGTCTACTCCGCAAACGTCCTTGATTCTCTTGGCTATGTTAAGGGTGTTGTCGCAGTTGCTTGATCCGCCGGCACCATAGGTTACGCTGATGAAATCCGGTTTCAGTTCCTTGAGCTGGTCGAGGGTGGAATAGATTGAACTGATGTCCATGTTTTTTTTGGGCGGAAATACTTCGAAGGAGAATAATGTCTTTTTCATGCAGGAAGTATAATTTTTTTTGCAAGGCATAACAATTACTATTTATTTATAACGTGCTATAGATGGCAGTTATATGATGCTGGTTGTTATGTTGGTGAGTCCGCGACGCAAATTTTGATTTTGCCTGCCCAAATTAAAGGTATTCAAGAAATCTGCTTAAGGGAATTTCTTCCTTTGGGAAGGACAGCTTTTCACTGCCAAGGGTTGAATAAAGTTCTTCCTGTTCCTGACGGTTAAGGGCCTTTGCACCGTACCTGTATTTGTAATCAAGTTCCATGCCAAGGTCCCAGTAGGCAAATCCATTGTGCTTGAGGAAAAGGCCAAGAACGCACATCTGGACAGTTCCGATGTCGTCTTCCTTGTGGAATCCGCTGAGGCTTGCGTAGGCATTATGGGTGATGAATCCAATTTCTCCGGCTACAAGTTTTCCATCTTTCCAGATTTCTACGCTGTCAATGCTTGCATCGGGGCCTGGATTGTTATGGATCAATTCGTACTGTTCAAGAAGTTCAGGGCAAAGCCATGTCTCAGGGTATGAGTTGAGAAGTTCCTGTACGCACAGGCTGTAATTCCTATTGAATGTAATTGTGTAGTCGGCAAATTTTCCCTTTAGCCAGCCCTTGAGTTTTTTTGATATGTGCAGGCTGTCAAACTGTACAATGAGTTTTTTTGAATGGTATTTGACAGCAAGAAGGTTGCGCCTTATGTTCTTCCCATGGAGGGAAAGGAACTGGTCTTCTGAAAGATTCTTAATGTCGATTTCCTGCAGGCTGGTTATGGCTTTTGCCATGGACATTGGGTAGAAACCAAGTTCAAGGGAACGGCATACAATGGCCGGGTTAAATTCTTCGCATAGGGCTTCCTCGCTGAGCTGTTCCAATATTGCGGAATCAAGGCTGTCTTCCGGGTCAAGGAAAAATCCGTTTGTCACCAGGTTGTCGTCAAGGATTGTTCCAAGGGAATCAAGTTGCTTCGGGGAAGAAATTCTTGCAGAGTTTGTGTATATGAAGTGGTAGATAAAATCGTTGAAATCCATATCTAAAATATAGTACAAATTTTATAAATGGCAACTGCAGGCAATTGTAATTTTAGTAATCAAGGGATAGAGTGAAGGCATGGATTTTATTTTGGTAATGGCAGGTGGTGCGTGTGGAAGCTTGTGCAGGTATCTCATAAGTCTTATTCCATGCAGGACAAATTTTCCAATTCTTACGCTGCTGACAAATTTTGCCGGGGCTGTTGTCATCGGTTTTATTGCGGCAAGGTGCAGTTCAAGAAAAATCAATCTTGTTTTTAAGACTGGCTTCTGCGGGGGATTTACTACATTCAGCACATTCAGCCTGGAGTCATTTAATCTTTTGAGGAAGGGCCAGTATTTTTATGCAGGTCTTTATGTGATGCTGAGCGTTTCCCTGTGCATTGCAGGAGTAGCAGCTGGTTACATGGCCGGCTTAAAATTTAAGGGAGAGTAATATTCATGACTAAAATTCAGGAAAGGCTTTTTGAACTTAAGGATGATGCGTATAGAGTTTTTCAGGCAAAGCTGAATCCGGTTACTGATCCTGACACCATCATCGGAGTTAGGGTTCCAAAGTTGCGGGCGCTGGCAAAGGAATTCAATTCAGCAAGGGGCGAATATAAGGTGGATGAATTTTTGGCTTCAGTGCCCCACAAGTATTTTGAGGAGAATTTCATTCATTCATTTCTGATAGAAAATGTAAGGGATTATGATGAATGCATGGGACTTTTTGAAAAGTTCCTTCCGTACATTGACAACTGGGCCGTATGTGACACCTGCCATCCAAAGGTATTCAGGAAGCACAAGGAAGAAGTTCTTGCTAAGGCAAAGAAATGGATTAAAAGCAAGGAGACCTATACGGTCCGTTACGGGATCGATACTTTCATGACATATTTTCTTGATGAAGATTTTGATGCGGACCATCTTGATATGGTGGCAAAAGTTAGAAGCCAGGAGTATTACGTAAACATGATGCAGGCCTGGTATTATGCAACCGCATTGGCTAAGCAGTGGGATGCTGCAATAAAGATTATTGAGGAAAAGAAGCTGAGTCCGTGGGTGCATAACAAGACGATTCAGAAGGCAAGGGAAAGCTTTCGCGTAAGTGAAGAGTACAAGGAAATTCTTCTTGCCATGAAGGTTCAGGTAAAAAAATAGATTTCAGGTTAAATGGAGTCTCTAAAATTGCATTTTTTATAGATGCCCTAAACTCTTGAAATAAAGTCCAGGACAAAACGCTGGCATGAGACTGCTGTTGTGCGTTCGTATTCTTCACCAGGGTGCTGCTCTGAATTGGAGATGATTCTGATTGTTATGGAAGGAACCTTAAACCGCAGTGCAATCTGTGTTGCGGCAAAGCTTTCCATTTCCTCGCAGTCTGAACCGATTTTTTCCACAAGGAGATTGATTCTGTCCAGTTCCTGGTTCCAGTTGTTGCTTGACGAAATTGTGCCGGAGTGAAGCTGGCCTTCCTTGTAGTCTGATGACAGTGCCAGATTAACGAGTTTTTCGTCGCTGAACAGGGCTGGTACTTCCGGATCCTGGAGGCTGTCTTCAAAAAGGTCCCAGTTTTTCAGGCTCCAGTTTTCCGGATGCATGCCCTCCCCTGCTCCATAACGTCTTGTCTGGAAGGATGAAATGTTTATGAGCCGGCGTCCGATTACTATGTCCTTTTTGTGCAGCTTTGGATTGTGGCCACCGGCTGTTCCCTGGCTTATGATGAAGTCCGGCTTGAATGTCATGATTCCAATGGCAGTGGCTGCTGCTGAATTTTCCATTCCGGTGTAGGTTCTGCAGACGACAATTTTTTTTCTATCAATAAATCCTTCGTAAAATGGATATCCTCCGATTACTGTCTTATTTGATTCCCCAAGGCTTGAGATGAGGAATTCCGTTTCAACATCCATTGCGCCAAATATCAAGATAGTCTTCTGTTCTGCCATGTTCATTCCCGATTTGAAATTTTTAGAGGTTCCCACTAATATAATATAGAGATAGAATTTATTACAGTGCATCCTGGTGCCCTTTGGTGGCTTTAACTGGATGACCTGTTTTTTGTGAGGTGGAACAAATGATTTTTTCTGACATTAAGATTCTTGATGAAAAGTTTGAACTTCGCGAGCACATGTATGTTCAGACAGAAAATGAAAAGATAATATATGTTGGGCCGTCAATGCCGGAAAAAAAGGCAGCTGATGAAGAGGTGTACGATGGAAAGAACAAGTTCCTGATGAACGGTTTTTTTAATGCACACTGCCATGTTCCCATGACGATTCTTCGCGGCTACGGTGAGGGACTTTCCCTCCAGGACTGGCTGTTTACAAAAATTTTTCCTTTTGAAGCAAAGCTTACACCTGAAGACATTTACTGGACTACAAAACTTGGCGCCATGGAATTGATTGCAAGCGGGTGTGCCAGCATAAGCGACATGTATTTTAGGATTGAGGACGAGGCAAAAGCCCTTGATGAATGCGGAATGAAGGCAAACATTTGCAACGGAATTACTTCATTCAATCCCGAAGAGAACCTTGAGGAAAATCGCGGATGGACAGAAACCTGGAAGCTCCTTGAAAAAGTAAAGTCAGGTGCTTTTGGGGATCGGATATTGGCTGACATGGGACTTCATGCTGAATATACCAACAACGACCGCGTTTCAAAGATCATAGCGGAGGCAGCGAAAAAATCAGGTCTTAGGATTCACGCCCATCTTTCTGAAACCCAGAAGGAACATGAGGAATGCAAGGAACGCCATGGTGGAATGACTCCGACTCAGTTCATGAAGAATGCCGGGGTTCTGGATGTACCTGCCCAGTTTGCACATGGTGTCTATGTGACGGAAGAAGATGAGGATCTTTTGCTAAAGGCAGGATCTTCCCTTGTCCATAATCCTTCGAGCAACCTTAAGCTTGGTTCCGGAATTGCTCCAGTCAAGCGTTGGATGGAAAAGGGACTGAATGTCTGCATCGGAACGGACGGTGCTTCCAGCAACAACAACCTTGATATGATGGAAGAAATTCATGTTGCTGCCCTTTTGTGCAGGGGGGCTGCAAGGGATGCAAATGCAGTTTCCGTAAGGGACATTCTTAAAATGGCAACGCTGAACGGCGCTAAGGCTCAGGGAAGAAAGGATTGCGGATGCATTAAGGTTGGCAACAGGGCAGACATGATTGTGTTTGATCTTGCAGTTCCCCATTTGCAGCCTGATTTTGACACCCTTGCAAACATCGTGTTCAGTGCCCAGAGCTCAGACATTGTGCTTAACATGATTGATGGAAGAATTGTTTACCGCGATGGAAAGTTTTCGTTCATCGACTGTGAAAGGGTTTATGCTGAAGTTAATTCACGTCTTAAGCGCATACTCAGTGAACTTGACTAAAATACAAGATAGGTAGTCCTTATGAAGAATGTTCATATTGTAGAAAAAAAAGATTGCTTTAAGGTTCGGTTTTCTGAACTGTCCTTTTTGTGCCTTATCCTTGCGTTTTTTGTTGCTGAAGTTTTTGGATGCATAAGGTTTGGATTCTTCAGGCTTTTTCCAAATGGAACCATGCACGAAAACGTGGAGGCAAGTTCAAACGTATTGATGGAAACCATGGGAGTTGTCCTTTGCGGATTTTTGTATTTCTCGGTTTTCATTGATGAAAGAAGGAGCAAATTCAGAAGCCTTTTTCTTCAGCTGATTTTCTTTGAGGCCATGGCACTGTTTTTTGATTCATGGACCTGGTTTGTTGGCGGTAAGGTTGAATTCAACGCTCTGGTAAAAATCCTTAACCTTTTGTTTGACTTGTGCTGCGTCATAAGAACTGTCATTTTCTGGGGAACGGAAATTGAGGTAATGAATCTTCGTGGAAACATAAACAGGTTCATGATTCCATTCATCAGGATTTCTACGGTTCTTTTCCTTGCAATTACAATTGCAAACGTAAAATTAGAATTCTTCTATTCCATAAGCGGCGGAATGTATTACAGGGCTGGAACTTACTGGCTGCAGTATATCTATAGCCTGTTTGTCTACCTGATTCTTTTGTTCTATGCAATAAAGATAAAAATCAACTGGAAATTAAAGTCGCCTTTTATTGTTGCTTCTCTTCTTCCAATTGCCGTAATGGGTCTCCAGACTTTTGCATACACCCTGGCTTTTACAACACCATCAGTTTTGATTACGATTCTTGTTCTCTATATAAACATTCATGTTGAGTTGGGAAGGAAAATCGAGGAGTTTAAGAGTAAGGTCATGATTTCCCAGATTCAGCCTCACTTTATGTATAATACCCTTACGACGATTAAGGCTCTCTGCAAGTATAATCCGGAGCTGGCTGCATCTACCATAACCAATTTTGCCGACTATCTGCGTGGAAATATGGATTTTTCCGATTTAAGCGAGACGATTCCCTTTGAACGTGAATTGAAGCATACAAGGATTTATACGGAAATAGAGAAGCTGCGCTTTGACAACATTACCTTTGACTTTGACATTCATGATTTGGATTTTTACATTCCTTCCCTGACAGTTCAACCTATGGTGGAAAATGCAGTGCGGCATGGAGTGCGGTCAAAGAAGGATGCCAGGATTCTCGTAAGGACTTTTGCCGATGAAAAATACCATAACGTAATAATTAAGGATAATGGCAAGGGTTTTGAGGAGCATCAGTTTAACGGCAGCAGGACCCACATCGGACTGCTGAATACTAAGCTTCGTGTTGAACGTCTTTGCAACGGAAAGTTTGAGGTTCAGAGTGTAAAGGGCGAAGGCGTTACAATTATAATCAAGTTGCCGAAATAATAGTTAATGCGGGGGGAAAAATGATAAATGCTATTTGCGTAGATGATGAAAAATTTGTTCTGGCTGACATACTTGAAACTGTAAAATCCATTGAAGAAATTACGGAAGTTACAGGATTTAGGGATGTGCATGAGGCCCTGGATTTTTTGCAGACCCATTCGATTCAGATTGCCTTTCTGGACATTGACATGCCGGAGCTGAATGGATTGGAGCTGGCACAAAAGATTCATGAGATTTCTCCACTGACAGCTATTATCTTTACAACAGGATATCCGCAGTTTGCCCTGGATGCCTTTAAGCAGCATGCCATTGGTTATCTTTTAAAGCCAATCAAGAAAGAAGCTATCGAGGCTGAACTTGAAAACTATAAGAAACTTCAGCAGACGGCTTACGCGAAGGAAACGCAGAAGCCAAGATTCTACGCAAAGACTTTTGGCAACTTTGATTTTTTTGTAGATGGGAACCCCGTTAAATTCAGCAGGTCAAAGGCAAAGGAAATGCTTGCATATTTAATCGACAGGCAGGGGGCAAGCGTAAACAGAAAGGAAATCTACGTAAATATTTTTGAAGAAGGCAACTATGACAGAAATGCCCAGAGCTACCTTACGAAAATAATTGCTGACCTGATGAAATCGCTGGAAGCTGTTGGAGCTGCAAGCATAGTCAATCACACCGGTGATACTTATTCTGCGGATTTTTCCCAATTCGGTTGTGATTACATCGACTATCTTAACGGAAAGCCAATGAATGAAAGCGACATGTTCAACGGTGAATATATGATACAGTACAGTTGGGCGGAAGAATCTATTTATAGATTTGAATAAAATTTTTGATGTGCAAAAATAAAAAAATAGGCTGTCTGAAAAGTGAACTGCATTTTAGCGTAGCATTCTGGATGCATGCAGTTCTTGCTTTTAGGACAGCCCTTTTTAGTTGATGGTCTGTGTTATTTTAAGTCATCGAAAACATTGTTGAGGTCTTCATAGAAGAGCTGGCTTCCGAATTCCTTATGATATTTCATGGCTTTTTCTGCAAGGTCAGAATTGATTTCATGGGAAACTCCTGATGCATCAACCATAGAAAATGTGACCTTGTAGCCTCTGACATTCTTGAATACATCCGGTGAATAGGATTTTCCATCCTTAATTACCTGGGCAATGACTCCAGATTCAGCATAGTCTGATTCCGAATACTTAAGGTTGTATGAATCCAATCCGCCAACGACGCCGTTCATTTCCATTTCGCTTAAAACCATTTTTCCATTCTT
>JAKSLY010000049.1 GCA_024400955.1 Treponema sp.
GTTCCCGTTCTTTATGGCCTCAGTATATGACAGCCATGTTGCCAACTGTAGGACAAGAAATAGAAAAAATTCTTCGTTGATAATGAAAAAACACCTGAAATTCTATAAAATACTAGTAATGAAAAGAGAAATTTTTAGAAAATCGGCATTGGACCAGATTTCTTCCATGGACCAGCTTGACCAGGCAATGACTGTAATCAAGCCTGCAAACAAGATTGCATTGGTTTCATTTTTAATAATTGTAATTGTTGCCTTTGTATGGGGATTTACCGGCTCCATTCCAGATACTGTCACCGGGTCCGGCGTACTCATAAACAGCGGTGAAATAATCAGCATCAAGTATTCCAACCAGGGAACAGTAAAAAATGTTTTTGTCTCAGCCGGGAACACCGTAGAAAACGGGCAAATCATCGCTCGCATTGAACGCCAGGATCTTTTGGACGGAATTCTCGTTCAGGAAAACAAGCTGACGGGACTCCAGAAATTAAAGGAAGTAATTCTCGATACAAGCAGCGACACGAGTTCAAAGCAGGAATTAAAGAAGCAGCTGTACAACCAGGGACTCATTACCCAAGCCGAATATTCTTCTTCCATCCAGATGGAAATGAATCTTGAACAGCAGATTGTGGAACTCAAGCAGCAGATTCTTATTTCGCGGGAAGAATACAAGACGGCAACCCAGGTAATATCACACTGCTCAGGCACGGTAATTGAAGTGCCTGTAAAAAGAGGGGATTTTGTTCAACCTGGAAATACGATCATTCTTGTAAAAACCGACGACAATGATAATGTCTCGGAAGCCCTTGTGTACTTTCCTTTATCCGAAGGAAAAAAAGTTCAGCCTGGAATGAAGATTGGTGTAATACCTTCAATAGTCAAGCAAGAAGAATTCGGATACATCCAGGGAATCGTAACTGCCATTTCTGAATTTCCCGTAAGCTCCTACTACCTAATCAGTAGTTTGCAAAGCGAATCCCTTGCATCCGTTTTTGCTAAAAATGGTCCCCTTATTGAAGCAAAGGTCAGCCTTGTTCCGGATCCTTCAACCTATTCAGGATTAAAATGGTCCTCATCAAAGGGCCCTTCTCATTCAATTGGAACAGGGCTTGTCTGTACGGCCGTTGTATCAACATCATCAAAAAAGCCGATTGAACTCGTAGTTCCTACCATAAAGAAAAAGCTCATAGGCATCGTGGAAACAAACAAGGACTGAAAAGTGAATATTTTTAAAAGGGAAAAGATAGCAAAAACTCCAACGGTATTGCAGATGGAAGCCCTTGAATGTGGTGCTGCAAGCCTGGCCATGATCCTTGGCTACTATCATAAATATGTATCCCTGGAACTTTTAAGAATTGAATGCGGAGTTTCAAGAGATGGAACAAAGGCAAACAACATAATCAAGGCTGCAAAAAAATTTGGACTTGATGCCTGCGGATTCAAGGTTGAGATTGAAGAGCTTAAGGATGTAGACCTGCCTGCAATCATTTTCTGGAATTTCAATCACTATGTTGTCTTTGAAGGATTCAGGGGGAATCAGGCTGTAATCAATGATCCTGCCGTGGGCCGCCGTTATGTAGACCCGGAAGAATTCAGCGATTCCTTTACTGGCGTCGTCCTGTGCTTTGAAAAGACTGATGAATTCAAGCCGTCTGGTGAGAAGCCATCCATCTGGCCAAAACTGAAAAAGAGACTTTGCGGATTGAAGTCAATTCTTGTCTATCTTTCCATCCTAAGCGTGCTCCTCTTTATTCCAGGATTTGTATACCCTTCATTTTCTCGATTCTTCATTGACCAGATTGTAGTAAAGAATTCCATGGGACTTTTAAAGCCGCTTCTGCTTGCCATGGCAATTACATCGATAATCAACATACTGATGAGCTTTGTCCAGAACCGGGTGCTCATACGTTTTCAGTCAAGGCTAAGCCTTTCTTCTGCATCAAAATTCATTGCACATATCCTTAAGATGCCATCACAGTTTTTTGTTCAGCGTCTCCCGGGTGAACTTTGCAACCGAATATCTTCCTGCGACAATGTTTCAAGCCTCATCTCAGGCCAGCTCATCAGTGTTGCCATAAATTTTCTGACTGGAATTTTCTTCCTTATCCTGATGTTTTTCTATGACGTTCCACTTTCAATTATCACCGTTGGACTTACATCCGTCCTGGTACTGGTCTATAGAATTTCATCTGACAAGATCAAGAACAAGTCCTTCAAGATCCAGATGGAAAGCGGCAAGTTAAGTGGAATCACCATGTCCGGAATCGAAATGATTGAATCACTGAAAGCCTCCGGTTCAGAAAATGACTTTTTCATGCAATGGTCCGGCCAGCAGTCAAAGGTAATTCTTGAATCCCAGAAACTGGCAAAAACCAGCACAAGCATTTCAGTTCTTCCGAGCATCATCACCGCAATCCAGGGAATCCTCATCCTTACCATCGGCGCCATCCGCGTCATGGACGGACACTTGACCATAGGCATGCTGATTGCATTCCAGACTGTAATGGCCGGTTTCCAGGGCCCCGTAAGTTCATTCCTTGGACTGTCATCTCAGCTTCTATCTGCCAATGCCGACATGCAGCGTATTGATGATGTAATGGACTATCCTGAACCAAAGATATTCAAGAACCAGGAAGAAACTTCAGAAAATCAGGCTTTAAAAGAATACAGGCCAATCAAAAAACTTGAGGGATATATTTCCTTCAGAAATGTCACCTTTGGATACAGTCCGCTGGCTGCCCCATTATTGAATGATTTTTCCCTGGAACTTACCCCTGGAAAAAGAATAGCCCTCGTTGGTACCACAGGATCCGGAAAATCAACAATCGGAAAACTTGCCTGCGCCCTATATCAGCCATGGTCCGGGGAACTGCTTTTCGACGGAATGCCGCTGAACCAGATTACAAAGGAAAGATTCCATTCATCCGTAGCAGTCGTTGACCAGAACATTTCTCTTTTTGAGGGAACCATCAAGGACAACATTACAATGTGGAACACGACGATTCCCGAAGATGTCTACATTCAGGCTGCAAAGGATGCATGCATCCACGACATGATTACATCGCGTCCAGACGGATATTTTGCAAAAGTAAGGGAAGGGGGAAAAAATTTCAGCGGCGGTCAAAGGCAGCGATTGGAAATTGCCAGAGCCCTGTCCTCAAATCCGCGCATCCTGATTATGGACGAAGCAACGTCAGCCCTTGATGCCATTACTGAAATGACTGTTGACCAGAATATCAGGAGGCGTGGCTGCACGTGCATTATCATCGCCCACCGATTAAGCACCATCCGTGACTGCGACGAAATCATAGTCCTGGACAACGGCCATGTGGTTCAGCGTGGAACCCATGAAGAACTTATTTCCACAGACGGCTATTATCAAGCCCTGATCAGAACCATGTAAGGATGGGAACCATGGAAAATCAAAAATACAGAATCAACAACAGCAATTACCTTATCCTTGACGGAACAGCCTCCGAAATAAGGATTCTTTCCGGCCGCGCATTTTTGTTCATTTCGAGGAAACTGCAGAACGGTTTGCTTGGGGCACGCAATTCATTGGATTCCTTTAATGCAGGAAACATTTGCCCAAACATTCCAGGCAATGATGAATATGAAATCTACCTTGTAGGAACCGATGGAACTGAAGTAGAAGCTGCACCTGTTTTAGATGAAAACTATTGTTCGCAGATGATTCAAAAGCGCAATGAAATCATCAAAAAACTCGAAGCCGAAGAAAAAGCCGAGGAAACACGTAATGTTGAACAGCAGAAGCTTTCGGACAAAAATTATTCCAATTCCATTACAAACATAGCTTCGGTGGTAAATCCAAAACTGGAAGAAAAAATAATTTACGGTTCTGAAGATCAGCCCATTGTAAAAGCCTTTAAGGTCCTTGCGGAAAAAATGGGAGGCCTTACAATCAATGCATCTCCTGAAAAAAAGTACGAAACGAGTAAAACCGGATACCAGGCACTTGCAAAGGACAACACCATACGCATCAGGGAAATCATATTGCGTGACACATGGTACAAGGAAGATAACGGCCACCTTCTTGGATTCTACAACCCATCTGAAAAATTTGACATCAAGAAACCAATTGAAGAAACGGAAGGAATTATTCCTGTTGCCCTGATCAGGGACAATGAAGCCGACACATACATTATCGTTGACTGTGAAAGTCAGAAGAACATCCATGTTACCAGGGAAAATGCAAAGAAAATTCACCCAATGGCATTTATGGCTTACAAGCACTTTGGAAAGGATAAGATTACAATAAAGGATATATGTAAATTTGTTCTCGAAGACATCAAAAAAGACCTTGCAAGCTATATTGTCATCGGATTCATGTGTACGTTAATCGGCCTGATTACTCCATACATAACCCGTCATCTCATAGACCAGGTAATTCCCCATGCGCAGAAAAACAGGGCAATCCAGCTTTGCGTTCTCACCTTCTTCTGCAACATTTCTGCCATGGTTGGACAAATTGCAAAATACTTTGCAGGCCTACGAATGGAAACAAGGGCGGACTCCAATCTTGAAGCAGCAGTTTTTGACAGGCTCCTCAAGCTCCCGGTAAATTTCTTCAAGGATTATTCATCGGGAGACCTTGCAAGCCGAACCATGGCCATTACCACAGTCCGCAAGCAGATTTTTGGAATCGTTCTTTCATGCTTCATGAACTTCATCTTCAGCTTTGTTTACCTCTTCCAGGAATTCCAGTTCTGCGGTTACTTTGCAAAATGGGGTGTCCTGTTCTGCATAGTTCCAATCCTGATTTCAATCATTTCTTCCCTCATCACTTACAGCATGCAGAAGATGCTGGTTGACGCCCAGGGAAAAATCCAGGGCATGCTCCTTCAGTTCTTCTCCGGCATCCAGAAGATTACAAATTCAAATTCTGAAAACCGTGTTTTTGCACAGTGGTCAAAGGAATACATAAGGCAGACAAAAATAGGTTACAGGCTGGGCAACATCGGCATTTACCTGAACCTGATTACATCCCTCTATCCAACAATTGTTACGATCATCCTTTACTTTCTGTTTGGGCAGGCTCTTGAATCCAAGAAGGTCGAAGGGCTTTCCACCGGTTCATTCCTGGCATTCATGTCGGCCTACGGTTCCTTTCAATCGGCATTTCTTGGCGTGGCAGGTTCCCTCATTTCCATAAGGGACATAATTCCTTTACTAAAGCGAGTTAAACCCGTTCTTGAGGCAAAGACTGAATACGAAGAATCTAAGCCGGCAATCAATAGCATAAGCGGTTCCATTGAAATAAGCCACCTGAACTTCCGTTACGATAAAGATTCTCCACTGATACTTAAGGACATCAACATCAAGATTGAACCTGGAGAATTTGTTGCAATCGTTGGAACTTCCGGCGCCGGAAAATCCACCCTTCTAAGGCTCATTCTTGGTTTTGAAAAAGCGGAATCAGGTTCAATCTTTTTTGACAACCAGGACATAAATTCCATCGACATCGGTTCCCTCAGAAGACAGATGGGTATCGTACTGCAAAATGACTCTGTCCTGCAGGGGACAATTCTCCAGAACATTGTCGGCAGCACTGGATTAAAAATTGACGATGCCTGGGAAGCTGCAAGAAAAGTTTCCTTTGACAAGGACATTCAGGAAATGCCCATGGGAATGTTCACGATTATTCCTCCAAAGGGACTCTCTCTTTCAGGCGGCCAGCTGCAGCGTCTCATAATTGCAAGGGCCATCATTCGAAACCCAAAACTCCTGATATTTGATGAGGCAACTTCTGCCCTCGACAACATTACTCAGCAGACAGTCAGAGAAAGTCTTGACGGCCTCGCTTCCACAAGGATAATCATTGCACACCGGTTAAGCACAATTATTAATGCCGACAGGATATATGTCATGAAGGATGGAGAAATTGTTGAAACCGGAACCTATGATGAACTCGTGGAAAGGGACGGATATTTTACCCAGCTTGCAAAACGCCAGAATGTATAGAAAAGGAAAACCGAACATGAAACTATCAAAACTATTTTTATTATCAGCAGTAATTACGGCAATGATTCTTGCTTCATGCAGTTCTGATGATCCCATAAAGGAACGCAACAAGGCCATTGAAAAACTTTACAAAAAGAACACCGTCAAGGTTGCCCTTGTTACTTCTTACGGAGAAGAAACTTCACAGGAAATCCTCGGCGTACAGCTGGCCCTAAAAAAAATAAGGCAGGAAAATATCTGCTCCAAGAACATTGAACTTGTAACTTTTGAAGACAATGCAAAGCCTGCCAAAGCCATGAACATTGCCTACCAGATTGCAGCCGACAAGGGAATCTCTACAGTCATTGGCCACGACTATTCCGACATTTCAATTCCATGCTCAGTCATTTACCAATACTATGGAATCCTCATGCTGAATCCCGACGCTACTGCCCCAACATTGACAAACAATAAAAACGACTTGATTTTCAGAAACATTCCTACAGATACTGATTCAGGAACAAAGGTTGCCGAACTGTGCCAGCAAAACAACTTCAATAATATCTTGATCTACAATGCCAACAGCGCCTATGGAAACAGCCTGGCAAATGCCTTTGAATTCGTTGCAGGAAAAGCAGACATTAATGTGGTCAACAGGGACAGCTTTGAACGCAAGTCCCCGGAATCAACCTTCAACCAGAAAATAAGAAGCTGGACAAACAACTACATCTTTGATGCAATTTTTCTTGCAGCCACGGAACCGGACATCAGCGTAATCATCAACTGCATCAGGAACAACGGCATCACGGTTCCTGTCATCGGTGCCGACAGTTTTGAAAATCCAAAATTCCTGCAGAATCTTTCCACAAATGAAAACAACAGGTTATTTGCCGTATCAAACTTCAACATCAATTCTGAAAATCCGGAATTCAGGTCATTCAGAAAAGAATTCAAGGAAGAATACCAGTCAGAACCGGACCTTAATGCATGTCAGGGATACGACTTCATGATGGTGTATGCGAAAGCCCTTCAGAAAGCCAACTCTGCAATTCCAGAAAAAGTAGCCCAGGTCATGATGTCCCAGTCATGGAACGAAGCTGCCGGTCCCTACACCTTCACAGAAAACGGCGACATAAACGGAAAGAAAATATTCATAAAGAAATTCAAGGATGGAATGCTTATTGAAGAGTAAGCATCTGTGCAGAATAATACTTGTATTCCAGGACAGAATTGAGATAGCTTGCAAGACTCTGATAGTATGAGATCTGTGCTTCAAGATAATTCTGATCCTGCTGAATCAAGTTATCCACTGTTATATATCCTGCAGTAAAGCGTTTCTGTTCATTCTCGTAAAATGATTTCTGCAGTTCAAGAACCGTCTTGGAATCTTCTATCATGGTCTTATAAAGGCCAATGTTTTCTGCAGCATTTGTAAGTTCAAGTTTCAAATCGTTTCTTGCCTTATTCAATTCTGCACATGCAATGTCATAATCCGCCTGCGCCTTATCCACGGCTCCACGTTTTGTTTTATTTCCAAGCTTTATGGAACTGCTTACGTTTCCAGTAACATTAACGCCTTTTACATTATCCATTCCAGACGTAAAGAAATGACTAGTGTCATTTGCATAGCTAGTTCCCGTAGTTCCAAGACTCAGACCAACATTTAAATCCGGCAGGTAATTTGCCTTTTCGATTTTAAGCTTAAGCTCAGCAGAATCCACTGATTTTTTTATTGCGGCTAAATCATTTCGATTTGAAAAAACATAGTCTATCAATTCTTCATTAATATCATCAGCTGCCGGAAGATCCTCCATATAAAGTCCGCTCTGTGAAAACTCCACGGATGGATAGCCGGGAAGCTGGGATTCGGTGCAACCAATGGCCTGAAGCAGCTGCGTTTTTGCACTCTTAAGTGAAACTTCCGTATTCTTGATGCGGTTCTTGTTCTGCATCAAATTTACTCTTACAGCCAGCAGATCATTTTTAGAGCGAACTCCAGCCCTGATCAAAGAATCCATATCGGAATGGCGCTTTTCAAGAACCCTATCCAGTTCCTGCTGATATTCATAATTCTTATAACATATAAACTAATCCCAGTAAGCTTTTGACGTGCTGATGATCACCTTTGAAATGGCATCCTCAAGAAGATAGTTCATCTGTTCAATGTCATTCTGTGCAGTCTTCAGTTCCATCCACATAGGCGAATTGTGAAAGGCTTTTAGTAGCGACATGTTCAAGTCAAGGGAAACATCACCCTTATTGTCATATACGGGATCAACAAGATTATCATATCTTTCCAGGAAAAAACTGTTATCCGTTTCAAAACTATATTTATTCCTGTTCCTTTGAATTGAATAGGAAAGTTTTGATTCCAGGCCAAAACTAAAAAGCTTTTTTATAAAGACGCTGCCACCAGAAGAATAAGACTGAACATTGTCATTACCGATACCATAGTTGTAATAAGATGGATTTTTGCTGTCGATTGGATTCTGGCTTATTGAATATCGTCCCTGTGCTCCAAGTTCAAAATCCAGCTCGCCCTTAACCTGCTTATACTGGGCCCTTGCCTGTGCAAGATTCAAAGCCTTTTTTTTAAGGTCAAAGTTATTTTCCAGTGCCAGCTGAATGACTTCATCCGTCTTGCAACACAAATATGCTATTACATTTATGCCTAAAAATCTAATGC
>JAKSLY010000005.1 GCA_024400955.1 Treponema sp.
AACACACATTCGAAGCAAGTGCGTACGAATGTGCAGATTTCATCGAATGAACTAATTTTCATCCAAAGAATGAAAATTAGTTCAAACCTTAAACATGAGATCCTCATAACTTGGGAATGGCTTGTATTCCTCGCCAAGGAGAGGCTCCATTCTGTCAAAGACATCCCTTGCTTCCTTCATGGCAGGAATAACCTTGTCTGCGTAAATCCTTGAGCTTGCAGCAAAAGAAGACTGTCCGCATGCTTCCTTATGAAGTGCAGAAAGAACATCTGCCTTGTCCGAAAGTTCATTTACAAGACGGTCAAGTTCAGCAAGGATCTTAACCTGTGCAGTAGCCTTAGCCCCTGGAACAACAGCCTTAAGCTGGCTGACTGTGGAACTCAGGTCCTTCATGTACCTGAATGCAGAAGGAAGAATGTCCTTGTAAATCATCTCAAGCATGGTGTTCACTTCAATATTGATGATCTTTGAATACTTTTCAAGCTTGATTTCATAATGGCTTTCCATCTCTGCCTTGGTGTAAACCTCAAGTTCCGTGTAAAGCCTTACGTTCTTCTCGTCCAGGTAGTGCTCCATGGCATCTGGAGTCGTGCGAAGGTTCATGAGGCCGCGCTTTTCTGCTTCCTCAACCCAGCTCTGGTCATAGCCGTTGCCGTTGAAGATGATCTTCCAGTGAGCCGTAACCTCACGCTTGATGAGATCGCTCAAGGCAGTCTTGAAGTCAGAAGCCTTCTCAAGTTCATCAGCAAAGGACTTGAGGGTGTAAGCCGTGATGGAATTCAATGCAGTATTTGGCCCAGAAATTGAAAGGGACGAACCAACCGAGCGGAATTCAAACCTGTTGCCTGTAAATGCAAATGGAGAGGTCCTGTTGCGGTCTGTTGAATCCTTTGGAATTGAAGGAAGAACATCAGCCCCAATCGTCATTTTAGAAGCGCCAAACTTTGTAAGAGGAGTTCCATCCTTGATTGATTCAAGAATTGCATGAAGCTCGTCACCAAGATAGATGGAAATGATTGCAGGAGGAGCCTCACATGCTCCAAGGCGATGGTCGTTGCCGGCAGATGCCACGGAAATGCGAAGAAGATCCTGGTTTTCGTCAACAGCCTTTATGATTGCAGTAAGGAACAGAAGGAACTGTGCGTTTTCTGCAGGAGTCTTTCCAGGTTCAAGAAGGTTTTCACCCTGGTCGGTGGACATGGACCAGTTGTTGTGCTTACCGCTTCCGTTTACGCCGGTATATGGCTTTTCATGGAGAAGGCACACAAGGCCATGGCGGCGGGCAACCTTCTTCATCACTTCCATGGTCAGCTGGTTCTGGTCTGCAGAAAGGTTTGTCGTGCTGAATATTGGGGCCATTTCGTGCTGGGCAGGAGCAGCCTCGTTATGTTCAGTCTTGGAAAGGATTCCATACTTCCACAATGTCTCGTTAAGGTCTTCCATGTATTTTACGATGCGTGGCTTCAATGCGGCAAAATACTGGTCGTCCATTTCCTGACCCTTGGATGGCTTTGCACCAAAAAGAGTGCGCCCGGTCATCTGAAGGTCCTTGCGTTCAAAATAAAGCTTTTCGTCAACGATAAAATATTCCTGCTCCGGGCCGACAGTGGTGCTTACATGCTTTACGTCGTTCTTTCCAAAAAGCCTGAGAATGCGCAGGGCCTGTTCATTGAGGACTTCCATTGAACGCAGGAGAGGTGTCTTCTTGTCCAGGGCCTCCCCCGTATAGGAACAGAAGGCCGTTGGAATGCAAAGGGTATGTTCCTTTACAAAAGGATAGGAAGTAGGATCCCAGACGGTATAACCGCGGGCTTCGTATGTATCTCGGCTTCCGCCATTGGGAAAGGAAGAAGCGTCAGGTTCACCCTTTACAAGCTCCTTTCCGCTGAATGACATGATGATGGTTCCGTCATCCTGTGGATTGATGAAACTGTCGTGCTTTTCGGCAGTAACTCCAGTCAAAGGCTGGAACCAGTGTGAATAATGGGTGGCGCCCTTTTCGATGGCCCACTCCTTCATTGCATGAGCGACAACATTTGCAACATCAAGCTGAAGAGGCTCCCCGTTGTCCAATGTCTTTTTCAATGCCTTAAACGTTTCCTTTGGAAGACGGTCCTTCATAACCTTCTGGTTAAAGACCATGCTTCCGAACAATTCCGGTACGCTAACTGCCATTTGTAACCCCTGTTGGCATCCTGAGAAAATATATCCTGAGACACCCTTTTTTTATTCAGGCTTCGGCCCATGGATGCCGGAAACAAATCCAGCATGTTCCCGACGGCTGCACAAAATCCGACGGAAAATCCACAAGGCAAAACCTTCAGTATTTTTTTACATAAAAGTGATCAGTTGATGACCATTCTGTCTGACAAAGCCCCGGAAGAATGGAACTTTTCAAGAAGATCCTGCACCTTAAGGTTCTTCTTTTCTTCCCCGGAAACATCAAAGACAATCTGGCCGCCAAGCATCATGATAAGACGGTTTCCATACTTGATGGCATGATCCATGTTGTGTGTAACCATGAATGTGGTCAGGTGATCCTTCTGGACAAAATGGTCCGTCAGTTCAAGAACCTTTGCCGCAGTCTTTGGATCAAGGGCAGCCGTATGCTCATCAAGAAGAAGAAGCTTTGGCTTGTTCATGGTTGCCATCAAAAGGGTAACGGCCTGACGCTGACCTCCAGACAAAAGGCCAACCTTTGCATTCATTCTGGTTTCAAGACCAAGGTCAAGAAGGGCCAGCTGCTGGCGGTAAAAATCCCTTTCCTTTTCGCAAACACCCCAGCCAAGTCCACGCTTCTTTCCGCGGCGGTAAGCAAGGGCAAGGTTTTCTTCAATTTCCATGGTGCCTGCAGTACCGCGCATTGGATCCTGAAAAACACGGCCAAGGTACTTTGCACGCACGTGTTCCTTCTGTTCCGTAATGTCCTCACCGTCAAGCTTAATGGAACCCGTGTCGGAAAGGAAAACGCCTGCAATAAGGTTCAGCAGGGTGGACTTTCCTGCACCGTTTCCACCAATGACCGTAATGAAGTCTCCGTCGTTAATAGTAAGGGATATGTCCTTAAGGGCACGCTTTTCTGTAATTGTGCCCGGATTGAATGTCTTGGAAATATGGTCAAGAACCAGCATCAGTTTCCTCCATTAGTTGAATCGGCAGCAAGTGGAACGGCCGGTCTTTTCTTTGGCATCTTCTGCTTGATAACTGGAACAGAAAGTGCAACTGCAACTACAACCGCAGACAAAAGCTTAAGGTCCTGGGTCTTCATTCCCATCTGCAAGACGATGGCAATAATAAGCCTGTAAATTACGGAACCAAGAACGACTCCAACAAGACACCACCAGAATCCGTGCTTCTTTCCAAAGACAACCTCACCGATGATGATGGATGCAAGACCGATGACGATGGTACCGATACCCATGCTTACATCACCAAACCTTTGCTGCTGCATTACCAGGGCACCGCTCAAGGCAACCAGGGCATTGGAAATCATGAGGGCAAGAATCTGCATTGAATCCGTATTGATTCCCTGGGCACGGCTCATGTCAGGATTGTCTCCAGTGGCACGGATTGCGCTTCCCTGCTCGGTTCCAAAATACCAGTAAAGGGCAGCAATGATGATTCCGCAGTAAACAATGCCCATGATAAGGCTTGCCATTGAAGAATAGCTTATGGGGAAAGTCTGGCCAAGGTTAAGTGTATTTGTAATCCAGTTTACGATGGTCTTATGAGCACGGGTCAAAGGCTGGTTAGGTCCGCCAAGAATGTGAAGGTTGATGGAATAAAGGGCAAGCTGAACGAGAATACCTGCAAGGATTCCCGGGATCCTGAGTTTTGTCGTAAGGCATCCCGTAATGAGTCCTGCAAGGGAACCTGCCAAAGTGGCAACAAGAACTGCAACAAGGGGATTTACTCCGCTTACAATAAGCAGGGCACATGTACATCCGCCAAGGGCAAAGCTTCCGTCAACAGTCATGTCAGCAAAATCAAGAATCTTGAAAGTAATGTAAACACCAAGGGCCATAATGCCCCACAAAACACCCTGAGCCACAGCACCAAGCATGGCCCCGGAAAAAGGAATAAGAAAATCCATAAATGAGTCAAACATGGCACCCATTATACTATGTTTTCTACTATAAATTCAATCTTACACCATGAATTCAAAATTGTAATTTCCCCGTAAAAAAGGTAGAATCAACTCATGAAGATTAAGCATGAGACAATAACCTATAGGGATGAACTGAATGACGAATTTGCCTTTGACAGCATAACGCCCCGCAAGATTGGAAAGGATTACGTTTACGTCTACAAATCCCTTTTCAAGAAATTCACAAGGTTCTTCTGGTACCGTCTTGTGGCCTTCCCCCCTGCAAAAATTTACCTGGTTCTTTTCCAGCACCATAAGATCGTCAACAAACACCTCATAGCAAGGAATGCAAGAAAGACCGGGTGCTTCATCTACGGAAACCACACCCACAACATGAACGACGCCCTGATTCCAACCATGGTTTCCTTTCCAAAAAGCGTCCACGTCATCGTCCATCCAAACAACATCTCCATGCCGGTCCTTGGACGCATAACCCCAAGCCTTGGAGCCATTCCTCTTCCCGACGACAGGGAATCAACAAAAAACTTCATGGACTGCATAGACTACCGCATCAAGGAAAAGAAATGCCTGTGCATCTATCCCGAGGCCCACATCTGGCCCTACTACACAAAGATCCGCCCCTTTACATCCCTGTCCTTCCGCTATCCGGTGCAGTACAACGTGCCAAGCTTCTGCTTTGTCAACACATACCAGAAACGCCGCTTTTCCAAGATGCCAAAGGTCGTGACCTATGTGGAAGGACCATTCTGGCCGGATACAAGCCTTTCCCCAAAGGAGCAGAGGGAAGACTTGAGGAACCGCATCTACGAAACCATGTGCCGCCTTGCAGAACACAGCAATGTTGAATTGATAAAATACGTAAAGGCCACGCCGGAATGAACTGCAAGGCCCGGTCCTAAACCCATTCAGCGGCCCGCCACAACTCACCCCGGAATCCCACAAGCCACCAGCTGCCATGCAAATTTTCCACATTACTTGAAACTCATTGCAAAATATGCAATGATATTCAACCTATTTCAAACAAGGGCCTTTTATGATTAACATTTTATTCTGTGGGAACGACAAGGTTTTTGACGGTTTCCTCACATGCGCACTATCCATCCTCAAGAGAACTGCAAGCAGTGAACCCTTTCACTTTTACATATTCACCCTTGACCTGCAGGACATAAACCCAAAATACAAGGCAATCTCCGACAGGCACATACGCTTTTTTGATTCCGTCATAAAGGAATACAACAGGGAAAACCAGGTTACCAAAATCGACGTAACTGAAATCTACAACAGTGAATTCCGCGGCTGTCCCAATGAAATGTGCTACACATCTCCGTACACCCTGCTTCGCCTTTTTGCGGACCTTGTTCCCCAGATGCCATCAAAGATCCTTTACCTTGACGCAGACGTCCTCTTCAACAGGGACATTGAGCTTCTCTACGGCAAGGACATTTCCAATGTGGAATATGCAGGCGCCCACGACCACTACTTCAAGCTCATAATTCCGTTCATGAACCCGCGCTACACCAATGCCGGAGTCCTCCTCTTTAACATGGACATGTGCCGCAAGACCGAGCTTTTCAGGAAAGCGCGAAACCTCATCAAGACCAGGAAACTGGTTTTTGCAGACCAGAGCGCCATCAACCGCAGCACAACAAGAAAGCTTCTTCTCTCGCAGAGATTCAACGACCAGAAATTCCTATATCCAAAGACCGTCATCAGGCATTTTTCCCAGCGCCTCTTTTACACCCCCTTCCCACATGTGGCAAACGTAAAGCAGTGGGACGTCCAGGGCGTACACAAGATCTACAGGTACTTCTGCTTTGACGACATCCTCATGGAATACGTCTATCTGATCAACAAATTCAACAGGGACTATAAGTAGCTTTAAGCGAAAAAAGCCCTCCCTATCTTGAAAAAAACTTGGACTGATCCATTCACCTTAACAAAGAAATCTAATGGACGGTCAAGGAAGGAAAATATGGGTAACGAAACAGTACCGGTGTTCTTTGCATGCGACGACAACTTCGTAAAGTACACCATGGTAGCCATCACGTCCTTGAAGGCAAACGCAAGCAGGGACAGGAAGTATGACATTCACATCTTGTGCATCAAGATCACTGACGTCATGAAGAAAAAGTGCCTGGAACTTTCAGACGACACTTTCCGCATCACTTTTGACGACGTAACGGATTACATGAAGGCAATCAGCTACAAGATGCCTATCCGCGACTACTACTCAAAGACAACCTACTACAGGCTTTTCATTGCAGAAATGTTCCCCCAGTACGACAAGGCCATCTACATCGACTCTGACCTTGTAGTCAAGGGCGACATCTCGGAAATGTACGACATCGACATCACGGGATCCTATGTTGGCGCAACCTTCGAGCAGGTAATGCAGGTGGACATCTTTGCCGAATACACGGAAAAGGCCCTGGGCATTCCAAGAGACGACTACTTCAATGCAGGCGTTCTCCTCATCAACTGCGTGATGTGGCGCGAGAACAAGGTTCTTGACCAGTTCATCAAGCTCCTCCATGAATTCACCTTCGTGGTTGCACAGGACCAGGACTACCTTAACGTTCTTTTCCAGGACAAGTACACGAAGATTCCAAAATGCTGGGACTGCGAAACTTTCCAGCCGTCGGTTTCAATGGAAGATGCAAAGATCATCCACTACATCTTTACGGAAAAGCCATGGCACTACAAGGACTGCACCTACGCCGAGGAATTCTGGAAGTGGGCAAGGCAGACATCCGTAATCGACCTGATCGAAAAGGACCTTGCAGATTATCCTGAAGAAAAAAAGGAAGCCGACAAGAACTTCTACGACAACTTCGTGGTGTTCACCCGTAAGGAAATCGACAGGCCGGACACATACTACAACCGCCAGCTCAAGCTTAAGGAAACAAGAAAGAACAAGGCTCTCCCATGGAAGACAACAAACGGAACTCCACAGGCCCAGAGCCGTCTTGAGGTAATCGAACGCATCAAGCAGTACGAAGCTGAAGGAAAATGGGACAAGGACGCAGAAATCGACGTACCTGCAAAGCCAATTCTCCCTGGAACCGTAGACTTCAAGCGCAGGAAGCTTTCAAGCAGAATCAAGGCATACTTTGCATTCGTCAGCGCAAGAAGGTTCGTGGACGTCCTCAAGACACAGAAGCAGTTTGTCCTCAAGGAAATCGTTGGCTTTGAAAACATCGAGAACCTTGAAGGCGGAGCCGTAATCACATGCAACCACTTCAACGCCCTTGACAGCTTTGCAATCCAGGAAGTATTTGACAAGCTCCACAGGCAGAAGGCCCATTCAAAGAGCCGCCTTTTCCGCGTAATCACGGAAGCAAACTACACCACATACCCGGGATTCTACGGAAAGCTCATGCGCAACTGCAACACCCTTCCGTTAAGCACAAACCACAAGGTAATGAACGAATTCATGCATGCAACCATTGACCTCCTCAAGGAAGGAAACTTCGTCATCATCTATCCGGAACAGTCCATGTGGTGGAACTACAGAAAGCCAAAGCCCGTAAAGCGCGGCGGATTCACCATCGCACTTAAGGCAAAGGTTCCGGTGATTCCATGCTTCATAACCATGAGGGATACGGATGTTGTGGACGGAGACGGATTCTTCGTTCAGGAATACACAATTCACGTAGGCAAGCCGATTTACGCACCTAAGGAAGGAAACAGGATAGAAGCTTCTGAAGAAATGATGAAGGAAAACTATTCCCAGTGGAAGTCCATCTACGAAAAGACCTACGAAATTCCTCTGAGCTACTAGGATGAAGAACATAATGCTATGCCTGGCACTGATGCTTGTTTCCATGACAGATGGATTTGCACAGGCCGGGGGCTCGGGAAAAGCCGGCGAACTGATCGACAGTTTCTTTGACCTTCGCATGGAACTTACCAGCATGGAGGACACGGACCAGATCATAGGTGCCATCGATTCCTTCTGGGAGAACAATTCATCGCAAATCAGGGGCCTTGGACAGCAGGAACAGCTTGTAATGGAAGCCTTTTGCGTAATGGAACGCTACAACTACCTTTACCAGCTTCCGGGGCAGGACAAGGTTCAGCATGAGGAACTTGGAAAGATCAGGGCCAAGATGGAAGAATTCCGCGGCAATAAGGACAATGGGGAATTCAGCAAATACTTCCTGTGCACCCAGGCAGACGTGACCTCCTGCTACATGGGATATTCCGTGGCTGACGTGATGAAGTACGGAAAAAGCCTTAAGCCACTGTACGAAAGCGCCGTTGAAAAGGATCCATCCTTCAGCTACGGCCTTACAAACCTGGCCCAGTACAATTTCTGGGCCCCGGGAATTGCAGGGGGATCCAAGCAGAAGGCCATCGAATACTGCAAGAGAGCCTACGATGCAGCTTCCACCACAAGCCAGAAGTTTTTTGCAGGAATCTTCTATTCACAGATGCTGTATGAAACGGGAAAAAAGGACCAGTGCAGCCAGATAATGAAGCAGGTCCAGCAGCTGCAGCCCCAGAGCCTTTACGTCAGGAAGATCCTCGACGCCAACAGCCAGGGCATGTCCCTCTTTGAATACAACAAGAAGAATTCAAAGCTCAGCAAGGAATAAAAAAAAATGGCGCGTAATGGAGTGCACTTCACTTCATTACGCGCCATTTTTTATATTAAGAACGTCCTTACTTCAGAAGGTCTGCTGGAATCTCAATTCCAAGAGCCTTTACAGTATCCTTGTTGTATGTGAAGTCACATGTAGAAAGGTACTGGATTGGCATTGAAGCAGGTTTCTTTCCATTAATAACTTCAACAGCCATCTTTGCAGTCTGCTTTCCAAGCTCATAATAGTTGATTCCGTATGTTGCAAGTCCGCCACCCTGGCACATTCCGTCTTCACCTACGATTGTAGGAATCTTTGCAGGAATTGTAACGAGGGAAACAGTTGCCATTGTAGAGGCAATCATGTTGTCAGTAGGAGTGTAGATTGCATCAACCTTTCCAACGAGGGACTGAACAACCTGCTGAACTTCGTTTGTATTTGAAACCGTTGCATCAACATACTTGAGTCCAAGCCTGTCGCATTCCTTCTTTGCAAGGTTGATCTGGAACCTTGAATTTTCTTCGCTTGAGCAGTAAAGCATTCCGACCGTCTTTGCATTTGGAATAAGACGCTTGAGAAGCTGAATCTGTGCAGCACAAGGTGTAAGGTCAGAAGTACCGGTAACATTTGTACCAGGCATTTCATTTGATTCAACAAGGCCTGCTGTCTTAGGGTCTGTAACGGCAGTCACGAGAACCGGAATGGTCTCAGTCTTGTTGGCAACGGCCTGGGCTGCAGGAGTTGCAATGGCAAAGATAAGGTCACATCTCTGGGAAATGAGCTTGTCTGCAATGGTAACGCAGTTTGCCTGTTCTCCCTGGGCATTTTCATAGATGATCTTTACGTTCTGACCTTCAACATAGCCAAGTTCCTTAAGTCCATCAACAAATCCCTTGTAGGAAGCATCGAGGGCAGGATGTTCAACAAGCTGAATTGCACCAATTTTTACCTGCTTCTGTTTTTTTGCAGCAAAAGCGGTGGAAGCTGCAGAAAGGGCTGCAAGAATCATGGCAGCCTTTACGAGTTTTTTCATTATAATATTCCTCCGATGGAAAAATCATACAACAGATTGGTCAAAAAAGCAATTTTTACCCTTGAAATATGGAAAATCTGATTTATAATATTATAAAAGTATAAATTTTTATTCTTTGGGAGAATATATGGCTAAAGCTAAAAAATCTTCGGTATCGACAATACTGATCACTACAGTCGTTTTGGGACTCCTTGCGTTCTCAATCGTTCTGTTCTCGCTCATTTCAAGATACCTTGAAAAAGGTCTTGTAAAATACTTTGAAAATGACGTGATGGATTATTCCGAACTGATGCTCAAGGAACTTAAGGTTGAAGAAGAAAACCTTGAGACAATAGAAACTTATTTTGCAGAAACCTGCGGAAGCGTTTACACCCAGTTTGGAGAATTGAACCAGTTTACAATCACAAACATGATCACAGGTGCAAGGTCGGTATTTGAAATCCAGGCCTTTGCAGTCTTTGACGAAAACTTCAGGCAGATTACTCCGGAAAACGTTGGAAAGTTCTCTCCTACCAACGAAAACGTAAGGAAGGCCATGAGCGGCCAGACTGCCATCACAATCCAGAAGGAAGGCCAGGACCTTGTAATGGAACGTGCAGTTCCAATCAAGCACGGAAACTCCGTAGTAGGCGTCCTCATCGGAAAGGAAACCCTCACAAGTCAGAAGTTTGTTGAGCAAGTAAAAGGTTTTTCAAAGTGTGAAGTTACCGTATTTGACAACGACACACGTGCCTACACAACCCTTTCCGGCATGCGCGGAACAAAAATCGCAGACATGAACCCTATCCGCCTTTGCGAACAGGGAAAGGATTTCTCCGGTATTGCGACAATCGGCGGCAAGAAGTATGTCGTTTACTACTTCCCGATGAAGGATTCAAACGGCAAGTACCTTACAACATTCTACCTTGGAAAGGAACTTCATGCCGTAACACTTGTAACCCAGACAATCTTCAAGCCTCTCATTTCAGTTACAATCGTCATGGTTGTAGCACTCTTTACACTCCTCATTGCAATCATCCTTACAAAGGTTGTCAAGCCGCTTAACCGCCTTGGAACAGCCATGAGGGGACTTGCCTCTGGAGAAGCAGACCTTACCACACGCCTCCCTGTAAAGGGCAACGACGAATTTGCAGACATTTCAAAGAACGTAAACGTGTTCATCATCATGCTCCAGAACATCGTTACGGAACTCAACATGGCACAGGAATCCCTTTCGGAAATCGGCCAGAGCCTTGGATCAAACTCCCAGCAGTCTGCATCTGCAACAGCCGAGATCATGGCAAACATTGCCGGTGTCAGAAAGCAGTCTGAAAACCAGGCCCTTGCAGTTAACGAGACAAACACGGTTCTTGCAAACTCTTCTGCAGCCATCGACGTTCTTGCAGAGCTTGTAGAAGCCGAAACAAACGGCATCAACGAATCTTCTGCAGCCATCGAGGAAATGCTCGGAAACATTTCTTCCGTTACAAACTCTGTACACAAGATGGCAGACAGCTTCGTTACATTGGGAACTACAGTTGAAAACGGAAAGGGCAAGCTTGCCAACGTAGACGGAAAGGTCAACGAAATTGCAGAACAGTCAAAGATGCTCATCCAGGCCAACACAATCATCAGCCAGATTGCATCGGAAACAAACCTTCTTGCCATGAACGCTGCCATCGAAGCTGCCCATGCAGGAAAGGCCGGCGAAGGATTCTCTGTTGTTGCAAACGAAATCAGAAAGCTTGCAGAAACTTCAAGCCTCCAGTCAAAGAACATCAATGCAGAGCTTAAGGAAATCTCAGCTTCCATCAAGGACGTTGTTTCCCTTTCAAAGGAATCACAGACAGCCTTCGGTTCAATCGTTGAACACCTTGATTCTACTGATACCCTCATCAGGGAAATCAACAGTGCAATGAACGAACAGGAAATTGCATCACGCAGGGTATTCGAATCCCTCAGCGACATGAAGAACCAGTCAATGGAAGTAAATTCAAAGACACAGGACATGTCACGCGGAATCATGTCAGTTACACAGAACATGAACTCCGTTTCGGAAATCTCTTCTACAATCCTTGGAAGCATGGACGAAATGACTGCCGGTACAAAGGAAATCAGTACTGCAACCCAGGGCGTTTCTGACCTTGCCCTCAAGACAAAGGACAACATTGACGCAATGAAGCAGAAACTTGCAAAGTTCACTGTATAATGCAAAACTGAATCAATTGATTCATCAGGCTGCCTGAATTGTCAGGCAGCCTTTTTTATTGCAGTCTTTTACCATTTTTTGCGGTCTTTATGATGACATTAAATCCTAAATTCACTATAATAAATTGAAATTTTTATTTCACTTTATAGAGGGCAATATGGCATACTATTACGAAGAACCATCTCACACATTTGCTGAGTATCTTTTGATTCCGGGCTACACATCAGAAGACTGTATTCCGGATAATGTTTCTCTCAAGACACCTGTAGTACGCTACAACAAGAAGGCAGGAGAACAGCCTGCACTTACCATGAACATTCCTATGGTTTCGGCTGTAATGCAGTCTGTTTCCGATGACCGTCTCGCAATAGCACTTGCAAAGGAAGGCGGAATTTCATTCATCTTCGGATCACAGACAATTGAAAACCAGGCTGCCATGGTTGCCCGCGTTAAGGCATACAAGGCAGGATTCGTTACATCCGATTCAAACATCCGCCCAGACCAGACAATCCCGGAAGTTGTTGAACTCATAAAGGCTACAGGGCACAGCACCATCGCCGTTACAAGCGACGGAACTGCCCACGGAAAGCTTGAAGGAATCATCACTGAACGCGACTACAGGATTAACCATGTTTCTCCAGATGCAAAGGTAAGCGAATACATGACTCCATTCTCAAAGCTTGTTACAGGAAAGGATGGAATTTCCCTCTCGGAAGCCAATGAGCTCATCTGGACACACAAGGTAAACCAGCTTCCAATCATCGATGACAAGGGAAACCTTGTTTCAATGGTATTCCGCAAGGACTTTGACAATCACCAGGTTTATCCAAACGAAAACCTTGACTCACAGCACAGATACATTGTAGGTGCAGGAATCAATACACGAGACTACATGGATCGTGTTCCTGCCCTCCTCGATGCAGGCGTAGATGTTCTCTGCCTTGACTCTTCAGAAGGTTACTCATGCTGGCAGGGAAAGGCACTTCACGACATCCACGAAAAGTGGCCTAACGCAAAGGTTGGGGCTGGAAACGTTGTTGACCGCGAAGGATTCATGTACCTTGCAGAACAGGGTGCTGACTTCATCAAGATCGGTATCGGTGGCGGTTCAATCTGTATCACCCGCGAAACAAAGGGTATCGGACGCGGACAGGCTACAGCAACAATTGAAGTTGCAAAGGCACGTGACGAATACTATGCAAAGACAGGCATCTACATCCCTATCTGTTCTGACGGTGGTGTAGTTCATGACTATCACATTACATTGGCCCTTGCCATGGGTGCAGACTTCGTAATGCAGGGACGCTACTTTGCACGTTTTGACGAATCACCTACTGCAAAGCTCAACATTAACGGAAGCTATGTTAAGGAATACTGGGGCGAAGGTTCAAACCGCGCACGCAACTGGCAGCGCTATGACCTTGGCGGAAAGAAGACACTTTCATTCGAAGAAGGCGTTGATTCTTACGTTCCTTACGCAGGACATCTCCATGACGGTGTTGCCCTTACAACAAGCAAGATCATCCATACAATGTGCAACTGTGGTGCCCTTTCAATTCCAGAACTCCAGGAAAAGGCAAAGATCACCCTGGTAAGCCAGACAACAATCAGCGAAGGAAGCGCACACGACGTTACAGTCCGCAACACTTCAATCCGCAGCTAGAAATTGCAATTATTTTTTGACTGTATCTGGCGCTGAATGCATCTCATACAGTCAGGGGGAATAAAATGAACGTAGTAATCATCGGTGCCCAGTGGGGAGATGAAGGAAAAGGTAAGATCGTAGACTACCTTGCAGAAGATGCAAAGTATGTTGTTCGCTATTCAGGCGGTCCAAATGCCGGTCACACAATCGTTGTTGACGGAAAGCAGTTTGCCCTCCACCAGGTTCCAAGTGGAATCCTCTACAAGGACAAGACCGTATTCCTCGGAAGCGGAATGGTAATCGATGCAGAAGCTCTCTTCAATGAGCTCCAGATGCTTAAGGACAACGGAATCGACTGGGAAGGCCGCGTATTCATTTCCGACCGTGCACAGCTTATTCTTCCAAAATACAGGACAATGGACAAGGAACGCGATGCACAGCGCAAGCGCCCAATCGGTACAACAGGCCGTGGAATGGGTATTGCATACGCAGAAAAGGCTCACCGCGACGGTGTTCGTCTTGCTGACCTTGACTGGGCAGACAAAATGGCTGAATTCGACGGAGAAGACCTTGACTACATCAACAAGTACAAGGACCAGCTCCTTTCAATGAGGGTTGACCTTGTTGCAAAGATGCACGAATTCAGAAAGGACAACATCCTCTTTGAAGGTGCACAGGGTGCAATGCTGGACATCGACTCTGGAACATATCCATACGTATCTTCTGGTACTTCTTGTGCTGCAGGTGCCTGTACAGGTTCAGGAATCGGTCCACATTCAATTGACCAGATCCTCGGTGTTTTCAAGGCATACCAGACTCGCGTTGGTAACGGTCCAATGCCAACTGAATTCAACGAATCAGATGAAAGCGAAAGCGAACTTTGCCGTTATGTACGCGACACAGGCCGTGAATATGGTGTAACAACAGGTCGCGCACGCCGCTGCGGTTACCTTGACCTTGTTGCCCTCCGCTATGCATGCCGCTTTAACAGCATGGACGGTCTCATCCTTACTCACCTTGACATCTACGATGCAATGGATCAGATTGAAGCATGCGTTGCCTACGAAATCGACGGAAAGATTGTTACAGACTTCCCTTCAAACGTAGACATGCTCAACAAGGCAAAGCCTGTTCTTGAAAAGTTTGACGGATGGAAGACATCCCTCAAGGAAATCAAGAAGTACAGCAAGCTTCCTAAGAACGCACGCAAGTACATTGAATTCATCGAAGCCTTTACAGAAACTCCAGTTTCAATCGTCAGCGTTGGCTACGAAAGAAACGAGACTTTCATCCGCAAGAATCCGTGGAAATAAAAACTTCGTTTTTATTTCCACTTGAGAATTTTTCGCTCTAATGGGCGGAAAATTCTCAACGATAACTGCAGACGCCCTGACGAAGGGCGTTTTTTTTACACTGCTTCCTTTAGCTGGGACTTTTCCAGATTCAGGATAAATTCCCTGAGCCTAGAATACTTTCTCCTTAGCCTTATTTCCCTCAAGAGCAGGACCAGCGCCGTGCAAAAGCATCCGAAAGTTACTGCAACTATGCAATTAAAAGCAAACATCATGGTATTCCTCCAAAAACATGGCAGAATCGAGCCTGAATCAAGCCTGTCACCAGATTCATTGTTCATTCTGCCCCTGTGATTAAAGGATACAACAAACCCTCTATCATTCTTTGACAGAGGGTTCATTTTTTTTTAGAAAAATAACTATTTTTATCAGAACTTACTGGGGATAAACCAGGTGGCTTTCATCAATGCTGTAAAGGGTTCCCTCAAGATAGCGCTTTGCAACATACTTTGCCATTGGCAGGCTCTGGTCAAGGTAATTGCCGCATTCTTCAGCCTTTGCTCCAGGAATTTCCCCTTCAAAGTCACGAACGAATTCAAACATCCTTGTAACGAACGGAACCATCTCACGGCTTATAAGTTCCCCTTCAACAAGAAGATAACAGCCGGTTCTGCATCCCATGGGACCAAAGTACACGATTCTTTCTGCCCAATCCTTGTCATTGCGGGCAAAGGTTGCACACAGATGCTCAATGGTATGAAGTTCCGCAGTATTAAGGACAGGCTCATCGTTTGGCGAAGTCAGGCGGATGTCAAAGGTCGTGATGGCTGTTCCCCCAAACCTGTCGATGCGGGAAACATAAAGTCCCTTTTCAAGCTTAATGTGATCGATTGTAAAACTTGCAATTTTTTCCATGATTAGAATGTCTCCTTTACCAGCTTCTTGAATTTATCTCCACGGTCAAACTCATTGGTGAACATGCCAAAGGAAGTTGCCCCTGGGCTGAACACGACGGGAATGACCTGTTCACTGTCTGGCCGACCGTACACCTGCCCGGAAGAGGTTGAAATGAAACTCATCTTGAGCATGTTAAGCAGAACCTGAAGTGAATCAAAAGGCCCCTTGAAGCTTACGCCCCGTTCCTTAAGGAGAGGAACAAGCTTATCGGTTCCAGTTCCTGCAAGAAGGTAGATGTCATAGGGCTTGTACCTTGAGCCGTCTTCCTGCGACAGGCACTTTGCAAGGGGAAGAAAATCCAGACCCTTGTCCGTTCCGCCGGTAATCAGGACTACCCTGCCGTCAAAGGACTGGCTTGCAGCGGCCGCAGCTTCCGGAACCGTGGCACAACTGTCATTAAAGAAAGCAACTGTGCGCGATTCATTTTCATCAGTATAGTCATGAAATTTTTCGAGCCTGTGCTGGATTCCCTTCCAGTCGGCAAGAATGTTCATTGTAAGTTCAGCATTGACGCCCATAAGGTACATGACAAGTCCAGCATTAAGCACATTGACCTTCATGTGCTGGCCGGGAACTGAAAGCTTACCCATGAGCTGTTCTTCCTGAATGTTCTTTCTCTGTGCATGGGAACTCATCAATTCCTGCGACAGCCTGACAAATCCCGAAGTTTCAAAACGGCTCTCATTTTTCTGGAATACGCCTGAAATTCCTTCCGGAAGCACGTTGCGGCTGTACCTTAAGACCTGCCCCTTTGTCTCTGAAGCAAAAAGGTCGCCCCAGCAGCGGCATCCAGCCTTTGGATTGGAACAGTCACGAAGGTAATCGTCTTCATCAAAGTCAAGGATGGTAAAGTCATTCTCATCCTGATCTGCATATATCAGCTTCTTGTCTTCCACATAGCTGTCCATGTTTCCATACCAGTTCTGGTGATCGGGAACAATCTTTGTAATGATGGCAATCTTTGGCTTAAGAGCCTTTCTTCCGCGCAAGTCTGCAAGCTGCCAGCTGGAAAGCTCAAGAACCACGGGGGTCATTCCATCCGTTTTGGAAAGAAACGTAAGGGGGCTTACGGTAATGTTCCCCCCAAGGTAGCACTTGAACCCTGCCTGGTTAAGTCCATAGGCCAGTGAACTTACGGTGCTTGATTTGCCCTTGCTTCCTGTTACGGCAATAATTGGAGCCTTTGTAAAATGGAGGAAGATGCTGATGTCGGACTCAATGGCCTTGGCTGCACTCAGGTACTTGTTCCCTTCAATCTTAACGCCGGGATTCTTTATGACGCAGTCTGCTTCGGAAAAATCCGAAATCCTGTGTTCCCCAAGGACATACATGAGGCGACTCTTGTCCAAGGTCGGGTCATTGTTTATCTTTTCAATTGTAGGCGCCAACTGCTGGGCTGTCTTCATGTCAGTTACGGTAACAAATGCACCGTGCTGCAGGAAGAACCTTACGCATGCTTCACCACCGCCATTAAGACCAAGTCCCATGACGGTAATCTTCTTGTTCTTTATGTCCTCAAGGGAATTGAAGACACATCCTTCAGGATAAATGTGTGGCATAATATATTCCTAAATTCATCAGCGGTCTGTTCTCAATGCAGACTTTGACTTGAACTGTTCAACAGCTTCCACAAGGAGAAGGTCGATGAGCTTGGTATAGTCAAGGCCAAAAGCCTCGCACATCTTTGGGAACATGCTGATCTTTGTAAATCCAGGCATGGTATTGATCTCGTTAAGGTAAATGTTTCCGTTGTCACGGTCAATGAAGAAATCAACGCGGCTAAGTCCTGTTCCATTTACTGCTTCATAAGCCTTCATTGCAAGGCAGCGCATGTATTCAAGCTTTTCTTCATCAAGAAGGGCTGGAATCTTAAGTTCTGCACCATCAGGGTCGTTGTATTTTGCATCATAGTCATAGAATTCATGCTTTGGAACTATCTCTCCAGGACCGTATGCTGTAACTAAAGTTTCCTTTACGTTGGGATCGGAAGAAACTGCATTTCCGGTTACGGAACACTCCACCTCACGGGCATTGATTCCCTTTTCAATAAGAACCTTGTTGTCCCATGCAAAGGCTTCCATGAGGGCAAAGGAAAGTTCGCGGCGGTTGTTGGCCTTGTTGGCTCCATCACTGGATCCTGCAGCACATGGCTTTACGAAAACAGGATATCCAAGCATTTCTTCCGCCTGATCCAAGAGGGAATCATAAAGCTTGCTGTCGTTTATCTGGGCACGTGTCAGGCAAATGGATGGAACGACAGGGATTCCTGCAGCAGCCAAAAGTATCTTTGTCGTATCCTTGTCCATGCATACGGAAGAAGAAAGGACACCGCATCCGGCATAGGGAACTCCGGCCATTTCAAAAAGCCCCTGAATTGTTCCGTCTTCACCATAGGTACCGTGAAGAACTGGAAGAACTACATCACATGGAATATATTCACCCCTGCAGGAAAAAGCCTTGTCCTTGCCAAGACCAAAGTTAACGCTTACTGCACATTCTGGATTTTCCGTAACGGAAAGGACAGCATCGGCATTGTTGCGGATATTCTCAAACACACTGCCGTCTTCGAGAAACCATCTGCCCTCCTTTGATATTGAAACAAGAGTGACCTTGTGCTGGCTGCCGATATTCCTGATAACTGATGCACATGACATGAGGGAAATCTCGTGTTCCCCTGAACGTCCTCCGTAAATTACAACAACATTCATTTTATTCCATCCTTTACTAATTCATCAAGAAGATTCTTAGCCGTCTGAATTTCATCATAAGGCATGACATGATCCTTGAATATAATCGAATTTTCGTGGCTCTTTCCCAAAAGAAGAACTATGTCATTCTTTCCTGCAAGGGCAAAAGCCTTTCTGATAGCCGTAGGTCTGTCCGGGATGAGGAAAAGATCCTTTCCTTCAACCTTCCCCTGCTCAAGGGAACCCTTTGCAATATCACGGAGAAGGGCCATCTCGTCTTCACCACGAGGATCTTCGTTTGCCAGAATCACAATGTCACAGAACCTTGCAGCAATGGCACCCTGGAGAGGTCTCTTTGTAACATCACGTTCACCACCGGAACCAAAGACGCATATCATCTTTCCACTGCAGCGGTTCCTGATGGGCGGAAATATCGTTTCAAAGCTGGAAGGCGTATGGGCATAGTCCACTATTACTTCAAAATCCTGGCCGCGATCCACGACTGTCATGCGTCCCTTTACAGTCTTAAGGCTTGCACAAAGGGAAGCAAGTTCCCTGGGAGACTTTCCAGTTGTCAGACTGACGCAGTGAATTGCAGCCATGATATTGTATGCATTGAAAGCGCCGGGAACAGGAGCATGAACGCGAATCTCTTCCCCGGAAGCAGTTTTCATGAGGAATGAAATGTCGTTCTTGGTGGAAACGATATCTGTATCCTTAATGGTAAACGGAGTAACCGGAACCTTGGTGCATCCGGCAAAAAAGCCATAAGCCTTGTCTTCGTAATTGGCAACGGCAGCAGGAATTATCTTCAATTCCTTTCCATCAATAACCTTTACATGGTCATGCTTGTCCAGGGCACGGAAAAGGTTGGCCTTGTCGTCCCTGTACTGCTCATAGGTTCCATGGAATTCAAGGTGTTCCAGCGTTACGTTCATGAAGGCACCGCAATCAAAGAGAACATCACCAAGGCGGTTTGTACGAGGGCTTAACCCATGGCTTGAACTTTCAACTACAGCGTGAGTACATCCGTTGCGCACCATCTCATAAAGCTCGCGCTGGACAATTGTAGCTTCCGGTGTCGTCTGATGTTCAGGATTTGCCACAGCTTCCCCACCAAGGGAATATTCTACAGTGCTGATGAAGCCGGCCTTATACCCTGCAAGGCGCAAAAGCTGCCAGATGAAGGATACCGTTGAACTTTTGCCTTCCGTTCCCGTGACCCCGTAGACGCACAGTTTTTTAGAAGGATAATCGTAAAAACATGCAGACATTGGCGACATGGCAAAGCGGCTTGATTCAACATGAATGAAGACAACCTTCTCGTGGCCTTCAACTTTTTGGATTGCATCCTTTTCTTCTTCAGTGATTTCACCTTCAAAGACAACGGCAGAAGCACCATTCTTTATGGCACTGGCAATGAACCTGTTTCCAGTGGTATGGGTTCCAGGCAGGGCAAAGAAAAGAGAACCGGGTTTAACCGCACGGCTGTCAAAAAACAGGCCATTAATCCTTACGGAAGAAAGATCAATGGTGCATGGGGAACATTCATCCAGGGAAACCAGGCTATATTTAATGGAATCGATAAATTCCGATAGATTTTTTTCCATAGCGCACATTATACCATTTTGATTTTTTTGTTTCTACATGATATGATGGCCCCATGTATGAAGTCAGAGTAGAAGCCGATTTTGCGGCAGCACATTTTTTAAGGGATTATCACGGCAAATGCGAAAACCTCCACGGCCATAACTACAGGGTGTACGCCCATGTGCGTGGGGAAAAGCTTGACCAGGGAGGCATGCTCCTTGATTTTACGGAACTTAAGGCAGCCCTGAGAAAGGCATGCGGACTTCTTGACCACAAGAACCTTAACGATTTTGAATGCTTTGACCAAAACCCCAGTGCGGAGCGCATTGCAACATGGATTGCAGAAAGGATTCTTGAAGAAATTCCTTCCCTTGACGGCAAAAAAAATGACACCGGCAGCGCATCACTATACGCAGTCGATGTCTTTGAAACCGACACTTCCCGTGCCAGGTATATCATTTGATTCAAGATCGGGATGACGCAGGGTCCTGCTGCAATTACAGCCTTACCGGAACATCAAGGCCTGCAAGTTCCTTCTTTATGCTTCCTACGGTATAGTCCCCAGAGTGAACCATGCTTGCAATGAGGGCAGCATCGGCCCTGCCTTCCTTGAGAACATCAGCAAGATGCTGAACGGTTCCACCACCACCAGAAGCAATTACAGGAACCTCAACATTTTCGCTGATCATGCGCGTAAGGTTTAGTTCATAGCCGTTTCTTGTTCCGTCTGCATCAATGGAATTAAGGACGATTTCTCCAGCCCCTAGTTCAACAGCCTTCCTTGCCCAATCAAGGGCATCAAGTTCCGTGGCAACACGTCCACCGTTAATATAAACGCGGTAACCGCTTGGCATCTTTTCGTCCTTTGCCGCATCCATGCCAAGAACAATGCACTGGTTTCCAAAAACCCTTGCCCCCTGACGGATAAGATCAGGATTCTTTACAGCCTGGCTGTTCAGCGAAACCTTTTCAGCCCCGGCAAGAATTGTTGAACGGATGTCTTCCAGGGTACCAATGCCGCCACCAACACAGAAAGGAATGAAAACCTGGCTTGCAACACGGGCAATAAGGTCAAGGATCGGGCCACGTCCCCTTGCACTGGCCATGATGTCGTAAAAGACAAGTTCGTCAACACCCTGGCGGTAGTATTCGGCGGCCATCTCTACAGGGTCACCGATGTCTATGTTATTCTTGAATTTAACACCCTTGGTGGTGCGACCGTCCTTTACATCAAGACAAATTATGATTCTTTTCTTAAGCATTGGGCTTCTCCAGATTTACAAGTTAATAAAGTTTTCAAGAATCTTAAGGCCTGCAGCCCCGGATTTTTCCGGATGAAACTGGAAAACCGTAATGTTGTCCTTCTCGATGACGGCAGGAACAAGCATGCTGTAATTTGCAAACCCCTTTATGACAACAGGATCATAGGGCTGGATTACGTATGAGTGAACAAAATAAAAGTCGGTGCCGTTTTCAATTCCATCAAGAAGCCTGGATCCACCATTGCAGAATTCAACATCATTCCATCCCATGTGGGGAACCTTTGGAATTTGAGGCATGCAGGAATCGGATTCAATGCGTTCCTTCCAGCAGCCTTCAAAATGACGGATCTTTCCAGGGATCAGGCCAAGGCATTCCACATTACCTTCTTCAGAATAGTCAAAGACAATCTGGGAACCAAGACAGATGCCCATCAAGGGCTTTCCACTGGCGGCAAATTCCTTTATGAAAGCATCAAAACCAGTCTTCTTAAGCTGTTCCATGGCGTATGCCGCATCCCCAACACCGGGGAAAATTATCTTGTCGCAATTCTTAAGGTCTTCCGGATTGCCGGAAAGTATGTATTCAGCCTTAAGGCTCTCAAGGGCATGCTCAACGCTCTTTATGTTACCTGCATTGTAATCGATAATTCCAATCATGATAAAAATATAGCACTTTATTGTATAAACTTCTATATAATGGTAAATTATTTTCATGAAAAAAATCATTGCCAGCATTACAGGATTCCTTATTTCCTGCACACTTTTTGCACAGGAAGCACTTAAAACTACAGAGGAAGAATACTACGATTTTCTTGCCCTTAACGGACTTGCAGAACGACCATACATAAACTACAGGACCATGAGCGATTCAAGATGGACCGTTGCTCCAGATGCAATCCACCCGTGGTCAGAAAACAATCTTGGAACGACAAAACTGCTTTATGATCCAGTTCCGGAAGAATCCTGGTACGCACCTGGAATCAACCAGCATATTGCATGCAGGATATACGGTCCCCAGTGGTTCAACAGCTACAATTCTACAACGCCTTACGGACAGAACGACGGCGCCCTCTGGCAGGGAAAGGGCTACAACACAAGCCTTAGTGCTGGCATTGCCCTGGAAGGCTACGGAATCGAAGCCACCATGCGTCCCCAGTTTAGCTGGAGCCAGAACAGGGAATTTGACCACAGGCCTGGAATATACGGAAGCGAATACTCATACTTCTGGGCAGGAAGCATAGACCTTCCCCAACGTTTTGGAGACAGCAGATTCCACAAGCTTGACATGGCAGACACGGAACTCCGCTACACGTGGGGAACCTTCACGACAGGCCTTGGAACCCAGCACATCTGGCTTGGACCTGCAAAGCTCAACCCAATGCTTGGCTCAAACAACGCACCAAGCTATCCTAAATTCGACATCGGACTCAGAAAGACTGAAGTTCTCCTTCCAAACCAGTACAGTCTGGGCCATATTGAAGGAAGGGTCTGGATTGGTAAGCTTAAGGAAAGCAAGTACTTCGACAATGATTCAACAAACGACAGCAGGCAGATTACAGGCTTTACGGCTGCATATTCCCCTTCATTCCTTCCGGGGCTTTCCATCGGCGGAACAAAAATCTGCATCAACAACTGGAACAACAAAAGCGTAAAGTACCTCAATCCACTTTATTCTACAAATGACCAGAGCATACAGGAAGACCAGAAGATGGCGGTGTTTGCCGACTGGATTTTTCCCCAGGTTGGATTTGAGATCTACGGAGAAATCGGAAAGGATGACTATTCTAGAAAAAATTGGGTAAATCCTTTCCACACTGCAATTTATACTGTCGGAGCAAGAAAATCCGTTCCCCTTTCAAAATCCGGAAAGATTTACGGCGAACTCTTTGCTGAATGGAGCAATTTTGAAATGTCACAGGACTTTCAGTTGCAGTGGCAGTACATGGGATACTATGCACACGGAGCAGTTGCACAGGGATATACCCAGGACGGACAGATACTTGGAGCAGGCAGCGGATATTTTGGAAACAGCCAGTACCTTGGATTTAAGGTCTATTATCCGAAGGGATCTTCAAAGATCTTCTTCCACAGAAATGCACCTGAATCCAACTACAACCTGAACAAGGGTGTAGGATATAGCGAGCTTTATTCCGAGGATGAAAATTCAATTTTCAGCAGGTACTGGAGTTCTGAAAAAGTTTTCAGGACTTTTGGAATTGAATCAGAATTCTTTGCCACAAAAGACTTTATTATAAATGGCGCAGTTACATCATCATGGATATTTTATCCATACAACGAAAGCCAAAAAAATTTAGAAAGAGCAAGAAGAAATATTCATTTGGAATTTGGAATTAAATACAATTTTTAGGACTATCAATCAATTAAACTGTAACAAATTACTCAACATATAGTTATACGCATAAGTATGCACAATTTGAGGAATTAATGACAAATTGAAAGATATCCAATATAATTAAGTTGTGTAGAATAGAGCTGTTGTTGAATCATGATAAGCAAACTATTTTTCCGCGCTTTAGAAGTACACAAATTTACAGCACTTGGCTGTAGTCAATTCAGATAATACAAGGCATAATTAAAAAAAAAAACTTTAGGCCTACATAAGTTATAAGATATAGTATATGTACAATGTGAGGAAGTTATGAAAATTGACGCAGTATATACCTGGTGTGACGATTCAGATCCAGAATTTATAAGACAAAGGAATGAAGTTGCTTCATCCCTAGGCATTCAATTAAAAAATAATAAGCAAACGGATTTTTCCAGGCGTTACAAAAATAATGATGAACTAAAATATTCCCTCAGATCGATTGAAAAGTACGCACCATGGATAAATCACATTTTTATTGTTGTTAATAATAATGCTCCAAAATGGTTAAGAGAGAATAATAGAATTACAATCATACATCATACAGATATCATTCCAAAATCATTATTACCAACCTTCAATTCAAATGTAATAGAACAATACTTGACCGAAATTCCAGGATTAAGTGATTCTTTTCTGTTTTTCAATGATGATTTCTTTTTAAACAGAAAAGTAGGTCCTAAAGATTTCTTTGACTTACAAACAAATAAACCAATTGTTAGACTCCAAAAAAAGAAAGATTACTTTGGATTAAATGATGACTGGGGCTATATGGTCAAAAATGGTTACGAATTAATATATAAAAAATATGGATACTTCGTTGCTCCAAGATTATGTTCACATTCTGTTGAAGCCTTTTCAAAAAGCATGTTAAAAGAAATACTTCAAAATCATCCAGAAACCTATAGAAATAACATTTCTCCATTTAGATCCAAGTCTGACATTCAAAGAACTTTTTGGGAAATTGAAAAGTGGCTCATCAACGACTGCCAAATGAAAGAAGTTTTTATAACTAAATCAAAAGTAAAAAAACTTATGACTTTTATTTTTCATTTAAGAAATAATTATGTATATGAATTTCAAGCAAACAATAATGTCAAAGATTTTAAGAATTCAATTCGTGGAATAAATCATTTACATCCATTAACAATATGCTTTAACGATTTGACAGGCGAAGTTGCTGAATTAGCAGTCAAATGGTTCGAAAAAAAATTTCCAAAAAAGAGTTCTTTTGAACACTGACTTTCAAGAGATATGAAATGGATGCTACCATTTCACTGAATGAATTGTTAAAAAATACAGTTAGTAAGGGAATTAATGATGAACATAGCCTTTTCAACAGACGATAATTATGCTTTACCGACTTATGTTGCTGCAGTTTCAGTAATAAAGCATAACGTTGATGCAAAAATCGATTTTTTCATTCTTACTCAAGGGCTTTCTAAAGAAAATGAAGACTTACTTTCCAGTTTAAAAAAACATGGAAATGATGTTTCAGTACAAATCCTAAAGATTGAAGAAACCGTTTTTAAGGACTTTCCGATTCGAAAAAGCGACCATGTTTCTATTGCAACATATTTCAGGCTCTTTCTTCCTCGAATCCTTGAACCCAATGTAGATAGAATTTTATATCTTGATGGTGACTTGATTTGTGTTGACAATTTAAATTCATTTTATGGCGCAGATATTTCTAATTATGCCCTTTCCGCTGTACATGATGAAAGAAATGATGACCTGGAAATATTTGAACGGCTTAAATATGATTTCAAGAATGGATATTTTGGAGCTGGCGTCATATTGATAAATCTTAAATACTGGCGCGAGAACTTTATCCAGGAAAAATGCTTTGACTATATCAAAAACAATCCTACCGCCTGCAAATGGCATGACCAAGACGCATTGAACGCCGTACTCAATGGAAAAATCCTATGGGCAGATTTTAGATATAACTTTACCCAAGGATTCTTCTTCAGGAAAGACGACCTGCTTATTTCTAAGGAATACCATGATGAAATTGAAGAAGCAAAAAAAAGCCCTTGCATACTGCATTTTTCTTCAAATTACAAACCATGGCATCATGAATGCAATCATCCCTTAAAGGACTTGTATAGGGATTTCTGGAAAGAAGCAACAGGAAAAAACATTGCCTTAGTTCACAAACTAAAAGATACAGACTTATTAAAGTGGCGGATAAAGAAGATTCTTAATGCACTTGGAATTAAAAATTACGCAGATTTTAGGAAACCTGAATAGAAATGATTGTAAAAAAATCCCTTAAAAAAAATGCAATTATCAGCTTGATTAAAGCATTTATGAATATAGTCTTCCCTATTATTTCTTTTCCATACGCTTCCAGAGTATTGCTTCCTGACGGAATCGGAAAAGTGAATTTTGCAAATTCAATCATTGATTATTTTGTGATGATTGCAATTTTGGGAATCAATCTCTATGCAGCCAGAGAAGCGGCAAGGATAAGAGATGACAAAGCTAAACTGAATAAACTTTGCAAGGAAATTCTTCTAATAAATTTGTTTTCAACAATATCTGCATATACATTGTTCATTCTTACCTTGTTGTTCATGCCAAAACTCAATGATTACCGAATTTTATTGATCATCTGTTCAACAAAAATTCTTTTCACCTCAGTAGGAATGGAATGGCTGTATAATTCCCATGAAGAATATGGTTACATAACAATAAGACAAACCATTTTCCAAGTAATAAGCTTGGCATTGATGTTCACATTTGTAAAATCAAGAAATGATTACCTAATCTATGCGGGTATCGGAGTTCTATCGAATGTCGGATCAAATATTTTTAACCTTCTCTATTCAAGAAAGTTTATAAACATTTTTGAAAAGACTCAAATTGAATTAAAAAAACACATAAAACCTGTTATGACTTATTTTGGCATTGCTGCAGCAAGCAAATTAAATGCAGCTTTAGATGCCGTAATGCTTGGACTCATGCTCACAGATTCTGCCGTCGGATATTATTCTGCAGCAATTAAGATAAGCAGAATGGTCAAAGAGATGATTTCTTCTGCAATATGTTCCTTCATGCCCAGAACATCTTACCTTTTGGAACACAATCAGATGGATGAATACAAAAAAATTGTAACAACCGTTTGTAATGCCACTTATTTCTTTTGCATTCCTGCTGCAACAGGATTGATGATTCTAAGTGAACCATTGATAATTTTATTCAGTGGGGAATCATATTTACCAGCAGTACCAAGTATGAAGGTTATTTCACTTACAGTCATTGGAATGTGTTCAACTTCTTTTCTTAATCAGTTGATAATAACGCCACACCGTATGGAAAAATTTTCCCTAATAGCACAGGTCGTTGCTGCTATTTCCAACATAATTTTAAATATATTGCTCATTACAAGAATGCAAGTCTTTGGAGCAGCACTTGCAACAACCTGTGTTGAATTCATCTTGCCTTTTGTACTGTTCGTTCCGTCATTCAAATATTTTACATCCATAAAAAACATATTTGGAATTCTTCAAGCATTAAGCGGAAGTGTCCTCATGTATCTTGCGGTCTATTTCACCTGTGAAAACATTGAGAACATAGTAACTAAAATCTTTGCTTCATTTTTTATTGGATGCATAACATACACATTATTTGAATTGATTATGAAAAATGAAACTGCAATTTCTATTTACAGGATAATTCAAAAGAAAATTCGCCATAAATAGAATAAGGACTTGGTAAAAATGAAAATCGCCATAGACACAACTTTTTTTGGACATGAAGAAATCAGAAAAAATCATCTTTCCCTTTCCACTTCAATTTTTACTGCGGACATACTTGACGTTTGGGCAAAATCAGAAATTGCAAAGGATATTACCCTCATCGTTAATTACAACCATGAAAAATTCTTCAGGGAAAAATATCCCCAGTTCAATATTCTGGTCTTGAAGTTCTTTCCGCTAAGTTTGATTTGGAAGATGACGGGAAAAGTCGCTACAAAATATTTGAAAAAGCTGGGTTTTTTCAAGCGGAAAGTAGAAAGATTGAACCCGGATGTTCTTTGGATTCCATATTCAGTAGATTACACTTTCATAAAGACGAAGATTCCAACCGTTGCAACAGTTCACGACATCTACCCTGTCCACAAGAAGGGAAAGAAAGGTTTTGAATTTATCACTGATGAATTTGTCACTCTTACGACGGTTTCAAGCTATACAAAAGATGATATATTACGGACTTTTGAAACACAAAAAAACATAGCTGTTGTTCCCAATTCCATTGTATTCGACGTTTCTAAAAAAGCGGAAGTTTCTGAACTTGCAGACAAAAAATACATTCTTGACCTAAACGCATACATAGACAAGAAAAATCCCATGACACTTTTAAGGGCCTTCAGCCTCATAAAAGATAAAACTGACTTCGACTTAGTTTTCTGTGGCGGATACAAGGAAGAAAACTGCTGGAATGAAATCCATTCTTTTATCACAGCATACAAACTTGAAAATCGAGTCCACACACTTTTCCGGGTAACTGACGAAGAAAGAAACTGGCTTTTGACCAACGCCTCAATTTTTGTAACACCATCACTTTTTGAAGGATTTGGAAGAACACCTGTGGAAGCAGCCATTTGCAGGATCCCTGTGATTTCAACAAAAGAAACTTCACTTTATGGTGCAACCCAGGGACTTTGCAATTATGTAAAGAATCCAAAAGACGCAGATGAACTTGCAGAATTGATCATGGACAAAATACAAAATCCTGATTCCAAAGAAAAACTTGCAGGAATTTCAGAATCCCTGAAAAATGGATACAATTCAGAAAACTGCGCAAACAAATACATTGAAATATTCAACAATCAGGCTGTTAATTCTTAATCATATAATCAACAATTGTTTCTGCGGCATTTCCATGATTCTGCCAATAAGTTTCTTTTGCCCTGTTACGGACATCCTGCAGATTTCTGTTTTTAATGGCTTCAAGGATAACCTTTCCAAGATTCTCAAAGTCCTTTTCATCAAGCTTAATGCCTATTTCTTCCGAAGCACGAATCATCCAAGGCTTATCATCAACCCAGGCTGCATCATAAACAGAAGGATCAAAATCAGTTTCGGTATACATAAACGGCCGGTCAAACAGGAAACTCCAATCAAACATTATGCCGGAAAAATCAGTAATAAGCATGTCGGCCCTGTTTAAAACTGCAAGATTGTCATTATCCCTGTTCCACTCGACCTCAGGAAATTTCAACATGAGGCTGTCTATCATTTCCTTTTCTGCCATAAATGACTGAGGATGCGGACGAACAATAATTTCAAAGCCAGTTTTTACAAGGGAATCAATAAGCCGTTCTCCATATCTGGCAAGAACCGAGTTTTTACCCCAGGATGGAGCCAAAATAACAACAGGTTTTTCTTCATTAAAATCATGCCTTGAAAGTGTTGAAACATGAGAAAGCTGCCCATCAAAAAAAGTTGCCCCCGCAATCATTTTCTCTTTTCTCTTTGTCCCTGGCCTAAGTTCTTCAATTTTGTTCAAGAAATCAACTTGATGCTGGCCCGTGCATAAAACTGCATCATAAAAATCAAGGGCAAACATTCTATAACCTTCTATATCGCATGAATGGGGAATGTGAATGTACCGATCCACAGTCTTGCTTCTTTTCCACTGCAAAACATCCAGTCCTGGAGTCGTGGAAAGGACGGTTCCGGCATTGAGCATGTTCATTTTCACAAATCCCTTGTTTCCCTCTCCAATGAAAGTAGGATTTACATATTCATATCCTGCTGTAAAAATCGGATCATCTTCCGACTGGGTATAATAAACAAGATATATCTTCCGTTTTTCAAATTCATCACATATAGGCTTAAAAACATTCCAGTAACGCTTGTGATCTGAAAAAATCAGATAAGGAATTTTATTTGAACTTAATTTTTGCGCTTTTCCACCAGAAAGGATAAAACGAAGCTTCAATTCTATTACTCTAACAGCAAAAATCAAAGTAGTAACAAGACCGATACAAAGGGAAAAAAGCATGCTACCTGTACCAGGGTCAATATATAACAAACGTTGCATATCCTGATTTTAAGGATTTTACGGCAATCAAGCAATATATCTCTTTTATTTTTCAGCTTATTTTGCTAAAATTATCCCAAAACAATTGGAGAGTACCGAATGTCACTTACATCATTTGGTTTTAGCATATTTCTTTTCATAGCCTTCACCATTTATTATGCAATTCCTCAAAAAAAAAGATGGGCTATATTACTTATCGGAAGCTATGCGTTCTATGCCTTTTCGGGCTTAAAGGGGCTGGCGTACATTTTCATAACTACTCTTGTCTCTTTTTGGGTTGCTCTAAAAATACAGCTTATTCAGGACGCATCAACAGACGAACTTAAGCAGATAACTGATAAAAATGGAAAAAAAGTTCTTCGTGAAAAAATAAAAAAACAGAAAAAATTGTTTTTATCCATTGGAATCCTGTTTTGCTTTGGGCTCCTCAGCGTCTTAAAATATTTCAATTTCATCGCAGCCAACATTCTTTCATTATTCAATGCTCACTACAATTTTATAAGTTTTTTTGTTCCACTTGGAATTTCCTTCTATACATTTTCCATTACAGGCTATCTGTTTGATGTTTATTACGGCAAGTACAAGGCGGAAAGAAATTTTCTTCACTATGCTCTATTTGTAAGCTACTTTCCAAGCTTGATTCAAGGTCCCATCAACAAAAACAACATTCTACGCCAGGAACTTTTTGAAAAGGAACATAGGCTGGAATATAAAAACACATGTTTTGCGCTTCAAAGAATTCTATGGGGATGCATAAAAAAACTTGTTATTGCAGACAGGGCATCCTTAATCGTAAACTACATTTTTGAAAGCTATGAACTTTTGCCTTCCTACATAATTTTTATTGGCTTGATTTTCTATTCGATTGAACTGTATGGAGATTTTGCGGGAGGAATTGACATAGTTCTTGGAGCAAGCGAACTTTTTGGCATAAAACTTCCAGAAAATTTCAGGCAGCCATATTTTGCAACGTCAATTGCAGATTTCTGGCGTAGATGGCATATAAGCCTTGGACAGTGGATGAAAGATTACATTTTTTATCCTTTCACAATCTCTAATACAATGATTAAGTTCTCAAAAAAACTTTCCGTCCACAGCAAATTTCTTGCAAAGACAATACCTGCATGCCTTGGAAACATTTTGGTTTTCCTGATTGTTGGCATCTGGCATGGCGCAGAATGGCATTTCATCTGGTATGGTGTTTTCCATGGCTTTATCATTGCCTTCAGTACGCTTGCAGAGCCTGCCTATAAAAAGATAGATGAAAAACTTAAAATACCTGTTGATTCCTTCATTTGGAGAGTCTTTAGAATTATCAGAACCTTCATACTTGTAAATTTAAGTTGCCTCTTTGATGATGTAAGGAACATGACTCAAAGCATCGGAATGACAAAGCAGCTTTTTGATTTTTCAAATTTCAAATTGATTTCAAATTTCAGTTTCGAAGGTTATGGAAGAAGTTCACTGCTAATCATTCTATTCTTCTGCCTCATATGGTTTATTGTCAGCGTATTAAAGGAAGGCAAAAATCTTGACATAAGGGAAAAAATAGCCTCTCTAAAACTTCCAGTAAGATGGATTATTTACCTTGCGCTGATTTTTGCAGTTCCTTTATTCCAGTCAGAAGAAATGGTAGGATTTATGTATGCTGTATTCTAAAAAAAATATCTTGACCGCAACCGCTTTTATTGCCCTTGTCATATCGATAACATGTTTTTTCAACTATCTTCTTGTGCCATATTCAACTCTAGCAAAGAAATTTGATGATTTCGAATTAAATGATCGCAACATAAACATACTAGTCACTGGCAGCAGTCTTGAAGGTGCCGTAAATTCAAAAGTTATTTCTGACTATTTTGATGAAAACGCCTATGTATTTTCCATCCAAGGAGGAACATTAGAAACTTCCTATTACATTCTTTTGGATGCATTACAGGAAAATGATATAAAAACATTTATTTGTGGATTTGATTTTCTACAGTCCTTTAGGATTCCCCCATATAAGTATCCCCGATATCCTGAATTTCATAGATTTTTGATGAAGCACTCAAAAAAGTCCATACATCTTAAATATCTATCACTGCTAGGTCTTTCTAAAGAACGATATACTTCCGGAATTTTCAATTTTTCCTCTTTCTCTAAAAACCTTCAAAGCCCTAGAAAGCTAAAAGAAGTTGCAGAATCAAAAAGAAATTCAAAAGTTGACAAATCAAGCCAAGCATCAGTGCAGACCTTACAAAAAGACGAAGAAATTCCTGTGGATAAAAATGACCTGCAAAATCCGCTGTTCAGATTTAAAAGCGCAACAGAACAATTGTATACAAGCCAAATTGACATAAATGACCTGATATACTTAAGAAAAATCTCACAAATATGCAAAACCAATAATATTGACCTTTACATCCTTGTATGCCCAACTCCAGTTTGCACAAGGGAAAACATCATCATGTACGATAAAATGATGAATTCCACAAAAAAACTTTTTGAAGAGAATCAAGTAATAAACGGCTTTGAGGATCCTATCTTTTCTGAACTCACAGATGAATCCTTTTATTCAGATTGCTATGGCCACATTTTGCATAGAAACAGTGATTTCTATACAACCTTAGTTTGTAATTCAATTAAATACTTTGGAAGGGAATAACCGATGCATTTTTTATACGACATTTTAATTTCACCAATTGAATCATTTATAGAATTCTGTTTTTGCTTTTCACTTTCCAAATTTGACATGTTTGGCGTTACGGGTGCAATTATAGCTGTAAGTCTTGCTGTAAATTTTCTTGCATTACCGCTTTACAACATGGCTGACGCATTACAACTGAGAGAAAGAAACCTTCAGCAGAAAATGAGCAGATGGACCGCACATATAAAGAAAACATTTAAAGGTGACGAACAGTTCATGATGCTCAACACTTACTACAGAATAAACAACTATCATCCGTTGTATGCACTTCGTTCAGCTCTTTCCATAATGATTGAAATTCCATTTTTTATAGCAGGCTACCATTTTTTAAGCAATTGCACTGCACTTGATGGCCAGAGCATTCTTTTTTTAAAGGATCTTGGCAGTCCTGATTCACTCATAAGAATCGGGAGGTTCAACCTAAATCTGCTTCCTGTACTAATGACAGCAATAAACGCTGTATCTACGGCAGTTTATACTAAAGGTGCTCCACTCAGAGAAAAAATCCAAACATATGTTTTGGCAGTTATTTTTCTTTTTCTGCTCTACAATTCTCCCTCAGGTCTTGTTTTTTATTGGATCCTAAACAATACATTTTCACTTGTAAAAAATATTGTCCTTAACTTTAAGAATCCAGGAAAATTTGTCTATTCCCTATTTTCACTATGTTTTAGTATTCTTTGCATTTCCATACCATTCGTTTTTAAATATGCAGACTTGAAAAAAAAGCTGTTCATTGTTCTTTTCTCCATGGCATTTATAGCGGCTCCTTACATCTATAATTATGTAAGGATAAAATTCAATCTTTCGGTAAAAAATAAGATTGAAGATGACAAATCCGTCTTTCCGATTTTCTTCTTTTCCTGCATTTCCCTATGGCTTTTGGCGGGTTTTACATTGCCATCAGCCACAATAGCAACCAGTCCAGAAGAATTTTCATTTTTAGGATCAACAAATTCCCCTTTGACATATATAAACAGTTCTGTATTTTACTTTTTTGGACTTTTTGTTGCTTGGCCCCTTTGCATCTTCAAAATGTTCAACTCAAGGGTGAAATCAACCATGTCCCTTGTTTTTTTTGTTATGGCAATATGTGCCATAACAAATGTATATGTCTTTAAGCATGAATACGGAATGATTACAGTATTCTTCGGATTGCAAGACAAGGGATGCCTAAAAATCAATTCATTACCAAACACCTTAGGATCTGCCATTACATTTCTCATAACTGTCCTCCTTTATATTATTTGCTCAAAGCATAAAAAGCAGTATGCATTGTTTTCCATTGCAATCATCCTATCAATTTCAGAATTCATATTTGGACTCAGCAAATATGTTATCATCAATAGGGAATACCAAAAATATGTCGTATTGCTGAAGGATAATTCAGACAGCAACAATACAATACAGCCTGAAATCAATTTAAGCAAAACCGAAAGAAATGTCGTTGTATTTTTCATTGATTTGGCAATGACTCAATTATTTCCACATATTACTGAACAATTTCCAGAACTAAACAGGGATTTTTCTGGATTCACCTACTACCCAAACACATTAAGCTTTTCTGGAAGCACATTAATCGCTTCCCCTGCCCTCCATGGGGGATATGATTACATGCCTTCAGAAATTGACAGCCGTTCAGATGAGTTGCTTGTGGAAAAACACAATGAATCATTGCTTGTCATGCCAACTCTTTTTAATAATGCGGGTTATGATGTAACACTTATTGACCCATGTGATGCAAACTACAAGGACAAATACGGCTTTGAAATATATGATGGATTACCTGAAATCAACACCAAATCACTCATGGGAAAATACAGCAAAAATTATGCAGATGAACACCCTGACGCAGATCTTCTATCAAAAAATGAGGATAAAATTACAATAAAGGCCGTAAAAAGATTTTCAATTCTTCAAATGATATTTCCATCCATGAGAGATTCCTTTTACAATGGAGGGAAATATTATCAGATTTATCCTAAAAACTTATCTTCTTCAAATGCATTCAACACCCTCGATTCGTTTTCTGAATTATATTATCTACCACAGATCACAGAAACAAACAATAACAAACCAACTTACACATACATTTACAATCTCCTATTACACGAAGAATCTCCATTAAGAAATGATTTTTCATTAGGCAAGATTGATGAACAGCATCCTGAGGCTACAACAGGAAATTTCAAGCCATCGAATGCAACACAACGCAACTATTATCAGGTTTATGCGGCAGGGATAAAAATGCTTGCTTCTTGGATAAACTTCCTGAAAGAAAACGAGGTATATGACAATACAAGAATAATCATAGTGTCAGATCATGGTAATACAGGAGCAGGATTTTCAAATTTCACCCCTTTACTTATGGTGAAAGACTTTAATGAAACTGGAGAACTAAAAACTTCTAGTGAATTCATGACAAACGCAGAAACAGTAAATCTTGCCATAAAAAAACTGAATATACCTGCGATAAATCCTATGAATGGAAACGCATTAAAAACAAAGGACGATTTTAACACCTTTGAAATTGGACTTGCAAAAACAGGTACTCGAAGTGCCCTGAGAATGAGAAATGAAAAAAAATTCCTATATGGGAAAAAGTATGTATTTACAGGAAAAGATGTTTACAACAATGACAACTGGAAACAAATAGAATAATCAAAAACGCTACAGCCATGAAAAGGACACGGTACAACTATGCTGCTTTTCTGCACCATAATATGTATCGATAACGAATTCTCCGGAAGATAATGAATTGCATTCCAACTTCAGTTCATTATCGTTTCTAAATGAATTAAATTCAGCAGTTTTGCCGTCCTTAGACACACAGTAAATGTCAAAACTAATTTTATCAAAGTCTCCATGCCCCATGACAGGAATGACCCTTACAAAATTATTCATCAAATCATTTTCAATCTGCAAGCCCAAAACCCTTTCTTTACCATCCTGTAATTTGCTTTCGTAGGAAGAACAAAAATATCCGTTTCTTTCTTCATCAGGTAGTCTATAAAATTCACAAAACAGGCTCGTAAATTTTCTCATTCCCTTTTCATTAAGATGGTTGTCATCAAAAAAATCATCATCAGAGAAAGAACATTTCTTTTCTGACAAAAGATTAAAGTCATACAGATGATAGCCTTTCTTTCCAATCAAGTCAGAAATATAGGAATAATACTCATCATAATTACCCTGCTCAACAAGATAAAAATCCGACTGCGGCTGAGCAAAGAAATTAAGCTTTATATTTTTCTCGCTACAAAAATTTATTATGTCATAAATGGTCTTTTCGAAATCAAAAGAAATCTCATCCATTCCTATTGGAGTTTCAATTCCAGAAGTAAATGTTCCATTTTCAATATAGTCAGACTCAAAGACAGATCCTTTTCCTGCATAATAAGCACCATTAGCCAAATGATAATTTTCTCTTCCCAAAAAACTCAAGATTCTGTTTTTAACCCGTCTCACAACATGCCTTGGATTCAAGTCAATCAACGATTCTATTCCAATGGGACACAGGGAATTCAGCCAATACTTGGGGGCAGAAGCCGACATAATATATTTTAATCTGGAAAAAGGATTATTTATGTAATTTTGAACAAGAAAAACATTTCTTTCTGGCTTAGACTTGGAAAAAATTCCAGCTCTTGTAGCCTGAGTAAAATCCATCTCAAGCCAAATTTCCTTCGGCTGATATAAAAAAGCAGCTTCTCTAATTAAAAAAAATGTTCCGTCAATTCTTTGGCTCGGAGTTCCAGTGCAAAAGGTTTTTAAGCCAAGTTCTTCATCCATCATTTTAGGATACAAACCATGACTTACATGACTCGCACCACAAACCATCATGTCAATTCCATCCTGCCTGTAAAATTCCTTGAACATCAATCTTGTATAACTGGCATCATCGTCCCTAACAAAAAAAGCTGTAAAAATGCACAATATGTAAAATATAAAGACAAATAACGCAAATTTATAAATTTTCCTGAACATACCTATTCCATTCTATTCAAATGACGTGAGAAGAACAACATTTTTACTGGCATAAGCCAAAACAAAAAGGCACACTCCATCCAAATAAGGAAAAAAAGTGTGCCTGTTAGCCTGCAGCGACTACTGCAGTCTTTCAACCATGGCCCAGAGGGACTGAGCTGAATTGAAATTTTCCGGAACTATATCAGCCGGTGAAATGTCGATTTCAAAAGTATCCTTCAACTGTGTAACAATCTGCACAATGTCAAAGGAATCAAGAATTGCATTGTCGATGAGCCCTGTCTCGCTTTCAAAATCCACATCAGGCTTGATTTCCTTCAAAATATCCAGTAATTCGTCCATAAAAATCTCCTCTTTAATAATCTAATAATTATAAGTCATTACAATTAAGGGAATCCCTAAAACTAGCAATTTACAGGGACTCCATTAAGTATACAAGTTTCCTGTGCAGTACGCAACAGTTCCACATCCTTGCCCGATGCCTTTAATATTGCAGGAAGAGGATGGCTCAGGAAAAGGTAAATTCCTTCCGTTACGGAATAGGCCCCAATGTCACGGAATGCAAGGAAGTCCCCTTCCGCAGGAGATGCAAGGGATAGCTTTCTTAAGACAACATCGGCTGTAGTACAAAGGGAACCTGCAATGGTACAATCCACTACTTCCGACGACGATGGATTTCCTGCAGCATGACAAGTGCGGGGATTTTTCATTCCCATCATCTGGCCGTAATAATTAATGTGGTTGATTCCTCCGTCGATTATGCAGTAACGGTTCTTTTCATCACCCTTAACATCCATGATTCTTGTAACATAGGTTCCAAAGGAAGAAGCAACATAACGGCCCATTTCAAGTACATAATCATACCGTGATTTTTCCATGAGGGTTACGAATTCTTCAAGGTCAGTAAAATTGCGGCTTTCATCCTTGCCGGAAAAATAGTCATAGCCAAGTCCCGGTCCATATTCAATGCTTGAAAAGGTGATGCCCGTCTCAGACTGCAAGGTGTCGCAAAAGGATTCAATGTAAGTAATTTCTTCTGCGATTTTCTTAAGCTTCTTCTGGGTGCCGGTAAAGAAATGAATTCCACGGATGTTAATGCTTTCGTATTTCTTAAGTTCAGCAACACAGTCGTATACATCCCTTTCGCTCATGCCAAACTGATTGCCGCTGGTAAGGCGAATGATTACATCCTGAGGGTGATTTTCCTGGCTTTCAAGGACCCTTACAAGATGGGCAAGATGAGTCTTTGATTCAAGGGTGATGGTGTTTACCTTAAGATCATAGGCCCGCCTTACATCCTCAAAAGTCTTGCAAACCCCGGAGAAAACGATTTTAGATGGAGATAATCCAGCCTTTTCGCAGATGGTAAGTTCACCAGGAGAACAGACTTCAAAAAGAATGTCATCATCCTTAAGCATTCCAACGGCAAAGGCATTGGCCTTGATTGCATAGCAAAGCCTTGAATTTCCAGGAAGACGGCTTTTAATCTGAGCCACCCGTTCCTTAAGTTCATCCTCGTCAAAAAGATAAAATGGAGTTCCGTATTTTTCTGCAAGCTGCGGAATTCCTGAAAGTTCAATTTCAGCCATTGAGCTTAACCTCCAGAGCTTTCCTGTCAATTTTTCCGTTCTTTGTCATGGGAAATTCAGGAATATAGATGAAATCACTTGGAATCATGTAGGAAGGAATTGCAGCCTTTAGCATGGTAACGATTTCCTTCTTTTCAGTCTCCTTTCCAATATAGAAGGCAAAAATCTTGTTCTGGGTAAAGATACAGCAGGTTCTTGTAATGTTGTCGTGCTTGGAAACAGCGCCCTCAATTTCTCCAAGCTCGATTCTGTGGCCCATGTGCTTGATCTGGGTATCCTTTCGTCCAATGTAATAAAGGTTTCCGTCTTCACCGAATTTTGCAAGGTCACCGGTCTTATAGATTCTTTCATACCTTGAAGGATTAATCGGATTCTGGACAAAGACCTCGGCTGTTTTTGGTGAATTGTAATATCCAATTGCAACGCATGTTCCGCTTACGCAAAGTTCACCTTCCTTTCCAGCTTCCGTAATTTCATTGCCATCTTCATCAAGAAGGAAAACCCTTTCGTTGGGGAATGCCTGCCCGATGGGAAGAGGATCCGGAATTGAATCCCTTGGAATCCTGTAGTATGTACAGTTGCAGGTTATTTCCGTTGGGCCATAAAGATTTATGTATTCAGCCTCAGGCACGAACTTCTTCCAAATCTCAAGCTGCTTGCATGGCATGACCTCACCGGAGAACATGATTTTTCTGAGCTTAGAAGGAACCTTATAGTCAAATCCATTGAGGGTGGAAACCATGCACAGGGCAGAGACAGCCCAGATGAGAACAGTAATCTCACGTTCCTCAAGATAGTCCAAAAGCTTTGTAGGGAAAGAAAAGAACATCTTTGGAACAAGGTGAACGGAAGCCCCAGTGAAAACGCCTGAGAAAATATCCTTTACCGAAACATCAAAATCAAGGGGTGCCTGGTTTGCAATGTTGTCTGAAGACTGAATTCCAAAAATTTCCGTAAAGCAGTAAATGAAGTCTATAACCGACCTGTGGCCAACTACGACAGCCTTAGGATTTCCAGTGGAACCGGAAGTAAAGTTTGCATAGACTGCATCCGTATCGATGATGTTACGGCGCCTTGCATCTGCTCCAGAACCGTCAGCATTTTCCGCTTCCTTCTCAAGATCATCAAAGTAAAGTGGACTTACATTAAGGGAAGCAAGTTTCTTTTCATACTTCCTGTCAGCAATGATATTTGCAACACCCAATGTGCCGATCATGGAATTAAGGCGTTCATCCGGGAAGCTCCAGTCAAAATATGAATAGAAGCAACCGGCATACATGGAAGCAAAAAAGAATTTTATGGTCCTTACGGACTTTTCAATCATGATGGGAACCGCATTACCGGCCTTAAAGTGTCTTGCAATGACGACAGAAAGCTTTTTCGATTCTGCCACAAGTTCTGCCCATGTAATTTTAGAAGTTACATCTGCAAAGGCAGTCTTATCCGGATATTTTCCAGCAGTTTCTTCAAGATAATCCAGCAGGGTATATTTCATCTTAACTCTCCATTAAATCAGTATTGTGCGTACATGAATCCCGTGTCGCCAGCAGTAAAGGTCAGCGACAGAATTACAAGAATCAGGGGTACATAATAGCATGCCCAGCGGAAAGCAATATTCCGCCTCTTGATTGACTCCCAAACATCAACCTTGTTTTCCTTAAGGACGCTGACAACAAAGACGATGGCACATCCGATTGCAACAAGGATGATCTGGGATTCAAAGTTTGAAATCTTTCCAAGGACATCGTTCCAGTAGGACTTATGGAGCATTGGAAGGATTCCGCCAAAGTGAACAAATGTATTCTTAAGGAACACAAAGCTCTTCTTTACATCAACAATCCTGTCAAAATACCATCCGATGTTTACAATGACAAAGGTTCTTACGATCCTGAAAATATGGAACCACCTGGATTCCGTGTCTATGTGAAGCTTTTTGTTTACATCTTCAAAAACAGGCTTAAACATGTCGCTCAGGGCAATGACAAGGCCGTTGTAAAGTCCCCAGATAAGGAAATGAAGTTCCGGGCCATGCCAGATTCCAACAAGGACAAAAACTATGATGTTTGCAATGCAGGCAGGAAGAACCCGTCCAAAATGCTTTCCAAACCTTGAAGCGAATTTTCCAAGGCTGTTCATCTTCTTTGTAAATGAAAGCGGATAGAAAACGTAGTCCTTCATCCACAATCCAAGGCTTATGTGCCACCTGCGCCAGAAATCGGCAAGGCTTGTTGCAAAATATGGCTGGCGGAAATTTGGCTGCATCTTGATTCCGAAGAGTTCTGCAACACCAAGAACGATGTCAATTCCACCGGAGAAATCTGCATACTGATAGGCTGAATACATGAGGATTCCAAAGACGATGATGTTCCCTGGAAGTGAAGAAAAGTTAGGATCAAGAATGTCGCTGATTCTTTTTACAAGCATGTCGGCAATAAGGAACTTCTTAAGGCAACCGTACAGAATCAGCATGACTCCATGCTTGATGTTCTCAAAATCAAAGGGGTGCTCTTCCCTAAACTGCTTTCCAAGATTGTCGTAGCGGTTTATAGGCCCCATGAGGAACTGAGGAAAGAATGAAACATAGATGAAGTACCGCAAGAAATTTGTCTCCCTGCCATACTTTGAATTATAAACGTCCATGAAGTAGGAAATGGTCTGCAGGGTGTAGTAGGAAATTGCAAGCGGAAGGAACAATGTTTTTGCCCCAACAAGGACGCGCCAATACTTAAGGTAGAACAGAAGTCCTATATCAAGCAAAAGCATGAGTACAAGGACAAGTCTCTTTCTGTTAAGAACACTGTTCTTGTAGGCCTTGAATTCTTCCTTTGAAAGCTCAGCCTTCCTAGCTTTTACAGACTCGTTGAACTTTCCAACAACCTGGGCTGCAAAAAATGAAATTGCAGAACTTGCCGCAACAAAGACAAGGTTCCAAACTCCACTATAAAAGTAGAAGAAAGTGTTGGCAGCAAAAATGCAGATCCACTGAAACTTCCTTGGCACCAGGTAATAGACAAGGAGAGCAAATCCTATGAAAAATGCAAATGTAAATGAAAACAGATTCATAATAATTCCCTTTATATTCTAATATGAAGCAAACCTGCCTGAACAGACATTCTGCTGAACACCATCAAGATAACTGATGACCCTGATCTTGCCGGAAGAATTTCCCGGAAAGCGAATTTCAAAACAATTCCTGTCAGAACCATATTCATTATCAGAAGACAGGGCACAAAACTGGAAGGAACCGCCAGAAGCATTCTTCATGAAAGGCTGTTCCCCATCACCCAAATCCAAAAACACATCGTAGGTAATCCGTTCAGGCTCAACGTGGTTCACGACAGGAACAACATCCATGGCACGCCCGTCATCCTTTTCAAGAAGCACAAGACCGTAAACCTTGTCTTCCTGGGCCTGCATCTTTTCTGCATAGCTTGAATAGAAGAAATCAGACCTGTCATATTTGTCGAGGAAAAAGCTGCAGAAAATTTCCGTCCACTTTTTTACGCCATACTTATTGAAGTGATTGTCATCATGAAAATCGCAGTCTTCGAGGGGAAGGTATTCTTCCTTGGCAAGGTTGAAGTCATAGAATTCAAATCCGCGCTCAGAGCAGAAATCCCTGCAGAATGAATAATACTCATCGTAGTTGCCCTTTTCGTTCAGGTAAAAGTCCGAGTTTGGCATGTTGTAGAAAATCAGTTCCACATTCTTCTGCCTGCAGTCTTCAATGATTTTGTCGATTGTCCTTACCCAGTCGGAGTTAACGTTTTCCACATGAATGGGGCCTTCAACAACCGGAGAAGAAAAAGTCCCGTTTTCAACAACGCGTATGTCCAGAAGGGATCCCTTGCCAGCGTAATCGGCATCCTTATCCACATAGTTGTAGCTCCAGTAGTCTCCATTAAAAAAGGACTTAAGGCGGAACTTCAAATCCTTGGGATTGAGGGTCATGTGCTTGTCTTTTCCAATGGGAAGAATTGAATTCAGGTAGTACCTTGGCGAAGACATGCTCAGCATGTAGTCAAGCTTAATCCTTGGATCACGGATGCTCTTTAAAAGGGAATAATCCGGCTTGAATCCATTTCGATCCTTTACGGGAGGCCTTGTTGCAATGGCAAAGTCAAGTTCAACAAAGATCTTTTCCACGTCATAAAGCTTAAGGGCCTGCTGAATTATGGCATAGCTTCCTTCGATGTTCTGGCCTGCTGAACCTGTGCAGAAAGTGTTCTTTCCAAAAACAGCATCGGAAACCGTAGTGTCGATTCCATGGGACACGTGGCTTGCACCGGAAAAAAGAACGTCTATGTTTCTGCCTTCCTTCTTCTGCTCATAGAATTCGTGCATGAATACACGGGTATAGGAAGAACTTTCATCGCACAAAAGAAAAGCCAGGACAAAACAGATGCAGTAAAAGATTCCAAAAAAGAGAATGATTTTTAAAGGTAGTTTTAATTTTCTATTCATCTGTCACCCAACCAATTCCTTCTGCTTGCCAACAAGATAGTCAACAACAGAGGCTGCAGCATTTCCACGATTCTGCCATGCTTCGTCACGCACTTCCCTTCTGGAAGCCTTAAGGTTCTCGCTGGAAATTGCATCACCAATTATCTCACCAATTCTTCCAAAGTCATCTTCCTTAAGCTGGATTCCAATCTTTGAAAGAATCCTGAATTCCCACATGGGTTCATCAAGCCAGTCAGCATCATAAGGACCGGAATCAAAACTTGTGTCTGCATAAATCACAGGCTTGTCAAAGACCAATGAATAATCGAATATGACTCCGGAAAAATCCGTAATCATGATGTCGGCCCTGTTCAGTATGTCAAAGTTGTCGTTGTCATAGTTCCACTTTATGTCAGGATACTTTTTTTCAAGGCTTTCAAGAAGTTCCTTCTCCGCCGTCTTTGACTGGGGATGGGGACGGACAACGATTTCATATTCAGTCCTTGTAAGGCAGTCAAGGAATTTCTCGCCAAACCTTGCAAGGATTCCACTCTTGCCCCATGTAGGTGCAACAAGAACCATCTTCCTTTCCTGAGTCTCTGGGCGGCCTGCACTTTCAAGGCGCTTTTCCATGGAATCAAGATATGTGGAACCTACAACAGTAAATTCCTTTCTTTTAATTGCAGGCCTTAAGTTCTCAAGCTTTACCATGGATGGATGCTGGTTTTCACCGGATGCAAGAACGCTGTCGTAATGGTCAAGGGCAAACATCCTGTAGCCTGCAAAATCAGAAACGGAATGGGGAATGTGCACATAACATTTAACGCCCTTGCTTCTCTTCCACTGGTAGACATCAAGGTTTGGAGTCGTTGCAAGAAGAACGTCAGCCTGCAGGAAATTCAGCTTTGCGTAGGGCCTGTTCTTTTCTCCAAGATACTCGCCATGAACATGACTGTAGGCTGCATCAAGCACCGGATCATCGGGGCTTGCAGTGTAATATGTAAGGTCAATTCCACGCCTTTCAAATTCATCGCAGATGGGCTTGAAAACATTCCAATAGCGCTTGTGATCTGAAAAAATGACAAAGGGAATTGAATTTCCCTGGGAATTCTTTTCCACCTTGCCGCCGGAAAAAATGAATTTAAGCTTAAGGAACAGGGCCCTGACACCAAATGTTGCAGCAGCCGCAAGTCCTATGAAAAGGGAAAAAAGCATGCTGCCCGTGCCCGGGTCAATATACAGGGGAATGAAATTCATGGAATTCATCTTGAACCTCCATTGGTATCCTGCTTCCACCGGGAAAGGGGAACCCAGCATTCAGTTTTGGAAATGTCACCGGAAACATGGTAGGCCCGGCTTTCATCAAGGGTAAACCTGCTCTTGTTCATGAGCTGGTCTGCATGATGTTCTCCCCTGGAAAGTGGATAGACCGTGATTCCATTTTCCTTCTGCTGAACAAGTTCCCTTCCAGTAAATGGATTTACAGAAGAAACATCAAGATTCTTTCTTGCCTCGAAAATCGTATCTGCATTGGTCATGAATTCTTCCGACACGGAAAGCGGCTCCTTGCTGTCAAAATCCTTTACGGCAAAAAGAGGATTGTAATAGGCTGGATTTACATCCATGCCGGCAAAAGCGGAAAACCTTTCCGTCTTAAGGTTGTTTCCATGGTCGGCAACAATTATGATCCTTGTGTTGTCATAGACACCGTTGGTGCGAAGGTAATCAAGGAATTTTGCAACCTGAATAAGGGATGCGGCATTGACGTCATAATGTGCCCTTTCAAGGCTCACTTCCTTACCTGAAATCATCGTATAGTTGTTTTCCAGGGCATGAGGCTCGTGGGGAGTGTCGTTATCTATAAAGAAGAATGTATTCTTTTTGCTCGTAAAATCTGTAGACCTATCAAGAAAGTAAAGGCTTGAGAAAATGTCGTAAAAGTTCCTGTCATCCTTAAGGTTATTGGCACGGCAAAGCCTGTAGAATGTGGAACGAACTGGAGGGTACATAATCTGGATCACGGAAAAATTGCGGATTTCCTTTCGGCAGATAATGTCTGCCTTGTCCGCATTCTGGCCTCCGGGAATTCCAAGTTCCTTAAAATAAAGGTCGGTATACTTTCCAAATGTGCGGAATGCGTTGATTTCAGGATGTTTTTCAAAGGGAGTATAATCCCCTTCATGGGCATAGTTGGACCACGGCGGATCCGTAACCGTAACTTCAAATCCTGCATCTGCAAAAAGCTTGGGAGCAGCAAGCATGGCTTCATTGTGCTTAAGGCGCAGCAATTCGTCGCCACGGGCATTGATGTTCTCAAGGGAATATTCATAGCCACCCATCATGGCAGGAGAAGCCACGGAAGTATGGGTCGAAAAACTCAGGGTGTTCGGGTAGTAGGTAAATCCTGCAAAACTGTCTTCAAGTCCAAAATCCCTGAGGATTACAGGAAAGAGGGAGCTGATTCCCCTGTCCAAAAAGAGGACGATGACATTTTTTCCCGACCTTGAAAGATGGTATACAGGCTTTATTTCTAAAGCACCGGACTTTACGTCAGCTTTTTCTGCAAGGTTTTCAGAATGAAGCTCAAACTGCCTCTTTATTTCATTTGTCTTAAAAAATCCAAGTCCACCCTCTGCAAGGCAGACAGAAAAGACGATGAATGACAGAACGGAAAGCTTCCTGAATTTATGGAATGCAAAAAGACAGGCAAGTGCAAGGCCAAGGGCAAAAAGAGGCATAACGGAAAGAAAGAATCCGTTTTTCTTAAGCACGTTTCCATCATCAAGGGTAAAGCTTACGTTCATGTTTCCATAGGAATGCTTGAAAACATAGACATTTGCCAGGGCACAGACAAGTACTGCAAAAAAAAGCAATGGAGTTACACGCCTTACCTTGTCCCCGAACATCTTGTAGATTGCAACAGGCCAGAAAACAAAGAAGCCAAAGAAAACGAAGAAGCTTGACCAGATATAGGAAACTGGAGAAAGGGTCCTGCCCAAAAAGGAAAATTCAGCAGGACTTGTGGAAATTACTGCCGACGGAAGCATGAAGCCGCACAAAAGTGCAAGTCCAAGACCTGAAAAAAGCAGTAATGAAAAATTCGACTTTGATTCAACAGAGGAAGAAACAGTAAGTCTTGAGCCTGCAACCTTCCTGAAAACAGAAACTGCAACCGGCAATGCTGCAACAAAAAGTGCAAAGAAAACCATGGCGGCTTTCTTTACAAGTGAACCATGGCGGCTGCATACAAAAAGGGCCAGCAGGACAAAAACAGCACTGACGGCAGCATGGAGTATGCGCACCGGATTCTTCATCTTCATGACGATGTTCTTAACAAGGCTGAATATGTTGTTCAAGATCCAGTAAATTACAAGGCCGCTTGGGGAATTGTACAAAAGCACCAGGAATATGGTTGCAACAACGTAAAGCTGAGCCTTCTCACGGAAGGTGGCATCCTTTGTATAAATGGCACCGCTGACAAAATTTATGAGGGTCATTATGACCGGAAGAATGTGGATTCCAAGGGAAAAGGAACCAATGGATATGGAAAAGAATTCATCAGGGCTTCCCAAATCCTTAAAGATCCACCATGAGGCACCGGAAAGCATCTCGTTGTGGCTCAGGTAATGATAGGCTGCGATGAAGAATGGAATTTCAATGAGTATGGAAAGGGAACTTCTAAGAACATAAAGCGGATGGTAGTTGTTCTGCCTGTAATACTCCGTGAGCATCATGAACTGCTCATCACCCTTGAATGCCTTCTTGATGCGGCCAACACGATACTCAAGGGACTTTGCAACCCTGCGTTCCTTTTCCTGCAGGCTGTCGGCAATGTTATACAGGGGAAGCGCAAGGAAGTTTATGGCAAGGCTGACGCCAAACACGGCACCGATTACGCCAATGGAATCAACCTTGTTTATGATGAATGTAAAAACCCAGTCAACAACCGTTTCAATTGGGCTTATGACGATAAAGTAAAAGAAATTCATTTTTTATAGTAACCCTTGTACCATGCAGCAAATTTGGCAAGGCCATCCTTCAATGCAGTTGAAGGCTTAAAGCCAAAGTCATTCTGCAAATCCGTAACGTCGGCAAAAGTCTGGTAAACATCTCCAGCCTGCATGGGCAGAAGTTCACGCTTGCCCTTCTCCCTTATGATTCCCTCATCCAAAAGACACTGCTCCAGGGTATCAACAAAATACATGAGGCTTTCAGGCTTGTTGTTTCCGATGTTATAGATCTTGTAGGCAGCACCGTCTTCAGTCTCGTCAGGAGTCTTCTGCATGATGTTGACGATTCCAGTAACAATGTCGTCGATGTAGGTAAAGTCTCGGTACATGTCACCCATGTTGTAAATCTGAATCGGCTCACCCTTTACAAGCTTGTTGGTAAACTTAAAGTAAGCCATGTCAGGCCTTCCCATTGGACCGTAAACGGTAAAGAAACGGAGGCCTGTAGCCTTGATTCCGTAAAGCTTGCAGTAAGCATGTGCAAAAAGCTCGTTGGATTTCTTTGTTGCAGCATAAAGGGAAACGGGATTGTCCACCTTGTCTTCAGTGGAATATGGCACTTTCTTGTTTGTTCCGTAAACGCTTGATGAAGAGGCAAAAACCAGGTGATCAACCGGAAAATTACGGCAGCATTCAAGAATGTTGTAGAATCCGATTATGTTTGAATGGATGTAGCTTTCAGGATTGGTGATTGAATAGCGGACACCAGCCTGGGCTGCAAGGTTAACTACGATTGACGGCTTCTTCTCGGAAAAAATCCTGTCCATGAATGCCTTGTCTGCAATGTCACCCTTGATGAATTCAAACCTGTCTCCAAAAGCGCCAAGCATCTTAAGGCGTTCATCCTTTAATGAAACATCGTAGTAATCCGTAATGCAGTCGACGCCAACGATTCTTGCATCTGAAACGGATTCAAGAATTTTCCTGGAAAGATGGCTGCCGATGAATCCTGCGGCACCAGTAACGAGAATTGTCCTGTTTTGCAAAGAAAGTGTAGTCATGGTTAAAATATACCTAAAAAAAGCCCTTTTGTACACATTTCCAGGAAAAAGTGACTCATATACGGGACATAACATCATTACGGCTTTCTTTACAAAGGACATTCCTTGCCTTATACTTTTCGGATATATGACTTACGTTTACGTTTTAACTTCGACAGAAAAAGACCTGTACTACGAACAGTGCCTCATCTCCGTATTCAGCCTGAGGCATCACATGAAGGATGCCAGCATAACGGTTTTGGTAGACGATAAAACAAATGCTTCTTTTGAGCTTATTAATAGAAGAAAACTGAAGGAACTGGCAAAAATCATCTCCATAGATTTTGATGACAAGGTAAGCAATGTTGAACGTTCCCGCCTGATAAAGACATCCATACCGGACTACATTGACGACGACTTCCTCTACATCGATTGCGACACCGTCATCTGTTCATCCCTTGAAGAAATTGAAAATGAAAAATCCATGACCGGCGGAGTTCTCGACGGACACTGCATGCTTGACGAGCACATCCACAAAAAATACTTCCTCCAGCGCGACAGAAACCTTGGGTTCAGCGGCACAAAGGCACTGAATGCCAACATCAACGGGGGCCTTGTATTCTGCAGGAAAAGCGATGAAGGCAGGGAACTTTTCAGGAACTGGAACGAAATCTGGAAGTATTCAGCATACGAAAAGCACGACCTTCACGACCAGAGCGCCCTAAACGAGGCAAACTACCGCACGGGACTCAAGATGACACTTCTTGACGGCAAATGGAACTGCCAGCCCAGCCACGGAGGCCTTGCATTCCTCAAGGACGCTAAGATCATCCACTACTACTCAAGCGAGTTCAGCTCAAAAAACTACATCCCATACTACAAGATTGCTGACAAGAACCTGCAGGGGAGAATCAAGGAAACAGGCGACATTCCTGATGACGTAAAGGCCATGATACTGGACCCCAAATTCCAGTTTAACAGCGTGCACCTTATAAATGACCAGAGAATAGTCGGCATAATGCAGTCGCCCCTATTGTTCACCCTGGCGGACATAAAGGCAAAAATGCCATTCCTGTTCAACATGATGGAAAATTCCATGGCGGCAGTCAGGTCCCTCGGTAAAAAGCTGAAGGGGAAGAAGTAGGCAAAGGCAGCATTCCACCATTAATATAGAAACAAAATCGCAAATACACTAGAATATAAGACTATGAATCTTGGAACAATTCTTTACACGACAATTTTATACCCCCTGGAGCAGCTCATTGAATTGTCTTTTTTCCTCTTTGACAAAATATTCGATAATGTTGGCATTGCAACCCTTGGAGTAAGCCTTACGGTAACCCTTCTCTGCCTTCCCCTTTACATTGTAGCTGAAGGATGGGAAGATACGGAACGAAACATCCAGGCAAAGATGAAGCCTACGGTAGACAGGATCAAGTCCGTCTTCAAAGGCGACGAACAGTACATGATTCTGACCACATACTACCGCCAGAACCACTACCATCCCATGATGGCACTGCGTTCCAGCTTTGGAATATTGATCCAGATTCCTTTCTTCATGGCTGCATACCACTGCCTGAGCCACATGGAAGCCCTGAGGGGAACATCCTTCGCATTCATCCGTGACATGGGCAAGCCGGACGCCGTTTTTACCATCGGTTCATTCAACGTGAACATTCTTCCAATTGCAATGACGTTGATCAACTGCATCTCGGGAACCATATATTCCAAGGGACACGCCATCAGGGAAAAAATCCAGATATACGGCATGGCATGCCTTTTCCTTGTGGTACTTTACGACAGCCCTGCAGGACTGGTTCTTTACTGGACAATGAACAACGTGTTCAGCATGATCAAGAACATCTTCTACAAGATGAAGAATCCCCTTAAGGTCCTTTACCTTTGCATGGTTGGACTCATGGCCTTCATGGCTTTCTACATCCTCTTCATGTACGGAGGGGTTGCAAGCATGAAAAAGCGCCTCATGGCAGCAGTTCCAATCCTGTGCCTGATTCCAATTCCACTTTACCTTAAGGCCATTGACTGGCTTCTTGCAAATCCATTTTCAAGCCTTGTACATTCCAGAAAGGCCCGTCTGTCACTCTTTGCACTGAGTTCAACAGCCCTGACCTTGTTCATGGGACTCATATTGCCTTCAACAATGATTTCCACAAGCGTGCAGGAATTTTCAAACATCGACAGCTTTGGAAATCCGACGGCATTCCTTCATTTTTCATTCTGGCAGGTCTTTGGAATCTGCATTTTCTGGAGCGGATGCATTTTCTTCCTTTTTAAGGAAAAGATTCAGACCCTCATGGCAGTTCTGTTTTCAACTGCATTCATCTGCGCACTGGTAAACTCCTACGTCTTTGCAGGAAACTACGGTTCCATGGACGTCACACTAAAGTTCCTCGACGGAATGCAAAAGCAGGGACCGGCCTTCATGCCGCTGAACGCCATTGCAGTCATTGCAGTCTTTATCCTCGTTGCAGCAGTGCTGAAATTCAACAGGGCCAAGATTCTTTCAACGCTTTCCCTGATTGCCTGCATTGCCTTTGTTGCAGTTTCCATCATCAACAGCACCAGGATCACAAGAGACTACAGGGAATACGAGGAAATTCTTGCATCAGGAAAATTCGATGCAGGCCAGAAGACCAAGTACAGCCTTTCAAGAACCGGAAAAAATGTTGCAGTCCTCATGCTGGACAGGCTTGAAAGTTCCTTCTTCCTTGACACCCTCAACGACAGGCCGGAACTTAAGGATTCCTACGATGGATTCACCTTCTACCCAAACACGGTTTCCTTCAACGGCCACACCCTCATGGGTTCCCCTGCAGTTTACGGCGGATATGAATATTCCCCTTACGAAACAAACAAGAGAAACGACGTTCAGCTTAAGGACAAGCACAACGAAGCCCTTCTGCTCATGCCAAGGCTCCTGACGGAAAATGCAGGTTTTACTGCCACCCTTACGGACACAAGCTGGGGAAACTACAGTTATGTGGCAGACATGAGCTTTGTGGATAAATTCGGCTCGGACAAGATCAGGGGATTCTCCCTTAGCGGACATTATTCCGGAGATTACAAGCAGGAAACAAAGAAGGGATCCGATGTTCTTCTTTCCAACGGACTCAAGAGAAACCTCCTGTGGGTCAGCCTGTTCAGGTGTGCCCCGGCAATTCTTAGGGCACCAATTTACTACAAGGGTTCCTGGCTTAACACAAAGGCCATAGACGGAAACGACGGATTCATCGACTGGTATTCTTCCCTCTATTACCTGAGCAGCCTTACGGACCTGGACAGCACTTCAAATTCATTCCTCATGATTACAAACGAGGCATCACATTTTTCAGGTTCCACCAGGGGACTTGGCATCGTGGACCAGGACAGGCTTTCCATCCCGGGAACGGACAACTATGCAAACAGCGTTGCAGTTCACATCGCCGTTGCAAGCTGGCTTGACTGGCTTAAGAAAAACAACGTCTATGACAATACAAGAATCATCATCGTTGCAGATCATGGCATCGGGGACGATTTTGCAGACTATCGTTACGGGGATTCCCCACGCATCGACGGTTACCAGAAGGACCACTTTAACCCCATTCTCCTTGTAAAGGACTTTGGCTCCACCGGTGAGCTGACTGTTGACCACAGGTTCATGACAAATGCAGACACACCGATTCTTGCCGTCAGTGGACTTGTTGAAAATCCCGTAAATCCTTGGACTGGCAATCCATTGGATGAAAGCTACAAGAATGATGGCGTTGTTGTTGCAAATGAAGACATAATCATGCCTTACCAGAGCAAAAGCACGACTCAATTTACAGTAAAAGATGAAAACTGGTGGACTGTAAGGGACGACATTTTCCAGGCCGGAAACTGGAAGCGCCTTAACGAAAAATAGAACGACTATACCATATAACATTAAATGGAGAAGATTATGATGAACAATTTCCTATACATCGACCCGGGTACTGGATCCATGCTTTTTTCAATACTCATTGGCGCCACTGCAACCCTTTACTTTCTGGCACGGGCTGCCCTTCTTAAGGTAAAATTCCTCTTTACGGGGAACAAGGGAGCCGTTGACAAAAGCACCCACAAATACGTCATCTACAATGAGGACAAGCGCTACTGGAACGTATTCAAGCCGGTTCTCGACGCCTTTGAAAGGCACCAGACGGAGGTGACATATTTTACTTCTTACAAGGAAGACAATGTTTTCAATGCCGACTACAAATTCGTAAAGGCTGAATACATCGGGGAAGGAAATGCGGCCTTTGCAAAGCTCAATCTTCTTTCGGCAGATGTTGTTGTAATGACAACTCCAGGCCTTGATGTTTACCAGATGAAGCGGAGCAAGACGGTAAAGCACTATGCACATCTTGAGCATTCCGTTGGAGATGCCACCATGTACCGCATGTTTGGCCTTGACTATTTTGACAGCGTCCTGGTTACCGGCATGTACAAGGAAGCAGACGTGCGCATTCTTGAAAAGCAGCGCGGAATAAAGCCAAAGGAAATCGTAAGCGTTGGCTGCACATACCTGGACATCTTCAAGGAAAAGATTGAATCAATTCCTGCTGAAGAAAACCACAAGTTTACGGTTCTCCTTTCTCCATCATGGGGCCCAAGCGCAATCCTTACACGCTACGGCGAAAAGCTTCTTGACCCCCTTCTTGCAACAGGCTGGAACGTAATCGTGCGTCCTCATCCCCAGTCAAAGATTTCAGAAAAGGAAATGCTTGACCGACTTACGGAAAAATATGCCGACAGGGAAAACCTGATCTGGGATTACAACAGCGACAACTTCTATTCGATGAAGAAAGCCGACATCATGATCTCAGACTTCTCCGGGATCATATACGACTACACCTTCCTCTGCGACAAGCCGGTAATGTACGTCAACGGAGACATGGACCTTCGCATGTACGATGCATACGATGTTCCAGGCCAGAAGCCATGGCAGGTAAACGCCGTAAAGAAATTCGGAATTGAACTCAAGGAAGAACAGTTTGCCGACATAAAGAACGTAATCCAGAATGCCAGCGACAGTGAGGAACTTGCAAGATTGCGCCACGAGGCAAAGGCAGAAGCCTGGGATCACATCGGTGGTGCCGGAGAAGAAGTTTACAAATTCATGACGGGAAAGGCTGAATAAAATGGGATCTGTACTTTTTACGGTGATCATAACTCCAATCATTCAGATCCTGGAGTTTTTCTTCACCCTCTTTTTTGAAATAACAAAATCACAGGGACTTTCGGTCATCGGCCTTAGTTTTGTAGTAACCCTTTGCACCCTGCCCCTTTACATGGTTGCAGAAAAATGGGAGGCAACGGAACGGGACATCCAGACTGCAATGAAGCCTACCATATCCCGCATCAAGAGCGTTTTCAAGGGCGACGAGCAGTACATGATTCTGACCACATACTACCGCCAGAATCGCTACCATCCCCTCATGGCATTGCGCTCAAGCTTCAGCCTCCTGATCCAGATTCCCTTCTTCATCTCGGCCTATACATTTCTTTCCCACCTGGAAACCCTTAAGGGAGCATCCTTTCTTTTCGTAAGGAACTTTGGTGCACCGGATTCACTTTTCAAGATTGGAAACTTTTCCATTAACGTTCTTCCAATTGCCATGACCCTCATAAACTGTACGTCAGGCCTCATCTATTCAAAGGGTCATGGAGCCAGGGAAAAGATCCAGATTTTTGCATGCGCCGCAGTATTCCTCGTTCTCTTATACAACAGTCCTGCAGGCCTTGTAATCTACTGGACCATGAACAACATTCTTTCCCTGGTCAAGAACATTTTCTACAAGCTTAAGAATGCAAAAAAAATCATGTTCCTTGGACTCTTTGCAGTTTCTGCACTTTTACTCCTAGCAGACCTGCTTGTATTCAAGAAAACGAAGTTTGCCTTCAGGGCTGCACTGGCCCTTGGTGCAGTGATTCTCCCTGCCCTTCCATACATCCTGCGCCTTTGGAATACCATGCTGGACAAAATCTTCCCGGAAGAAAAGAAGATTCCTTCAGCGGTTTTCTATGCGTCGGCAATTCTCCTTGCAGTAATGGCAGGCCTTGGAATTCCTTCAATCCTCATGGAAAGCGAGCCGGAACAGTACTGCTACGTTGAAGGAATTGCAAGTCCCTTTGTCTTCCTGAGGCACACTTTCTACCAGGCCATTGGATTCTTTGTACTCTGGCCCCTTTGTTTTTACAACCTGTTTTCTGCCAGAACAAAAAAAGGCTTCGTACTCGTCTACGGAACTGCGGCAGTCCTGGCACTTGTTAACACATTCATCTTCTCGGAAAATTACGGTCCGATTCTGCCGGAACTGATTTTCATGACCCCGCAGAAATTCGAGCCTTCAAGGCTGATGGTTGCAGCAAATGCCCTTGCCATGGCCGCAGGAATTGCAGCCGTAGTAACACTCCTTAAGTTCAAGGCTAAGCTGCTTTCTTCCGTCTGCACCATCGTAATAATTTCCCTTGCAGCCGTTTCATTCAGGAACATCAATTCCATCAACAGGGAATACAGGAAGATGACTCCGCCTGCAGTTCAGGATCACATTACAACTTCCTACCATCTTTCCAAGACCGGAAAAAATGTAATCCTCATAATGCAGGACCGCCTCATAAACAATTACTCAATGGACATTCTTGATTCCAATCCGGAACTCAGGGAAAAATTCAGCGGCTTTGAATTCTACACCAACGTTGTTTCCATGGGACGATACACAATGATCGGAACTCCGGGGCTTTTTGGCGGATACGACTACACTCCATGGGAGATGATCCAGAGAAAGGATGAGCCCCTCCAGAAGAAGCACAATGAAGCCCTTCTGACCCTTCCAAGGCTTTTCCATGCAGAAGGATTTGACGTAACTGTTTCCGGCCTTCCATACGAAAACTACCTTGAGTACCCGATTACCGACATGTACAGGGACGACCAGTATGTTGTCAGGGCAGAAACCCGCGGACTTTATTCAGACTACTGGTATAAGGAAGAAGATTTTCCAAAGGCTGAATACCTTGAGCACGACATAAAGAGGAATTTCATCTGGTTCAGTATATTCAAGATGGTAAGCCCGATCTTAAGAAGAACCGTATACCATGAAGGATACTGGACAAGCTATGACAGGTACAACGACGGAATCGCACGCTATATAGACAACTACAGCGAACTTGAATACCTGCCGGAAATGACGGACAGCGAAAGCACCAGTGATTCATTCATCATGATAGACAACGAACTGGTTCACGAATCCATTGACCTTCCACTGCCAGACTATGACCCGGTAAGGCTCAAGAACAAGGACAATGTCTTTGACAAAAAGCATGACGACCACTACACCACCATGATTTCAACATTCAGGAAGCTTGGTGACTTCATGCAGCACCTTAAGGATCTTGGCGTCTATGACAATACAAGAATCATCATCGTTTCAGACCACGGAAAGGGAGGCCATGACGGCTTCCTCGATGAAAACCTTCCGGGACTCAACAAGCAGAATTTTGTCTGCACCCTCATGGTAAAGGATTTTGCAGGGGCCGGAGACATGAAGTTCAACAGTGAATTCATGACCAATGCAGACACACCATGGCTTTGCACCCAGGGAATTATACCTCAAGAAAAGCAGGTGAACCCATTCACCGGAAATCCATTAAAGAGGGAAAACAAGGCAGATTACGTAAAGCTGTTGGGAGCACAGGCTGAATCTACAAGAATCCGCAAGGAAAGCAGCTGGCACGTAAAGGACAGCGAGTGGTACACTGTAAAAGACGACATTTACAGTAACGAAAACTGGAAACAGTTGTTTAACTAGTAAAATTTGCTATATAATAGAATTTATCCGCATTGAGCGGTTTTACATTTGAAAGGAGGTTCTGCAATGACAGAAAAGGAATTTGACCTGCTTTATGCAGCTCATAAGAACAAGGACATCAGCGGTTTTGACAAGGAGACTTTGGCTTCATGCGAATCAGCTGGATTGCTCAAAGACAAGAAAGTAACAGACAAGGGATATGAAGCGCTCAAGCCTTACAAGGTTGACAATGCAATCATCATGGCAGCAGGTCGCAGCCGTCGTTGCATGCCTCTGTCAAACTATCTTCCAAAGGGCCTTTTTGAAATCAAGGGTGACACCATGGTTGAACGCCAGATCAAGCAGCTTAAGGATGTTGGCGTAAATGAAATCATTCTCGTCGTAGGATACAAGAAGGACAAGTACTACGAAATGGCAAAGAAGTACCCTGGCCTCATCGTTATCGAAAACACCGAATGGGAAGAAAAGAACAACACATCTTCCATCTATGCGGCAAAGGACTACCTTAAGAACACATACATCTGCTGCAGCGACAACTGGTTTGCCCACAACGTTTACAAGGAATACGTATACGATTCATACTACGCAGCAAAGTTCAGCGATGAATTCATCAATGAAGACTTCGCCAAGTCTTATGATGAAAACGGCTATATCACGGAACTCAAGCGTGGCGGAGAAAACGGATGGTACGTAATCGGCGAATCTTACTGGAACAGGGACTTCTCTGCTAAATTCAAGGACCTTTTGGTTCAGGAATACTATGACCCGGAAATGAAGTACATGCTCTGGGATCACTTCTACGCAAAGCACATCGACCAGCTTAAGATGAAGATCATGCAGCGCGAGGAAGAAGACTGCAAGGAATTCGACACTACGGAAGAAATCATCGAATTCTACCCTGGCTTCAAGGACTTTGTTGAGCAGTTCATTGCAGAAGAAGAAATGGAAAACCAGACAATCCGTCTCAATTACCTTTCAAACTATGCAGACACAAAGTCATACTCTGTTGTTTCCACAGAACAGTTTACAGGCCGTCTCCACGTAAATGAAAACCTCTTCAAGCCATCTCCAAAGTGCATGGAAGTAATTCACAACGCAACTTATGAAGACGTTATGCTTTACGACCTTACACGCGAAGACGACCTTGCAGTGGAAATCTCAAAGCGCGAAGGAATCGGAACAGACCACATCCTCATCCACTCAGGATCTTCTGACGTCATCAAGACAATCATGACCCTGGTTTTGAACAAGGGTGACACTGTACTCATCTCTGCCCCTGCCTGGAACTACTACAAGTCTGTTGTTGAACTCCGCATGGCAAAGGCTGCCTACTACGACGTAAAGGCTGGCGACAAGGCATACGAATTTGACGTTAGCGGACTTCGCGAAAAGGCACGCACAATCACACCACGCATCATCATCCTTACCACACCACATAACCCAACCGGTGCATTCCTTGCAGCTGGTGACCTTGAGACAATAATCAAGGAAAACCCTGCTTCCCTGGTAATCGTTGACGAAGCATACCTTGGATTCAGCACAAAGAAGTATGATGTTGTTCACCTTCTGAATACATATTCAAACGTAGTCTTCAGCCGCACATTCTCAAAGCTTTACGGTCTTGCAGGTGTTCGCGTTGGATACGGAATCTGTAACCCGATGGCAAAGCAGGTATTCCGCCTCGACGTTAACCCATTCCGCGTAAACAATGTAAGCCGCAAGATGGCCATTGCAGCACTCCAGGACCAGGAATACTACGACAAGCTCCTTGCAGACATTACAGCCAGCCGCAACTACTTCATCGAAGAAATGAACAAGCTCCCTGGCGTAAAGGCCTTTGAAAGCGATGCAAACTTCGTTTTCATGCACTATGTTGGAATCGACACCCAGGCCCTCAAGGACTTCCTCCAGAAAAACGGATATCTTGTTCGCCTCTGGACAGAAGGAAGCCACCTTGCCATGCGCGTAACACTCGACCGCATTGAGGTAATGGAAAAGGTTGTTGCCCTCATCAAGGAATTTTTAGGTAAGTAAATGAAAATCGCAGTTGCAGGAACAGGTTATGTAGGGCTTTCAAATGCAGTCCTCCTATCTCAGAACAATGAAGTTGTGGCAGTTGACATCATCCAGAGCAAGGTTGACCTTATCAACAGCAGGAAGTCTCCGATCATCGACAAGGAAATCGAGGAATACCTTTCAACAAAGAATCTGAACCTTACTGCAACCTGCGATGCGGCCTCTGCATACAAAAACGCAGAATTCGTCATCATTTCAACTCCGACAAACTATGATCCGGACAAGAATTACTTTGACACTTCTTCCATTGAGGCAGTCCTGGCAATTCTTTCGGAACTGAAGTCGGAGGCAACCATAGTCATCAAGTCAACAATTCCTGTTGGCTATACGGAACAGATTTCCCTAAGGTTTCCAGAACTCAAGATACTCTTCTCTCCTGAATTCCTCAGGGAAGGACGTGCCCTTTACGACAACCTCTACCCTTCCCGCATTGTGGTAAGCTGGCCAAAAAACCATCCTGAACTAAGGGAAAAAGCCGAAACTTTTGCAGGGCTCCTGAAGCAGGGGGCCATAAAGGAAAACATCGAGACCCTTTTTACCAATTGCACGGAAGCAGAAGCCATCAAGCTTTTTGCCAACACATATCTTGCCCTTCGCGTTGCATACTTCAACGAGCTTGATACCTATGCAGAAAGCAGAGGCCTTGATACGGCTTCCATAATAAAGGGTGTCTCCCTGGATCCAAGAATCGGGGACTTCTACAACAATCCTTCCTTTGGATACGGCGGCTACTGTCTTCCTAAGGACACAAAGCAGCTTAAGGCAAATTTTTCTGACGTACCTGAAAACCTCATCAGCGCCATCGTTGCTTCCAACAGCACAAGAAAGGACTTCATTGCAGACCAGATAATTTCAAAAAGACCTGCAACAGTTGGCGTTTACCGCCTTACCATGAAGGCAAACAGCGACAACTTCCGCCAGAGTTCCATCCAGGGCATCATGAAGCGAATAAAGGCAAAGGGAATTCCTGTTGTCATCTATGAACCTACATTTGATGGAGAAAGCTTCTTTAATTCAAAGGTTACAAAGGACCTTGCTGAATTTAAGGCTGAATGCGACGTGATCATTGCAAACAGAATAAGCGATGAGCTTTCGGATGTAAGGCAAAAAGTCTACACAAGAGACCTGTATTCGAGGGACTGACATGGATGTAAAATTTTTAATGAATCTTTCCCTTCAAGTTCTCAAGGATAAGCAGGTGATAATGATTGCAGTAGTCTGCATATTCTTCATGATGCTTGGAAGCTATATCGTCAAGTACAGAAAGAAGCCACGCGTCATCAAGGCAAAGACAAAGGCAGCACCTGCACCTAAACCGGAGCCAAAACCGGAAGAAAATTCCGGAGATGGAGAATAACATTCCTGGAATAACATTCCAGAGCCTATTTTTACAGTCCCGGGCTTTGCAATTTTTTCTGATAACATCTATAATGATACTCAAGTCAGGTTCTTGAGGTAGCCGGTAACGGTTGTGCCTTGGCCCAACGTATTTTTATATTCGAGGTTATTATGATTAAATTATGGGAAACCGGTGCATTCCTTGAAAACGGAAAGCTTGTTTCACAGGCTGAATTCAAAGGCGCTGCAAAAGAAGATGCAGCTAAAAACACAATGGCTTATTCTATTCTCCAGAATCACAACACTTCGGGAGATGCTTCAAAGCTTAAGATCAAGTTTGATAAAATCACATCACACGACATTACTTACGTTGGAATCATCCAGACAGCACGTGCTTCAGGTCTTGAAAAATTCCCGCTTCCTTACGTCCTTACAAACTGCCACAACTCTCTTTGCGCAGTAGGCGGAACAATCAACGACGACGACCACATGTTCGGTCTTACATGTGCACAGAAATACGGCGGAATCTACGTTCCACCACACCAGGCTGTAATCCACCAGTATGCCCGCGAAATGATGGCAACATGTGGCGGCATGATCCTCGGTTCTGACAGCCACACACGCTACGGTGCCCTCGGTACAATGGCCATCGGTGAAGGCGGCGGAGAACTTGCAAAGCAGCTTCTTGGAAAGACTTATGATGTAAACATGCCGGGTGTTGTTGCAGTTTACATGACAGGAACTCCACGCCCAGGTGTTGGACCTCAGGACGTTGCAATCGCAATCATCGGTGCTGTTTTCAACAACGGCTACGTTAAGAACAAGGTAATGGAATTCGTGGGACCAGGCGTTGCAAACCTCAGTGCAGAATTCCGCATCGGCATCGATGTAATGACAACAGAAACAACATGTCTTTCTTCAATCTGGACAACAGACGAAAAGATCCGTGAATTCTACGCACTCCACGGCCGTGAAAAGGACTACTCAAAGGTTGAACCAAAGGGCGTTGCATACTACGACGGCGTAATCGAAGTGGACCTGGACAAGATTGTTCCAATGATTGCCCTTCCATTCCACCCAAGCAACGCATACACAATCGACTTTGTTAACAAGAACCTTAAGGATGTTCTCCACGAAACTGAAGAACGCGCAAAGGTTTCCTTTGGCGACAAGGTAAACTTTAACCTTACAAACAAAATCATCGACGGAAAGCTTTACGTTGACCAGGGGGTAATCGCAGGATGTGCAGGTGGTAGCTATGAAAACATTGTTGCAGCAGCTGACATCCTCAAGGGAAAGAACACCGGTAACGACAAGTTCTACCTGAGCGTATACCCGGCTTCTACACCGATCTACATGGACCTTATGAAGAACGGTGCTGCTGTTGAACTCATGAAGGCAGGTGCCATCGTCAAGACTGCATTCTGCGGACCATGCTTTGGTGCTGGCGATACACCAGCAAACGGTGCCCTCTCCATCCGCCACTCGACAAGAAACTTCCCTAACCGCGAAGGTTCAAAGATCCAGAACGGACAGATTTCTTCTGTTGCCCTTATGGACGCACGCTCAATCGCAGCTACAGCCGCAAACAAGGGATTCCTTACAGCAGCAACAGACTTTGATAAGGATTACTCAAACAAAAAGTACTTCTTTGACAAGACAATCTACGAAACACGCATCTATGACAGCAAGGGCGTTGCACATCCTGAACAGGAAATCCAGTTTGGGCCAAACATCAAGGACTGGCCACAGATGGAAGCTCTCGGTGACAATCTCCTCGTAAAGGTTGTTTCAGAAATCCACGATCCTGTTACAACAACAGACGAACTCATTCCTTCAGGAGAAACATCTTCATTCCGCTCTAACCCACTTGGACTTGCAGAATTCACACTCAGCCGCAAGGATCCTTCATACGTTGGACGCGCAAAGGCTGTACGCGACAGGGCAGATGATGTAAAGGCAGAAATCACAAAGGTTTGTGCAGCCCTTAATGTTAAGGAAAGTGACGTTCAGGTTGGATCTACAATCTACGCAGTAAAGCCAGGTGACGGTTCTGCACGCGAACAGGCTGCCTCTTGCCAGAGGGTTCTCGGTGCTTCTGCTAACATCGCATGCGAATATGCAACAAAGCGCTACCGCTCTAACCTGATGAACTGGGGTATGCTCCCATTCCTCTACAAGAGCGGAGACCAGGCAGCAACAGAAAAGCTTCCATTTGCAAACGGTGACTGGGTTTACATTCCAAACGTTAAGAAGCAGGTTGCAGATAAGGCAGATTCTTACAAGGCCTATGCAGTTAATGCAAGCGGCAGTGTAACTGAATTTGAACTTACAACTGGAGACATGACAGACGACGAACGCAAGATCATCCTTGCCGGTTGTCTCATCAACTTCTACAAGGCATAACAAAACCTGCAATAAACAAGGCCCCTGGAACTGCCAGGGGCCTTTCTTTTATTCAAGGATCAAGTCAACTACTTCTGCATCGCAAGCCTTCACAAGGTCTGCAGGAGCAATGGTCAGCTGAATTCCGCGCTGGCCGCCACTGATGTTTATCTTTTCCTGGCTCATGGCAGACTGGTCAATAAAGGTGCGGAACTTGCGCTTCATTCCCACTGGACTGCACCCGCCACGTATGTAGCCTGTAAGTCCAAGAAGTTCTTCCTGTTTTACGGGAGTTACTTCCTTTGCTCCGCATGCATTGCGTGCCTTCTTTAAGTTGATTTCATGAACTGCACTCTGGCAGAAAACCACCACTTCCTTGGTTTCCGTGCGGAATACAATGGTCTTGAATACGCATTCAGGTGACACTCCCAGCTTTTGTGCAGTGCGTTCAGCAGCACCCTTGGCAAGTTCGTGTTCGCCATCATCGTCGTATTCCTTGGCCTCGTAGGGAATCTTAAGTCCGTCGAGGATTCTCATAGCATTGGTCTTTTTCATTATAAGCTCCATATCAAAGCGGGTCCCAGCGACGGCGAAAGTGTAATGCTACCTCCCTGAGGGCCCGTCCTTACACTTTCGTCTGCGTCCCGCTTTGATGATAAGACATATATTGACAAAGAACAAGAAGGTCATACGGGGCTAATGCCCCTTCTTCCCCCGCCCAAAGCCTACACAAGACCGAACCCTGGCTACGCATATCCACCAATAATAGCAATAAAACAAATATTCGCGGGCCCGTTCTTACACTTTCGTCTGCGTCCCGCTTTGATAATAAGACATATATTGACAAAGGACAAGCAGGACATACGGGGCTAATGCCCCTTCTACCCCCGCCCAAAGCCTACAAAAAAAAGAGCCGGATGCACAAGACTTTGCAACCGGCCCACATCAGAACTTAACTTTTTTAGTTCTTCTTCTGTTTTGAAATAAGATCAGCTGTTACGGCACCGAGAAGTACGACACCCTTAACAATCTTCTGAATATCTGTAGAAAGACCAACAAGAGACATACCGTTGTTGAGGACACCCATAACGAGAGCTCCGACAACTGCACCGATAATCTTACCGGAACCACCGGCAACTGCTGCACCACCAATGTAACATGATGCAATGGCATCCATTTCGAATCCGTCACCAGCCTTTGGTGTTGCAGAAGCGTTACGTGCAGAAAGAACTACACCGGCAACTGCTGCAAGGATTGACATGTTTGCATATACCCAGAAGAAAACCTTCTGTGTGTTGATACCAGAAAGACGAGCAGCCTTGCTGTTACCACCAAGTGCATAGATGTTGCGTCCAGGAACTGTTGCTTCCGTAAGGAATGCGTAGAATGCAACGATAACTGCAATGATTACAAGCTGAGTTGGAATACCCTTGAGGAATGCAAGCTTGAGTGCAACAAACCAAACAAAGAAACATGTAATTACAGTCTTTATGATGTCTGCTGTAAGTGAAACATTGTCAAAACCGTTTGCTTCAAGCTTCTTTCTGTTGCGGAACATGAGAACAAAGAGAATCACTGTAATTGCAACAGCAACGATAAGGGCAAAAATGTTGATGTTCATCATGTCCTGAACCATCTGTACAGTTCCGTCTTCAAGGATTTCTGGAACTTCTTCTCCCATAGGAATGCTAAGCTTCATGTTAGGGAAAAGGTATGAAGTTGCAATGTTTCTGAATGAATCAGGAAGAGGACCCTTTGTCTGAGCCTTGAGGACTGTATATGTAAGGCCACGGCCGATGAGCATTGTTGCGAGTGTTACAGTAAATGGAGGAATCTTAAGGTATGCAACAAAGAAACCGTTGAACAGACCAAAGAGAAGACCAACGATGAGGGCAAGAATGATTCCCACTGGAACAGGCATGCCCCAGTCTACAACTGCAATGGCTGAAGCTGCACCACAAACTGCAACAACAGAACCGACACCAAGGTCAACGTTACCGGTAAGAACACAAAGGAGCATACCTACTGCAAGAATGATAACATAACCGTTCTGCATGATAAGGTTGTTGATGTTCATTGGAGAAGCATTGTTGCCTCCCGTAAGAATTGCAAAAAGCAAGAAAATTGCCACGAGGGCAAAAACCATACCGTATTCTTTTATGTCAATTTTTTTAGTTTTACCAGACATTTTCATCCTCTCTTTCTTGTGTTTGTATCCTGAATGATCTTCGTCATGATCTTTTCAGGTGTTACTTCTTCCTTAGTCATTTCACCAACAATGCGTCCCTCATTGAGAACGTAAAGCCTGTCAGAAATACCGATGGCTTCTGGCATTTCAGATGAAATAACGATAACTGCCTTACCGCTTGCAACAAGCTCGTTGATAAGCAGGTAGATTTCATGCTTTGCACCAACGTCGATACCGCGAGTAGGTTCGTCAAGAATCAGGACATCAGGCTGGGCCATCATCCATTTTGCAAGAACAACCTTCTGCTGGTTACCGCCGGAAAGGTTTTCAACCTTCTGGTTAATGCTTGGAGTCTTAACATTGAACTTCTTGCGGCTGATTTCCGACTCGCGGATTTCCTTGTTGCGTTCAATGACATTGTGCTTTGAAAAGTAGTATGGAAGGGCAGCCATGGTCATGTTGTGCTTGATGTCATCACCAAGAACAAGACCATAACCCTTGCGGTCTTCAGAAGTATAGGCAATCTTGTTTCTGATTGCATCGCCTACGTTGTTGATTTCAATCTTCTTTCCGTGCATGTAGACTTCACCGGAAATTTTCTGACCGTAAGACTTTCCAAACAGGGACATGGCAAGTTCTGTGCGTCCTGCACCCATGAGGCCTACAAAGCCTACAACTTCACCTGCGCGAACATTAAAGTTGATGTCTTCGAGCATGATTCTGTCTGCATCATCCGGATGGTATACATTCCAGTTCTTAACTTCAAGAATCGTCTCTCCAAATTCCCTGTTCTTTCTTGGAGGATAGCGGTCAGTCATTTCGCGACCTACCATGGCACGGATGATTTCATCTTCAGAGAATTCATCAACACCCTTGATCATCGTTCTGATGGACTGGCCGTCGCGGATAACTGTAATCTTATCTGCAACCTTGGTAATTTCCCCAAGCTTATGGGAAATGATGATTGAAGTAATTCCCTTTTCCTTGAGGGAAAGAATGATATTCAAAAGGTGGTCACTTTCTTCATCATTGAGGGAAGCGGTAGGTTCGTCAAGAATCAAAAGCTTTACATCTTTTGCAAGAGCCTTTGCAATTTCAACAAGCTGCTGCTTACCTACACCAAGTGACATGATTGGCTTTGTAACATCTTCGTGCGGGAGGCCTACACCTTCGAGCACTTCCTGTGCCTTCTTTCTGGCTGACATCCAGTCAATGACCGGCATCTTGCCAAATTTCTGCTCGTTTCCAAGGAACAGGTTTTCTGCAATTGAAAGTCCTGGAATAAGGGCAAGTTCCTGGTGAATGATAACGATTCCCTTTTCTTCACTATCCTTGATATTGTGGAACTGGCACAATTCACCGTTATATAAAATTTCTCCAGTATACGACTTGAAAGGTTCAACACCACTGAGAACCTTCATCAGTGTTGACTTACCTGCACCGTTTTCACCGCACAGGGCATGGATTTCGCCACGTTCTACCTCAAGGCTTACATCCGACAAAGCACGTACACCAGGGAATTCTTTTGTAATATTCTTCATCTGCAAAATCAGATCAGACATTTTTCAAAAATCCTCCCAAAATGGTATTCGATCATGAGGAACATACAATTTTTTTGCAGCTCCGCTATTTTTACTTGCTTTTTAAATATAAAAGACAAAAAAACCCTGCAACTTCACATAACAGCAAATGGAAATTGCAGGGTGAACATTCAAATCTTAATCCTCAATTAGAGACCAAGCTGAGCCTTTGTATAGTATCCACCATCGATGATGATCTTCTGGTAGTTACCCTTGTCAACTGCTACAGGTGTACAGAGGTATGAAGGAACAACCTTCTTTCCGTTGTTGTACTGCTTTGTATCGTTGATTTCTGGCTTTCCGCCCTTGAGAACTGCTTCAACCATTGTTACACACTTTGAAGCGAGGAGGCGTGTGTCCTTGTAGATAGACATTGTCTGGTGTCCAGAGATGATGTTCTTTGTTGCCATAAGTTCAGCATCCTGACCTGTGATGAGTGGCCAACCTGCTCCAGCCTTGTATCCTGCACCTTCGAGAGCTGCGCGAACACCGTATGCGAAACCGTCGAATGCTGTACAAGCAATGTCGAGCTTTTCGTTTGCATAGAAGCCAGAAAGGTAGTTTTCACACCACTGCTGTGCAGTTTCCTGTGACCAGCGGAGGATACATGTCTTTTCGAATGTTGTGCGTCCTGTCTTACATACGAGAACACCGTTGTCGAGGTATGGCTTGAGAACTTCCATTACACCGTTGTAGAGGAAGAGAGCGTTGTTGTCATCTGGTGAACCCATGAAGAATTCAATTGTGTATGACTTTCCAGCTGCCTTTGCATTCTTAAGGTCCTTTGCATCTTCGATGTACTTACCGATAGCTGTACCAACACCCTTGTTATCGAATGTTGCGTAGAATGAAACAGCATCTGTGTCCATAAGAAGACGGTCATAAGCGATAACTGGAATCTTTGATTCCTTAGCCTGAGCAAGAACGTTTACGAGAGCGCCTGAGTCGATGGCAGCTACAACGAGACAGTTAACTCTCTTTGCGATCATGTTTTCGATCTGGTTAACCTGTGTCTGAACTTCATCTTCTGCGTACTGAAGTTCAACCTTGTAGCCAAGGGCTTCAAGCTGCTTCTTCATGTTTGCACCGTCGTTGATCCAGCGTTCAGATGACTGTGTTGGCATACATACACCAACAGTCTTAGCCCCTGCTGGAGCCTTTTTTGCAGCAAATGCTCCTGTTACGAACATGGAAGCGATCATTGCGAATACTACTAATTTCTTCATAATAAATAATTCTCCTTGCATGCAGCAAATATCATGCTTATTTAAGGTTAGCACAATTTTCCAAGATGTCAAGTTTTTTTAATTCCCCAAGACAATAAAAAAAGCTGCCTCATAAAGAGACAGCCTCATGCTTAGGGGTATCATGTATGGAATCGGGCGGAATCATCCGCATTCAATCCACTTATTTGCTTGTAGTACTGTTTGTTACGTAGCTATTGTTTTTTGCAAAAAGGTCGATGGCATCGATTTTCTGCTTCCAGTATGTAGCCTCGCTCTTTGTCGTGTAAGGTCCAACACGCACGCGGTAGAAAAGGTTTCCCTTTGCATCGGTAAAGGTAAATACCTCACACTGAATCTTGTTCTTTTCAAGAACTGCACGTGCCTCATCTGCATTCTTCTTTGCACTGTAGGATGCAGCCTGAACCCAGAAACGGTCTGGCTGAGCCGGAGCCTTTGGTGCCGGTGCGGACTTTACAGCCGGTTTTGATGCAGCGGCAGGCTTTGCTGCCGGTTTTGGAGCACTCTTCTGAGGAGCAGGAGCGGCCTTTGCTACGGTCTGTGCAGATGCTGCAGGCTTTTTAGGTGCAGAAGAAACGGAAATTCGTGTTTCAGGCTCGTCAATGTATTCCCTTTCAACGTTTCTGCGAACGGTATTTGTCTCGCGGATTGCATTTTCTGCAACCTTGTTCTTTGCACTGATGTTTGACCTGCTTTCTGGTGCACTGATTGTATTAAGGTCGATGGCAGCTGCATTTTCACCAACTGAATAGAAATTGGTGTTTCCAGTGGCGATTACAGTCATGCTGTCCGTAATGTGAGGTGCTTCTGGATCAGAAGATTCAGCAGGGTCTGCAACTGAAGGAAGGATTTCATCAACTGCAACCTTAGGTTCATCCTTTTCCACAGGCTTGATTTCCGACTGGCTGTATGGCTCATTCTTTCTGTTCTGCACGAGTTCCGGAGACATCCAGACTGTACCCTGGTCCTTCTGGTAAAGGGCAGTAGTGTTCTTCTTTGTTTCTGGTGCATAGAGAATCAATGCAGCTCCCACCACCACAAGAAGGAATATTCCTGCTGCCAGTGCTATCCAAACTGTTCTTTTCTGTTCCATAAATTATCCCCTGCCGGCCTTAAGTTTTAGGAGTTTCCCCCAGGCAACAAAAAATGCCACAAAACGGCCGGGCTCCATACAGTATTTATCGGAATCAGAAAATGAATGTTTACTGTTTTTTTTTCGCGGTTTCGTTCAAAAGGCGGCAAACCTTCATCTTAAGGAGAAAATCAGGCCCCAGGTTCCACAGGCGGTAGACGGGAATTCCCAGGCTGCGGTAGCTTTTGTATAGGTTTTTCTGGCTCCTGAACCTGGCAAGCACTGCCCCTGCCCCAATTCCATCGCGCTTCATGGCACGGAAGAACCTTATGATTACCGGGCAGTCCACAAAGACCACAAAATCCATTTTTTTTGCAAGGGGAATCTTATGGAGAACGGTTGCATTGACGATTACGCCGCCATCAGGACATGCATTTCCGGTTCCAGCTATGAAACCTTCAATAATTTCCGTTATTTTTGGAAAGACTATGGATTCCTGCCTGGCCACAAGTTCAGCATTGCCAAAAATCAGGGAACCAAGGTTGCGCCTGATGATCCGCCCATTTTCATCGGCAAGTGAAATGCCCTTCTCATTGGCAAGGGAACCGAATTCGGCAAGAATCTCACCGGTACAAAGGTCCACGGCCTGGTGTCCTGCAACGTCTGCATCAATGGAAACAAGAGGAATTCCCCGGGATTGGGAAAGTTCTTCAATCATACGGCACACGTAGTTCTTTCCGGCAGCCATAGGCCCCGTAACGCAGATCACCATCAATGGAATTCCCCCCAGTTTCTTCCATATTCAATGCTTACCCTAAGGGGAACATTGAGTTTTACAGCCCCTTCCATCTGTTCCCGGATAAGCTCAAGGGCCTTCTGTATTTCTTCCGGGGTGTCAGGGCATTCAAAAATCAGTTCATCATGAACCTGAAGGAGCATCTTAAGAGGACTTGCAGTTTCTTCAATTTTCTGCTGAACCTTAAGCATGGCGGTCTTTACTATGTCGGCAGCGCTTCCCTGGATTGGAGTGTTGATGGCAATACGCTCCGCACCCTGCTGGATGAGCTTGTTTCCGGAATTGATGTCCGGAATGTAACGGCGGCGGCCCATAATGGTTTCAACGTATCCATTGGCACGGGCATCGTCCTTGGTCTTTTCAAGGAATGCCTTGACCTGGGAATAGGTTGCAAAATACCTGTCGATAAAGCCCTTTGCCTCCGTCCGCGAAATGTTCAGGTCCTTTGCCAGACGGAATGCAGACATGCCGTACATGACGCCAAAATTGACGGTCTTTGCAAAACGGCGCTGCTGTGGGGTCACTTCCTCCGGTGAAACGTTGTAAACGAGGGCTGCTGTTGACTTGTGGACGTCTATGCCGTTAATGAATGCACCTGCAAGGTTTTTATCTCCTGAAAGATGGGCAAGAACCACAAGCTCAATCTGGGAATAGTCGGCGGAAATCAGGACTGTACCCGGCAATGCTGTAAAGGCTGCACGGATCCTTCGGCCTGCATCGTCGCGCACCGGAATGTTCTGGAGGTTTGGATCGCGACTGGAAAGGCGTCCCGTTGCCGTTCCCGTCTGCAGGAATGAGGTGTGAATGCGGCTTTCCCCGTCTGCAAGAAGCGGCAGGGCTTCCACATAGGTGGACTGAAGCTTTGTATATGAACGGTAATCCAAAATTGCCTGCGGAAGAGGATCATCGGTGGTTTCCGCAAGTTCCTCAAGGACTGCCGTGTCAGTGCTGTAACCGGTCTTTGTCTTTTTTCCATGGGCAAGGTTTCGTTCCTCAAAAAGAACTGCCTGAAGCTGCTTTGGAGAGGCAATGTTGAATTCGTGGCCTGCAAGGTCATAGATCTGCTTCTCCTTTTCTTCTATAAGAACCTTAAGGCTTTCGCTGTATTCCTTTAGGGCTCCCTTGTCCAGGTGAATTCCCCTAAGCTCCATGGAACTGAGGACTGGAAGAACCTTCATCTCCATGTCGTAAAAGAGGAAATCAAGGTTGCTTTCGTGAATCTTCCGGCTGAGGATGCCGTAAAGCTTAAGGGTAAAGTCTGAATCTTCTGCGCCGTATTTTGAAGCCACTTCCAGCGGCACGTCTGCAAAGGTCTGCCCCTTCTTTACAATGTCCTTGAATTCTATTCCCTTGAGGCCGAGAAGCTGTTCCGAAAGGGTTTCCAGGCTGAAGGGGGATTTTCCCTGGGCTCCCGGATCAAGAAGCCAGGCTGCAACCATGGTGTCAAATACCCTGCATTTGGGAGATGGCAGAAGGGAATCCTTCATTCCGTTGGTGCAGAGAACCTGGAGGTCGAATTTTGCATTGTGCATTACGACGGTAATTTCCGGGTCGTCAAAAAGAACCTTTAGCTGGTCAAGGCAATCCTGCCTGGAAATGGTCTTTGGAGCAAACATCCCGCCTGCAACGATAACCGGAACATAGATCCCTTCACCGGGACGGAATGCAAGGCTGAATCCCACAAGCCGTGCGTTCAGGGTGTCGAGTCCATCGGTTTCCGTGTCAAAGGCAACAACCTTTTCCTTTTCCTGCTGAACTGAAGCGACAAAGGCCTTGAGTTCCTCCAGCTCAGTTACAGCCCTGTAGTTGCCCTGGTTCTGGACCAGCTCCGGCAAGGTTTCAGGCCTGAGCGGAGAAATGGCCGGAGTAACAGCCGTATCAGAGCCAGTCTTGTTGCCGGATGCTTTTGGTGCAGCCACAGTCTTTTCAGAAGAAGAAGCCGTTCCTGATGAAGAAGCAGAGGCCTCTGGATCAAACTGCTTTGCAACCTGAAAGGCCCCGTAAGAAGCAAGGGCCCTTGCACATTCAGCAAAATCATTGGTACCCGTGGCAAAGGACTCAAAATCTATGTCCACAGGAACCTGATCCTGAAGGGTGATGAGTTTTCTTGAAAAATATGCATTTTCCCTGTCGGAGCGTATCTTCTCGCCAAGGGCCCCCTTTATTTCTTCCGCATGGTCATAAATTCCATCGAGGGTTTCATACTGGCCCAGAAGCTTAAGGGCAGTCTTTTCGCCAACACCCTTTACGCCCGGAACATTGTCGGCAGCATCGCCAACGAGGGAAAGATAGTCGAGGATTTTTTCGGGGCCGATTCCCCACTTGGCAATGACTTCTTCCGTGCCCATGGTTTCCCAGCCGCCATTGGCCTTGTCCGGCTGCATTTCCTTGCATGTGTCCGACACAAGCTGCAGAAGGTCCTTGTCTCCGCTCAATATGCGGCACTGGTAGCCTTCCTGGGCACACTTTCTTGCAACGGTGGCAATTATGTCATCGGCTTCGTATCCGTCAACGCGAAGGACAGGAACCCCAAGCCTTGTGAGGATTTCCTCTATCCACGGAACCTGGGCATGAAGGTCCTCCGGCGTCTTGGCACGGTTTGCCTTGTACTCCGCATACATTTCGTGGCGGAAAGTCTTTGTCCTTGAGTCAAAAGCTGCGGCAAGATAGGCCGGCTTGTATTTGTCTATGAGAGCCTTCAGATTCCTGAAGAAAATAACGACGGCACTGATGTTGGCGCCGCTGGAATTGGTCAGAGGATGGTTCAGGAGGGCAAAATAAGCCCTGTAAATCAGTCCGTATGAATCTAGAATGTATACTGTCTTATCCATACCGACCGATTATATCAGAATCATGGTTTAAATGTCACCAAGTTCCTTCCCTGATGTTGGAATCATCCCAGAGGATCTTTGCAGGGTTTTTCCCCTTAAGCTTACCGTAATCGATTATTCCCTGGATGACGTCAATTGGAGCACGGGTGATGACGTATTCCGTAACATCCATGCTCATGTATGACTTGGATGTATTCCATTCATTTTCCAGGTCAAAAACAGCAGGGTACTTTCCGGCTTCATGGGAACCAAGGAACATTTCCCCAACTTCGTGCATGATAAGGAACATTTCCTCAAGACCCTTTTCATTCACGTCAGGGAACTTCTTGAATTCCTGCAGGTCGGCAGTACCGCGAAGCATGGCACCCTGGAATTTCACCAGAGACTGCTCGTAAACTTCAGACTTTACATACTTGGATTTGGCAAAGGCGGCACAAGGCAGCAGCATCAAGGCGCAAGCAACAGCAAACAGACTTTTTCTCATATATCCCCCCATATCATGCTGCCCGACTGCAAGTTGCAATGAAGGCAGCAATCGAAATATTCTATCTTGTAAGTTTCCTGTATACGGTCTTATGAGGAACTTCAGAATCCTCCCCAAGTTCCTTCTTCTTCCATTCAACATATTCGGACCAGTTGCCCTCAAACCAGCGCACTTCGGAATTGTTTTCGTAGGCAAGGATGTGGGTGCAGATGCGGTCAAGGAAGTAACGGTCATGGCTGATTACCACAACGCATCCTGCAAAGGAATTGATGGCTTCCTCCAGGGAACGGGTTGTGGAAATGTCAAGGTCGTTGGTAGGTTCGTCAAGAAGAAGGACGTTTCCTGCTTCCTTGAACATCATTCCCATGTTAAGGCGGTTCTTCTCTCCACCGGAAAGAACGCTGATCTTCTTGTTCTGCTCGGCACCATTGAAGTTGAACCATGAACAGTATGCGTGGGCATTGACTTCGCGGAGTGCACCGTTCACAGGACGGCCCTTCTCGTCTACGGCACCAAGCTTAATGAGATCCTGGCCGTCGGAAAGCATTTCAAGAACGGTCTTGCTGTCATCAAGCCTGCTCCTCATCTGGTCAACATATACAAGCTTTACGGTCTCACCAATCTTGAATTCGCCGCTGTCAGGCTTTTCACCGTTGCTGTCACCGTAGGCATCTGCAATCATCTTGAAAAGTGTAGTCTTACCGGCACCGTTTGGACCGACAATACCGACAACTGCACCGGCAGGAATTGCAAAGTCCAGGTTTTCAAAGAGAAGCTTGTCTCCGAAGGATTTTGTAAGGCCGTGGGCCTCGATTACAAGGCTGCCAAGGCGAGGTCCTGCAGGAATTGAAATCTGGGTATCCTTAAGCTGAACGCGCTTTGATTCCTCTGCAAGAAGGGCTTCGTACTTTGTAATGTGTTCCTTGTGCTTTGCCTGGCGTCCCTTTGCCCCAGCGTGAATCCATTCCAATTCTTCCTGCATTTCGCGGTGGCGTGTCGATGCCTGCTTTTCTTCCAGGGCAAGGCGCTTTTCCTTTGCCTCAAGCCATTCAGTGTAATTGCCCTTGAAAGGATATCCTTCGCCGCGGTCCATTTCAAGAATCCAGCCGGCCACATTGTCAAGGAAGTAGCGGTCGTGGGTGATGGCAATGATTGTTCCCTTGTAGTCACGCAGGTGGCGTTCAAGCCATGCAATGGTCTCTGCATCAAGGTGGTTTGTAGGTTCGTCAAGGAGAAGAATGTCAGGCTGCTGGAGGAGAAGGCGGCACAATGCAACACGGCGGCGTTCACCTCCGGAAAGCACGTCCACAACCTGGTCGGCAGGAGGACAGCGGAGGGCATCCATGGCAAGTTCAAGGTTTGCATCAAGGTTCCACGCATCTGCGGCATCAAGCTTTTCCTGAAGTTCAGCCTGGCGGGCGCAAAGCTTGTCAAAGTCTGCATCCGGGTCACCAAAGGCTTCGTTTACCTTGTCAAATTCTTCAAGAAGGTCCGTGATGGGCTTAACTCCTTCCTTTACGATTTCAATGACTGTCTTTCCTGGTTCCAGGTATGGTTCCTGTTCGAGATAACCCATGGTAAAGCCTGGAAGAAGCTGGGTTTCTCCAGTGTAGTCTGTATCGCGTCCTGCAAGAATCTTAAAGAGGGATGACTTACCGGCACCGTTTTCACCAATTACGCCGATCTTTGCACCATAATAATATGAAATGCTGATGTCCTTTAAGACAACTTTTGTTCCGTATGCTCTCGAAACGCGATCCATCGTGTAAATTATTTTCTTATCATCAACTGTTTTAGCCATGATGATAGTTTACACGATAAAGGTCAATTTGAACAGTGCAATTTTCCGGGGAATAAAAAAAAGGTTCCCCCATCATGGAGAACCCTAACATTGCGGCTTAACCTGACTCAACCGCCGCAGTGCATGGCTTCTAGTTGCCAAGTTTTGCAAGCATCTTTGCCTGGGTGTCAGGACGATACATGGAAAGAACTTCCGCAGCGAAATTTTCCTCCAGGTTGCTCCTGTAGTTCTGGATCTGAGAAATGTAGTTCAATGTAATCTGTGGAGTGTTGTTTCTCCTAACCTTGTTTGTACCTGCATTGTACATGGCAAGGGCAGCAATTTCGTTACCTGCACTGTTGAGGCAGAACCTGAGATGAGAAAGGCCGTAATGAGCCGAAATCTTTGGATCGTAAAAGTCCGATTCCTCAAGCTTTGGGAAGCTGGAATTGTTAAGCTGGAAAAGACCGCGGTCAACGGTTCCATTGGTGTTCTTGTGCATAGCATTTACGCGGAACTTGCTTTCCGTGTGGGCAAGGGCAAAGGCCAGCGAAAGAGGAATGCTGTATTCATCAGCAGAACGAAGGATGGCATCTGCAATCTCGCGACTGTTTACAACCCTTGAATAGTACCATTCAACGGCAGACCTTGTTTCTGCCTGACGATAGAGAACAAGACCGCTGTCCTCGCGCTTTGTGTTTGTGATTTCAAGTTCAGGATACTCTTCTTCAAAGGAAGGAACAAAAGTTGAAAGGGCATCTTCCGATGGAGCTGCTGCCAGTTCCTCAACCGGGATTACTTCAAGTTCCTTTGTCTTTGCAACCTTTTCTTCTGGAACAAAAAACAAGACGCATACAGATACGATAACAGAAAACAGGCTGAATGCAATTGTTCCGGCAACGAGCTTTACAATGTTCTCACGTTCAAAATACATGATCCGTAATCTCCCACTATTTTTCAGAAGTTACGGTATCATGACAAATTTAAGAAATTTGTTCAAGAGAATTTGCTGAAATTCCCTTGAAATACGTTGAAAATCTCGCATTTACTGCGAAAATCAGGACAATTTTTACTGAATTCTTACAATTTTATCGTTCTTCTTGAGAAGTTCTTCATCCCTTGAAAAGAATACGTAATGCTTGTGCTTGGCACTGAGTTCCTCAAGGAAAAAGTCTGCATCTGCTTCTGCCGGAACTGCAAAACCTGCGACTGCGGTGCAATCCTTGATTCTCCTGGCACAATGCTTGAAGGATGCAACAAGATCTTCCTTTTTTGCAGGAGTGTCGGCCGGGCTGTCAACGGCAGGTTCAACAAGGACAAAGACATTCTTCTGCTCAAGGAACTTAAGGTCATCGCGGAACCCTGCAAGGAATTCCTCGTTGTACGAATCTTCGTCAAGGCCAACCTGGGTCCACGGGGTAGCAACACGGTAAAGGGTCTTGGGATCATCTGCACCGGCACATGAAGACGGCGCAATGGCAGCAGCCTTAAGGGAATCCAGTTCCGTCCCGTCCAAAAAGTATAGCCTGTTGTTTTCTGAATAAAATTTTGCTTCCAATTTCATGGGACTGATTCTATATGTCCGCCCCGAATTTTTCAAGGGTTGGGAAAAAGGGAAAAGACATCTTTAAATGAAAGATAGCAGTTTTAGTGAGGAGTTTTTTTTATGAAGGCCACTTATTTATATGGAAGAAAATGCCGAAAATCTAGGTGAGGTATTGTTAGAAATGAACTTGTTTTCCGCAGATAAAAATAGACTTGCAGCAGCATGCCTTTGGTCGATAACCCTTACCCTTGCCCTTCCAGTTTTTTCACAGAACTACGTGGAAGTTTTTGAACCGACGATGGAAGCAAGCCCTTCTCTGTGGCCACAGACTTATGTTCCCTACTCGGATGAAGAGATAGAAAGGGAAGCAATGATGGCATCCAGGGCAGCAGGCCACGTGTCGGAAGCCGATGCAGTCATGTCTTCCACAAGCTACGTTAACTGGGCAAAGAACACATTTTCTTCTGACGTTTCACTCAACGTGGAAAAGGCCGGAATCCCAATGCCAAGCGGAAAGTCAACTTCGGTAAAGCGCGTTGAGATGGAACTGCCTGTTCTTGTAAAGGATCCCCTTCTTTCGATTTACGTTGACAACTCCAAGACCCTTAACGATCTTGTTCTTGACGGTACATTGACCCTTGAAAGCATCACCCGCATCATCGACCAGAGCCAGAAGACTCCGGCAGTTTTTGCATCGGGGGGCGGAACACTCCTTACAAAGCACACCATCAACCTTAACGACATTTCATCTTCGCTGGTTAAGCATTCCAACGCATACACCCAGTCACAGCCAATCGAATCCATAAGTTCCCGCGCATACTCAGGCATCGTCCTTGACGCCAGGGGCATGCTTCCTATCCAGGGTGAATTTATGGAAAGCCTTGTCTACCCCTGCCTCTTCCCAAAGATCTGGTCGGAGGACATGGACCTGATTTACGAAAAGAACATGGTCAATCCGCAGACTGCATGCAAGGAAGGCATAGTTCACTATTCTTCTTCTGAATTCATCGAATCCTATGAAGGCAGGGTTGGTAAGGATCCATTGTGGATTACGGTAAAAAAAGTTTACGGAATCAACAGGTGCGATCCGGTCATTTCAAAGGAAGACTACCTTAGGATTGCAAGCGTAAAGCAGAACCTGGACCTCTTGAGGCAGGGAAAGGTCGTGATCCTCCTGGACAAGGACCTTCTTGAACACAATGTTGCCGCTCCAAACAAGGACAAGAACTTCTACATCGCATACCACCAGATAAAGCGCTACTTCTACGAAAAGAAGGTTGCAGACATTGGCCTTTCGGAAATTCCAACGGGAATCCAGATCACCATGCAGAACCTTAAGTTCATTGCAGACTCGTCGGACCTTATTCCTTCAGAAAAGAACAGGATTGCTGACATCGCGGAATCCCTGAAAAAGGTTACGGAAAGCGGCGACTATTCCATTCTTGTGGAAGGACACACGGCAGACGTGAACAAGCCAACGGGCCAGATGAGCCTTAGCATCGAGCGTGCAAGTTCCATCGTGGACAGCCTTGTTGCCAACGGACTTGACAGGAACCTGTTTACATTCAGGGGCTACGGCGCAAACAAGCCGGTTGCACCAAACAGCACTTCCGAAGGCAGGGCACAAAACAGGCGCGTTGAAATCATCATCATGCCACGAGGCTCATACATAATGAGGGAATAGGCGGAACAAACAGATGGACTTGAACATTTCACAGCGGGCAGTTCAAAAGCAGATCCAGAAAATGAGCCAGAAGCAGATCCATTCCCTAAGGATCCTGTCCATGTCTTCCCAGGATCTGGCAGCCCAGGTGGAGAAATTTGCGGAAGAAAACCCGGCCCTCATCATAGATGAAAAAAGCCTCTACAGAAAATCACCGGACGGAATCCGCATTGGTTCTTCAGGTTCTGGTGGAGAGGAAGCTTCCGACGCATACCTTTCAAAACTTGAGTCAAAGGCAGACAACAGAAAATCACTGGCAGAGCACCTGCTGAGCCAGCTGAACATGACAAAGACGACTCCTGCCGAACACATCATTGCAGAAAAACTCATATACAACCTGGACCAGCACGGCTTCCACGTCCTGTCGCCAATCTCACTGCTGGACAGAAAGGACAAGGCCCAGACTCCGGGACTCCTGGAAAAGTGCATAAGCATGATACGCCAGTTTGACCCGCCGGGACTTTGCGTCAAGGATTTTGAGGAAAGCCTGTACGTTCAGGCATTGCAGAAGGAAAACCCGCCGGAACTTGCCCTGTTCATTCTGGATGGAAAAATGAATTTTCTCAATCCGCCAAGGGCAGACCGCATAGTTCAGAAAGTAAAAGACTACCTTATAGAACAGGGGCGCATGTTTGGCCATACGGAAAAGTCCAGGCGACACACGGCATTCACCCTCAACGAGCGAACGGCACAGCAAGCCCTGGACTTTATCAAGAAGCTGGATCCCTTTCCGGCAAGAGACTTTTCAGTCCAGGACACCCACTTTGTAGCCCCTGACCTTTACATTGAAAGGCTGGACGAATCATCTCAGGCCTCGGCTGCAGCAGATGCAACCATAGTCAAGGCCGAAGAAATCACACTGGCAGTACACACAAGTCGCAGCAACTTTCCGGAACTTGCCCTGAGCCAGGATTTTCCATCGGACAGCGAGAACCTGAGGAAAGCCCGCGAATTCATAGAGGCAATACAGTTCCGCCAGAACACCCTCCTGCGCGCAGGAATCGAGATAGCAAGGCATCAGGCGGAATTCTTCAGGGAAGGGCCTGGCAGCCTGAAACCACTGAAGCTCCAGGACATTGCAGACAAGCTTGGACTCCACGAAACCACCATCAGCCGCATGGCCGCAAGCAAGTACATTGAATGCGAATGGGGGCTTTTTTCCGTAAAGTACTTCTTTACCAACAGCGCATCAAGGACAGATTCATCCGTCAGCCGCGACAGGGTTCTTTCGGAAATTAAAAATATTATAGAAGAAAACGTCGAAAAAAAGAAACTGAGCGACCAGAAAATCTCCGACTTGCTTAAGGAAAGGGGAATTCCCGTTGCCCGCCGCACCGTTGCAAAATACCGTTCCATGCTGAACATGGAATCATCCTACAACAGGTAGCAATTAAACAGCCCAATAAAAGTTCTCCAAAAAATTTGATTTTTCGAAAATCTGTATTATAATATTAATATAACCTTAAATGGTTATGGGCAGTTTGTCCGCTAAAATCTAATTATCAGGAGTATCATCATGAATAAATCAATACAGGCACAGGGCTTTACCCTCGACAAAGACCAGCAGGAACTCATCAACAAGAAGCTTGAAAGAATCAGCTATGCTGAAAACCTCATCGTAGACCTTATGGTTCACGTTAAGGAAGACAAGAAGTTCTTCTTTGAAACAACATTGAACTACCGCTGGGGCGGAAACGCACACGTTGCAGCAGACGACTTTGACTTTGCAGCAGCACTCAACAAGATGATGGACGTTCTTGACCAGAAGGTTAAGAAGGATAAGGATAAGGTTCAGGAACACAATAAATAATTTAAAGTGTTCGGGAACACAAGGTGTTCGGGAACACAAATTGTTCCTAAACACCACAATGTTCCTGCTGGCGGTGGCTGGATGTCATTGCCGGTTGAACTGAGAAAGGCGCGCTGGCGGTTGCTTTGACTGTTCAGTGCGCTTTTTTTATTTCCTGCATTTTGCCATAAAAAATCCCGGAACATGGATGCCATATTCCGGGAAAGGCTAAAAAAAGAACCTATATAAAATTCAAAAATCAGCTGAACAGTATTGAATCAAACCTGATGTCGATAACGGTAATGTCGTCAGGAAGCATGGTCTTTCCTATGTAGTGGTCAACGCAGAATTCAATTTTATCCGGAACCTCTTCCTTGGTTGCAGAATAAAGCTTGATGAAGAAGTTCTTTGCATTCTGGTCTTCATAGCGGAATCCGTCTTCATTAACCATGTCTGTAAATCCATCTGAATAAAGTTCAAGGTGAACGCCCTTCTTTGCAGCAAGGGTTATGTACGGCTTCTTGTCTTCTCCACGGGACCTGTCAAGCTCGCTCTTAACGGAACCCATGCCAAATGGCGGAAGCTTTGGCTCGATTTCTGCAACCTTAGGCGTGTTATCGTCCCCATGGGCAAAGACAAGATAGGTTGTCGTGTGTCCGCAGTTAAACACCTGGAAGAATTTTTTCTTTGCATCCACATAGACGAAAACACCGGTGATGAAGTTACCCACTGGAACAACATGCTGAAGGTATTCATCAAAATCTGCAAGGATGTCCACAGGGTTAACGGACATTCCAGCCACGGTTTTTCTTGCCTCAAAAAATGAAATGGCTGCTACCGTAAGAAGAGAGGCTGCAACGTTCTTTCCGGAAACATCGCAGCAGCATATAAGGGACTGGTATTCCCCAAGCTTGAATGTCTTGTAAAAGTCGCCGCCAAGGGTATTTGCCATCCTGTTCCAGCATGTAATCGAATATGGAATTCCCTTAAGGTCTTCCTGAGAAGGGAAAAATGACTTCTGGATGAAGCTGGCCTTGTCCAGGTCCTGCTGCCTGATTTCGTCCATGCGGTCAAGGAATTCGTCAAGGGTTACGATGCCAAAAAAGCTTCTCCTGTCAAAAACAGGAAAATAAACCATTCCGTATTTCTTGTTAAGGTCCGAAATTCTACCAAGGGTCTTTTCGATGTAGTCCTTGGCCTGGATTATGACGGAAATCTTTGTGGTAAGTTCAATGGTCTTTTTGGCAATGAACCTCTTTAGGGCCGTGTTGGTTGCATTTTCCACAGTGTGCCTGTCTATGATTCCCACTACCCTGTCGTATTCTTCCACAGGAACTGCCCTAAGATCCGGATTGTCCTCAAACATTTCTATCAACGTGTCAATGGGGGCACTGCCACTTACAGGTTCAATATATTTTGCAATGGAACCGATCTGCTTGGGTGAAAATTCCCTGGCAAAACTTTCCGCTCCGTTTTCATCACGAATGACTTCCTGCTCGCCCGTAAATTCCATTACGTCTATGAATTCGTTTTCTTCCTCAGCCATAATCAATCTCCCTAAACTTTATTTAATGGTAAAAACTCTCCAAAAATATCATAAACCCAAAAAATCAATATTTAAATGGAAAACTTTGTTTTTATTAGGAAAATTCAAAGCCCGGCTGCCTTTGCCCGGACACCTATGAGCGCCCATTAGGACTTTTTAGACATAGAAAAAGTTAAGAAAAAAAAAGCCCGGCACAAATCATGCCGAGCTAGAAATAGTAAACATCCGTTACATGGGATGCCTTAGTTAAAATTCTTTACACCATCAAGATCCAGTGTTGCAAAAAGATCATCGATTGTTTCCTTGCGGCGGATGACCTTTGTAGTTCCGTCAGCGCGCAAAAGAACTTCACCACATCGGAGCTTACCGTTGTAGTTGAATCCCATAGCGCGACCGTGGGCACCTGCATCGTGGAGAATTACATAGTCACCAATATCGATCTTTGGCAGCGAGCGCTGAACTGCAAATTTGTCCGAGTTTTCGCAAAGGGAACCTACGACATCGTATACGTGGTCGCACGGTTCATTCTCCTTACCAAGAACGCTGATCTCATGGTAGCTTCCGTAAACGCCAGGGCGCATGAAGTCTGCCATGCAGCTGTCAAGGGCAATGTATTCGCGGTAAATGTGCTTTTCATGAACTGCCTTTGAAACAAGGTAGCCGTAAGGACCTGTGATTGGACGGCCGCATTCCCAGTAGATTGCAAGAGGATCAAGGCCTGCAGGAACAATTACGCGGTCGTATTCTGCACGAATGCCCTTTGCCACATAGTCAAGGTCAACAGCCTTGTCGCCAGGCTTGTAAGGAATTCCGATACCGCCACCAAGGTCTACGAATTCAATTGTCACGCCACACTTTTCCTTGATTTCTGCACAGAGTTCAAAAAGAAGCTTTGCAGTGTCAACAAAGAAATCCGGATTAAGTTCATTTGAAGCAACCATTGTGTGAAGGCCAAAATGCTTTACGCCTTCTGCCTTGCAGCGGGAATATGCCTCGAGAATCTGGGCACGTGTAAGTCCGTACTTTGCCTCTTCAGGCTTACCGATGATGGCATTGCATCCTGTCTTTTCCGTTCCAGGATTGTAGCGGAAGCAGATTGTCTCAGGAAGCTTACCCAAGGTTTTCTTGAGGAAGTCGATGTGGGTGATGTCGTCAAGGTTGATGATGTTGCCCTGCTTGTATGCCAGCTGGTATTCCTCTGCAGGAGTTTCGTTTGAAGTAAAGATTACGTGGTCACCCTTGATGCCGCTCATTTCTGAAAGCATGAGTTCCGGCATGGATGAACAGTCTGCGCCGCAACCTTCCTCTGCAAGAATCTTGAGAAGATATGGGTTTGGACCTGCCTTTACAGCATAGTGCTCGCGGAACTTTGGGAAAATTGAAAAAGCCTTGTTGAACTTCTTCATGTTGTCGCGAATTGCCTTTTCATCAAAAAGAATGAAAGGTGTCGGGAATGTCTTTGTCAGCTGGTCAAGCTGGTCTATTGTCATTGGAAAATTTCTCATAATGCTTGAAGTATATCAAAATCGCGCGAGTTAGCCAATACTAACCACCTGCAAAATGGCATACCTAAAAAATATTTAAGGCCATGGCAAAAATATGAAAAAAAGATGATATAATGAGTTGCCATCCGGGATTTTTTTTACCATATTGAATCAGCGGCAATTTACAGGGAGAAATCATGAACCCAATTGAAGAGACACTAAAAAAATACATCCTTGACCACCAGGTGCGGTTTGTCTTTGGCACCCAGATTGAAGCTACCCTTTGGGCAGACAAGGCCCTGGAAGTTACGGAAGCACAGGCTGTTGAAACGGAACGATTCCTTGCATGGGATGACTTTAAGGGAACGGCAGTAAAATGCAGGAACCAGGACAAGAAGTCAGTTCCCGGCCTTCTGAGAAAAGTATTTGCGGCCAAATTAATAGAAGAAAATGCACATTCCCCATTCTTTTCAAGCATAATTACAAGGGAATTCGCTTCCTGCGCCGACGGATTCAGGGACTGGCTTGCATCCGTTCTTCCTTCACTGAAATCATGGAAGGAAAAATTCGACGAATCCATGAAATCAGGAACATACATTCCAGACAGCGAAGACCAGGACTATCTTGAACTTTACGGCCGATATTCAGCATTCCTTGATGAACACGATCTTTTTGACCCGGCATGGGAACGCCCACCCTTTGTGTCAGACGGCAACCGCTATGTAATCTTCTATCCAGAAACCCTCATGGACTGGAGTGAATACAGTCTCCTCCTTGAATCGGCAGAAACCATAGAACTCGTTCACATTCCGCAGGAAGAAATTCCTGCAGAAATCAACTACTACGAAAATGTCCGCGTGGAACTTAGGGAAGCAGCACTTAAGTTAAGGAAAATCCATGCAGAAAAAAACATCCCATGGACGGAAATGGCATTAAGCGTTCCAGACCTTGAAAACTACGAGCCTTACATTACCCGGGAATTTGACCAGCTGCAGATTCCATACAATGCACGCATGGGCCTTAAGCTTGGAACCACTGGAGCCGGCAAGCTGTTCAGGCAGATATTGGACTGCCACACCACAAAAAATTCCTACGAAAGCGTAAAGGGACTTTTAAAGAACCTGAACCTGCCATGGGGCAAGGAACAGATTGCCATCGACAACCTTCTGGACTTTGGCCGCGACAACAACTGCCTTTATTCCTACACCTATGATGGCAAGGAACACGACATCTGGCAGGATTCCTTTGCAGACAGAAAGGACAAAAGCGTTCCAATGGACGAGGCAACCGTAAACATTTACAAGGCCCTCAAGAAGCACATAGACAGGATATGCACCTCGGACAGCTTTGAAAAAATCAAGACGGCCTATGGGGAATTCAAGGGAGCCTTCTTTGACATGAAGGAATTCAGCGAAGAAAGCAACAGGATTGTCAGCCGCTGCGTAAAGGAACTTGATTCCCTCATTGACCTTGAAGTCCAGTACCCTGATGCAAGAATTGCAAATCCCTTTGCGTTTTTTGTTTCCCACATTGAAGGAACAGGTTACGTTGCACAAAACAGCACACCTGGCGTGCACATCTATTCCTACAGGTCGGCTTCCTGCGCCCCATTCAAATTCCATGCAGTTATAGACGCGTCACAGGATTCAATCTCCGTGGAAAAACTCTACAAGAACATAAGCTTCATCAACGATTCCAAGCGAGAAAAACTTGGCCTTAGGGATTTTGACCCAACCGTAAGCTTCATAAAAATGTATGCAGCATCCAACGAAGAGTTTTTCTTCAGCTGTGCAGAAAAGAAGCTTGGAGGATACTCATTCCCCCACGGATATTTTAAGTGGAAGGAGATGCGCCCCAAGGAACTGGAAAAGAAGGGGGAAAAACCGGTTCTTGAATATGACATTCTTGCAGCCCATGAAAATGAATTTCAAGACATCACAGCCCAATCCCATGCAGACTCCTATGAGCACGAAAAAGCACCTGCAGGAGAAAATGCGGAAACATGCATCCTTGAAAAGACAAGGAACCAGTTTGATGCTTGGAAGGATTTCCAGACTTCAATAGATGAAGATCAACCGTCCCTTCTCTTGGATTCAGGAAAAATTCAAGAGCTTGTAAAAAATTCCCTATACGACCCAAGGGACAATTTTATAAAAATCGACAAGTCCAGGCTCCAGGATTTTTACACCTGTCCAAGGCTTTTCTTCATGAAATACGTAATGGGAAACCTTCCCCTTTCTGACGAAGCCCAGCTGACGGACCAGTACACGGAAGGAAACCTTAAGCACAGGATTCTTGAACTGTACCTGAGAAAGCTTAAAGACGCTGGCAGGAAAATTGCGGTTACTGACATGGGACTCACGGAAGAATACATGGCCTACTTTGAAAAAGCCGTGGAAGAAGCAGTTTCCGGTTATGAAGCCAGTTCCATTACAAAGGAACTTTTCAAGACAAACATTCCGGGCATAAGGCAGTCAAGCCTTGAAGCCGTCATTGAATTCAGCAGGACATTCGGCTCCTACGAAGTCTTTGCATTGGAAAACGACCTCTGGCTTAACTACAGGCCGGAACCAGGAGACTACAAATTCATAGGAAGAGCGGACTGCATCCTTAAGATTCCAGAAAGCAACAATGAAGAGGCCGAGTATGTAATTGTAGACTACAAGGGTACGCTGAAGGCTGAATACAGGCTGAGCGAGGAAGAAGGCATTCTAGAAGACTTCCAGATGCCCCTCTACGTTCGCACCCTGCAGAACATGGGATACAACGTCACGGGTTTTGCATACTTTAGCTACAGGGACTTGAAGCTTAAGTGCACCTATGGAGCCATCAGGGACCTTGTCACTGGAGAATCCATTGAACCAAAGCTGTCAAAGAACTGCACCCTGACAGTGGAACAGGCAACGAAACTGACATTCAAGAATTTTGACGCCTACACCCAGGATTATGTTGAACACGTTAGGAACCTGGACTTCTGCCTCCAGCCGGACAAAAGCCTTTCCGACTACGATGGATGCCGGTCGTGCACAAACTACAGGGCATTATGCAGAAAATTCTTTACAGTCTCAGGCAGAGACTAAGGCAGGGAAAAAATCATGAAACTTGACGATTCACAGGAAAGAGCAAAAACAAGCATCATAAACACTGTCGTAAGTGCTGGAGCCGGATCAGGAAAAACCCGCGTTCTTGCAGAAAGGTTTTCCTACCTGGTCACGGAAAAGGGCTACAAGATAGACCAGATTCTCACCCTTACCTTCACTAAGAAAGCAACAGTGGAAATGAAGGGAAGAATTTTTACCACCCTCAAGGCCCAGTCAGATGCAGGAAATAAAAATGCTCGGGAAGCAGTCCTTGGATTCAACAAGGCACAGATCATGACCCTGGACAGCTATTTTTCCTACGTTGCAAGACTTGGCTCAAGGTTCTACGGAATCACACCCTCATTTACCACAGACCAGCAGGCTGCAGAAAAACAGGTCCGCGACATGGCAATTCCCTTCCTGCTGGAACACCGTGACAATACTGCCATAAAAGCTGCAACGGAAATCAATCCAAGCCATGAGGAAGTGATAAACCAGCTATTTGTAGTTCCTGCAGAAAAATGCCATCCGTCAAGCCCCCTTGATTTTGCAGGAGACATAAAGAAGCAGGCGGAACTTGTAAGCAGCCAATGGAATTCCATCTGGAAGGAACTGGACGCAAGCGTAGAAACAATCTCAAGCCAAATGCCAAATGGAAAGAAACCTACAAAAAGCGAGGAAAACCTAAGGGCATGTATAGAAGACTATAACTCATCTCCTGCCGACATACCGGAACTCCTGCCCTCAGAAATTCTCGAAGGTAAATGTGAAAAGATCAGGGAGCTGCTTTCAAAAAAACTCATCAGGTGGATAAACATAAAAAAGCCCACTGGAAATTTCATGACTGAAGACATGGGGGAAGCCTACGGGAACATCTGCCAGCTGACCTACCAGCTCTTCCACATTCTGAACTTTGTTTCCGGAATGGAAACGACAAAGGCATCGGCCCAGCTGCTGGAACAATTCCAGGAAAAAGTCCTCGAAAGCAAGAGAATCTCGGGAATACTGAGCCATGGCGATGTTTCACAGATGGCATGCGACATACTCCTTCAGCATCCGGAAATCCGCCGCCTTGAAAAGCAAAGGTTCCGGGCCATCATGATCGATGAATTCCAGGACAACAACAGCCTGCAGCGCGACATCCTTTACATGCTTGCAGAAAAACTTGAGCGCAACGAGACTTCAGTTCCAGATCCTAAAAAGGGGGAAATTTACCCCGACAAGCTTTTCTTTGTAGGTGATGAAAAGCAGAGCATCTATAAATTCCGCGGTGCAGACGTAAGCGTTTTCAACGACCTAAAGGAAACAATTGCATCCACCGGAGGCAACAATCTGTACATGGATACAAACTACCGTTCCGAGCCGGAACTGATTGCAGGCTTCAACACTTTCTTTGGCGGATGTGCATACCCTCCTGCAGAAAATGAGGGAATGCCAGCAGGCAATTCCGTATTCCTCAAGAAAAATGCCGACGGAAGTTCTGCAGGAATACCAGCCTTTGAAGCAGCCTATGGAAAGGTTCTTGTAAACGATGCAAAGCTTAAAACCGCAGACTACAGCAGCAAAAGAATTCACATTGCATTTACGGAAGATGGAAATGACAATGAAGAACAAGAAGGAAACTTCCTGAAGTCCACGGAAACAGAAGCCTATTGGGTTGCAGAAAAAATCCACAGCCTTATTGCCCAGGGAAAGTACAAGCCGTCGGAAATTGCAATCCTGTTCAGAACAAACACAAGGCTTTCTGAATACGAGCAGGCACTGCTGAATTTTGGAATTCCCTATTCGACGGAAACAAGAAAGGGATTTTTTACTGACGGGCCAGTCAACGATCTGTTTTCATTCCTGAGCCTGTGCGCATATCCAAGGGACAGGATCTACTATTCAAAGCTCCTGGCATCCCCCTTCGTGAACCTGACGCTGGAAGAAGTGTCGAATGTCCTTGCCTTGGAAGAAGAAATTCCATTCATGGAGGGATCGGAAAAAGTTCTTGCCTCGGAAAATTCAAGGAAGCGTTTTGCCATGGCGCGGGAAATATTCAGCAGGATAAACCTGTCTTCCAAATACGAAAGCGTTACGCAGACCCTGTCATATCTATGGAATGAAACAGGATACAAATACGAAACCATGTGGAACAAAAAGGTTGCCATGTACAAGCCAACCTACGACATTCTCTTTGAACTTGCAAGGCAAAGCGACCTTAAGGGTGATGGAATCACGGCGTTCATAGACATGGTAAAAACCTATCAGGATGATGCCACCAGGATAGACGACCTTGACGTTCCCTTTGAAGCAAAGGACTGCGTAAACCTGATGACAATCCATAAAAGCAAGGGACTTGAATTCGGGGCTGTATTCCTTATCGATGCCAATTCAGGGGCAAGAGGCAATGGCGCCAGGGGCGAAAGTTCCAAAATGCTTTACTTTACAAAGGAAGCCGGCATAAGCTTCAGGACAAAGGATGATGAAACCCTCTACCCGCAGGTAACAAAGGCAAGTGCAAGGCAAAACCTTGGGGGAAACCTTTTCTACCTGAAGGCAAAGGAAGAGGATGCAAGGCTTGAATGTGCGGAACTCCGCCGCATAGGATACGTTGCATTTACAAGAGCCATAAGCAGCCTCTACATTTCAGGCAGCAGCAGTGGCTACAATCCGGATAAAGCCGAGGAATATGCTTGCGACAAGACTGATTCCAGGTCGATTCTTCAGCAGATAACCCCGGTACTGGCCCAATACCTTGCGCCTTGTGAAGACACTGGAGAACTGGCGGCTTCGGAAAACGCACCCTTTGATTTTGAAAGGATACCACCTGCCACAAGACAGCAGATCCTTGAAAGAATTGAAAGTACTGCCAGTGAATCCAAATGCAGGAACACCCGGCAGGAAAAAATCGAGGCAATAGAAAAGGCCAATGAAAAAATCAGGGCAAAAAAAGCGATAGCCCTTGAACCAGGGGAAGATAAATACATAAGGCCAAGCAGCCTCCATGACAACGATGATGAAACCTATGATGCAAAGAAAGGCATTGCCTACAAGTGGAACAAAAAGGCCCCATACCAGGAAATCAATGAGCTGATAAAAAAATCTGAAGCCCTTGCAGAAAAAACTGGCGACGGACTTCCGGTATTCAGCGTAAAGGACTTTGGTACCATTGCCCATGCCCATCTTGAAGCCCTTATAAACGGCCAGAGTGAAGTCTTCATAAAGGAGAGCAACCTGTCGGGCCTGCGGGAAATAAAGGAAGACAAGGAAAAGGTAATGGAAATATGCCGAAAGATGACCCAGGAATTTGCATCATCCCCACTCGGTAAGGAAGCCCTGGATTCCCCATGGAAGAAGGCCGAATACCAGTTCAAGAGCAAATTCAACGGGAAAATCGCCAGCGGCTCCATGGACCTGGTTTTCAAAAACAGGGCTGACTCCAGGTACAAGTACACGGTGGTGGACTACAAGACAAACCAGACCATGGAACCTGAATTCTACAGGCAGCAGCTTGAATGCTATAAGGATGCACTGGCAAAAATATTCCTCTGCGACCCGTCAGAAATCAGGACCGTACTGTACTACCTAAGGTTTGGCAAGGAGGCAGAAATAAAATAAGGCATCTGGAAAAAATTTTCCGGATGCCTTCAAGCCGTGTCAGGTTGAATATAAATGTCAGTCTTCGGCGGAGTGATACTTCATGTCTATCATTGCACCAAGCTTTGACAGAAGATCCTTGATTTCAAAAGGCTTTGACACAAAACTGTCCATTCCCGATTCCTTTGCCTGCATCTTGTCTTCCTCAAAGGCATTGGCAGTCATGGCAATGATAGGAATGTCGCCCTTTCCATGGTCTTCAATCTTTCGGATAAGCTTTGTGGCATCATAGCCATTCATGAGCGGCATCATGACATCCATAAGGATTACCTGATAGTAGTCCGGGGCATTGTCCCTAACCATATCGATGGCAATCTTTCCGTTAGGAGCTTCTTCAAGGATAAATCCAACAGTCTTTAAAAGCTCGCGGGCAATGTCACGGTTAAGTTCGTTGTCTTCAACAAGAAGAAGCCTGATGCCCTTGAATTTTTCAAAGTTGCCAAGGTCTTCCTTATTGTCATCAGAAGGGTTAACCGGCAGGTCTTCTTCCGTGGCATTGTTAAAGTCAAAGCACACAAGGAATTCGCTGCCCTTGCCCTCCTCAGACTTGACAAAGATGGCACCGTCCATTTTTTCAACAAGGCTCTTTGTAATGGCAAGGCCAAGACCTGTTCCCTGGATTTTGGAAGAGGCAACATTATCGTCGCGTTCAAAGGGATTGAAGAGCTTCTGCTGGAATTTCTTTGACATGCCGATGCCGTTGTCCTTGATCCTGAACTGATAGGAAGAACAGCCCTCTGCAACTGCCGGCATTTCCGTTACGGTAAACTGAATCTTTCCGCCATCGGGAGTGTACTTTACCGCATTGCCAAGAATGTTTATGAGAATCTGCTTAAGGCGCAGAATGTCACAATAAATCGGTTTCTTAAGGTTTCCGCGGCGAACAAGGGAATATTCAAAATGCTTAAGCTCAATCTGAGACTGCATTACATCATCGACTTCGGTAATTACCTTTTCAAGAGTTGATGGAGCATTTGTTATCTTCATCTTTCCGCTTTCAATGTGCGACATGTCTAGGACATCATTAATAAGGGAAAGAAGATGGTTGCTTGAAGAACGTATCTTCTTAAGGTACGAAAGCATTTCCTGCGGCTCAGTGACATGCTTTTCTGCAAGGGAAGTAAAGCCGATGATGGCATTCATTGGAGTGCGGATGTCATGGCTCATGTTTGACAGGAACAAGGTCTTTGCGTGACTTGCACTTTCAGCCATGGAAAGGGCTTCCTGCAGCATTTTCTTCTGCTTCATCTCGTGCTCGATTTCGTCATCAACATTCATGAATCCAAGAAGGAAATTTCCTGTTTCGCGGATGTCGCCAATCCTTACGGCCTGAAGCTTCATGTAGGAAAGATTGTTGTTTATGTTTGAACGGAAATTAACATAAAAGCTCTCACGCCCAGTCAGCTGCTTTAAGATGTTGTCGCGAGAAAAAGCCATGCGCATCATGTCACGGTCGTCTTCGTAAACGGAAACTCCGATGTAAAAGTCCATGGCATCGTCATAATACTGCTCGCCAAAACTGTCATCATAGAAGGAACCGGCCTTGTCCTTTACGCGCACAACCTTGATCTTGCTGGACATGATGTTGACCATGAAAACATTGCTGTATTCAAGGGTCAGGGCATTGATTATCTCCAGCTGGTAAAGTTTGTCTTCTTCCTGCTTGTAGTCCGATGTAATGTTCTTTACGACGGCAAGTCCCAGGACATCACCCGTAAGCTTGTCTTCCGTAAGGATTACGGTGTTGCGGGTCCAGAAGGAAGCACCGTCATAGGCAGTCTTGTTGCTGTCAAACCAGATTTCGTACTTGCCCGTAATGTAGGAATCCATGAGATAGTACATATCCATGTTCCTGAGATACTTTTCCTTTTCTTCGTCAGAAAGATCCCAGGTTACGGCTTCAAGAAAATCCGTGTACTTGCAGTTTTCCGAAAGGTCAAAGGCATTGCGAAGGTGAATGACCCTTTCACCAAGGCGCTGAATCGGATCGCCAATTATGCGGTTCTTTGAAAGATTGAATTCATAGACGGAAATGGCATCGCTGACCAGGGCCCGCTTAAAGGGATTTTCATGGGACGGGTCATCAAAATAAAGGGAAATGCCATCACCCTTCTTTAACGTGCTTTCTTCATCTTTGTTCTGCTTATTTACAGCATTTTCCAATTCAGACATACACCTTTATTATAAACCCATTATTGAAAACTGACAAATACTTTTTGGAGAATTTGGATTTATTGAACAAGTTTAAGGAATTTGCGGAAAAACCTAGCCCCGATTGAAGCGGAATGGACGGCGCACCACGGCGGCGGCCATTGGAGCGGAAAGCGGGTTTAGCTGATAGAATCCGCTCAAGAAAAAAAACCGCAAGGCCTGCATGGCAAAAGTGAAGTTCACAGTGCAGAACCTAGCGGCCCTTATGAATCGATTTTCCTAGCTAAAACTAGAGGCGTTCTACAACAAGTTCACCCATAGCCTTTGTGCCTACGAGCTTGCCGGCTGCCTTGACTGCATCCCTTTCAGAACCAGCGATGTCACCTGTGCGGTATCCTTCGTCAAGAACCTTTTCAACAGCAGCTTCGATTGCCTTTGCTTCTGTTTCAAGACCGAATGAATAGCGGAGGAGCATTGCTGCAGAAAGGATTGTTGCCAATGGGTTTGCAAGATCCTTGCCTGCGATGTCTGGAGCTGAACCGTGGATTGGTTCATAGAGGCCTGGGCCTGATTCACCGAGGGAAGCAGATGCCAGCATACCGATTGATCCTGTAATCTGTGAAGCTTCGTCAGAAAGGATGTCGCCGAACATGTTGCTTGTTGCAATAACGTCAAACTGGCGTGGATTGCGAACCATCTGCATTGAAGCGTTGTCGATGTAGAGGTAAGAAAGTGTTACATCAGGATAGTCACCCTTGATTGTTTCTGTAACCTTGCGCCAGAGCTGTGAAGAATTGAGGATGTTTGCCTTGTCTACAACGCAAAGTCTCTTCTGCCTCTTCTGGGCGAATTCAAATCCCATGCGTACGATGCGTTCGATTTCTTCCCAAGTATAGCGTTCCGTATCCCATGCGCTCTTTCCATCTGCTGCTGTTCCGCGGTCACCAAAGTAAATGCCGGAAATAAGCTCGCGAACGATGAGGATATCAAGACCGTCACCAACGATTTCATCCTTAAGCGGACATGCATCCTTAAGCTGCTTGAACATAACAGCCGGGCGGAGGTTTGCAAATACCTTCATGCCACCACGGAGACCAAGGAGAGCCTTTTCCGGGCGAAGTTCAGAAGCAAGATTGTCCCACTTTGGACCGCCGACTGCACCAAGGAGAACTGCGTCGCTCTTGAGACACTTGTCAAGTTCTTCCTGAATGAGAGGCTTTCCGAATTTATCGATTGAGCAGCCACCAGCTGTAACTGTGTCATAGCTCCACTTGTGGCCGAACTTTTCTGCTACCTTGTCGAGAACCTTAACTGCTTCTGCAACAACATCTGGACCGATTCCGTCACCAGGAATAAGTGCAATTTTCTTTTCCATTGTATTTCTCCCATAAAAGCCCGAAGCCTGCACAAAAAATGCGCTACCCCTAGGGTTTATATATACTTAAGTTTCTTTAATACTACTAAAGTGCAAGAATTTATGCAAGGGCTGAATCGTGCAATCGTCTCCTGAAGCAAACTTGCAACCAGCATATGAAAATCTACCAGTCAGTACGAGTCTAACAAGACCGCTCGATATCGTCGCTACATGCAAAGCCCTGCAAGGAAACTATCTTTCAGGGCTTTGAATGTTCTTGTCAGCCTCTTCCTTCCTTCTCGATTCTCATGCAATTTTATATTCTGCTTCAGGAGATAATTGCAAAAAAAAAGCTGCACGCCTAAGCAATGCAGCCTTTATATGTTCTGTAGGATAAAAACTAAATGAACTTGTTGAACCGCTTTTCAAGATCCTTGATGAGCTTGTATTCAAATGAATCAACTAGCGCAAACCAAGAAGCCTCAACAAGGTCGCAGCTCACGCCTACTGTAGTCCAGCTGTCGGTTCCGTCGGTGGATTCAATCAGTACGCGGACGCGGCTGGCAGTTGCACTCTTACCGTCAAGAACACGAACCTTGTAGTCCGTAAGATGGATGTTGTTTACTGCAGGATAGAATGGCTCAAGGGCCTGGCGCAATGCAACGTCAAGGGCATTGATCTGACCCTTACCTTCACCGGCTGCAACGCGGGTGTTACCTTCCACATCAACCTTAAGATGAGCAAAGGAATAAAGGCCTTCCTCAACAAGAGGCTTTTCACCGCTGACCTTGTAGTAATGCAGGTTAAAGAAAGGCTGGTACTTGCCGATGAGCTTACGAACCAAAAGTTCAAAACTTCCATCGGCACCTTCAAACTGGTAGCCTTCATGTTCAAGCTGCTTAACCTTTGCAATGATTTCCGCAACAACAGGATCAGACTTCTGGATTGAAGAATCAAACTTCTTGATCTTTTCTATTATCATGCTGCGGCCTGCAACTTCGCTCATGAGGAACACGCGTTCATTTCCAACGCTTTCCGGAGTCGTGTGCTCGTATGCAAAAGGATTCTTGAGAACTGCATCGATGTGCATTCCGGCCTTGTGGGCAAAGGCATTCTGGCCAACGTAAGGCATTCCGGCCTCAAGGGGAATGTTTGCAATCTCTGCAACGCGGCGGCAGATGGGAGTAAGCTTAACAAGATTTTCTGCAGGAATGCAGTCATAGCCCATCTTAAGCTGAAGGTTTGCGATGATCGTAGAAAGGTTTGCATTGCCAGTGCGCTCGCCAAATCCAAGGAGAACACCCTGAACATGGGTTGCACCGTTTTCAACAGCCACAAGGGAATTGGCAACTGCAAGCCCCGAGTCGTTGTGGGTGTGGATTCCAATCTGAACCTTGTCCCCAAACTTTTCGTAGGCAGCCTTAACCGCAGCGGCGCATTCGTTAAGCATGGCACCACCCTTGGTCTCGCAAAGGCACAGGACAGATGCCCCTCCTTCAACAGCAGCATTCAGGGAAACAAGGGCATATTCACTGTTGGCAGCATAACCCGTAAAAAAATGCTCGGCATCAAAAATAACGTTGCGTCCCTTGCCCTTCAGGTAGGCACAGGTGTCGCGAATCATCTCAAGATTTTCTTCAAGAGTGGCGTGGAGAATGTCCGTAACCTGAAAGTCCCAGGTCTTGCCAAAAATGCAGACGTCCTCGGTCTCGGCAGAAAGCAGGCTCTGAAGGTTAGAGTCTTCCGAACATGCAATGTCCTTCCTTCGAGTTGAACCAAAAGCCACAATGCGGGCGGTCTTAAGCTTAAGCTCACGTGCCCTCTGGAAAAATTCCATGTCCTTTGGGTTGGAACCGGGATTTCCAGCCTCAATATATTTAACACCCAGTTCGTCAAGGGCCTCTACAATGTGAATCTTATCCTGCACCGAAAAACTGATGCCTTCACCCTGGGAACCGTCTCTAAGAGTCGAATCAAAAATCTCAATTCTTTTATTCATAGTGCAGAGTATAATAGAAAAAAAAGATTAAAACAACATGGAGCTTTTTCCCGCCACTCCGGGCTGCGGCTTTCGCCTCCGATGCGCCCGGTCCTGCGGCCCGGCCACATGCCTTGCGGCCCCTGCGAGTCGGGGCTATTCAAAACATTCTGTCATCCCGAATCAAACTGTCATCCCGAGCTGAACTGTCATACCCAAATCAAACTGTAATCCCCCAAATCAAACTGTAATCCCGAGCTGAACTGTCATCCCGAATCAAACTGTCATCCCGAATCTAACTGTCATCCCGAATCAAACTGTCATTCCAAATCAAACTGTCATCCCGAATCAAACTGTCATCCCAAATCAAACTGTCATCCCAAATCAAACTGTCATCCCCCAAATCAAACTGTAATCCCGAGCTGAACTGTCATACCCAAATCAAACTGTAATCCCGAGCTGAACTGTCATCCCGAACTTGTTTCGGGATCTCTATCAAGGATTTTCCTCAGACAAATCCATCCAGTCTTTATTGAATTCATTTACCAGCTTATTTTTCCATTCTCTATGCCAGTATAATATATAAAAATATAAAGAATTATTCCTTGAGGTAAAAGTTTTAAAGAGTAACATATTAAAATTGCATATCGTTATATTTCTTCTGCTCCCTTTCAGTTTCCTTTTCCTTAGCAACTCCTTTGCATGTTATATGTGGGATTCAAACGTGCTAAAGAAGTAATTGTTTACTTCCTTCATGGCAAGTCTGAAATACCTGTCGTTTTTTTCAACTTTGAATTCCTCAAAAATGCTTCTTACGGTCAATTCTTCCTCACTGTTCAGCTTATAGTCAGGTCTCACCCTGTTATCGACATTCACAGTATTTAGCCATTCCTCAACCCTTTTCTTGAAATCAATGAATTCCATTCATTTCTCCTGCTAGAAGATTCAATTATCCTAATCTTAACATTCTCTGCCTTTCATAACTTTTACTTGCAGTAACATAATTGTAAAAGAATTCAGAATCACCATATTTTCGGTTGGCAACCATACAAAAATTACGGATCTTGAAAATCGAGGCCAGAAATCAAGCTTTTTAGCATTAAAAAATTCTATTAGCTTATTGTTTTACTCCAACCAACCGATAATGTAGTGTCGGAGACACGATTTATCCCTCCCACCCAATGTGTCTTCGGCTTGCCCTTCGGGGCAAATTGTTTTATTTCCATCATTTACTTTATGATTTTGCATTTTAATTGTATATCCTTTCCTTGACGCCCAGAAGCATAAGTCCATGAAAATGGAGTCCCAAAATGAGATACATATTCAGGCTTCAGCAATTCTTTTACATATTCGTCAAGAGAATGAATGTAAATATCATTGGCATCAGATATCAAAATAAAATTAGCAAGCTGTAAGTCATTTTGAATTTTTCCGCCATAACCTCCAAGAACCCAACGAATAAGTTTTTCCTTATATGGTTTTAACATTTTAGTTAATGCAATTATATTATTTTCTCCAAAGTCTCTCATATTTCCTATTGTTTGAAACTTTCTAAGAATGTTTCGTAATTCACTATTCTCTGAATCCAATACATCTGCAAAAGCATCTGCTGTATATTGATGTACACTTACAGCCTTCCCATTTGTTTTCTTACAACTGATTGTATAGTGCTCTGTTTCTTTATCTATATCATGATAATAAACATGGACAATAATGTCAGTTTTAGGTAGTCCTGTAGATAAAAGATTTCCAATTTCCTTTTTATCTGATGTGGCATTAATACCTTTTACTTTGGTCTTATCAAGTTTGAAAAAAGAAACAATCTTTTCGAAATAATTATAACTTATTCCAACCTTAATTCTATCCCCAGTAACCCATTTTTCATAGTTTTCACGGTTGCTCAAAATGGATGCAATCATAGCTTCAAAATCATTACCAATTAAATCATTTCTCTTACCAGTTGAAAGTGAGCGTATAGCATATGATTGTATCATGTCATAAAGTTCTCTTTGACTTACAACATCATCAATTGCAGAATATGTTTGATGACTATGAATCCTCAATTTGTAAGATATAAACTTATCTTTTTCTTCAAGATTAATTGAATCTGGATAAACAAGAATAGATTTATCAATTCTTTTATCTACTAGTTTTATGTGAAAACTATCCCATTGCTGTTCTTTAACCCTGTCTCGAAGAGATGTAGTTATATTAAGAATCCATTTTACATCATCATAAAATCTTATTAAAAAGTTACAATAAAATTGTCTATCATCATAATCTGCATATCCACAACGATATTTTTTTTCTATTTCTTTAATATACTTTTTGCATTCACATTCTTTTAAAACTTGCTCCAAAGAATCTTTTGCATTAATTCCGTGTAAAGACTTGTCAGTATTATCTAATTCATCCATGAGAGTCTTCCTTATATGATTTTTACTATGCTTTCTGCTATTTTCTGTACTACAGGGACTGCTACAGAATTCCCAAATTGATGATACATTTGCGTTCTAGAAACTGGGATTTTAAAATCTTTTGGATAACCCATAATTGCTTTACATTCATTTTCTGTAAGCAACCTTAGACCTGTATCCCCACCACGTACAAAAGTTCCCGTTATTCTTTGAATTTTATGATATGAAGCACATAGAGTTTTCACCGGAAAATTAGAATTTTCATCTATTATCTGTGGATGTCCATCATTCTTTTTGAAAATATAAGTTTTCTGAAGATGCTCTGATATACTTGGACCATGGGCATCCTTTTCAACAAATTTTCCAATACCAATTTTTTTTCCAGATCCTTCAGGTAGCTTGTATTGTGAAGAATCTACATCCTTACGGAATCCAACAAAATACAATCGTTTTCGTTCTTGAGGCACACTAAAATCCGAACTATTCAATACCTTCGGAAAAACTTTGTACTCTAAATCATTCTGTAAAACATCCATAATCGTTTCATAAGTTCTTCCTTCATCATGTGTCAAAAGACCTGTAACATTTTCTAAAATAAAAGCTTTTGGTTGTTTTTCTTTAATTATCTCAGCAATATAAAAAAATAATGTTCCTTGAGTTTTATGCTGAAATCCTTCACGTTTTCCAATAGAACTAAAAGGTTGACAAGGAAAACCACCTGCAAGAATATCAAAATCCGGGATAGTTTTAGGATCAATTTTAGTAATATCACCAAAAGGCACTTCACCATAATTCTCAAAATATGTCTGCTTTGCTGCATCATCCCATTCACTTGAAAATACACAAGTTCCACCATTATTTTGCAAAGCCATTCTAAAGCCACCTATACCAGCAAATAAGTCAATAAATGAAAAATTAGATTTCTCATTAGGATATGGAATCTGGTTATCATCATTAAATTCCCTTTTTGATGGTAAACTTTCAATATCAATATTTAATTTTTTCAACTGATCGACATAAAAGTTTTTTTTCTCAGAATCCTGCAACTGAATAAAATGACTTATTAATGCGTATTTTTCATCAAAATCGATATCCTCTGAAATTTTATCAAGAATTCTATAATTTGCCTTTTTCATTTTCCCACCATTAGTATTCATAATAACTACAATAAATAGTAATAAAAGATTTCACCACATATAGGGACTATATTAAAGTTAAATCAATATTTATGTAATACGAAATCAGATTTTCCTAATTTCTATCGATAACCAAATCTACCACAAATTCACCAAATTATAAAGTCAAACCTAACACACAATCTTTTTCAATTCCATTTTCCTTCATCCCTATCCATATCTAAAAATATCAATTTTTACTTGTTATCAATGCTCATTTGAATACTCTTCTCTTTGTTGAAAAATACTTTACTATATACCCCTTATCAAATACTGATAGACCACAATAGTTTTTATAAAAAAAGTTTTAATAAATAATATAAAAAAACGCTCCAGTTAAACTGAAGCGTTTTAGCGGCCCTTACTGGGCTTG
>JAKSLY010000050.1 GCA_024400955.1 Treponema sp.
TTCAGGAAGGCATAAAAAGAGGACAGAATCTTGACCAGTCGACGGACAGGGCCCTGGATTATGCCGTAAGGAACAACCTGCTGGACGGATTTTTCCGAGCAGAACAGGCGGAGGTAAAATATATGGGAATGACGGAATACGATGAGGAAACTGCCCACAGATGTTTTTTTGAAGACGGCGTGTACTTTACCGAGCAGCGCCTGCAGCCAATCATAGACCAGCAGGCTTCACAGTTAAGCCAAAAGGATGCGCAGCTAAACCAACAGGCTGCAGAATTACAAAAACTTCAGGCATATATTCTCGAGCATGGCTTAAAATTGCCTTCAGATGATCTGCGTAGGTAAAGTTCATGGGAATAACAGGTTAAAAGGATGCATACCTTTAACAGCAAACCCAAAGTAAAGCAAAATTAGGATGGCCCTAAGACTCAGGCAAAAAAAATCCCCCGGCAGCCTGGAATCACCAGACCGTCCGGAGGACTTAATTATGCATCGTTAATTGTTATTTAATTTCAACAACCCAGCCTTCAGGGCCCTTAACGGTTCCCATCTGAATGCCTGTCAATGTTTCGCGAAGCTTCTGCATAACAGGGCCGATGTTTTCCATTCCGCTTGGAAGCATGATCGACTTTCCATGATCATCAATCTGTCCGATTGGAGAGATAACTGCAGCAGTACCGCAAAGACCGCATTCAACAAACTTCTTGAGTTCCTTCTTGTTAACCTTGCGTTCCTCTACCTTCATGCCAAGGATGTCCTTAGCAACTGTAATCAGGGAACGGCGTGTGATAGAAGGAAGAATTGAACCAGACTTTGGAGTAATCAATGTTCCCTTCTTGTCAACGAAAAGGATGTTTGCTCCACCAGTTTCTTCAATATAAGTGTGTGTTGCAGGGTCTGTATACATGTTCTCTGCATAGCCGCACTTGTGGGCGTCAACAATGTTGTAAAGCGACATGGCATAGTTGAGACCAGCCTTGATGTCTCCAGTTCCGTGAGGAGCTGCACGGTCGCGGTCAGAAATGCGAACCTTAATCGGCTTAACTCCACCCTTGAAGTAAGGTCCTACAGGAGTAACGAGAATGCGGAACTGGAATTCCGTAGCCGGCTTAACACCAATAACTGCATTTGAACCGAACATGAACGGACGGATGTAAAGTGTTGCACCGCTGCCATAAGGTGGAACCCATTCCAGATTAGCCTTAACAACGTCGATAACAGCCTGAATGAACTTATCCTTAGGGAAAACAGGCATCTCAAGGCGAGTACAGCTGTCTGCCATGCGGTCAGCGTTAAGGTCAGGTCTGAATGTGACGACTTTTCCGTCAGAAGTTGTATATGCTTTAAGTCCTTCAAAACATGTCTGTGCATACTGAAGAACACATGCGCATTCGCTCATTGTGATTGTGTGGTCAGAAGTAAGAGTTCCTTCATCCCATTTACCGTCTTTCCATGTGGCTACGAAACTCTTGCTTGTCTCCATGTAGCCAAAAGGCAAATTGCCCCAATCCATGTCTTTTGCCATAAATGTACCTCTTTTAATTATATGGATAAAAAATCATACCACTATGAAAAAAAAATGTAAAATGTTTTTTAACTAGTTGATCTTAGGTTCAAACTGCTCAACGATCTTAGAAGAAAGTCCTGTATATGTTGCAGGAGTTGCAGCAAGAAGACGGTTCTTAACTTCATCATTAACATCAAGACCGCGTGCAAGATTATGGAAGTCTTCAATGGAAACTTTCTTGCCGCGAGTAATTTCCTTAAGTCGCTCGTAAGGCTTGTCAACTCCACTCATGCGAAGAAGGTTCTGGTATGCTTCTGCAAGAACTTCCGGCGTATTTGCAAGAACATCGGAAATTTTGTCTGCATTAACTTCAATCTTTGAAAGTCCCTTCTGGAGGCTTGCATATCCAATCATGGAATGGGCAAAGGCTGCACCAAAGTTTCTTGCAACTGTCGAGTCGGTAAGGTCACGCTGGAGACGGCTGATGCAAAGCTTGCGAACAAAGAATTCAAACATGGCATTTGCAAAGCCAAAGTTACCTTCAGCATTTTCAAAGTCAATGGGGTTAACCTTATGAGGCATTGCACTTGAACCGATTTCTCCGGCAACAGTGCGCTGCTTGATCCAACCGTCAGAAATGTAACGCCATGTATCCATTGCAAAGTCAATGAGCACATTGTTGATCCTCTTCACGCAGTCAAAAACGCGAAGGTATGAATCATGCGGTTCAATCTGCGGAGTGATTGGATTAAAGCGAACCTTAAGGGGCTTTGTATGCATGTACTTGCTTTCAAGCGGTGTAATGGAAGAATTGAAGCTGTCGATAAGTTCATGGCTGAATGTAATCCAGTCAAAGTCAGGGAAAACAAAGTTATGTGCATTGAATCCGCCAGTTGCACCGTTAAGCTTAAGGAGGATTTCAATGTTTCCCAGCTGAAGGAGTTCTTCCTTGATGCGGTTTACAAAGACCAGGATTTCCTTGCCAAAGGTAACAGGAGTTGCAGGCTGTCCGTGAGTGCGGGCAAGCATGGAAAGATCCTTGTTGTCATAGGCAAGACCATAAAGCGTTTCATAAATCTTGAGGATTTCCGGAAGAACCACATCATTTACTGCATCGCGGATCATGAGGCCGTAGCTGATGTTGTTGATGTCTTCCGAAGTAAGGGCAAAGTGAACGTATTCAAGGATTTCTGTCATTCCCATGGCAGTAAGCTTCTTCTTGATGAAGTATTCAACAGCCTTTACATCGTGGTTTGTTGCAGGAATTCCTTCGTATCCCTTTGTTTCAATTGCCTTGATGATTGCAGCATCGTCCTCGGAAATGTCTATGATTCCAAGAAGCTTTGCAGTGTCCACAGGAGACTTAACACGTTCCTTGAGCATTGGAGTTTCAAGAAGCTTGATCAGGTAGTGAATTTCTGTCTGAACGCGGTACTTCATGAGGGCCATTTCACTGAAGTATGGTGAAAGGCACTTTGTTTTTCCTTCATAGCGGCCGTCTACCGGCGAAACACTTGTCAATGACATAAATAACCTCGGCATTAAATAAAGTGTCGATATTATAGTAAATAAAAGGACAAAATTCAAATAGGCTCATTGAATTAATGAATCCCGAGTGATAGAATGTAGGAACAATTTTAATTTACAAGAAGGTTTAATAATGGACTTTGTTTCTGAACTTAAGGAAAAGGCAAAGAAAGCCGGCAAGACAATCGTTCTTTGTGAAGGTGAAGACAAGCGCGTAGTTGAAGCTGCATCAATCATCACAAAGGAAGGAATCTCAAAGATCATCCTTATTGGAACAGCAGAAGAATGCGCAAAGGTTGCACCTGGAGTTGACCTCACTGGAGTTACACTCGTTGATCCTGCAACAGACCCAAACTGCGACAAGTATGCAGAACTTCTCTTCAAGGCACGTGAAGGAAAAATCAACAAGAAGACAAATGCTCCTGAATATGCAGATGTTGCTGCTGCAAAGGAATACATCCTCAAGGACCGCACAATGTACGGCGCCCTCATCCTCAAGGCAGGAGATGCAGACGGTTTCGTTTCAGGTGCATGCCACTCAACGGCAAATACGCTCCGCCCAGGTCTTCAGGTTATCAAGACAGCACCTGGAATCAAGACAGTTTCTTCATGCTTCATCATGGTGGCTCCAGAATCTGGAAACCCATACATCAAGGAAGGCGTTTCTGTATTCGGTGACTGCGCAATCAACATTGAACCAACAGCAGAAGAAATGGCAGACATCGCAATCGCTTCTGCAGACACAGCAAAGAAAATTGCAGGAATCGAACCACGCGTTGCAATGCTTTCCTTCTCTACAAAGGGATCTGGAAACGACAAGAAATTCACTGACAGCGTAACAAAGGTTCAGGAAGCAACAAAGATCGCACAGGAAAAGGCTCCGGAACTCGCCCTCGACGGTGAATTCCAGTTTGACGCTGCCATCGCACCTGAAGTTGGAGAACTCAAGGCTCCAGGAAGCAAGGTTGCAGGCCATGCAAACACATTCATCTTCCCTAACATCAACGCAGGCAACATCGGCTACAAGATCTGCCAGCGCATGGGCGGATGGATGGCAATCGGTCCTGTTTGCCAGGGATTTGCAAAGCCTCTCAACGACCTTAGCCGCGGATGCAATGTAGACGACATCGTAGCAACTGTTGCCGTAACTGCACTTCAGGCATAAAAAAATAAATTAAGGCTGCGAGTTTAAAACGCAAAAGACCTCCTTAAATAAGGAGGTCTTTTTTTATCCAATCTTGATTTTTAGTAAACGCTCAAGATCTGTGCAAGCTTTTCCTTGCCGATGATCTTCATGAAGTTAGCAAGACGAGGGCCCTGATCCTTGCCGATGATGGCATGATAGAGGGCTGTGAAAAGTGCCTTTGACTCAAGACCCATTTCCGTTGCAATGTCATACATGGCCTGCTGGCATTCCTTGTCAAGTGCGTAAGTTCCAACCTTAGGAACAACTTCATCGCGAACACGCTTAACTGCTGTAAGCATGTCACCAGTAATATCTTCAGCCTTTGAACCGTCCTTGCGGATCTTGAAGCAAAAGTCAGGAGCGCAGTCAGGAGCACTTTCGTTGATCCAATACCATGCACATGCACAGCGGCGGCGGAGGCATTCTTCCTGTTCCGGCTTTACATCACCAAGGGAAGCGATAACTGCGTCAACATCTCCGTCATAAGTCTGGAGCAATGTCGTCAAAAGTCTGAAAGGAACCTGGTATGGCTGAACCTTTGGCATTCCCGGTTCAATCTGGGAAAGCTCGTAGATTCTCTTTTCGCGCAGAATGATTGATTCCTTCTTTGCAGGATCCTTTTCCTTTGGTTCTTCAAGTCCCCATACAATGCGTTCCGTCTTGTCGTAAGCTTCATAGACAGTAACTACGTCAAGGTCAAAGCTGATGGAGAATTCGTGGTCAACCTTGTTCTGTGCAAAGATGTAGCGGAGAACTTCAGGCTGGTAAACTTCAAGTGCATCAACAAGGGAAATTACCTTACCCTTTGAAGAAGACATCTTTCCAGGAACACCCTTGAGCTTAACGAAGTCGTACTTCATTGTAACAGGTGCATCCCAATTGTAGATCTTCTTTGAAACAAGCTTTGCAGTGTCGTAAGATCCACCAGGACTTATGTGATCCTTTCCGCCAGGTTCAAAGCAAACCTTTTCTTCGGCCCATCTCATTGGCCAGTCAACGCGCCAGCCAAGCTTGATTCCGCCAAACTTACGGATGTCCACGGTTTCCTCGCAGCCGCATTCACACCTGTAGCTTACTCCGTATTCACCGTCATAGCCCGTGATTTCCGTTGTGTCCTTGCTGCACTTTCCGCAGAAAATTGCAGTTGGCCAGTAAACGTCTTCCGGCTTCATCTTGTGCTCGTCATCGCGGTAATGGTTAAGGCATTCCTTAATGAGCTCGCGGTTCTGGAGAGCATTCTTCATTCCTTCAGCATAGCGGTTTGCACGGTAGCGTTCCGACTGGTAAAGGAATTCTGGATGGATGCCAACACGTGGAAGCTGCTTTTCAATGTCAACTTCGTGGTGGCGTGCATAGTTCTCGTCACGTCCGAATGTATCAGGCACCGATGTAATTGGATAGCGGAGGTATTTTTCAAGTTCTTCAGGCTTTGGCATGTTGCCAGGAACCTTACGGAACACATCATAATCGTCCCATGAATAAATGAAGCGGACATTCTTGCCGCGGTCCCTCATTGCACGTGCAACAAGGTCAACAGTAATGATTTCGCGGAAATTGCCGATGTGAACAGTTCCCGAAGGTGTGATTCCCGATGCGCAAGTATATGAATCCAGGTCACCCTTTTCCTTGATAATCTTAGCTGCCTGCTGGTCGGCCCAGTGGCAAAGTTCCTTAACGTCTCTACTCATAATGTGCGCTATTATAGTAAAAAACCTTTTCTTTTGGAATATGCATGATGTGAAAATCACCATAATTTGAAAAAATGATGATTTTTCTATATAATATCATCATGAAGTTCACAAAGGGAATTTTGATTTTTGCACTCTCAGTGACATTGGCATCCCTGGCCTTTTCAAGAAGCGTTTCTCCGGTGCGCCAGAAGTTCATAACCTGCGCCCTAAGCTTTGTTGAAACTCCATACGTCTGGGGAGGTGACACGCCCAATGGATTTGACTGCTCAGGCTTTGTTGGCTATGTTTCCGAACATTCAATCAGGGCAAGGTTTCCACGTACAGCACACGAAATGTCCCTCAAGCTTCCACCCATAAAGAAGGAACAGAGGGAACCTGGCGACATCGTGTTCTTCCGGGAAAGTCCCAATGCAAGAGTCACCCACGTTGGAATCTACTGCGGAGTCTACAGGGGACCCATCAAGGAATTTGTCGGCAAGAGGGTCTTCATATCGGCAGTAAGCGGCGGTTCCAACAGGGGCGTAAAACTTTCACTCATAGACGAAGGATACTGGGCAAAACGGTACCCAACTTACGGAAGAGTTCTCCTTTCCACTGACGAATACAACAAGAAACATATGGCAGCCGTAAAAAGCGGCGCAAAAAAATAAAGGCATTGCAATCATTTGCGGAGGAAAAAAATATGGCATGTGGCGGAAATTGTTCAAGCTGTTCAAGCAGCTGCGAAAAGAAAGACCTTAAGGAAACATTGAGGAAGGATGCAAGCGTAAAGAAAGTCATCGGCGTTGTATCGGGAAAAGGCGGAGTCGGTAAATCCCTCGTCACTTCCCTTCTCGCCTCAAAGGTTGCCAGAGACGAATTCCGTTCTGCTATTCTTGACGCAGACATTACGGGACCATCAATTCCAAAATCCTTCGGTCTTGAAAAAGCAAGGGCTGAAAGCGTTTCAGAAAAAAAGGAAGATGGAACCGATGGCGGATATCTTCTTTCAGTAAAGTCCAAGAAGGGAACCCAGATCATGTCCATGAACTTCCTCCTTCCGGAAGAAAATTCCCCGGTCATCTGGCGCGGTCCTGTAATCGGAGGAGCCGTAAAGCAGTTCTGGACGGACGTAATGTGGGAAGACGTGGACTTCATGTTTGTTGACTGCCCACCAGGAACAGGAGACGTTCCGCTGACGGTTTTCCAGAGCCTCCCTGTTGACGGAATCATCGTCGTGTCTTCACCACAGCAGCTTGTTCGCACCATCGTTGAAAAGGCTGTAAACATGGCAAACATGATGAACATACCGATTCTTGGGCTTGTTGAAAACATGAGCTACATCAAGTGTCCTGACTGCAACAAGGAAATAAAGATTTTTGGAGAAAGCAAGATAGAAGAAACTGCAAGGGAATTCAACATTCCTGTTCTTGCAAAAATTCCAATGAGACCGGAAACTGCTGCCATGGTTGATGAAGGACGAATTGAAGAACTTGAAGTTCCGGAAATTGAAGAAGCCGTAAAGGCAGTTGAAGCCCTCATAAAAGAATGATACTTGCTTGCGGACCCATGGCAACCGTCAGCCACGAAGCCTTCAGGCGTTCTGTGGAAAAATGCGGCGGTTGCGACCAGTACTACACGGAAATGATTAATGCCTCTTCATTGGTCAACATGGGCCCCTTTGAAAAATTCTATCTTGTAAACAACACAGCCCCAGAAAAAATCGTCTGGCAGATTACAGGATGGAATGCAGACAGTCTTGCACAGGCAGTTCCCATTGTCCTTGAAAATGGTGGAATCGGAATCGACATAAACATGGGCTGCTCTGCCCCACAGATTTACAAGACCGGTGCGGGTATTGCGTGGATGCTGAAACCACTTGCAGAAACTGAAGATGCCGTTGCAAAAATCCGAAGGGCCCTGGAAGAACAGGAAAAATCTCAGAACCGCAACTTTCGTCTGAGCGTAAAATGCCGCCTTGGAGACGAGGACTTTACTGAAGCAGGTTTACTTGACTTTATGGAAATGCTTTACAGCAATGGAGTTCAGACTGTTGCAATCCACCCACGCACCATAAAGGAAAAATACAGGGACCTTCCAAAATACGATTACGCTCAAAAAATTGCACTTAAATACAAGGGAAAGATGTCGGTTATCGTAAACGGTGCCATAGAAAACCGCCCGACCCTGGAGACTGCAAGAAAGGCATGTCCTGATGCAGAAGGATTCATGATAGCCCGGGCAGCCTGCACCAAGCCATGGATATTCAACGAACTTTCATCGACCCCCGGGGAAAACACCGTTGACCGCCAGCAGCTTGCCTTGGACTTTGTAGATGATGTTGAAAAATATCAGCCCCCGGAATTCTACAAAACCCGCATCCAGCGCTTCTTTGGCTATTATTGCGACCAGTTTTCCTTTGGCCACTGGTTCAAGTCCCAGGTTCAGAACTACAAGTCCATGGAAGACACAAGGAATAAAATAAGGGATTACTTTGAAAAGCAGCCCCATGAAAAAATTTTAACATATTGAAGAAATGCTATTGACACAATTAAAATAATTGTATATATTCTAATCATCAATTGCATTCCCCGATTGTGTAATGGTAGCACTTCAGATTCTGGTTCTGATTGTGGGGGT
>JAKSLY010000051.1 GCA_024400955.1 Treponema sp.
CTGAGAGTTCGCGGATTCTCTGGAGGATATCTGTTGTTTCCTGGAGATATCCTTCTGTAGCCTGGATAAATGAAACACCATTCTGGATGTTTCTGTTAGCCTGGTTAAGTCCACGAATCTGGCTGCGCATCTTTTCAGATACTGCGAGTCCTGAAGCATCGTCACCTGCGCGGTTGATCTTTTCGCCTGAGCTGAGTTTTTCAATGTTGCCCATCAACTGTGAGTTTGTAACTCCGAGTGAACGGTTTGCAAACATTGAGCTCATGTTGTGATTAATTACCATAGTATTGTCCTCCATGATTCAAAACATAATTGCGTCATGCAATTTGCCTGGTCTGTAAGGGCATTTTTCGGTTTTGCGCCCCCGAAAAAGGTTTTAGTCCCAATACAGCAGGAACTGTTACTCGCCCTGTCCCTTGTATACAAGCCAAATAACTGCCTCTGCTGTTTACAGCCTCATGGAAAACATTAATTTTCAAACATCGTACGGCATGTAGCCGCCAGAGCATCCAAAATCCCAAAAAAGGGAAGTTTGATACCCCTTAAATATAACTCAGTCTAAACCCTAAGTCAAAGTCTGTAAACGGAAAATTTAAAAATTCTTGAAAAAAAATCAGAAAAATCCGTCGGCAAGTAGAAAATCCGGAAAAGGGCAGGGAATCCATAGGACAACCTTACTTTTCCGGATAATCTATCTTACTCTACCACACTACTGGAGCAAAGACAATACGCTCTGTGACTGGCTGTTAGCCTGTGCGAGCATAGCTGTTCCTGCCTGAGAAAGAACCTGGTTCTTTGTGAATTCCACCATCTGCTTTGCCATGTCAGTATCGCGGATTCTTGATTCAGAAGCCTGAGTATTTTCAGCTGCTACATCAAGTCCCTTTACTGTAAGGTCGAGGCGGTTCTGGTAAGCACCGAGGTCAGCGCGCTGCTTGTTGATCTTCTTGAGAGCTTCGTCAAGAGTACCGATTGCGCGGTTGGCTTCATCTGGAGCTGCAAGAGTCATGATGTCTTCTGTTCCTGCTTCCTTGAGGCCAAGAGCTGAAGATGTCATTGTACCGATGAAAACCTGAACTCTCTGGTCCATGTTTGCACCGATGTGGAGCCACATAGATGCTGTTGCAGATGTGTTTTCTCCGTTTGGTGATGCGAAACGTCCAGTAAGCATGTTCATGCCGTTGAACTGTGCGCAAGATGCAATGCGGTCAACTTCTGCAATGAGCTGTGAAACTTCAACCTGGATCTGCATGCGGTCTTCGTCAGAGTAGATTCCGTTTGATGACTGTACAGCCAATTCGCGGATGCGCTGAACGATATCAGTTGTTTCCTGGAGATAACCTTCGGTTGTCTGGATGAAGCTGATGCCGTTTGCAGCATTCTGTGAAGCCTGGTGCAAGCCGCGGATCTGTGCACGCATCTTTTCAGATACTGCAAGTCCTGAAGCGTCGTCGCCTGCGCGGTTGATTCTTTCTCCTGATGAGAGCTTTTCCATATCCTTCTGGAGTGAAATCTGTGTTACTCCGAGCTGACGATTGGAAAAAATTGCGGACATGTTGTGGTTGATTACCATAGTGTGTTCCTCCGTGGATAGTTAAGGGTCAAATCCTTTTGACCCGATATGTAAAAGATTACATATGTATTACAAGGCTACATCTGCAATCTTTTACGGTGAAAAGTCTGACTGAAATCTTCGAAGAAGCTGAACAGTCATGGCTCTTCTTTATTATCATCGGCGGAACATTAGCAAAACTTTAATTATTTTTTAAAGATTTTTGCTTTTTTTTTATCATTCTGTCTTGTAGCTGTCTACAATCTGCCTTACGCTGTCCGTGAGCCTTACGTTGTCCTCTGCCTTTTCAACGGCCTTCTGTGCATTTGCCTTCATGAGCTCAAGGTTCTGGGTTGCGTTGCTCGACTTGCCAAGGATCTTGTCGGCCTCCGAGCTGATGGTTGCAATCTGTTCCTCAAGGGTGATATTCTTCTTCTTGAGGAGGGCAGAGGAGTCGGAAATTGCCCCGGAAGCGCTGTCCAGGAGCTCCATCATCTGGCGGATCTTGTCCGATTCGTCATTCTGGAGGACGATCTTCTGCTTTACGGACTGGATTGAAGAATTCATGTTCTGGATGCTGCTTTCAAGGTCATCGAAGGATTTTGAGGAATTCTGGGATGCCATTACTATTTCCCGGATGGAATTTTCAATGTTGTCCACCACCACGCGGATTGATTCAGTCTGCTTTGCAGAATTTTCCGCAAGGTTCCTGATTTCGTTGGCAACTACGCTGAATCCCTGTCCTGCCGTTCCTGCATGGGCGGCTTCGATGGCTGCATTCATGGCGAGGAGGTTTGTCTGGGCGGAGATTTCCGTGATGATCTTGTTTGCCTCGTCCAGTTTTTTTGCAAATTCCTGGATGATGGTGATCTTTTCCGTTACTTCTGCCTGGCGCTTTTTTCCTTCCTGGGATTTTTCCACGATTTTCTCGTATTCTCCCATGATGCCGTTTATCTGGGTGTCCACCTGGCTTGCGTTTTCTGCAATCTGTTCAACCGATTCCCGGGAATTCTGGATGGCGGTGATCTGGTTCTTTGCCTTCTGGTCAAGGATGTTGACGGACTGGACAAAGTCCTCGATGGTCTGGTGGGCCGTCGTTGTAAGGTTATTCTGGTTTTCCGCCTGTATGAATATCTCGTTTACCGCAGAATTTGCGCTGTCGATGAGGGACAGGGTATGCTCGTTCTGTTCCCTGAGCTGGTCTGAGTTTGACGTAAGGGATATTACAGTGGATTTTTCGTCCCTGATCATGGTATGAAGCTTTTCCATGAGGCCGTTGAACCTGACGGACATCTGGTTGAGCTCTCCTTTTCCCTTTCCCCTGACTGCAATTCTTGCCGTAAGGTCGCTTTCGCCGCTGGAAATTTCTTCCATCTTGCTTGAAACCGACTCAAGCTTGCTGAAAAAGTTTGAGATGTAGAGGAAGAGGGCCAGGATGCAGACCACTGAAAGCACCGTGCATAGGGAAATCATTACGAACCTGTAGTGTGCAAGGATTTTTATTACGGAACCTGCGTCAAAGTCACATGCCACGAATCCGATTACATTTCCGCCGTCGCTGATGGGGGCGTAAAGGGTTATGGCCCATCCCCATCCATCCTGCTTCATGATGCCGGATGCAACCAGGTCGTTTTCTTCCATTACCTGATGGGGGTACTTTCCGTAGCTTGTAAGGTCTTCAACTGTTCCCATTGGAGAAAAGTTTTCTTCATCGAAGGGCCTTGAGCTTCCGTCCACCACGTATGTAAAGTTGTTTCCCCCCGAGGGAATCATGGTGTACAGGAATTTGCAGGTTGAGTCGTTCTTTATGGTGTACAGTTCCGTGTAAAGCTCATTGTAGTACGGGTCCGAGTCGTCCATGGTCCTTGCAAGCTGCTGAAAGCGTTCAGGGTCCACCTTGTACTGGGCCTTCTTAATGACCTTTGTTCCCTGGTCGGTGAATACCCTCAGGGCCGTCTTTCTTACGGCATTGCATGCAACTATGGTGGTGACAAGGGAAATGAGGGCAATGAAGAACACTACAAGGGTTGTGATCTTGAACTTATACGAGTCACGGAGCTTTATTTCGGACTTTTTTCTTGGTACCTTCCTGTCTTTCTTTTTCATAAAACTTCTCCTGCTATCTGCTTAATGAGGCGGCTTGCCTTTCCCCTGTGGGAAATAGCATTTTTCTGTTCTGCCGTGAGTTCAGCACCTGTCTTGCCCCGGTCTGGAAGAAGGAAGATTGGGTCGTAGCCGAATCCCCCAGTTCCACGGGCAAGGCTTATGTCTTCTATGATTTCGCCTTCCATGGTTTCCTGCACGACGAAGAGCCTGTCGCCGCCCATGTAAAGCACCATGGCACAGGTGTAGTGGGCCTTTCTGCCGCAGGAACTTCCATTCTTGACGGCCTCGTTTGTCTGCTGGATGAGGAAGCGGTTCTGTTCATCCTGGGAAATCTTGCTTCCATCCGGCTTTCCCTGCATGAATTCAGGGCCTGCGTATCGTGAGGAATAGATTCCCGGTGCGCCTCCAAGGGCTTCCACGCAGATTCCCGAGTCGTCTGCAAGGACAGGGCAGTGGACTATCTCCCAGAGGGCCTTTGCCTTGATGAGGCTGTTTTCGTAAAAAGTTGTGCCCGTTTCTTCCGGGTCAAACTGGATTCCTTCATCCTTTGGAATCACGATCTGGTGTTCCGGAAACAGTTCCTGAACTTCCCTTTTCTTGTTAAGGTTGCCTGTGGCTAAATAAATCTTCATATTCATAAAGCATAACATGACAAATCCGTGCTGTCTACATTGCCGTATGCCCTGTTCAGGAGCTTTGTGACCTTTCGCGGGCTTATGCCAAGGAGTTCTCCCACGGTCTTGTTGGTGGGCACCAGCCGGTTCCGGCATTGGGACAGTTCCTCTATGGCCTTGGCCCACCGCTCCCTGAATTTCCTGCATTCTTCCAGGGACTCCGGTGAATAGGCCTGCAGCTTCTTTTGGTGGTAGTATGCGTAGTTACGGCGGTTTTCAAGCTCGTGGATCTTGCGTTCCTTGATGGCCATGGATTTTCTTGCATCATCCAGCAGTTCCTGGAGCCTTTTTTTGTCCATTCCGGTAATCAGGGCAACCCTTTCCTCAAGGTCGTCGGTGATTCCGTGGCAGGATTTAAGGGCAAGGACCAGGAATGTAAGGCGGTCAAGTTCCATGTTTTCTTCTTCTTCCGGGGTTGGGGCGGCAGAACTTAGGTTTATGGGTCTTCTCCTTATGGAATATACAGCCATCCTGCGGTCGATGGCTTCTTCCTCCGGCTGGGCTTCTCCTGCGTGGACATAGGATTCTTCCACCGTAATGTCCATGGCAAGGGAATCCTTCTGGTATTTTATCCTGCTGCGCTTCTTGAGCCAGGAAAGGGACAGGCTGAAGGTTCCGAAAAGGTAGGTTGAAAATTCGCCTATGGACGGGTCGTATTTTTGAATCAGAATTGGAAGCCGGTCCTGTATGTATAGTACGAATTCCGAGAACTCGTCTTCGTCCAGGCTTCCAAGTCCGTATTCCCTCCTGTGCCTGAACATGGTTTCAAGCAGGCAGTTTTTTGCCTGTTCCAGTGTAAGCTGCCCGTTTTTCCAGGCAGTCCAGATTTCTTTTGCAGTCATGTGCATCCTCCCGTGTTTCTTCAGGGGGAACTGCATGGGGCGTGCCAGAAAAATTCAGCGTGAATATTGTCGTGAAATTCTGCGGTTTTTAGGGCTCTATGGGGAATTTTGTGATAGTTTGTATTTAAAATCGATTTTTATCGACTGTTTAGGCAGTTTTTCTGCCACAAGGTTTTCCTTTTGGGGAATAAAAAAAAAGCGCCTGCCGTAAGCAGACGCCCATGTTTTTTGCGTGGCAATGGAGTTTTGTCGATTGCCGCCAGTACATTTTTAGAGGCTTCTTTAAAGGACCCTTGAGAATTCCTTGATGATCTGTGGGAGAAGGGTGTCGATCTTTCCTTCCGTTGAACCGCCTGAGGCATTCTTATGGCCGCCACCGCCGAATTTCTGTGCAATCTGGCTTACATCGCAGGTTGATTTTGACCTTAAGCCAAGGGTGCATGTGTATTCCGTGTCCTGGCGAAGGAAGAGGACTGCTTCCACTCCTTCAACTTCCAGCATGAGGCGGTAGAATGCGTCGCTGTCACGGCCTTCCTGCCCCCATTTCTTTGTGTCCTCAAGGGTTTCCCATGTTACGATGAGCCTTCCGTCGCAGTGCTTTTCCGCACGGTCAAGCATTATGCCAAGGAGCTTTCTTGTGGACCAGGCTTTTCCGCTGGTGATTTCGTCGTATGCCTGGCGGGGGTTGGCACCTGCTTCCACAAGGCGGGATGCAGACTTGAAGACTTCCGAGGAATCTGTTCCCAAAAAGCGGAAGAATCCGGTGTCCGTTGAAAGGCCGAAGAAAAGGGTTTCTGCCTGTTCCCTTGTGAGGGGGCCTGCAATGTTTTCAAGAAGCTGCTGTACGAGGCATGCCGCTGCAGGGCTTGTCGGGTCTATGATGCAATTTGGTGCCGAGGCATCGGCAGTCTTGTGGTGGTCCACGATGAAGGTGTCAAAGCCCTTGATGTCGCCTTCAAGTTCCCCAAGGCGCATGGTTTCCGAGCAGTCCGTCATGAGAAGTCCGCATGAATTGCGCTCTTCCTGGGTCATGAATGGCACTTCGTTTGTGAACTTGGGGGCAAATTTCCTGATTTCCGTGCGCTTGAAGGGGCCTGCACTTAAGAGCACGTAGGGCTTTTTAAGGTGGTCAAGTATGGCTGCAAGGCCCAGGCATGAAGAAACGCAGTCTCCGTCCGGGTCCTTGTGGCCGCAGATGAGGAATGTCTTGTGTGTATCGATGAATTTTCTGAAGGATTCTGTCTGTTCTTTGGAAATGATAATCATGGGGGCCATTATACATGGGAACAGGCCTTTAGGGAATCGCTAAAATGAGGATGGTGGATAAAAAAAGCCCTGGCTGTCATGCCAGGACCAATTTATGGAAATTAATATTCTATTTCCAGTGTGTCTGCGTCAGTACCTTCGACCTTCATGCCGTAAGGTGCGATTCCCCATACGTTGTTGAAGCGGTTTGAAGGAACAGTAACCCATACCTTGCTGAATTCACCTTCGTTCTTGATGATTGTCATGTATGGAGCGAGACCCTTTGGTGCTTCGCGGAAAAGGAGCTTTCTTGGGCCTTCCTTGTTGCTGATCCACTTCTTTGGAAGTACGGCCGTACCGATCTTTACTCCCTGCTTTTCGTAGAGGACAACATAGGCATCCTTCTGATCGTAGATCCTGTAGAAGCGTACGTTCTGGTATGTAAGGGGAGACTTGTTGTCGCCATGATCCCAAACTGGAGTTGTCTTTTCCTTTGATTCTGATTCCTGAGCAAGGGCTGGGAGTATCATTGCAAAAGAAAGAGCAAGAACAGCGAATAATTTCTTCATAAATAAACCTTCCTTGGTGTTCCCTTCTATTTTATAAGTGCCAGCATGATGGCCTTGATCGTGTGCTTGCGGTTTTCTGCCTCATCCCAAACCAGGCTTGCGCTGCTTTCAAAAACGTCTTCCGTTACTTCCTGACCCTTTACGGCAGGCAGACAGTGCAAGAGGATTGTCTCAGGCTTTCCGGTTGCTTCCATCAAGGCTTTGTTCACCTGGTATGGCTGAAGAAGTTTAATGCGCTCTTCCTTTAGCGCTTCTTCACCCATGGAAACCCAAACATCAGTATAAAGTGCATCTGCATTTTTTACAACTGAAATTTCATCGGATATGGTAATCTTTGCTCCGCTTTCCTTTGCAAATGGAGTGCAGATCCTGATGATTTCCTCGTCAGGTGAAAGTTCTTTCGGGGCAAAAACGGAAAAGTTGATTCCGAACTTTGAGCAGATGAGCATGAGGGAGCGTGCCATGTTGTTGCGTCCGTCACCGCAGAAGCAGAGGGTAAGGCCCTTGAGCTTTCCGAAGTGTTCCTTGAGGGTCATGATGTCTGCAAGAACCTGTGTCGGATGGAAGTCGTCCGTAAGTCCGTTGATTACAGGAATGCCTGAGAACTGTGCAAGTTCCTCGACATGCTGCTGCTTGAATCCGCGGAATTCTATGGCGCTGAACATTCTTCCAAGAACGCGGGCAGTATCCTTTACGCTTTCCTTTTCCCCAAGCTGAATGTCTGCCGTAGACATGAATACAGGGTGTCCGCCTTCCTCGCCAAATGCGGTTTCAAAGGAAGAACGTGTGCGTGTGGAACGCTTTTCAAAAATCAGGGCAATTGTCTTTCCCAGGAATCTCTGGTGAACTTCACCATTGTGGGACTGCTTCTTTACAAGAAATGCATAGTCGAGAATCTGGCTGATTTCTTCCGGGGTCCAGTCAATCCAGTTGAGAAGGCTTCTGCCCTTGAATGGACTCTTGAATTTTTCCGCTTTCATATTAAACCTCTTGTTTGTGATTCCTCAAATTGTACATATTTATGCAAAAATATCAAGCAAGATTGCATAAATATGCAGAATTTATGCATTGAAACCTGATAAAACCGATTTAAAAAAACAAAAAAGACTTTTCAGAAAACTGAAAAGCCTTTAGTTTCTAGGGGCAATAGGGATCGAACCTATGACACACGGAATATGAGTCCGTTGCTCTACCAACTGGGCTATGCCCCC
>JAKSLY010000052.1 GCA_024400955.1 Treponema sp.
CAATGATGCAGAAGGACCTTATGCCAAAGGTAACAACAGAAGTTATCGGTAAGGGCCTCAACGTTAAGGACAACAGCGTTAACAACGCAGAACTCGTTAACGTAAACGCAGAAATCCGCAACCACCCAATCGAAGTTGTAGGACGCAAGCTCCGCGCTTACATGACAGCAATGAAGGCCGTAATTTAATCCTAACGGATTAAATTACTCCTCGAGAATTTGCTTTGCAAATTCTCGACAGGTCATAATTCCTAGTTTTAGAAGACTGTCCTGTAAAAGGGCAGTCTTTTTTTTAACCACATTAAAACCTTAATCCGACAAAGGCGCTTCCGTGAACATCGTTTTCTGAATGCTCAAGGTCAATGTTGGCGCCAAGAAGCACACGCATCGTTCCAAAAACGCGGGCTGAAACTGTAGCCCTCAATTCAGTCATGTATACAAAATCATCAGGCGATTCCCCATAAGGGAAGCAGAATTTTGGAAGAACTCCTATATCAACGTCAATAAATCGCCATACAGGAACTATGGTTCCAGCTCCGGCCACAACATTCAATCCATGAATCGAATCCTGCAGCCAGCTTTTTTCATACTTGTACCCTATTCCTGCAAGACCGTACAAATACGGAAGGCCTGCAATAAGATCAAAGGAAAGTGAATTGTCGCTTGCATATAAAAATTCAGCAGTAATCAGCGGATCCAATCCAGAATTGAGTTTTGCATCGCGTATCATTTTCTTGGACTGGGAATAGTTCCATGTTTCACTTTCAATTCCATCTGCCTTATATGTCTTTTGACCAACATCAAAGACAGAAGTTCTGAATGCGCGGGTATAGACTTTCTGAACCTGAGTTGAACCCTCGTAAACACCAGCACTGTCATAATGTTCAAGATGAATCATGGAAGGTGACGTAATGAGGGTTTCGTCTTCAATCATAACCTTGAAATTCATGTTTGCCGGAAAACCCACAATTACATTTTCATTAAAGGCTGAAGTTCCAACAACCGGAAGCTTCATGTCCTTATAGATGAACAGGCCTTCGATTACACGGCAAAGCGGAACCCCTTCCTCATCAAAAATTGAAAACTCCTGCGACCCTCGAACAACCAGAGTCGTATAACCCAAATCGCTGAATGCTTCATCCTCTTCAAGAGCCGTCATAAAGCTGAAATATACATCCGCTGCATGCATGTCGTTGAACGAAAGTTCAAGATCTTCAACAAGACCATCAGTACGCCTGTTCAAGACTTCAAAAACTCTCTTTAAGAATTTATGGTTGGATTTTGGATCCAAGGTTGCCTCATAGTCAGGAAAAACATATTCCATGATGGCAGAAAACTTTTCATAAAGTCCGCCAGGCTTATAGAATTTTTCAACATTGTTGGTATAGTACTGAAATGCAATGGTAATGAAGGAAGGAATGAAAGGTCCGGTTCTGAAAGGAGAATAATCCCGGCTGGCAAATTTCCTGTAAACATCATTAACCCTGGGAAGAACTTTTTCGTCGTAATCATCCTGATTCATGCTGGTGTAATTTACAAGGGCCTTTGTAATGCCGAATTTTCTGAACTGCCATTCATTCCTGTTCAGGGGAACCGTTGGAACCACATCCTCCGCATTTACGATGTTAAAAATGAATCCGTATTTTGGATCGCCTGCATTTGAATTCGTTGTCGTGTTAGGGGATGCAAAGGTATAGGCAAAAATTCTTTCAGGAGGACAAAGACCGTCCCTGTATATTTCTTCCGCCGTAAGGTTTGAAACGGCAGCTCCTCGGCTGTGGCCCGTAATCAGTATCGATGAATTGTCAAAGGTCACGTTGTTCCTGAGCATAAAGGATTTAAGGGCCGAATAAACCAGGCTTGATGCAATGGCAAATCCCTTGTGAACTGCTTCCTCCGACCTGGTTGAGTTTCCAATATTAAGATTTGAAAGCCACTCATTTGAATTGAAGGGAGTTCCCCTTACAACAACAATTATTATGTTCTTCTTTCCGCCAGAAGTTTTCACTTCCTTCATGGCAATGGAAAAAGCAACCTGGTCATTTCCCCAAAGTGAAGAAGAATAATTCACGTTGTAATGAAGTTCAATTTTGTTCCTGTCAAAACCCATGGCAAGAAAATTTCTTGTTATGTTGTTGTCATCCAGGTTTTCATCATTTATTTCAGAATAAGCCGCATCGGCAAAAAAACTTGCCGCCCGTGCAAGACCATGGTTGTATTCATAGGATGACCTTGCCAAAAGCCAGCTGTCTTCAAATTCAACAGGGAAAGCAACAAGACTGCCCTTTTCCGATGACCTGTTCAGATGAAGCTCGTAGGTTTCTGCAAAAGCCTGGAGTACAGAAACAGCTGCAATAGTTATGGCTGCTATCATAAACCGAATAATACGGTAAGAAATTTTAAACCTATTCATCATAAGAATTATAATAGCATTAGGGACGAATTTCAAAAAAATGCAAAAAATGTTATAATAAAACCATGGCTATTATTTCACGACCAGACAGCTTTAACCATGCAGACAATGTGGCAGTAAGGGGAACTGACCTTGTTCTTGCCCAAAACGAAAAACTTTTATCCCCATCAGACATGAAGTTCCTTGTGGAAAAAAATCTTGCCGATGACTGGTACTCGGAAGACCTGTACGGCTACTCTGCCCTGCTTTTAAAGGAAGACATCCAGATACCGGAAGGATTTACCCTTTGCCCCATCCGTAGGTTCTTCTGGGAAAACGAAGAAAAATCATTCATTGCAGCCCGCGCCAAAAGCCTTCTGGCCCAGAGAAAGATGTACAGGTTCTGCCCCACCTGCGGCAAAAAACTTGAGGACGACAAAACGGAAAGCGCCCTCTATTGCCCGGAATGCAGGATAAAATTCTTTCCACGAATAGAGCCTGCCACCATTACATTGATTTCCCGCGGTGATGAAATTCTCCTTGCCAGGGGAAAACGCGGAACATACAGGAAATTTGCATGCATATCAGGCTTTGTTGAACAGGGGGAAAACCTTGAGGAATGCGTCAGGCGCGAAGTCAAGGAAGAAACAAACCTTGAAGTTAAAAACATCAGGTACATGGGCAGCACCGCATGGCCATTCCCGGACCAGCTGATGCTGGAATTCACTGCCGAATATGCAGGCGGCGAGCTTAAGATCCAGGAAGACGAACTTGAGGAAGCCCGATGGTTTAAAAGAGACCAGCTGCCGGATATGGACCAGCTTCCTCAGGCAGGTTCTTCTGCATTCAACCTGATTTTTGGCCGCAGGGAAAAGTAATTCCTGCCGGAATCTGACCATAACAGAGCAGAACAGGTTTGACCGCAGGAAAAAATTGGTTTATAATATAGAGAGTTATTAGACAGGAAATTAAGACTAAAAAATAAACAGGGGAATATCATGGACCAGAATTTAATGAAGCTTCAGAACGGAAGCGATGTACGCGGAATCGCACTTGAAGGTGTTGCTGACGAACACGTAAACCTTACGGAAAATGCATGCAACAGGATAGGACAGGCATTTGCCCTCTGGCTTTCAAAGAAGACCGGAAAAAATGTGGCAGACCTTAAGATCGGTATCGGTCGCGACGCCCGTGTAACAGGACCTTCCCTCCTTAAGGCAACAGCCCAGGGAATTGCATCAGCAGGAGCTGCAGTTACAGACTGCGGTCTTGCAACAACCCCTGCCATGTTCATGACAACTGTTTTTGACCAGACAAAATATGACGGAAGCGCAATGCTTACTGCAAGCCACCTTCCATTCAACAGAAACGGAATCAAGTTCTTCTGCAAGGATGGAGGCCTTGAGCACGATGACATTACGGACATCCTGAACATTGCACAGACCAAGGACGAAGCTTCATGTGACAAGATTTTTGCCGGAAGCTATGACCTTCTCTCGACATACGCAAACCACCTCAAGAACACAATCTGCACCGAACTTGGTGCATCGGAATGTGACAAGCCTCTTGCAGGACTCCACATCGTGGTGGATGCAGGCAACGGCGACGGCGGATTCTTTGTTGACAAGATTCTCCAGCCCCTTGGTGCAGACACAACAGGATCAGCCTTCCTTGAACCGGACGGAATGTTCCCTAACCACATTCCAAACCCGGAAAACAAGCAGGCCATGCAGGCAATTCAGAATGCAAGAACTTCAAACAAGGCAGACCTTGGACTTATCGTTGATACTGATGTTGACCGCATGAGTGCAGTATTCAGCGACGGAACGGAAGTAAACCGCGACAGCATCATCGCCCTCTTCTCTGCAATTCTTGCACCGGCTTACCCTGGCAGCACGATCATTACGGACAGCGTTACAAGCGACCGCCTTACATTCTTCCTGGAAAAGAAGCTGGGACTCAAGCACCTTCGCTACATGCGCGGTTACAAGAACGTAATCAACAAGTGCATCGAGCTCAACTCAAGGGGAGAAGTTTCTCCTCTTGCAATGGAAACATCTGGACACGGCGCCCTCAAGGACAACTACTACCTTGATGACGGATCGTTCCTTGCAGTAAAGCTCATTGTAGCCCTTGCAAAGGCAAAGAAGGAAAACAAGAAGATTGAAAGCTTTATCGAAGAACTCCCTGCAGCTGGAGTTGAAGGTGAATACAGGTTCAAGATTACAACGGAAGAATTCAAGGACTACGGAAAGAAAGTTCTTGCAGCATTCAAGGAACGCGCCCAGGCCAAGGGACTTGATCTTCCAGACAGCTTTGAAGGAATCAGGATTTCATTCCACGATGCAAATGCAGAAGGATGGATGCTTCTGAGGCTTTCACTCCACGACCCTGTAATGCCGCTCAATGTTGAAGGAAAGACTCAGAAGGACAAGGATGCAATCATTGCCACAGCAAGGGAACTGATTGCAGGCTTTGACAAGCTTGACACTTCTGCCCTGGACAAGTAAAGGAAATGGGATAAGGAAGGCCCGCTGTCCAAAAAGAATAGTTCATAATGTCATCCCGAACTTGATTCGGGATCTCAACACTAAATCTAGTGCAGATGGTGCGCGGAGCCGCCGAAGGCTACCAAGTTCAGCATGACAGAACTTTTTATTCGTAAATCAAGCAGGGCTTTCCCGTAAGCAAAATCCTTAGGTTCAGCTTTGCATAGGCAAGAACCTCACGGGCATAGGTGTTGGGCACATACACTAAAGGAATGCCAGATGCAATTCCATTTACGTTCCTAAAGCCCATTCTTCTTGCAAGACGCTCAGCACGGGCAAGATGGAACCGGCTTGTAACAACAGTAACCGGCATGGAAAGAACCTGTTCAACAGGAATTTCTTTTTCCTGCCCTATCATCCTGGCGCTGTAGTAAAAGTTCTGGATTGTATCAAGGGCCTGTCCTTCCTCAAGAATCCTGCTTTCTTCCACTCCCATGGCAGCAAGGCATCGCTTAAGTTCCGGTGCCTCCGAATACTTTTGGGTCGGAAGCTTGCCGCCGGAAACAATGGCCCGGGAGTGCGGGTGATTCCGCAGGTACTCGGCAGCGACTTCAAGCCTCCTTAAGGGAACACGGGACAAGGTTCCATTCTTTTTTATTCCTCCACCAAGAACGATGACGTATTCAGTTTCATTTTCAAGGCTTCCAATATCCGGAGTTGCTATGAAAAACAATGTTACGGAAGTAAGAAAGGCTGCCACACCGATTGCAGACCAGAAAACTGCAAGGAACCTTTTGGAAAAAATCCTTTTTGTCCTTGCAATCCATATAAGCAAGATTCCAAGAATTGCCCAGTTGTTTGTAAAGCTCCATATTCCAGGGCTCATAACCTGAACCACAACAAAATACACAAGGCAAAAAACAGCCGCAATGTACAGGCAAAGCCTGATTCTTCTATCCTTAACCATATCAATCCAACCTAAAAAAAATGAGCGCCCGCAAACCAAGCAGGCGCCCCATAATATCCTAAAACCCGGATTTATTCAAATCAGTTCAAACCTTAAACACACATTCGAAGCAAGTGCGTACGAATGTGCAGATTTCATCGAATGAACTAATTTTCATCCAAAGATAGAAATTTAGTTCAAACCCTAAACCCTGAACACACATTCGAAGCAAGTGCGTACGAATGTGCAGATTTCATCGAATGAACTAA
>JAKSLY010000053.1 GCA_024400955.1 Treponema sp.
TTTGGATACATTTTAATTTGTATTCTAATGTGTAGCGCATAAAAATACCCCTTTTGCTTTTGTCCAGTAAAAGGGGTATATATCAAAATTGCGGGTTGTTATACCATAAAATCATTATTGAACAGATCTTGATAAAATGCAATTTGCTGCGCCGGAGGGCACTAACGTGCTTTGCACGCCAACGCATTTTCCACGGTAATGCAGGTTTTCTTAGTATACTTTTTACGGCTATGGCCTTATTTTTTTTGAATGGAACCTTTCTTGATTCCAATATAGATTTTTGTAATTGCAAATGCCAGCACGATGTATGCCAATCCTAGACAAATAGCAAAGGTCGGGTGCAATGTCCTTCCGATAGGAAGTGATGTCCATCCTACTAAAATCCATTGTACGATGTAGATTGTATTCAGGTTCTTGCTGGCAAATCCTGCAAGTGCATCAATTGCCTTATATGTCGTCCTGCAGAAAATCATATAAAAGGCTGACAGTTCAAACAAAAGGACAATAAGGTTGAATGAACTTTTTATAAAATCCTGATTGTAATAAACGTCGCCTGCCAGTGCATAAATTGATTTTAAATCATAGTTATTGAAATGCAGACTGATTCCATAAGAAATTAAAATTACGGAACATACTCCGAAAATGATTTTATAAAAAGCATCTTTATTGTTGATGTGTTTCAGATAATTTGCATACAACATTCCTGCGCACGGATATATGAACCATTGCAGAAGCGGGAAATCCATCTTCGGTACTTTAAAGAAAAGTCCAAGAAAGAAAACTACATTTCCTTCAGTGGCAAATAAGCGTCCAAGATATACACCAGCTATCTGCATCATAAAAGCAATTCCCGTCATGTGAAGGACATGCAGCTTTAATTTTTTCAGCAATGCAACCAGCATGAATGAAAGTCCTGCAAACTGCAGAATGTCACCATTCAGAGTCAGGTATAAAAACATGTTTAAAGAAAAACTTTTTTTGTATATGGCGTATAAGATATATGCAAGGCCACCCCTGAAAAAGTTCAGAAGGTACGCTGTTATGAACAGATTGACTCCCCTGCGGAAAAGTTCCTTTGGTGTCGTGTGGGATGAATACATCATTCCGACGCCCATTGAAAACATGAACATAGGAGCTGCCAGCGGACCGGCACAAAACTGGAGCATGTTATGCATGAAACCTTCCGGCATGACATCAAGATTGATTTTTGTAAGTTCTTCCCACACATGGATAAGCACCATAAAAATTATGGCCACCATTTTTGCATAATCAAATTCTTTCTGCCGTCCTGAATTTACTTCTTCCTTACTGATATATAATTCCATAATTATACCTTCCATTTATTTTTCATTTTCGTCAATTTGGTTGACGACCCTCCAAAAATGATATGTACCCCTTTTGCTTTTGTCCAGTAAAAGGGGTACATATCAATGTCGGCCATGGCGAACAGGGATCTATTTTTTTTGCGGCTAGACTTTCTACTTAAGCAGTGTTTCCAGCAGGGCGCGTACCTTCAGGTTTTGCATGAGCATGTTGTACTTGAACTGCCCTTCGCGACCCATTCCTGCCGCAATGTACCTTATCTTGAACTGTTCCATGCAGTCGTCAATAAGAATCTTTACGACAGGGGCACCGATTCTGTTGGTTCCTCGCTTTGACTCATATTCCTGGTTTACCTTGCAGAGCATCTTGTCCACAAGTGCACCGAATTCATCGGCTTCCTGTTTTGTGATGCTTGGGTTTTCAAAACCAAAATAGAATTCGTAGCGTGAATCCTCAAGGTTTGCGTTTCCGATGTTGAATGTGAGTTTTGTTCCCGTTTCCTTCTGTGCCATGGAAAGTGCTTCCAAAAACTGTACTTCCGAAAGCTTTTCGCCGGTCATGGAAATGATTCCGTTTATCTTCTGTATGAACTGGATGGTCGGTATGTCTCCATATTTTCCAGTCACAAGAACCAGGTCGTTCATGTTGTAGCGGTAAAGACCTGCAAAGGTTGTTACGTAAACGCAGTACTTTTTTCCAACTTCAAGCTCGCTTGTCTGCAGGTATCTTGGATTTGGATTTTCCAGGTCCGACTCTTCCACAAACTCAAAGTAGTGCATGTGTGCAAAGAGTACCGTGTCATCCTGTCCGTTCATTACAAGGCCGGATCTTACCTCGCTTGCAAAGTAGCTGAATTCCTGATAGAGGACATCCTTTGAGAATGAATCCTTTATCTTGTTGACGTATGCCTTTGTGTTTCCGCACTTCCATGTGGTTATGACTTCAAGGTACGGCCAGAAGTCCTTTGGACCGATGGTTCCAAGTTCTGCCTTGAGGGCACGGAGTTCCCTGGCGCGTTCCGGGTCCGGCTTTAATGTTGCCTCGATTGCAGTCCTTATATCGTCTGCAATGTCAAGGGACTTGTCCAGCGTACCCTTTTCGATGTCTTCAACATAGCGGTCAAAGTTTTCGTTTATGTTCTTTTCCATCTCAAGGATTGTGGATGGGTTTGGCGTTACGATGATGGAAACGGTCTGTCCCAGGGCAATCCTTATGATGGCGTAGTAGCGGGCTGCATAATCATCGATGTCAAAGACAGGGTGTGGTGCAGAATGGAGTCCTGCAATGAAGTCAGGGCAGTCGCGGCGGGTTACTCCGCTTATGGATCCGCAGACAGTTCCATCGGGGGCATAGCCTTCCACGCATTTTCCCACGACGGAAAGGGCCTTTCCCTCAAAGCAGTGGGGCTTGTGCATCATGAATGTGTACAGCCACAGCTTTGTCATCTTGCTGTAAACGTTTTTGTAGTATGTGTCCGTCACGGGAATCCACTTTGGCTTGCTGGTGGTGCCGCTTGTTGTTGCGTACATCATGGGCTTGCCGGGGAAGAGGATGTTTTCCTCGCCGTTCTTGTGGCGTTCGATGTATGGCCTTAAGTCTTCGTAGTCCTGGGGCGGAACGTTTTTCTGCCATAGGCTGTAAAGTTCAGTGTCGGTCTTTGCTGCAAGAATGTCGGAAAAATTATGGGCCTTTCCCCATTCAGTGTCCCTGGCATATTCAAGGATTGAACGGAGGGTGGCTTCCTGTGTCTTGCGGCAGTTTCTTGCAGCCTTGTCAAGAACACGCTTCTGTGCCTTACCGGCAAATCCAAGGCAAAAGGTTATCAGTCCTGCATTCTTTGTCCTGTTCTTCTTTATTTCAATCATTTGCCGTGGTCTCTCACCATTGCATTGATTTCATTTGCCATGTTTTCAAGGGAAACCTGTTTTTCAACACCGCCCATTTCAAATCCTACGCGAGGCATTCCGTAAACAACAGAAGATTCCTCGTCCTGTCCAAGGGTCCATGCTCCCTGCTTCCTCATTTCTGCAAGCTGGGCTGCACCATCGCGTCCCATTCCTGTCATGATGACGCCGAGGGCCTTGTTCTGGTAGATTTTTGCTACCGATTCAAAGAGAACGTCGGCAGAAGGTCTGTGGCCGTTGCGCTGGTCTTCCGAAGAAAGGCGGATCACGTTGCAGAGTGTTGATTTTTCAACCTTGATGTGGAAGTTGCCCGGTGCAATGTAAATCTGGCCTGGGTGGATAGGATCTCCGTCTTCTGCTTCCTTGACGTTGAGAGGACAGATCTTGTCCAGGGAGGCTGCAAATTCCTTTGTGAATCCTGCAGGCATGTGCTGAACGACAAGAATAGGCTTTCCAAGTTTTGGATCAAGCTTTGCAAAAACTTCGCGGAGGGCATTCGGGCCGCCTGTTGAGATTCCTATGGCTACAACATCGATGCGTCCGTGGTCGCGAAGTGGAGTTATTACTTCAGGCTTCTTGTCCTTCTTTGCGGAAGAGAAAAGGGTTGGCGAGAAAAGCGGTTCTGAAGACGAGATGGTTGCCTTTGGCTTTTCGATGATGCCTTCCTTTACTGCAGCTGCCTCGATTTCCTTGAGCTTTGCCTGCTTCATGTAGTGTTCGGCAGAGGCAATCTGCTTGCCCTTTCTGCGGGCTGCCCTTCCACCGTAAGATGCAACGCGTTCGATGATGGCGCTTCCGACAGAGGCGATGCTTGCCGATGTTGAACCGGAAGGCTTTGTGATGAAGTCGCTTGCACCAAGTTCAAGACACTTCATTGTTACTGCAGCACCTTCCGTTGCAATGGAAGAAAGGATGACAACTGGAACGTCGATGCCGCGCTTCTTGCGTTCTTCAAGGAACTGCACGCCGGTCATCTCAGGCATTTCAATGTCGAGGAGGATAAGGTCAGGGTTGATTTTTTCAAGCTTTTCAAGGCAGAATTTTCCGTTCATTGCGGTGCCGGCAACCTTAAGGCCGTCTGTTCCGTCGATGATTCTGGAAATAAGGTTTCTCATAAGAGCTGAGTCGTCGCAAACTAATACTTCAATATCGTCCATATTATATACTCCATAAAAAAGTTAAGCCCCCGGAACCTGATGCTCCAAGGGCAGTCTGTTATTTTTCGTTTTTCTGATAAAGGCAGGCCCATGGAGTTTTTAGGAATTCAAACTTGGTGTCCATGCCGAAAAGACTTTCTGAATGTCCGATGAACAGGTATGCCTGTTTTGCCATTGACTTCCAGAAGTTGTCGATGGTGTTTTTCTGTGCGGCCTCGTCAAAGTAGATGAGAACGTTGCGGCAGAAAACGATGTCCAGGTTCCTTGCACCCATGTCAAAGCGAAGGTTGTGGTAGTCAAACTTGATTGTCTTCATGAGCTCAGGCTTAACCTGGTATCCCTTGTCGCCCTTTGTAAAGAACATTGAAAGGTAATTCTGCGGAATTCCCGAAACCCTGGAATCTGGATAGAATCCCTGCTGTCCAACCATGAGGGACTTGAGGGAAATGTCCGAGGCAACGATTTCAAAGGTGTAGGGAGCCGGAAGCTTGTCTTTCAATAGCATGGCAAGGGTGTAAGGTTCTTCGCCTGTTGAACATCCTGCACTCCAAATGCGGATCTTTGTGTCGCCGGTCTTCTTCTTGTTCTCAATTATGTGTGGAATTACATAATTGATGAGAGCATCAAAGTGAGGCTGGTTCCTGAAAAAGCGCGTCAGGTTGGTAGTAATTGAATCGAGGAACAGCTTGAATTCTTCCTTGTCCGAAAGAATGAGCTTGTGGTATGCTTCCAGGTCTGTAAGGTTTTTGTCCCTAAGACGTTCCTTTAAACGACTGTCAAGAATCGAACGGTTTGTTTCAGAGAAAGTAATTCCGCTCGAATCGTAGATGAGTTTTCTGAATTCATTGAATTGTGAATCTGTAAGCAAGTCAGCCATAAAGATAATTATATATCACTAAATTTGATTTGTAAACTTATGCCTAAAAAAATTGCTTTTTTTAAGGTGCTGCAGTCCGTGTGCAGGGGTAGAAATCGCGCGAGGGATACGGAAGGCGCCGCAGGCGTTGGGGCCGGATGGCACCAATGGAGCGCTTTGACGCGGAACCTGGAGCAGCCCGGTTTTAGAAGGGGCTGTCGGGTGTAAGGTGTGGGTGAGGCTGGGGGTGAACTGACACCAAAAAATTGGACAAATTTTTGAGAAAAATGAATTATCCAATT
>JAKSLY010000054.1 GCA_024400955.1 Treponema sp.
GTACAGACAAGGCCCTCACAGTTGTAGAAGAAGTTCCATACGGAAACGATCCAAAGCGCCTCTGCGTTAAGTGCTACGGTGCAGACGATGTTCGCGAAGGTGTTGCAATCATGTGGCACGAAGGCGTAGATGTTTCCATCACAGGTAACTCAACAAACCCAACACGCTTTCAGCACCCAGTAGCTGGTACATACAAGAAGGAACGCCTCCTTGCTGGAGAAAAGTACTTCTCTGTAGCTTCTGGTGGTGGTACAGGTCGTACACTCCATCCAGATAACATGGCTGCAGGTCCAGCATCTTATGGATTCACAGATACTCTCGGACGCATGCACTCAGATGCACAGTTCGCAGGTTCTTCATCAGTTCCAGCACACGTTGAAATGATGGGATTCATGGGAATGGGAAACAACCCAATGGTAGGCTGTACAGTAGCATGTGCAGTAGCCGTAGCAGAAGGACTTGCTAAATAAGCGAGTTTTGCTTGTCAAAACTCGGTAGCTCGCCTCAGCGAGCGCAAAGGTTTAGCTAAATAAATAAGCGAGTTTTGCTTAGGCTATAAACAAAAGCCCATCTGATTGAATAAATCGGATGGGCTTTCATATATAAAAGTAACTAGCATAACAAAATCAGGAGAAAAAAAATGATTGGAGCAATATGCTTAATTGCCTGCGGTGCCTTGAACTTTTACAGGGCAACAAAAGCGGAAAAAGATGGAAATGCAAAAATGGCAAAAATTCTCAAAATCATCAGCGCAATATCTGTTGCAGCCGGTGTAATATTGGGAATTGCAATGCTTATAGTCATGTAATAGAATTTCTACTTATTCAAAAGTGTAAGGGCATAATCACAGAAAGCCTTTACACGGCCGATGAAGGCAACTTCCATCCTGCGGGTTATGAAGGAAAGTTTTGGCGCCTTTGCAGCACCGATTCCATAAATCACCCAATAATCCCCATCCTGAAAAATTGTAATAACAGACCTAAGATTCCTTTCGTTAACCTTGATAAAGGCCATGGCCTCAACGTCAGTGGTATTTATGGATTTATAGAGAAAAAAATTATTGTTCCTTGTAGTAATGTCGATGTCGGAAGAAAAAACCTTAAAGGGAGGCATCTCAAGGTCAGTCTTAAAATACCTGGTATCCCCAAGGGTCACATCGGAAACAACCTTGCTGTATGTATAAAGTGGAAAATACCTCTGCCCCTTCTCCGACCAATAAGGAATGGATGGATAGGCATCAAAATCACAGAAAAGCCTTCTTGCAGCAGACAAAAGATCCGGATATTCCCTTATGGAAGCAAGATGAACAACTTCCACAAGGTACTTTGGGTCCAGTTTCTCTATGGCTGCAAGATATTCATTTACTTCTGCAATATCCGTTTCAAGGCAAATTCTCTTGTAGGTACTGATGTTGCGGATGAGGGTTTGGCCTGTAATGCAGTCATCCAGTTCTTCTTTTGTAACGTTTGAGTTAAAAGGCAGGCAGAAAGATTCCACCGCCATAAAAAAACAAAGAATTACAAAAAAGCATTTTCTAGAAAAAGATGAACCCATTGCAGACCCTCATTCAAAATCAATATTCGTTGGAAGAATTAGACTTCTTGAAAAAACTTGCACTGCCGCTTCTCTGGGTTGCAGTATGAACGTTAGGGCGTCCATGGTTTCCGCCACGAGACCTATCCCTGTCACGGTCCCTGCCGCCAAATCCGCGGTCCCTGTCACGGGATCCCCTGTCGCGACCAAAGCTTCTGTCGCGGCCAAAGTCTCTTTCCCTGTCGTGTCCAAAGTCACGTCCGCGACCCCTTGATCCGCCACGGCCACCCCTGGAACCTGATCCACGACCTTCATCATCACCCATGGATACCTTGGCATCAAAGTGCATGTGAGGAAGCTTCTTGTCCTTGTCGGAAAGGGCAACTGCACGGCGGGCATCTTCTGCAGGAAGGGAAAGGAGGCAGAAGTTATCAGCCATATCGATGGCATCAACCTTGCGTCCAGGAACTCCAAGAAGATCATGGAAGAAGTCTGCAATCTTTCTTGGAGTAAAACCGTCGTTCCAACCCATCTGGGCATAAATTCTTATCTGTTCATAGCCTGCATCCCTGCCGCGTCCACCACGGTCAGAACGTCCATTTACATTCTTTGCAGCAACGGCATTAATCTTGCCATATCGCTTTCTTGAAAGAACGTTTCCGTAAGTGGCAGCAAGAATGGAAGCAACAACTTCCTGTGGATCCTGACCATTGCAAAGTTCTTCTGCCAGGCGGTCAAAGATAGGATCACCCTTTCTCAAATGAGGAACCTTAGGAGCGTCAGGATTCTGAGATTCTTCTGTTTCAATAGGAATGATTTCATCATCAGCATCAGGAGCAGATTCTTCTTCAACAGGATTGTTCAAGCCGATCTTTGTCTTGATGTCGTCAAAAAGACGTGTTCGCTTTGCTTCAAGAACGCTTTCGATTGAAGGAACTTCCCCCTGAATCATTTCGCCTTTGGCACTCTTGCGCACTGCATTGATGAGGAAGCCCAGCTTACGGCGAGTCTCTGCAGGGGAAACAAATGTAACTGCAATACCCCTGGATCCTGCACGACCTGTACGGCCGATACGGTGAACATAAGTCGGGCCGTCAAAAGGAAGCTCATAGTTTACAACATGAGTAAGGCCTTCGATGTCGATTCCGCGGGCTGCAACGTCTGTAGCAACGAGAATGCGGGTCTTCTTTGAACGGAACCTTGCAAGAATCTTTTCCCTCTGCCCCTGTGGAATGTCACCATGAAGGGCGGCAGCTTCATAACCCTTTTCATCAAGAGTCTTTGAAACATAGTCGGCGTCACACTTGCGCTGAACAAAAACAAGTCCGAAGAAATCAGGGGAAATGTCTATGAGGCGGACAAGGGCTTCAATCTTTTCATTCTCGCGAAGAACCCAGTACTTCTGGTCAATGAGGAGAGGTTCTTCAACAACACCTTCTTCCTCGACGATTTCATAGTCGCCCATGAACTGTCCGGCAATGCGGAGGATTTCCTTTGGAATGGTTGCACTGAAAAGAAGGACACGGCAGTCCTGGTTTGCACTTTCAAAAATATGCTCAATGTCCTCGACAAAACCCATGTCGAGCATTTCGTCGCCTTCATCAAGGATAAAGTAGTCAATCTTGGAAATGTCAAGGACTCCGCGTTCCTGAAGGTCCATGACACGGCCTGGGGTTCCGACAACGATTTCAACACCACGACGGAGGGCGCGCATCTGTTCACCCATGGAAGCACCGCCGTAAACAACGGCAACGCGGGGACACTTTCCGGTTGTAAATGAAGCCATTTCTGCAGCAGTCTGCATGGCAAGCTCGCGTGTAGGCTCAAGGATTATGGCGCGTACGTGGTCACCTTCCTGACGGAGGTTCTGAACAAGCGGAAGGCCAAATGCTGCCGTCTTTCCGGTACCTGTGCGGGCGCGGGCGATAACGTTTGCATCACCATTCAGGAGGCGCGGAATGGCAAGCACCTGGATTGGTGAAGGAACCTTGAATCCCTTCTTTTCAATTGCCTTAAGGGTGATTTCATCAAGTCCCAGGTCTTCAAAACCAATTTCATCGGATTCTTCTACATCCACCTGGGTGGCGTCATCCATCTGACTTTCTGCAACAGTCCCATTAAGACCGTCTGCCTTTTCTTCAAAATCTAACATATTCGATTCCCTTTTCATGCAAAATGGAACCGCGTGAAAAACCTGAAGACCATGCACTAAGACATGAGCCATTACAGAAAACCTGCGAACATGTAGTTCTCAGTTCTTGTTTACCAACCCCTAAAAATAAAATGAATTATTAAAAGAATTACGGATCCAGAATGACATGAATAATATAATATTTCGCAAATAATACAGTTTATTGCAGTTTTATGCAAGTTGAATAAAGAAAAGTTCTCGTTTATAATGAAAAAAATGGCAGAAAACAACGACTACCTGACAACACAGCTCATAACTTACCTCGGAAACAAGAGAATACTCATCGGCCACATCAACAGGGAAATTGAAGAAATCAAGAAAAACCTTGGCAGGAAAAAGCTCGTATGTGCGGACCTGTTCTCAGGCTCCGGAGTTGTTGCAAGGCTGCTCAAGGCCCATTCATCCGTAGTCATAGCCAACGACCTTGAAAACTATTCTCGCATCCTCAATTCATGCTACCTGTTCAACCGCCGCGAATTCAACACGGAAAAATACTTCGACATCCGCACCGACATTGAAAAGAAATTCTTCGAGGCAAAAACACCGGGGATAATCTGCGAAAACTACGCCCCAAGGGATACAAACAACATTCAGTCTGGAGAACGGGCATTCTACACAAGGGAAAACGCCGAGCGAATCGACACCTACAGAAATCTCATCGATTCCCTGGGACCTGACTGCCAGGAATACAGGAACTTCTTTCTTGCCCCACTTCTCACGGAAGCAAGCATTCACGTAAACACAAGCGGCGTCTTTAAGGGATTCTACAAGGACAAGAAAACAGGCATCGGATGCTTTGGCGGAACCGGAAAAAATGCACTGAGCCGCATCATGGGCCAGGTGGAACTGCCAGTGCCCGTGTTCAGCAACTATTCAAGCAAAATGCAGCTTTTCCAGCGGGACACTGTGGAACTTTCTGCTGAGCTTAAGAAAATCGACATTGCATACCTGGATCCGCCATACAACCAGCATCCCTACGGCAGCAACTACTTCATGCTGAACCTTATCGCCGACAACGCCATCCCGGACGTAAAGCTGTCAAAGGTCTCGGGAATTCCATGCAACTGGAACAGGTCAGACTTCAACAAGAAGGCCCACGCCCTGGAAAGCATGGACAAAATCGTTGCAAACCTTGACGCAAAATACACCATCATCAGCTACAACTCGGAGGGATTCATTGCCTTTGACGAGATGAAATCCATGCTCAAAAAATACGGCAAGGTAAAAACCGTTGAAATCCAGTACAACACATTCCGCGGCAGCCGCAACCTTAAGAACCGGGACATCCACGTAAACGAATTCCTCTTTGTACTGGAAAAATAAATTTTGGTAAAGGCTTGAATTCTACGGGCACGCAAGCGCAGGATCTGAAAAATTACAATTTTTTCACCAAAACCGTGCAGAAAAAATAAATTCCACACAATCATATATGTGTATGATTAATGAAACTACATCTAACAAGCGCTACCGGGACACGCTGTTCCGCGCAATCTTTGGCCGTCAGGAGC
>JAKSLY010000055.1 GCA_024400955.1 Treponema sp.
TAAATTGTTGCTGTAATTCTTTGATGAGCCATTTTTCTAATTCAGCTTCAGACTGTGAACTCAAAACACTTTCTTCCATATCATAAAGATTATAACATGAAAAGATTATATTTTATAGTTAACTGTATCTCTACTATTTTAATAAATGACATTTAACCCCAAAAGAAAATCTCCTTAAAGGGTTAAATTTATATTTCTCTTGGTATCCAAATTCAAAATCTACTTTGCCTCTGGATCAAACTTTGAGCTAAGGTAGGAAAGGAAAAATCCCCCCACAATACAAAGAATGCATGCAAGTGCAAAAACCACGCCGCTAATTTCCTTAAGGCCAGGAAAGATCACCACAGCAGATCCGCACAGAAGACCAAAAATCACCGCATAGGTATGGTTCGGAATTTTCTTGAGCAGGAAGCTTATGAGCTTTGCACCGCCAAGCAACCCGATAAGCACGCCGACACCGTTTGGCAGCAGGAGCATGAGGGCATGAACCGTATGGGCCGGATTGAAAAGTTCCGGGATGCTTGAAAAGACGATGGTGTAAACTCCCATGATGAGCATGATGAGGGAACCGGAAATTCCAGGAACAATCATTACCACGGCGCCCAGAATTCCAGCGATGAAAATCTTGATTGCAAGGGGAATAGTTGGCTGGGGCATGATGCTTGCTTCCACCGACTTGTCAACGGTTCCCTCGAGAATTGAAAAATACATGATGAGCGCAAAGCCTGCAAGGATGCAGAGGACAACAGAAATCACGAAGGCCGGAGTAAGCTTGCGCCTGCAAGTGCCGTTATCCCCGGCATTGTAGTCCTTTACCGAATTGCGGAAAATCAATGGCATGCTTCCAATGATGAGGCCGCAGAATGCAAAGTTTGTCTGCACCGGGAAATTCGAGTAGAGCACCTGGATCAGCTTGCTGAATATGAGGACGCCCATGGCCATTCCACCAAAAAGAGGAATGATGAACTTCCTGCTTGCCCAGAGTTTTTTTACATTGACCGTAATCACGTTCACAAACCTGTCGTAAAGGTTGAACACGACGACCATGGTTCCACCAGATACACCGGGAATGACGTTTGCAATACCTACAACGATTCCCACAAGAAAAAGCCTTAAAAGTTCCATAATAATTCCTTACATTTATTTCGGTTATGTAATTTCAATTCTATCTGCCGCCCCATGCCATCCAGAGCACAGCCCCGGAAACCACGGCTCCAGTCACGGCAAAAATAATTCCAGTCTTGGCCCACTGCCCAAGGGAAGATGGCGTCTCATGTTCCTTCAAGATTCTGCAGGCTGCAATGGAATTCTTCGAGCTCCACGGAAAAACGGAAGAACCAAGACCCGACCCAAGTGCCACAGCCGATGTAAAGAGGAAGGGATTGCAGCCGCACTTTTCTGCAAGAACTGAGGCAACGCACAAAAATGGAACCATGAAGCAAAGCCCGTCCATTACGGTGCAAAAAACAAGGGAGGAAGCAAGAATGAGAATGAAATTCAGGAGTACGCTGGTTCCCCCAAGGCCTGAAAGAATTTCCGCAAGAGCATAAAGCACACCGGTTTCCCTGAGGGCTGCAGTCACCACAAGCACTCCCGGAATCTGAACCAGCGTGCGCCAGTCAAAGGCATGGAAAATCTGCTTCAAGTCCTCCCTGAATTTTACCGCACATCCAAGGATTCCAACAAGGGCGCAAAGGCATGCAAAGATTCCGTAAGATGGAACAAAGCGCATCCTGAAGCATGAAAGAACTGCAAGGCCAGCTACAAAAACTGCAAAGACAGCACATGGAAAAATCCTGACGCGATTACTCTTCTCCATCTGCGCCATGCGGTCCTTATGCTTCCTGAAAAAAAAGGAATGAACAGTGCTTGCTGCAGCAAGACCAAACAGTCCGCATGCAAACACCGAAAGCCTTCCACCGTGAACGAAGAAATCCCCAAAGTCCATGAGGGCAAAATCCCCAAATGCCATGGCTCCTTCCCCGGCCGTAAGGCACAGTGCAAACTCAAGGTTTGCAGCCATCACCACAGCAGAAACCAGAAGGGCAGGGTTAAGACCAAGGCTTGTGCAAAGATTTATGGCAAGGGGAACCATGACGGTAACGGCAGCACCGCATCCGGCAAAGGCCGAAAGGATTCCGGTGAACATCATCAGCGCAGGAACCACCATGGTCAGGTGCCTTGTCCTGTTTATGAGTGCGCATGCAATTTTTTCCGGCAGCCTTGAAAGGCAAAGCATAAGCCCCACAAGGGATGAACCGACATAAAAGAGGATGAAATTCCAGCTTATCAAATCGGAAAAAAGATGAACCAGCGGAAAAAGGCGCACAGGGGCCCTGCTGTCCAGAGCCTTGACATCTTCCGGCAGCATGAAGATCCTGTCGGGAAAAATGACCGAAAGCAGAATCAGCAGGGCGGCAGCCGCCACGCAGAAAATATTTCTCTTGTTAACGTATGCAGAAGAAAAAATGTACATTACGACTGCAACGCAGATGACAACAGCATTAAAACCCACTGGCTACTCCGGTATGAAGGGAACCATTTTCCCCATCCCAATCTCATAGAACACCGCATCATGAAAACCGCGGTCCCGCGAAATGCCAAGCACTGCAAAGCATGGGTTCTGGCCGCCTCTTGGACGGGCACAGCTTCCGGGATTGAGGATGAACACGCCGCCACCATTTTCTTCCCCGGATGAAGGAACAAAGGCAGATGCAGCATAATGGGTATGGCCAAAAAGCACCGTATCGCAGCTGGAATTTTCAGCAACCCTTACAAGCTCACCAGGGCCATCGTAAAGGGAAAACCTGTGTCCGTGGGTAAAAAAGATTCCGTGTCCGCAGACATTCATGGAGCACGTCAGGGGAACCTGCACCGGCACAAAATAGGGATTGTCAGAGGCAAGGTTCCTGAACATCTGGCGGTCCTGGTCACAGTTTCCTTCCACAAAGCCAATGACGGGTGGGACCAGATCCTGAAGTTCCCCCTGGGCATCGACTTCCTCCGCAAGCCTGGCAAGCTCACTTATGCCGTCACCGCAGAAAACCATGGCATCGCACTGTTTTCCAAAGACTTCAAGAACTGCCATGAACTGGGAATAGTTTCCGTGGGAATCTGACACCACCAGAACCGAGGCCTTTTCCTTCTGTGAAAGTGCCCTTATGTCTTCCGGAGATGCAAAGAGATTTGTAGCCGAATCCTGAATGAATCTGTTCAAATTTACTCCCCTACTCCACCTGGTCTATTACAAAATGATTCTTGGACTGAATGCCGGTTTCCGCATCGACATAGCGCCTGACCTTTCTTTCTCCTATTACAGACTGAACATGGGCATGAAGGTCGTTGTCTGCCGGGAATGATGAAGGTGCCAGGGCACAATATTCCACCGCAGAACAGATCAGCTTTTCTATGTCACGGTCCATGATCTGCTTTTCATCCTCGAGGGAAATCTTTGATGAAACTGCATGGTCAAGGACAAAGTTGCATGTCCCCTCCTGGCCAAGAATGTCGTCCTGTGGAAAAAAGGAGAACACGTTGAACGTAGGCCTGTAGTCCCACTGCTCAAGAAGGGAAGCAATGGCGTAGTGGGTTCCGTCAGGGGCACCGGCAATGATTATTCCCTTAAGTTCCGGGGATGTTACATATTCCCTCAGGTTTGAGATCCTGTTATGAAAGTCCTCCGGGAACCTTAATGTCCTTACGAAGGAATACCTGGATTCAAGCCTTGCCGAAAATTCCTCGTAAAAATCATCATCGTTATATCCATAGCCAAAAACCACCCAAACCGTCCCGTTGTCAGGAACATGCCTAGCCTTGAGGGCCGGTTCATCAATTTTCTGCTCGGATTCTTCTATTATAAGTGCTGCTGAATCTGCATCTGTCAGGCCAGCCACTGGAGCTTCCCTTTCGTTCCCGCAGGAAGAAAAAAGAACGCAAAATGCCAGCATGCATGCACCGGCAGTCAGGCCAGCCATGAATTTAAAGTTTTTCCCACCAAAGTACATGAAAAAAGCATAACATATAGAAGATTTTATGTCAAAATTGACTATTCTGTACTGTTCTGTTCTTGACAAATTGAATATACGGGTTTACTCTTATGATAATAATTCACCTGTAAAAATATTTTTGTGTTTTTACGGATTGTGATTTATAATGAAATCTCCGGCGACCTAAATTCCCGGAGAATAAAATTCTTCTGTATTTTATAACAAAAGGAGCAAACACACTATGGCAAAGTTTGAAAACATCCCAGATGTAAAACTTGGTATCATCGCAGTAAGCCGCGACTGTTTCGTAATTTCTCTTTCAGAAAAAAGAAGGGCAGCTATCGTAAAGGCTTTTGCAGGAAAAGGCGAACTCTATGAAGCAAAGACAACAGTAGAGAATGAAAAGGACATGCTCAAGGCTGTTGATGAAGTAAAGAACGCTGGATGTAACGCTCTTGTCGTATTCCTCGGAAACTTCGGTCCAGAAACACCAGAAACACAGATTGCACAGAAGTTTGACGGACCATGCATGTTCGTTGCTGCTGCAGAAGAAACACAGAACGACCTCATCAACGGACGTGGCGATGCATACTGTGGTATGCTCAACTGCTCATACAACCTCAACCTCCGCAAGATTCCTGGAATCATTCCAGAATATCCAGTTGGAACAGC
>JAKSLY010000056.1 GCA_024400955.1 Treponema sp.
TTCATTAATCATACATATATATGATTGTGTGGAATTTATTTTTTCTGCACGGTTTTGGGAAAAACATTAAAGTTGTCGTTTAATTCACTGACCAAAAGGATTTTCCATTTTCTTTACAATAATGCATAAATTCAGTATTCTAGGGGCATTATGATTAATCCATTGGCACAAGAATTAAACGACGCACTCAAGGGAACAACTGCCGGCGAGCTGCTTTCTGACGTTGGAACAAGGCTCTACTTTCCAAAGGGAATCATCGCACAGAGCGGAGAAGCAAAAAAGCTTGGCAAGGTAGCAAACGGAACAATCGGAACAACTGTTGTTGAAGGAAAACCGATCATGCTCCCATCAATCCACAAATTTGCCCCGGACCTTACTGCAGGCGAACTTGTTGCTTATGCACCTACTGCTGGTGTTCCTGAACTCCGCGAAATCTGGAAAAAGGAATTAATCAAAAAGAACCCAAGCCTTAACGGCAAGGCTTTCTCCACACCGGTTGTAGTACCGGGCCTTACTGCGGGCATCTCATATCTTGCAGACCTCTTCCTTGACGAACAGCATTCACTCATTGCAGCTGATCCTTCGTGGGACAACTACGTTCTCATTGCAAGCGCAAGACGCAACGCTGAATTCATTCAGTTCAAGATGTTCAAGGATGGAAAATTCAACATCGACGGTCTCGAGGAAACCCTCAGGGAACAGGCAAAGTCAGGTTCCGTAAGGGTTCTCCTTAACTTCCCTCAGAACCCATCGGGATATTCACCTACAAAGGCAGAAGCTGCTCGCCTTGTTGAAATCTGCAGGAACCTTGCAGAAAACGGAACAAAGGTCATGGTTTGGTGTGACGATGCATACTTCGGGCTCAACTACGAAGACGACATCGAGCCTGAATCACTTTTTGCAAAACTCTGCGACCTTCACGAAAACGTTCTCGCTGCAAAAATCGACGGACCTACAAAGGAAGACTTTGCATGGGGTGCACGCACTGGATTCATCACATTTGGATGCAAAGGAATGTCTGACGCACAGTATGACGCCCTCGTAAAGAAGCTCATGGCTGCAATCCGTTCTTCAGTTTCATGCTCTTCTACCCCTGCCCAGACCCTCATCCGCAAGGGCTACGAATCCGGCAACATCGATGCAGAAAAGAAGGAATACCGCAAGATCCTCGAACGCCGCTATGCACTTGTACGCAAGTTCGTCAACAGCCACAAGAGCAGTGCCATCGAGCCCCTTCCGTTCAACTCAGGCTACTTCATGTCCTTTGACACAAAGAACATCAATGCAGAGGAACTTCGCGTAAGGCTCCTTAACGAAAAGGGAATCGGTACAATCCAGATTGACCCTCAGACCCTCCGCGTTGCATTCTCTAGCCTTGACGAAGACAAGATCGAGATTGTTTACCAGGCAATCTACGACATGGCAGAAGAAATGAGCAAATAGCTTTATGCAGGAAGATTCGGCTGCTGCCGTCTGAATCCAGCATGAAATCCGGTTTCGGGACTCCTTCCCGGGCCGGATTTTTTTTTCTGAAAATGCCACGATCCCATATTGTGCACCCACGCCTTTCTTTATCATCCTCCGATTTTCTGATACTATTTGAGCTATGAAAATTCTTTGCAAAATCCTGAGCCTTGCCCTTACAGCACTTTTCGTTTCGTGTTCAGCAAGAAAGGACAAGACCATCATAATATGGACCAACAACACCGACGTGGTTTCCTATGTGGAACTTTTCAATGCAACCCACAGCAATGCAAAAGCCGTCGTTGTCTACAAGAAGGAGCCCGCCCGTTCCCTGCCGCCTGCACAGGACGAAAGCACCCCGGACATTATCATTGGCCCGTGGCTCAAGAATTCCTCCACACGCAAAAACTTTTCTCCAATTGACTACCTCTTCCAGGAAAAAACCGTAAACCGCCACGAATTCTATTCCCAGGTGATTGACTACGGACGCATCAACAGCAAGCAGTACCTGATTCCTGTAAGCTTCAACCTGCCTGCCATCATGTTCAACAGCCAGAACGAAGGCCTCATCGCCTTTGACCATCTTCTTGACCTGGACCAGGTGCGCGCAACTGCCACTGAATTCAACAAGCTTAACCGTTCCGACGCCTTTACGGCCATAGGCTATGCCCCTTCCTGGGACCCGGACTTCCTGTACACCGCCACAAAGCTTTCAGGGGCTGAATACCGCGAAAAGGGAACAAGCTTTCTGTGGGAACAGGACGCCCTCGCCGACTCCATAAAGTTCCTCAAGAACTGGACCATCCACAGCAACAATGACACCACCACGGAACAGAACTTCCAGTTCCGCTACCTGTACATGCCGAAATACCGCCAGGTTGCCGGAGAGCGCTGCCTCTTTGCATACACGACCAGCAACAGGTTTTTTACCCTTACGGATGCCCAGTCTTCAATCCTGTCCTTCCGCTGGCTTGTCCACGACAACAAGATTCCCGTTGAAGACGACATCGTGACATTGGGACTGTACAACGCCTCGGAAAACAAGGCTGCCGCAGAACTTTTCATCGGCTGGCTGTTCAAGGAAGAAACACAGCAGAAGCTCATCGAGCGCACGGAAAACATGAAGCTTGATTCCGTCAACTTTGGAATTGCCGGAGGATTCTCAAGCCTGCGCAACGTAAACGAAAAATACTATCCGGCCTTCTACAGGCAGCTTTTGGGAAACATGCCCCCGGAAAATTTCCTGGTCATGCCAAACATCCTTCCGTTCAGGTGGGAAAGCCTTAAGGCCAACGTAATCATTCCATACCTTGTGGACACCACATCAACGGAAGAAAAAAAATCCATTCCAACCCTTGAAGAAAGGATTGCAGAATGGACAAAGCAGTTCTACTGATACAGTCTGGGAACGCGGTTACCTTAAATTAATCCTAAACTCAAATGTCATTATTCCGATAATTATATTGAGGGTAGGATTATGTATTCAAACGGAATAAATCTTAACGCAGCATCTTATAACAATGTGTTCTCTTCTTCTTCCGGTTCGCTTTTTGTTCCGGTTAAGCCGAGTGCTGTAATTTATTCTCAGTTGGATTATGTACATGGTACGCCTGTTTCTCAGGGACAGAAAGGTGTCCCCCTCAACAAGGTGCGCATCCTTAACGCACTGATTTCCCAGCTCGTCACAATGAAGCAGAAGCCTTCCCACACTTCGGAAGAAACTGAATCCATGAGCGACGAGCAGAAGGACCAGCTCATAAAGGAATACCAGCAGCAGATCAAGACTGCAGTTTCGCAGACAGTGCAGCAGGGTTCCTACGGTTTTGCAGGACTCATGCCAGAAGCCGGTGCTGTTGTTTCCGTAAGTGCATGAAGTATATGATACTCATAAAAATGAATTAATGAAGTTACTAAATAGGCCTGTGATTCCGCCCAGTGATGTTTTTTCCGAAATACAGGAGCTTTGAAAGAAAGCTTATTTTCTTCGATGAAGTCTTTGATTAATTCCTCTTTATGAAAATACATTCTCGTGAATAATACTTTTCAATACCATGATTAAGATCAAATCCATTTCCAATAATTACTAATTTCATTTTTTTTCTTCACACTCTTTTATAAAAACACCGGCTGCAACAATCCTTTCTTCCACTGCTGACAGTTTTTCATTATTATCCGATGATTTTGAA
>JAKSLY010000006.1 GCA_024400955.1 Treponema sp.
GCGGGGACCCCGCGAAACCGGCTTTCTTGTTTTCAAGCCCGAATATGCAGGCCGCGGACTGTGCTCAGCGGCCTTTTTCGTTATGGGGCGTGACCCAGTGGAACCGTAAAGCAGTTTCAATGGAAGGAAAATAATATGTGCTCAATATCGTGATGGTATGGGGCAGATACTTACGCAGCCATGCAATTACAAGGGAGTGAAGATTCCGGAGGGACACCTAATGATGGACATGTCCACATATTGGTTAGTGTTCCGCCAGGATGCAGCGTGTCGCAATCTATGGGACATCTAAAGGGAGAGAGTTCCCTTATGATATTCAACAAACATGCGAACTTGAAATATAAACTTGGGAACCGGCATTTCTGGGCTGAGGGATATTATGTTGAATGCAAGTACCGTACAGAAATATATTCGTGAACAGGAAGCCCATGATATAGCGATGGACAAATTGACAACGAAAGAATACGAAGACCCGTTTACGGGTGGTTGTGATTGACTTTTCAGGATTTTCTTTTATCATATTATTTCGGGATGTAGGCATGAAGGTTCCACTTCCATCCATTTTCTTTCTGGGGGAAGGTGTTTTTTTACTGTCTGTATGATGGGAAAGGGAGATCCGACCTGTGCTTTTTTGGAGGGTTTATGGCAGCGAAGGTTACTGAGATTGACGGGGATGAGAGCTTCTGGGAATTTTTTCGTGGCCGCGGGAGGACTGACGGGGAGATCCTGAAGGCACTGAAGTTCTCCCATGACCTGATGAAGCCTGAACGCGAGTTCATGAGGAGGATGAAGCTTTCCCAGTGGGAGCTTGACAACATGGACATGCTGGTGGAATACCGTGAGGAGCAGGAGGAACTGCGCAGGAAACGGGAGAAGCGGGGCCTTGTTGTAAATGAGGATATCTTTGACCTTGATGAGGACGGTAAGAGGAACCGCAATAAATGACGTGTATGGGGCGCCCGGTTTTTTTTGTGGGTGCCTTTTTTATTTGCTGTGACTTTTTTCTGCTTTTTCATGCATTGGATCTAGTCTGAATATTATTATGATAAAAATAATATATACATTTATATTGCTATTACTTCCAGTTTTTCTTTCAGCTGAAAATAATTTAGAAACGCTGATAAAAGACAAGGCATGTAATTGGTATGATTTACCTAAAGAAGAGCGTGCATTTGGAGTTGATTCCAAGATTGTTTATAAAATTGGTATGAAGAATATTTCGGAATTAAGCAATGAACGGCCTTATTTATTGTCAGATGTCATAAAAAAACATCTAGAAGAATATAAAGGTATAAAAGAATCAGACATTAAAAAATACTTGAATTCAGAAAAGCAATTCATCTTATATGATTATCAGCCAACAATGGAACGAAAGTCATATAAAAAGATAGAAATGAATAACGAAGTTGTTGGCGAGACAAGTTTTTGTATTCAGTCAGAAAATTTAGAAGTTGGTTCTGTTTTTGTTTATCATATTTACTTCATCGATGGAAACTATATATATCAATTTTGGATGGAATATAGATGTAAGGAAACAGAAAAATTGGCATTGTCTAAAATGGTTGATATTTTTTCTTATGAAAATGATTGCCTGTATTGGAAAGATGCAAATTCAAGATATGAGTTTTTTCAGCTTTTAAATCAGAAAAATAAACAGATTCCTGACAGTTTGCTTAACTATCAAAAATTATATGACAATATTCGTTCTAATTTGAAAATATATTGACCGTTATTCACGGTAAATTGTGTCAATTTGGGGATGCATGTGAAGCATGATTGACTTTTCAGATTTTTTTATTATATTGTGATGATACCTTTGTTCATTATGGGACTGGGAAAATTTACCATTTGAATTTGACGGAGAGAGAATGGCAAAAATAGTTGTCTATTATTCCCTTGAGGGAAGCACTGAATTGGTTGCAAAAAAGATTGCTGAAAAGCTGAACTGTGATGTCCTGCGGATTGAGACCAGGAAAAAGTATCCTGTAAAGGGATTTCTTAAGTTTGTTCATGGAGGGGGCGATGTCTTTATGAACAGGAAACCCGGTCTTAAGCCTTATTCCTTTGACGGTGCAAAATATGACACTATTGTTTTTGCAACTCCTGTATGGGCCAGCAATTTTGTTCCTGCATTTAAGAGTTTTATTGATGAAAACAGGGACTCGTTAAAAGACAGGCATTTTTTCCTGTACACCGGCTTCCTGGGTGGAGGTGCTGATGAGGCTGCAAGGAAGATGGCTGAATATCTTGGAATTGATAAGTTTGAAAATCACCTGGTGTTGGTTGACCCAATTAAGAAGCCAAGGGATGACAATGACATGAAGATCGATGGGTTCTGCAGGAAGATACAGCTCTCTGACGGTGGAAACTGAAAGAGGATCCGTAAAAAATGATAATGATGGGGCGCCCAGTTTTTTTTCCGGGTGCCTTTTTTATTTGTGGTTGTCTTACGGGGAACCTAGTCCCGATGGGAAGGGCTGCGACCGCAGGGAGCAGTTGCGTAGCGGCGGGCCGCGGAGCAATGAGCCGGGGGAGGCGAACCCTGGACAGCGGGGGACTTGCATTAAGGCCCGCTTGCGGGATGTTTGGCTGGGGCGGGCGGCGCGTGCACTTATGCGCGGCGCCCGCTTTTGCGGTTCCGGGATGAATTCACTCCATAATGAGGATTTAAATTTCCGGCATTTTGGATTATAATTGTCTGGGGATTATTTTTTAATGAAAAAGAGTGCTTCTTCCAGGACTATTGCACAGGTTATTACGCACCTGACCAGATATTTTATCGTTTCCGTTATCTCTGTTGTTTGTGTTCTTGCTGTAGTTTCCCAGTATAACATCATCAAGAAGTTCATCCACAATTCGCTTTTGGGGCAGGCTAATGCTTCTGCTGCGCGCATCAAGTGGGTTGTTCAGTCCTACAAGAACATTGCGGAGGGCCTGGGTTCCATTCCGGACCTTAGTAATCCTGATGTTTCGGCCGATTCCAGGAGGATTTACCTTGAGAACAGGTGCCATGAGTATGGACTTATTGATGCAGGACAGATCAGGCTTGACGGATATTCCGACCTGGATGATAAGTTTCGCGGCGACAGGAAGTATTTTCTTTCGGCATTGAAAGGTGAGGTTGTTATCAGTGATCCCATTGCTGACGGCAGGACTCGCGGAGAGACGGCTATTGTTGTTGCTTCGCCAGTCTGGAGAAACGGCATTTATGGTTCTTCGGTGGATTCGGTTTTGTTCTGTTCCATTTATCCGGAAACCTTTAATGACATCCTTCAGGAACTTGACATTACTGTCCATAGCGATGCTTACATTATTAGCGAAGACGGCATGATGGTTGCTTCGAAGAAACGGAACAAGGATTCCGGTGACGGGCTGCTTGGTGGGGACTGGAATATTGCCAGGATTGAAAGGCAGATTGCTGGCGGTAATGACGGCATTTTTAGGGTCAGGAAGGGATTTTTTCTCCATTACCTGGTTTCCAGTGCCATTGATGGTACTCCGGGCTGGCACATTGTCATTGACTGTCCCGTTTCTGATTATATGACGGCCTTCTACCTGTTCCTTCTTGGAATGGTGGGCGTTTTTGCCCTGAGCTATTACATGAGTACCAAGCAGCTTTTCTATATTGCTGAAAGAATTGCCCGTCCTGTGCGCAAGATGGCTGACCGCTTGAAGAGGGCTTCTGCCGGGGACTTTTTTTCTGATGTTGATGTAAGCAGTGACATTACGGAAGTTAAGGTTATTGCGGAGGCCACCCAGAGCCTTATTAGCCGAATGGATATCGTCATTAACGGTGACAGGACGGATACTTCCAACAGGAAGATTAAGGATTACTTTGACTATCTTGTTTTTTCCGACTGCATTTCGCCTTTCTGCAGTGCCGTGGGTCTTAGGGTCTGCATCCTGGATTCTTCCATGAATCCTGTGGCCGGGGAGCGGTGCACTGACGGCCGCAATGTGGCCAAGAGCAATATCCTTATCAGCGACAGGTTCCGGGGTGTGGTTGAAGTTTATGCTGAAGATGGGTGCAAGCTGTCGGAAGATGTTCGCAAGAGTTTTGCAAGGACTGTTGCGGTTACCATTGCCCGGTTTGCGGAGTCCAAGATTCAGCAGAATTCCGCCTTTGAAAGCTGGAAGCAGAATGAGAACTACAACCTTAAGGTCCTGGTTTCTGATACGAGCCTTTTGACCAAGGCTGTTGATAATCTTCTTGATGAGATTGAAGGTGACAGGCATTCCAAGGCTAACCTTGAACAGGATGAATCCATCCGTGGCCTTGAAGTTGAGTCCCGCAGGCTTATCATGAAGATTGATGAGACTACAAGCCTTGCTGCCGATTATTTTGAGAAGCAGCCCATGGGTGAGGATGACTATGATTTTGATGCCCTTGTTGGGGACATAGATAAGAAGTGCAGGCGAATGTCAGGCAGCTTTAGCAAAATTTACATAAACTGCGAGGATGGCATTCCCAAGAGGCTTTTTGGTGACATGGACAAGATTGCCCGCATGGTTTCCAAGTGCTGCGTTTACATGGAAAACCATTCGTCGGACAAGGCTGTTTCCTTGGGAATATCTTCCGATGTGGCAGGATACAGCCAGAATCTTGTCTTTAGGGTTGAATCCAATGATGATTCCCTGACTGAGGATATTGTTGGCCGTCTTGGAATTCTTTCCAGTGATTTTGATTGCCTTCAGGAAAGGCTTGACGGTTTTGAGCAGAACATGACTTCGGTCTTTAGGATTGGAAATGAACTTAATGCGGAGATTTCCGTTTGCAAGGACGGAAGCCGATTTACCGTGGTTTTTGTTGTTCCGCAGCTGGAAGCAGTTTGATTTTTTTGGAGTCGGATGATGGCTGGATTTGATGTTTCAAGGCTGAATGATGAGATGAACAGGTTCCTTCTGGAACTGCAGAAAAACATGTTTTTGGGATGCGCTGACAAGCAGTCTCTTCTCAAGGGAATTTGTGATGTTCTTGGAGTTGCAAGGATTAAGCTCAAGAAAAGCGATTCCGGCAGCAATTACTTTTTTGCAGGGGACGAGACGGAGACCGTATATTTTGACAGCGCGAAATTTGATGACAGCCGCGCCCATTTTGTTCATGAGGTGCACGAGTGCATAGGGGCCGTGGACTATCTTTTTTACCAGCGTATTAATGATGATAACTGGACTGATGACGTAAGGTCAAAGCTTGACATTATTGCAAAACTTATCTTTACCTACAGCATGAATTTTGTCCTTGCAAGGATTGTTGAATTTTCTTCGACCCATGACCCAAGGTTTAAGAACATCACCAACCTGAATTATGTGCGTAACAAGGTGAATGCCCTTCTTGAACAGAGGAAGCTTGGTGATTATGCCTTTGGCTATTTTAACGTGCGAAATTTTTCCATGGTGAACAAGAGGGTTGGTGAAAAGGAAGGAACCATTGTTCTTGAAAAATACCTTGAGACAATTGCCAACGAGATGCACGGGGACGAAAACTGCTGCATAGGCATGCTTGGTGGGGACAATTGCGTCATTATTTACCGTAAGGATGATCACCTGAAGATGATGAACCTGCTGAACGGTGTGGAGGTCAGTCATGTTACTTCCAGCGGCATCCTGGAAAAATTTGTCATTGGAGCATACGCTGCCATCAGCATTGATAACAGTGACTGTGCCGCTTTTTATGACTTGATGTCCGGGGTTTCCATTGCAATTAATGATGCGCGTTCTGGCAAAGGAAGCAAGGTTATCGTTTTTGATTCCGAATATAAGGATGGTATTTCCAAGAAAAAGCAGATTGACGTATGGTTTAAGAATGCCCTGCTGAATGAAGAATTCCAGGTGTATTACCAGCCCAAGGTTGACCTGAGGAATTACCGGGTTAAGGGGGCGGAAGCCCTGGTGCGATGGGTTCATGATGGGACAATGATTTTTCCTGATGAATTCATTCCGGTCATCGAACAGAATCATACCATAAAGCACCTTGACCGCTACATGTTTGACCACGTTTGCAGGGACATCAGGCGATGGCTTGATGAAGGACGGGAGGTTCCGCAGATTTCCATAAACCTGTCGAGGGCTTCTCTGGACGTGGACAATCTTGTGAATATCATCTGCGACATGGCCGACAAGCATGGGGTTCCGAGGCATTTGCTGCAGGCTGAACTTACGGAGTCTGCCGCCGATGGTGCAACTTCCGACCTGGAGAACCTTATCAAGGGTCTTGAGCATGAAGGCTTTAGCACTGCCGTTGATGATTTTGGAACGGGATTTTCTTCCCTGTCGCTGATCCGCGAGCTTCCATGGGAAGTCCTTAAGATCGACAAGAGCCTTCTTGCAGGTGCCCATAAGACTGGCAGCCGCGAGCAGAAGCTTTTTAAGGCCATCATTTCCATTGCAAGGGAACTGGGCCTTGAATGCATTGTTGAGGGGGCAGAAACTCGTGCCGACATAAAGGTCATAAAGGAATGCAACTGCAACATGGCCCAGGGCTATTATTTTAGCAAGCCCCTGCCTGTGGAAGCCTTTGAAAGGAAACTGGAATTCAGGAAGGATGTTGAATCGGCCAGGTAACGGCTGCCTGTTTTTTGAAGCAATGCAAATGCGTTAGGCATGCGGAGGATTGGGCTTGCCCAAGTGCGGCAGCACCGGAGCCGGCAGGCGCAGTCCGTAGCTCGCCGACCTGACCGAAGGGAAGGAAACGCCCGGAAAATGAAGTTCCCCTAGAAGAAATTTTACCTTTCGATAAAAAATGCCATGGTTCCAAGGATTGCAAGGAACGCCAGGTTCATGATTGTGAAGAGGATGAAATACGGGCCCCTCCTGTCGTGGTAGTTTCTGGCGATCTGCTTGAATGAGATGAGGCTTGCCATGGATGCTATGAGGGTTCCCAAGCCCCCGATGTTTGTTCCCACAAGAAGTGCGCGTACGTTTTCAGTGAATCCGGATAAAAGCAGGGCTGCCGGTACGTTTGAGATTACCTGGCTTGCACATACGGCCATGAGGAGTTCGTTGCCGGTGACCAATGATGCGATGGCGGTTCTTGCACTTTCAAGGTTCTTTATGTTTCCAACGAATATGAAAAATCCCACAAATGTCATGAGAAGCGAGTAGTCGATGCCCTTGAGGATTTTGCGGCTGGTGAAGAGGTATGTGAGTCCAACGATGATGCATAGCAGGGACTGGGGGAGCAGCTTGCCGACGCTGAGGATGCAGAGGATGAAGCAGATTGTGGCCCGGGCTGTCCTGCGCTTTGAACCCCTGACCTGGTTTTGTTCCTGGTTCTGTTCCGGTTTCTGAGGGGCCGTCTGTGCGGAAGATGTTTCTTGCAGTGGCAGGGTTTGCATTCTGTTGCGCTTTGCCATGACCATGCTGCATGCCGTAAGCAGGACGAAGCTTGCCCCGGTGTAAGGCAACATGGTTTTGATGAATGAACTTAGGGGGATGGATGACCATGCGTACAGATACAGGTTCTGGGGATTGCCTGTGGGAAGGAACATGCTGCCCAGGTTTGCGGCCAAAGTCTGGAGCACTACGGTTGGAAGTATGATGTGTTCAAGGCCGGACATTTTTAGGGCTGCCAGTGCAAGTGGTACGAAGGTGATCAGGGCCACGTCGTTTGTTATGAGCATGCTGAAGAAGAATGGCAGGAGCACCAGCACGAGAATGATTCCCGTGGTTCCGTTGGTTTTGGACAGGAGGAAGCGGGAACATTTTTCAAAGGCGCCCAGGGACTTGTAGTCTGCCATTACGCACATGAGGGAGAACAGCAGGAACAGGGTGTTGAAGTCTATGTATTCAAGGTACTGGATTGAAGGCTTTACGAAGAACGATGATGCTGCTGCAAGAAACAGTGCGGCTGAAAGGACGGTTTCCTTTTTGATGAATCTTATGATGAGGTTTTTCATTGCCGGAATATGATAATGAATTTGCAGGGGAAAGCATAGAGTGTGCTTGCCGCGGGGTTGTTGTGCTTACCGCGGGGGCTTGTGGGACTGAAGTGCTTGTAGCTGAACCGCGGGGGCTTGTGGGACTGAAGTGCCTGTAGCTGAACTGCGGACTTTTGTGTAAAGCAGGCCAAGTAAAAAAGTTCCCCTCAAATTTTCTTTTTTTCAAAAAAAATACTATACTGTATCTATGGAACATTCACAGGATTTTGAACAGAGCACTGATGTGACAATGGATTATGCAGAGCCTCCCATGTACAAGGTCGTCATGTATAACGATGACTATACGCCCATGGATTTTGTCGTTGACATTTTGACTGGTGTTTTCAGGCGTTCCCGGAGCGAGGCGGAAAAGATCATGATGGCTGTTCATAAGACTGGAAAGGGAATTGCCGGCATCTACCCTTACGACATTGCGGCCACAAAGACTGCCATTGCCATGAGGAAGGCCCGCGAGCAAAAGTATCCCTTTAGGTGTTCAGTGGAGAAGAACTAAATGAAGCCAGACAAGCTGCTTGAATCGGTTTTGATATACAGCCATACTTATGCCCTCCAGAAGCATTATGAATTCATCGTGCCTGAGATGGTGCTTCTTATGGCCATGGATTGCCCGGAAGTTGAAGTTTTGTTTGAGATCACGGGTGCGGACATTGAAGGTACCAGGCAGGATCTTATCAAATATATTGATGAAAATGTTTCCATTTTGGATGAGGGAGATGGTGATTCTAATTCCGCAGGTGGAACTGGGGAAGAAAGTGACTTTGGTTCCGCCCGGGAGCCTACCAGGGATTCAGACCTTTCCACCAAGGTTTTTAATTCCGTGGGATTTGCAAAGGTTCTTGAGAATGCTGCTGAAATGGCATTGAGCTCAGGCCGCGAAGAGATTAGCATGGGGCATTTTCTTGTTTCCCTTTTTAATTTTGAGGATCTTTTTGCTTCATATATATTGAAGAAAAACGGCATGGAAGAAGGTGCACTCCTTGATGCGGTTTCCGACATGTTTACCGCCCGTCCGTTGGATTTTGATGGTGAGGGTGGAGATGAAGACAGGGCCGGTGAAAATACCTCTGAGGAAGTGCTTTCAAGGTATGCGGTCAACCTTACCCAGCTTGCCCGTGAAGGAAAGCTTGATTCCCTTGTTGGCCGTAAGGAAGAACTTGAGCGAACCATTGAGGTCTTGTGCAGGAAGACAAAGAACAATCCCCTTCACGTTGGGGATTCAGGCGTCGGTAAGACTGCCATTACAGAAGGTCTTGCACAGATGATTGTGGAGGACCAGGTTCCGGAGATTTTGCGCGGGGCGGAAATTTATTCCGTGGAAATGTCTTCCCTTGTGGCAGGCACGAAATTCCGCGGTGAATTTGAAAAGCGCATCAAGGCCATAGTTAAGGCTGTCCAGGAAAAGGAAAAGGCGATTCTTTTTATCGATGAGATTCACACACTGACGGGAACAGGGGCAGGTTCCAGCGGTTCACTGGATGCTGCAAATATCCTGAAGCCTGCCTTGGCCAAGGGGAACCTGCGGTGCATAGGTTCCACAACCTTTGAGGAATATGCTTCTTCCTTCGAAAAGGACCGTGCCTTGAGCCGAAGGTTCCAGAAGATTGAAATAATCGAACCGACTTCCGATGAATGCGTTAAGATTCTCAAGGGAGTCATTCCGTCCTACCAGAAGTTCCACGGGGTGAAGTATTCTGCCGACTGTGCCCAGGAGGCGGTTAAGCTTTCGGTTCAGTTCATAACGGACAGAAGACTGCCGGACAAGGCCATTGATGTGATTGATGAGGCCGGTGTGTATTCAAAGCTCCATAAGAAGGGCAGGAACATAACCGTAACCGTTCAGGATATAAAGAGGGCCGTTTCAAAAATTGCCAGGGTGCCCCTTGAGGATGTAACCGTAAAGGAAAAGGAAACCCTCCGGGAACTTGAGCATTCCCTTGGAACCAAGATTTTTGGACAGGATAATGCAGTCAGACAGGTAAGCCTTGCAGTCAAGAAAGCCAGGGCAGGATTCCGCAACCTTGAAAAGCCTGAGGCAAGTTTCCTGTTTGTCGGCCCAACTGGTGTTGGAAAGACGGAACTTGTAAAGGTTCTTGCCGATTCCCTTGGAGAAAAGCTTGTGCGCTTTGACATGAGCGAATATCAGGAATCCTATTCCGTCAGCCGCCTTATTGGATCGGCTCCAGGTTATGTGGGCTTTGAAAATGGTGGTGTGCTTACGGAAGCCGTCAGGAAAAATCCCCATGCAGTGATTCTTTTTGATGAAATAGAAAAGGCCCATGAGGACATATACAATACGCTGCTTCAGGTTCTGGATTATGGAACCCTTACGGACAGCCAGGGAAGAAAGGCGGATTTCCGAAACTGCCTGATAATCTTTACAAGCAATGCCGGCGCCCGCGACATGGAAAAACTGTCCGTTGGCTTTGACCGCGGAGATTCCAGGGGAGAAGCAGCCATGTCTTCCTTGAAGGAAGCCGTTGAAAAGACCTTCTCGCCGGAATTCAGGAACAGGCTTGATTCTGTGGTTTATTTTGGCCATCTTGAACGGGAGATAGTTCTTTCCATTGCAAGAAAGGCCCTGGATGAAATTGGAGCAAGGCTTGCCGGAAAAAAGGTTCGCCTTGTTTATGATGAGGATGTGGTGCGCTTTGTTGCAGATGGCGGTTACAGCCGGGAATTTGGGGCCAGGAACATAATGCGTTTTGCAGAGGAAAAATGCGCGTCTCCGCTGATCGATGAAATTCTTTTTGGAAAACTTAGTCTTGGTGGCAGCGTTACGATGAAGATGGAAGAGGGCCAGCTTAAGATGATGCTCTCGGCAGAGGAACGGTAAGGAATGAAATTTGTTGACCCTGGAATAATCTATGATTTTCCTCCGCCGGGTGGAGATTTTGCGGAATACGGTGCATCCATCTGTGCCGTAAGCCGTGACCTGAATCCCCAGCTTTTGTATTCAGCATACATGCAGGGCGTATTTCCATGGTTCAGTGAGGACGATGGGGAGCCTGTGGTGTGGCATTCGACGGATCCAAGGTTTGTTCTTTTTCCTGCCGAATTCCATGTTCCTAAAAGCCTTTCAAAATTCCTTAAGCATTGCCCCTATACCTTTACCATGGACCGCTGCTTTAGGACCGTGATGGAGGAATGCAGGAAGATGAAGCGTCCGGGCCAGGATGGAACCTGGATTGGGGACATGATGATCGATGCCTATACAAAGTTTCACGAGGATGGTTTTGCCCACAGCTTTGAGGCTTGGAAAGACGGAAAGCTTGCGGGAGGTTTTTACGGCGTGCTCATGGGAAGCGTCTTCTGTGGGGAAAGCATGTTCACCATTGAGCCGGACAGTTCAAAAAGTGCCTTTGCTGTTTTCATGAAGGCATTCATCGACTGTGGCGGCATCATTGTTGACAGCCAGAGCTACACGGATAACATGGCGCGTTACGGGGCAAGAAACATAAGCCGTGATGCATTCCTTAGGATAGAGAGGTCAGCCCTGTTCCAGCCCCTGGAAAAAGACCTGAAGGAAAATTTCGAAAGTTTTGCAGGAATTTACGGCAGGGGAGAATAGGTTTTGAACGTGATATTTGCCCGGGGAATTAACGGGGAATTTGCCATGGCGGACGGGAGCCTTCCGTGGGCCGAGCGGTGCAGGATTGATTCCTCAATGGAAGAAAAGAGAAAGACCGACATGGCCCGCTTCAAAAGCCTTACCCTTGGCAAGGCTGTCATAATGGGCTGGCGGACCTACCGTACCTTTAAAAAGCCCCTTGCCGGCAGGTGGAACATTGTAATCGACAGATCTCTGGGCGTTGGCAAAGATGGTAGTGACGGAAAAGCAAGTCTGCCGCTAAAGACTGAACTCAACATGGAAGAATTCAATTTTTGCAGAAGCCTTGAAGATGCCCTGGCCATTCTGGAAAGCTCCGGACAAAATTTTTTGCCTGATGACATTTTCATTATTGGAGGAGCTGCATTAATAGAAAGGCTTGCCGGAAGCGAATTCAGGCGGAAAGTGGGAACCGTGTACGAAACGGTTTTTGAATCCACTTTTGAAGGGGCTTCAGTTTTTATTCCCCCGGCGGAAGAACTTTTTGGGGAATGTGGTGCGGATATTGACCGCCTTATCCTGTAGCAGATTGCAGGATAAGGATTTTCTAGAAGTTCATTCCAAAAGAGAAGGAATAGTTGAGCCTGTGTTTTGTAAGGTTGTAGACTGCACCCATGCTTAGGGCCGGGAATGCAATCTTGTTCAGGTAGAGGTAGGTTCCCATGCCAATGCCCTGGTTGAACTGGTATCGGTCTTCATCCGGCTTTAGGGCATCGACTACGGCACACTGATAGTCTGCGTAAAGGGAGAACATGCCAAAGTGGGTGGGGAGTGCTGCGTATTCAAATCCGGCAGATCCGCCTGCGCCAAAGTTAGTTCCGAATTTTGAAGGGAACAGGTTTACTCCCAGGGTTGAATTTCCTATGTTGTGGAAGAATGGCATTTCAAATCCCTTGAAGAAATGGGCACCTGAGACTATGCGGAGCCTGTCGTTAAACACCGGCTGCTGGAATTTTCCGTGGGCTTCCATGGTTCTGTAGAAGTTGTGGTATGTGGTGTATGTCCATTCATATTGCGTAGTCAGTCCCTTGGAAGAAATGAAGTATCCGTTCCAGTCTGAAAAATGAATGGAAAGGCTTGGGAAGAATGAAATTGATTCTTCATCGTTGGCGTCGTCATTGCCGATTATGTTCCAGATTTCATAGTAGTTGAAAGTTGAACCTGCCGTCAGCGTGAGCCAGGGTGTCAGGTTTTCCGAAAGGGCCAGCTGGGTCCTGAAGAAGATGGAGTCATATTCCCCAATGTATTCATCATCCAGGTCTGCCTGTTCCTGAAGAAGTCTTCCGCCGTGAATGCCCACCTTGATGCCGGGCCTGTAGCCCACTGCCGGAATCTGATAGTACAATATGCCTGATGCAGTGTTTCCAAAGGAAGTGTATCCGCCGGCAGTTACGAGATGCTTTAAGCCAAATGCATTTGTGTTCAGGATGAATGCCCCTGCGTAAAAATCGCCGTTGGAATACATGACGATTGGAATTGGAATGAAGGTAATTTTTTCCTTGAGGGAAAGGTTGATCTCTGCATTTTCATCCGATTCAGAATCAGCGACTTCAATCTTGATTTCTGAAAAGAGTCCCTTCTGGTGGAGGGTTGCCTCTATCTTGCGCAGGTTTTCCGGAGTTGCCTCCATGCCGATGAATGATTCAAGGTCCTTTTGGATTATGTGTTCCTTTGTATGCTGAAGCCCGTCTATTTCAAAGGAAGAAATCTTCTTTTCCTGGGCTGACAGGGTTAAGGCTGTCATTGCTGCAAGGGCCAGGCCTAAAACTTTTTTAATGTCTAACATGAATTTCTCTCCCGGAGTGCACTTGATTCCCCTACCATTATGCAGTGAAAATAGGCTAAATGTCTAGGATTAGGTGATGCAAAGGAAGAATTTTCTTAAAATATGTAATAAATGCGAAATATTGCATCATTTGCAAAGAATTTCGTAAAAATTTCTTAAAAAAGCATTGACTACAATTATTTTATATTATATAGTACTGACAACAGCAAATACATGGGGTTCGATCCCCGACTTTTTTCATATACGGACTGTGATTTCCTCCTTTAGCAGTCCGTTTTTTTTTGCCCTATGGCCGTTTTTTACTTCAAATTTGTATAAATATTCATTATAATTGCATAAAATTACAAATTTTGGAGCAATATCATGACACCACAGACAATCGGTAAAATCTGTGCCTTTGCCCTCTATCTTGCTTTCATGGTTTACATTGGAATCAGAAGCTCGAAGAAGACAAACAATGCAAAGGATTTCTTTCTTGGCGGACGCGGAATCGGTCCTTGGGTTACTGCCCTCAGTGCTGAAGCATCTGACTCTTCGGCCTGGCTCTTGATGGGTCTTCCGGGCCTGTGCTATCTTGGCGGCCTTAAGGAAACTTTCTGGACTGCCCTGGGCCTCATCGTTGGAACCTACCTTAACTGGCTTTTCATTGCCAAGCCTTTGCGCAAGTGTTCCATCGTGTATGGTGATGCAATTACAATTCCTTCGTTCTTCAAGAACAGGTTCAAGAGCAGAAGGTGCAACATCATTTCCGTTCTTCTCATCGTTTTCTTCTTTACCATTTACACTGCATCTGGAATCGTTGCCTGCGGAAAGCTCTTCCGTTCGGTATTCGGCCTTGACTACACTGTCGGCATGGTAATCGGTCTTGTCGTAATTCTTTCCTACACAATTCTTGGTGGATACCGCGCCGTTTGTACCACTGACTTTGTTCAGGGTGCCCTTATCTTCATCGCTTTCGTAATCTCCGGCCTGGTTGCAGTATTTGCCCTTGGCGGTCCTTCTGAAGCATTCAATTCAGCAAGGGAATTCAGCGTTAAGGCTCTTGCCGGTGAATTCAACAGCGACCTTCAGAGCGTTTTCTCTGCCAACCAGAACTTTAGTGCCATGAGTGCGATTTCCGCCTTTGCATGGAGCCTTGGTTACTTTGGAATGCCTCACATCATCGTCCGCTTTATGGGAATCCGTTCAAATGACGAGATCAAGACAGCACGCCGTGTTGGTATCGTCTGGATGATCATTGCATACATCGGTGCATACGTTATCGGTTCCCTTGGTACCGTTTACCTTAACAACCGCGGAATCCTTCTTAATGCTTCAACTGCAGAAACGGTTTTCAGCGAGACAATGCTCAAGATGTTCCCTTCGTTCATCGCTGGAATCTTCCTCTGTGCAATTCTTGCAGCTTCCATGTCTACTGCAGACAGCCAGCTTCTTGCAGTTGCCTCTTCCGTTTCTCTTGACCTTTACAAGGGAATCATCAACAAGGATGCAGATGAAAAGAAGGTTCTTCTTGTAAGCCGCATCACTGTTTTTGCAATTGCAATCGTTGCCTTTGTTCTCTGCCTTCTCCCAAACAACAATTCCATCTTCGGCCTTGTTTCTTACGCATGGGCAGGATTTGGTGCAACATTCGGTGCAGTTGTAATTCTTGCCCTCTTCTGGAAGAAGTGTACGGCAGCAGGTGCATCTGCAGGACTTACCCTTGGTTTTGTTACCGTTGTCGTATGGCATAACCTTAAGGGCGGACTCTTTGACGTTTATGAAATCCTTCCTGGATTTATCGTGACATTTGTTGTTGCCGTTGCAGTCAGCCTTGTTACAAAGTCTAAGCCTGGCGTTGAAGAACTCTTTGACGAATACAAGAACATGAAGGACTAAAGGAACTTCTAAAACTTGCAAAAAAAAAGTGCCGGAATCCACTTTAGGGTATGAATTCCGGCATAAAAGTTTGTATTGTTTTGGAGGCTAACTTTCTTCCCCTGGAAGGTTATGGACTGTACCTTTCAGGGGCAAACTTTTTTAAATTTGGGAATCCCGAAAATGTATTTGCGTGGTTCCCTAAAAAAAACGAAAGACCCCCTCTCTAAAATGTTGGCGCTTTTCTTAGAGAGGGTTTTTATTTTTTTTAACTGGTGACACTATAGAAAATCCCCCTTTTTTTGTGTGGCCTGATGGAAAAATTGGCACAAAATATGGAAAAATTCGCCGGGATTCGAAGGAATTTCATTCTTCCTAGCTAAAGCTGGGGAGAATTTCTGATAACGTTTCCATAAAATAGTACAAAGTTCATCTAATTTTATTACAAAAGTATTATTTTTCCCCAGTATTTCGTAAAATTTAAAAAAAATTTGACATTTTTCTAGCATTGCTTATACTGTAATTAATGGAAACGTTTCCAAGCGTTCCCTGTTGTTTTCATCAATCTAGGAGGAAAAAATGAAGAAAATTAACAAAGTAGTATCTGCTGCAGCAGTGGCAGTTTCATCAATTCTCATGCTTGCATCATGCGGCGGAAAAAAGGCTGTAACTGTTCGTTACCTTAACTTTAAGCCTGAAGTAGCAAATATATACCAGGAACTTGCTGCTGCCTACGAAAAGGAAACTGGCGTAAAGGTAGTTGTTGAAACTGCAGCAAACAACCAGTATGAAGCAACACTCATGTCAAAGATGGCAACAAAGGATGCACCAACTCTTTTCCAGATTAACGGACCTCGTGGTTATGCAAACTGGAAGGATTACTGCCTTGACCTTTCAAATACAGAAATCTATAAGCATCTTTCTGACAAGTCTCTTGCAGTAACATCAGGAAGCGGAGTTTACGGTATTCCATACGTTGTAGAAGGTTACGGTCTCATTTATAACAAGGCTATTACAGACAAGTACTTTGGTCTTGCATCAAAGAAGGTTCCATATTCTTCAATGGAAGAAATCAACAACTTTGCAAAGCTTAAGGCTCTTGCAGAAGACATGCAGGCTAATGCAAAAAACCTTGGAATCAAGGGCGTATTCGCTTCTACTTCACTTAAGCCGGGGGAAGACTGGCGCTGGCAGACACATCTTGCAAACGTTCCTGTTTACTATGAATTCAAGAACAATAATGTTGATCTTGGATCAGATGCAACAAAGAAGATCAGCTTCCAGTATGGAAAGGAATTCCAGAACATCTTTGACCTCTTCCTTAACAACTCCGTTTCTGACCGCAAGCAGGCCGGTACAAAGACAGTTACAGATTCAATGTCAGAGTTCGCCCTTGAAGAATGTGTAATGGTTCAGAACGGAAACTGGGCATGGGGACAGGTTGCAGGCGTTACAGGCAACAAGGTTCTTCCAGAAAACGTTAAGTACCTTCCACTTTACACAGGTGTTGCCGGAGAAGAAGGCCAGGGACTTTGTACGGGTACAGAAAACTTCTACTGCATCAACTCACAGGCTTCAGAAGCTGAACAGAAGGCTACTGCTGACTTCATCTACTGGCTCTACTCAAGCCCAATGGGAAAGGATTATGTTACAAACAAGCTTGGCTTCATCGCTCCTTTCGATACATTCTCTGACAGCGAACGCCCAACAGATCCACTGGCAGTAGAAATCAACAACTGGATGACAAAGCCTGGAATCACATCTGTAGCATGGAACTTCACACTCTTCCCATCACAGAGATTCAAGGATGACTTTGGTTCTGACCTTCTTCAGTACGCACAGGAAACAAAGTCTTGGGCTGATGTTTCTGCAAACGTAGTAAAGAACTGGGAAAAGGAATCAAACATGTAGGAAAAACGGTTAGTGTCCGTTTCTGGTGATGGAATGCATCTTGAATTAAGGTGATTCCATCCCGGTGGAAGTCCGGCTTATGGACTTCCCTTTCTGCGAAGGTACATGAACAGCAAGGCATGTGCCTTTACGGAAGGGGGCTGCCCCTGACGGTCACTGGAACTTGTTGCAACAACCTGTGCCAGTATGTTTTCCGGATGTTTATGGCGACTGCAATTGCCACAAACTCTACTAATGTTCTTCCTAATAAATATGTAGGCCTGAAGGTTTTCGGCCTGGGGCATGAACCTGCTGCAATGGGTTTATGCCTGGACTTTTTATTACGGTTGCCGTGGCGGGTGTCATGGCAGCCGCAATAATGATGGAGTGTTTTATGAAAAAATCCCTGACAAGATATTTTCCGATTTTTGTGCTGCCCACATTGCTTGCCTTTACAATGTTCTTCATTGTGCCTTTTATCATGGGCATAGGGCTGTCCTTTACAAAGTTTTCTACGATTACAAATGCAAAATGGGTAGGCTTTGAAAATTACATCAAGGCCTTTACTTCCGATACGGAATTTCTTCATGCCCTTGGATTTACTTCAGTGTTTACCCTGGTGTCCATTGTGACTGTAAATGTCATTGCTTTTACCCTTGCCCTTTTGTGTACAAGGGAAATGAAGGGAGTCAACGCATTCCGTTCAATATTCTTCATGCCAAACCTTATTGGCGGCATCGTTCTTGGCTACATCTGGAACCTGATGATCAACGGGGTTCTTTCAAAGATGGGCGTGGACATTTCCTTCAAGACAAGGTACGGCTTCTGGGGACTTGTAATTCTTACAAACTGGCAGCTTGTGGGTTACATGATGGTAATCTATATTGCAGGACTCCAGAATGTTCCAAATGATGTCATCGAGGCGTCCCAGATTGACGGTGCAAGACCCATGAGGGTTCTTTTTTCAATAAAGATTCCCATGGTAATGCCGTCTATCACAATCTGCATGTTCCTGACCCTTGCAAATACCTTCAAGATGTTCGACCAGAATCTTGCCCTCACTGCAGGTGCTCCAAACAGAACTACGGAAATGCTCGCCCTTAACATCTACAATACTTTCTACGGAAGAATCGGATGGCAGGGAGTCGGTCAGGCAAAGGCCTTTGTGTTCTTCATCATTGTTGCATTGCTTGCCTACATTCAGCTTAAGGCTACAAATCAGAAGGAGATTGAATCATGACATACGGAAACAAGAAAGTTGCATCAAACACAATTGCCTTTACAGTTCTTTCAATTCTTGCAGTATTATTCTTGCTGCCTATTGCACTTGTCTTCATGAACTCTTTCAAGTCAAGGCTCTACATTTCAAGTGCGCCATTCCAGCTTCCTACAGCCCAGACTTTTGTAGGATTTGAGAATTACATCAAGGGGCTTACTTCTTCTGGATTTTTTGTTGCTTTCATGCGCTCCGTGTTTGTTACGGTTTTTGGCGTAATTGTCATCATAGTATGTACATCAATGACTTCATGGTTCATTGTGCGCGTCAAGAACAAGTTCACAAGATTTTTGTACGTGATGTTTGCATTCAGCATGATAGTTCCATTCCAGATGGTTATGTATACAATGACTTACGTTGTTCAGAGCCTCTGCTTTAACAACCTGCCTGGCGTAATTTTTGTTTACCTTGGATTTGGTGCAGGTCTTGCAGTCTTCATGTTCACCGGTTTTGTAAAGGCTGTTCCCCTTGAAATCGAGGAGGCTGCAGAAATTGACGGATGTTCACCTCTGCAGACATATTTCCAGATTGTATTCCCTATCCTTAAGCCTACTGCAATTACCGTTGCAATTCTTCAGGCCATGTGGCTGTGGAACGACTATCTTCTTCCATATCTTGTTCTTGGTACAAGGCATAAGACGGTTCCTGTTGCAATTCAGCTTGCAATGCAGGGTGCATACGGTGCAACTGATTACGGCGGATTCATGGCCATGCTGGTTCTTGCAGTCATTCCAATCATCGCCTTCTACATCAGCTCGCAGAAGTACATCATCAAGGGGGTAATGTCCGGATCAATCAAGTAAAATCTTAAGCTGCAGCAGATTCGGTGCCACGGGCATTGAATCTGGCATGATTTGGATTTTAGGGCAACGGTTTCCTGGTTGCAGAGAATTGTCCTGGCATAGTATGGAAACGATTCAAAAAATGATGTATTATGGTGTTCATTTTTATGGAGAGCAGGGAATCTTTGCGGCTTGGCTGGATTCCTAGGGCATTCCATAAGAATCAGCAGAAAACGGTTCAGGTAGGTTCAGTATGACAATCAAGGATATTGCAAAAGAATGCGGTTGTGCGGTTGGTACTGTTTCCAGGGTCCTGAACAACCAGGATTACGTAAGCGAAAAGACCAGGCAGAAGGTCATGGAAGTGGTGGACAAGTACGGTTTTGTCCTGAACACCAATGCCAAGGCCCTGAAGGCCCGCGAGACAAAGACCATACTGATTCTTGTAAAGGGAACGTCCAATCTTCTTCTTGCCAATCTCCTTGAAATAGTGCAGAAGAACATGGAAAAGCTTGCCTACAATGCAAAGGTCATCATCCTTGATGAATACGACAACGAGGCAGTGGAAGCCCTGCGCGAGCTGAGGGAAACAAAGGCCCTGGGCATAATTTTTCTTGGCGGAAATCCTGAGCGCAATGTGGAATGCTTTGAAAAAATCTCGTGTCCATGCGTCTTGATTTCTACAAAGGCAGACACTGAATCATGGCCTAATCTTTCAAGCGTAAGTACGGACAGCTATCAGGGTTCCCTTTTGATTGCAAGGCATTTTGCAAGGAAAGGGCATTCAAGGATAGGTGTAATCGGGGGAGACACCAATTCTTCCCAGCTTACCAAGCGTCGTATTGCAGGTTTCGTTGAGGGACTCGAACTTAGCGGAATGGGCTTTGATTTTGAAAAAAGTTATGTTACTGCAAAATATTCCATGGCAGGAGGGGCTAAGGCTGCTGAGGAACTTGTAGGAAAGTTCCCGGAAGTCACTGCAATTTTTGCCATGTCGGACATGCAGGCCATCGGGGCTTGCAGAAGGCTCCGTGACCTGGGCTATAGGATTCCCGAGGACATTTCCGTTGCAGGATTTGACGGCCTTCCCATAGCTGAATATTACTGCCCAAAGATTACAACCATTAAGCAGAATGAAGAGGAACTTGCCCTGCAGGGGTTAAAGACTCTTCTTGATGCAATTGAAAAGGACACGCCTGCTGTGCACAAGATGATTCCCTTTGAATTCATCGAGGGCGAAAGCGTGGCAACATTACAATAGAGGTATTTATGCTTAACAAACGCGCTAACGGTGTGCTCATGCACATTTCTTCACTTCCAGGAAATACTGGAATTGGTACTATGGGTAAGGAAGCTTACGAATTTGTTGACTGGCTCAAGAAGGCAAGGCAGTCGTACTGGCAGATTCTTCCGATTTGTCCTACAAGTTACGGTGACAGCCCTTACCAGAGCTTTTCCACTTTTGCAGGCAATCCTTATTTCATTGACCTGGATACTCTTGTACAGCAGGGTTATCTTGCCAAGTCTGATTACGAAAATGTAAAGTGGTGCGGTCACGAAAACTATGTTGACTATGGAACCCTTTATGTTGAACGACATAAGGTTTTTGCAAAGATTCATGAGAATTTCAAGAAGAACACGCCGGCAGATTTTGGCGACTTTGTAAGGGAAAATGACTGGCTTGAAGACTATTCGCTTTTCATGGCAATCAAGGATGCAAACGGAGGAGTTTCATTCAGCGAGTGGGAAGAAAACATCCGCAAGCGTGAAAGCGTTACCCTTGAAAGCTGGCGCGGAAAGTGTGCAGACAGAATGGAATACTACAAGATGCTCCAGTATTTCTTCTTTAAGCAGTGGTTTGCACTCAAGGATTATGCAAACAAAAACGGAATTGAAATCATCGGCGACATCCCGATTTATGTAGCGGCAGACAGTGCAGATGTTTGGGCAAATCCAAGTCAGTTTGCATTGGACGAGAACCTTGTTCCTGTGGAAGTTGCAGGCTGTCCTCCTGACTGCTTTAGTGCAGACGGCCAGCTTTGGGGAAACCCTGTCTACAATTGGGAATACCACAAGAACACGGGTTATGCCTGGTGGAAGAAGCGCATCGAAAAGTCCCTCAAGATTTATGACGTGGTGCGCATCGATCACTTCCGCGGATTTGACGGCTACTACTGCATTCCTTTCGGGGCAGAAAATGCAAAGATCGGCCAGTGGAGAACCGGTCCTGGAATGGACTTGTTCAACGCCCTCAAGGCAGAATTTGGTGAGATGCCAATCATTGCAGAAGACCTTGGATTCCTTACGGACACTGTAAAGCAGCTTCTTAAGGATTCCGGATTCCCGGGAATGAAGATCCTTCAGTTTGCCTTTGACAGCCGCGAGGAAAGCGATTACATTCCATACCGCTATGTTCCCAATTCAATTGTCTACACTGGAACTCACGACAATGACACCATTCTTGGGTGGTGCGAGACTGCTGCAGCAAAGGATGTGGAAAACGCAAGGGAATACCTTCGTGCCACAGACAACAGAAGCCTCGTACAGGAGATGATGATTGCAGGCATGGCCAGTGTTTCAAACACATGCATCCTTACGGCTCAGGACCTGTTCTGCCTTGGCAAGGAAGCAAGAATGAACATTCCATCAACTGTTGGAAACAACTGGAAGTGGCGTGCATCAAAGTCAATGTTCACTGACGAGGCAAACGAATTCCTTGAGCACTTTACATACATTTATGGACGTGCTTCAAAGGTGAATTAAGACAGTCTACTGATACTGAAAAAATAAGGGGCAGCTCCTGGTAATGGGGGCTGCTTTTTTTATGCCTTGTGCTTATTTTTTTGGGGGGGGATATTTCGGTTCCCGCAGGAAGGAATCAGATGAAGGTGATTTCGCCCTTGTAGATGAGGGATAGAATTGCCTTGACTACGGCCGGTTCAAACTGGGTGCCCATGTTTGTCTTGAGTTCGGAGATGATTGAATCCACGGTCAGGCGAGACTTGTACTTTTTGCCGGTGTTCATGGAATCAAAGGCATCGGCAACGGCAACGATTCTTGCGGTTTCCGGGATGAAGTTTCCGCACAGGTGGTCAGGGTAGCCTGTACCGTCGTAGCGTTCGTGGTGGTGCAGGGCCGTTTCCCTGGCTTCCGGTATGGATGAAAGGTTCTTCAGGAGGTCGTAGCCTCTGGTTGTATGTTCCTGGAGAATTTGGAATTCAGCCTCGGACAGGTTTCCGTCCTTCTTGAGGATGCTGTCGTTTATGGCTATCTTTCCGCAGTCGTGGAGGAGTCCGCAGAAGAAAATGTTCTCGCAGAATTCTTCAGATTTGCCCATTTCCTTTGCAATGAGCCTTGAGATGTTTGCAACGCGTTCCGAGTGACCGCCTGTGTAGATGTCCTTTGCATCGATGAACTTGGTAAAGACAGCCATGACCTGCTCGATGGTGTTCCTGTCGTGGGCCTTTTTCTTCTTCTGAAGTTCCGAGGCGGCGCGAAGCTTTATCACGAACAGTACAAGGATTATCCACATGAGCAGGAGCATGAATCCCACGTAAAACATGGGCTTGTCCAGCAGGTTCAGGTCAAAGTGGTATACGAGCCTTGCGCTGATGAAGTCAAGGTCGTCGTATTTAGATTCCTTGTAGAAGATGAATCCCACGGTGGAAGAACTGATGTCTCCCGTACTGGATGTTGATGCAAGAAAGTTTTCCGAATAGGTGCCGGTTGTCGGGTGGTAAACCATCCTGTCGCCTTTGTTCAGCGGTACAAGAAGGGGCTTGCCCGGGATTGCAATCTTTTCGGAAACAAGGTTTGCCGGGTTCAGGTCCTTGAAGTTTATGGCCTGCTGGTGGATTGTCTTTATTCCGCGGTGCTGGAAGATTTCCAGGTCTCCTGTCCAGGCGTAGTTTATGTAGCAGTTCTTCTTTGCCTTGAAGACGATCTTCCAGTTGGTCATGTTCTTTCTGGAAAGATTTGAAACTTTTGCAAGGTAGATTGTTCCAGTCTGGGTGGGCTTGTCCAGGAGGTTTAGGGTCCAGGAGTCGCCCTTTTGTCCGCGGGGATAGATGAGGAAAGAGGCCTTCTGGGATTTTTCGCCTGACTTGATGGAAGGATCAGTGAATACAGAAGAAAGTATGACTGCAATTATTGCGAGGAAACTTACAATGATCAGGCTGAAAAAAAACTTTTCTCTTTCTTTCATTTTTTAAATTGAACTGTATTGTGTGGCCAAACTGATGCTGAACCGGAAAACCGACGGCCGCCTTTCTTGCGGGGGTTAAGTTCTCCCAGTCCAGCATTGATAAAAAGGATTAGTCCTGTCCGGAAATTTCCTTGTAGAATTCTACGAGATCCTTTCTCTTTTCCTTTGTGTATGCGATTGCAGTGCGTGGATGCTGGTTAAGCTGTCCTGTAAGGAGGTATGGATGATCGTAGCCCCAGACTGTTCCTTCTGCCTTGAGCTTGTTGATGTGCTTTTCGAGGAACTGGTATACAGGGAATGTGCTGTACTTTGGGTTCTTGAGGAATCCGAGGAGGAGTTCCATTGCGCAGTTTCCTGCTCCGCGTCCCATTTCGCCGTAAGTTGCATCAAGGTAGTCTACGCCGTCACCGCAGCATTCGATTGTGTTTGCAAATGCAAGCTGCATGTTGTTGTGTGCGTGGATACCGATCTTCTTACCGTACTTTTCGCCAGCTTCAGTGTAGATTGCTGCAACGCGGGCCATTTCTTCCGGATAGATTGAACCGTAGCTGTCTACGATGTAGATTACGTCTACAGGGGACTTTCCGAGGAGGTCCAATGCTGCCTTGATGTCAGATTCCTGTGAACTTGAGATTGCCATGATGTTGCAGCTTACTTCGTATCCCTTGTTCTTTGCGTCTTCAATCATGTCGATGGCTGCAGGAATTGTCTTGATGTAGGTTGCAACCCGAATGAGGTCTACAGGGCTGTTGCTCTTTGCCTGAATGTCCTGCTTGTAGTTGCAGCGTCCAACGTCAGCCATTACTGCAAGCTTAAGGTCTGTGTTGTTGTCACCAACGATTCTGTACAGGTCGTCATCATTGCAGAACTTCCATGGACCGAATTTCTTAACGTCAAACTGTTCCTTGTCTGCCTTATATCCGAATTCCATATAGTCAACGCCGGCCTTTACGTTTGTTTCATAAAGATCCTTTACAAATTCTTCTGTGAAATAGAAATCATTTACAAGACCGCCATCTCTGAGAGTTGCATCTACAACCTTGATGCTTGGCCTGAAATCCATAAGATTAGCAATGTTTTTCATTATGTGCTCCCGTTTAAAAATAAACAAATAATTATAGCAAATTCAAATAAAAAAGTTAAGGGCGTGCTGCTGAAGGGACTGGAGCGCAATCTGTTGCGCAAAATCTTTTGGAACTGGCGGACCGGCAAAGGGAATTCTTGCATTCCCGGTGACATGGTGTATAATTTAAGTCAACGCGTGTTGATATTTTACGGAGGAAAAAATGAAGAAGTTTGATATGGCCGGATTTGCTCTGGCTTTGGCTTTTGTATCGGCAGTTCTTGTAAGCTGCGGTGGAAAGGTTCTTACAAAGGATCCGTCTGCCCAGAACATTACGGTTTTGCCGGTGGAAGGCCTTGCAGATGATTTTGTCATGGGAGTGGATGTTTCTTCCCTGATTTCAGTTGAAAAGTCGGGCGCAGTTTTTTATGATGCCAGGGGAAAGAAGGCCGACCCCATAAAGCTTCTTAAGGCAGGCGGTGCTAATGCCGTAAGAATCCGCGTGTGGAACGACCCCTTTGATGCCGACGGAAAAACCTATGGCGGCGGATATTGCGACATTGACAATGCGGTTAAAATCGGAAAGCGTGCCACTGCAGAAGGCATGAAGGTTCTCATAGACTTCCATTATTCAGACTTCTGGGCAGATCCAAACAAGCAGACAGCCCCAAAGGCCTGGGCAGATTTTTCTATTCAGCAGAAGGAAGAAGCCCTTGCCGCTTTTACCACTGATTGCCTCAAGAAGCTTAAGGATGGCGGTGTCAAGGTTTCCATGGTTCAGGTTGGAAACGAAATAAACAACGGCATGTCTGGCGAAACCCTTGATCCAAATGTGTGCGCACTCTTAAAGGCCGGCTGCAAGGCTGTAAGGGAAGCAGATCCTGCAATCAAGGTCATCCTCCACTATACGGATCCGCTTTCGGAAGGTTACCTTGAATATCGTGCTTCGATCCTGGAAAAGCATGGCGTTGACTATGACGTGTTTGGAATTTCCTACTATCCATTCTGGCATGGTGACGTAAAGAAGCTGTCGGTTACCCTGAGAAAGCTTTCAAATATTTACAATAAAAAGGTGATGGTTCTTGAGACGTCCTACCCATTCACTGATGAAGATGGAGACGGATTTGGAAATGTTGTTTCCCACATGAGCGCAAACCAGGAATTCAAGTATCCGTTTAATGTTGAAGGACAGGCAATTGCCGTGCGCGATGTCATTGAGGCTGTGGCCAAGGTCAAGAATGCAGGTCTTGGAGTTTTCTATTGGGAACCTGCATGGATTCCTCCTAAGCACTATGATGCCAAGGCTGCGGATGCACAGGAAGTTTTAGGCTACAACCAGAAGGCATGGGAGGATTTTGGAAGCGGCTGGGCTGCATGGGCTGCACGCGGATATGACAAGGAAGTAAAGTCCCGTATCAACGGCGGAACCTGGGACAACCAGGCTTTCTTTGACTACGACGGAAAGGTCATGGACAGCATCAACGTGTTCAACTACGCACGCACAGGTTCAAAGGGCCTGCTCAATGTTCTCCGGGTTGAAGATCCTTCCGTGGAATTTGCATACGGAATGCAGGGCAAGCTGCCGGAAACTGTAAGGACATGGTACAACGACGGTTCCGTAAGGGATGAAGCTGTAGAGTGGGACGCAGGAATGGCTGCAAAGGTAACGGGTAAGCCTGACTTTGGCGAATACAAGATCAAGGGCAAGGTTAAGGGTGAATACGACACGGTCTGCGTGGTAAAGGTTTCTGCAAGCAACTATCTTGCCAACGGCGATTTTGAAAAGGGTGATCTTTCCGGATGGACCGTGACCAATGATTCTGGCAGGGGAAATCCTCACGTTGACAAGAACAGCCAGAATGCCAAGGAAGGTCTTGCCTATGCCACGGGCTGGGATCTTGAAGGCTTTGACTTTACCCTGGAACAGACGGTGGAAGTTTCTGAAGGCAGGTACAAGTGCTTTGCATATTTTGAGGGAACTGGAATTCACAATCCGACAAAAACTGCGCTGAAGGTAAGGCTTAACAGGAAGGACGGTTCTTCAAGGGAATATGAAGTTCCTGTGGTGATACCGAACGAGTGGAAGAAATTCTTTAAGGCTGATGTTCCCGGAGGAATTGAAGTCGACGGCAACACCCAGAGCGTAACCGTAAGCGTAAGAATGGAATGTTCCTTCAGTGAAAATTCCGGGGCTAACGGAGCATGGATGGTTTGCGATGATGTAAACCTTCTTCTTGCTGAATAGAAAAAGCTCCTGAAAAATTAAAGGCGCCTGGCTAAGGATGATGTTCCTTAAAGCCGGACGCCTTTTTTGTTTTTTATGCTGAATTAAAGGTGCACGCTTACGCCCACTGAAGGAAGGAGTGTCCATCCGCCAGCCCTGTTGAACCAGGTTTCGGTTTCATGTTCCTTGTGGTCGCCATGTTTCTTGTGGTGGTCGTGCCTGTGGTGATGGTCATCGCAGTCCGTGTGGGTTGTTGACTCTATGCTTTCTCCTGCCACGTCAAAGAGGCCAAGCAGGTTAAAGTTAAGTCCTATGCGGTCCGTTATTCTGTATGCGTAGGAAATGTCTGCGCCCAGGCAGAAGTTGACACCAGACTTGGAGAATGTGTAGTCGTCGTCTTCCTTAATGTCGGTGGTCCAGATTTCTGCACCAAGTCCTGCGGCAAAAAGAAGGGTTGACCTTTCCGTTCTTACTGGAGAAAATCCAAGGCCTGCAAATGTTGAATAGAAGAATCCTGCATCCCAGTCGTCGTCAAATTCCTTTGTTCCAAAGGCGTTGACGTTTTCGTTAAGGACAAAGGAGAATCCCGTTTCCTTGTGGATCTGTGCATACTGAATGAAGGTGCCGCCGCCTACAAGGTTCATGGAATCGCGTTCATCATCAAACTTGTATGTCTGGTGCGAAACCGGAACTGAAAGTCCACCGGAGAAAACCCTGCTCCAGTCGGACTGGGCGGTGATTGCCGTGATTGAAAGGGCGATTGAAAAAGCCGTTGCAATGATTTTTTTAGCGTTCATGCTTGTGTCTCCCATGTAAAATAAATTGTAAGGTTATAATAGAAATAAAACGGCCGGAACTCAATAGAATTCCGGCTGTTTGGCAAAATTTACTGTTTCTATGCAAATATTGGTTGCAACCCTTCGGGATGAACCTAGTTCCTGAAACTGTGGATTGGTGCTGGGATTGTATCAACCCTTCGGGATGAACCTAGTTCCTGAAACTGTGAATAGGGGCAGGTATTCTACCGCCGCGGTTGATGAAGTCAGCGCAGCCGAATGGGCTTACCTTCATGCATGGCATTCCGCCGAGGAGTCCGCCGAATTCCACCCATTCACCTTCCTTCTTTCCAGGAGCCGGGATGATGCGCACAGCCGTTGTCTTGCTGTTTACCATACCGATGGCAAATTCATCTGCCATGATTCCGGAGATTGTTGTTGCAGGTGTATCGCCTGGGATTGCAATCATGTCGAGGCCTACTGAACAAACTGTAGTCATTGCCTCAAGCTTTTCAAGGCAGATTGAACCGGTCTTAACAGCGTTGATCATTCCCTCGTCTTCTGAAACAGGGATGAATGCGCCTGAAAGACCGCCGACGTTTGTAGAAGCCATTACGCCGCCTTTCTTTACCATGTCAGTGAGCATTGCAAGGGCTGCCGTAGTTCCAGGTCCACCGCAACCTTCAATACCCATTTCTTCTATGATGCGTGCAACTGAATCGCCGACTGCCGGTGTTGGTGCAAGTGAAAGGTCAAGGATGCCGAAGTTGACGCCAAGACGACGTGCCGCTTCCGAACCTACCATCTGACCCATGCGAGTGATCTTGAATGCCATCTTCTTGATTCCGTCAGCAAGTTCGTTGAGTGGACGACCCTTGAATTCACGGGCGGCTGCAAGGATAACTCCAGGGCCTGAAACGCCAACGTTGATTACGCTGTCTGCTTCTCCCGGTCCGTGGAATGCACCAGCCATAAACGGATTGTCTTCCGGGGCGTTGCAGAAAACAACAAGCTTTGCACAGCCGTTGCATTCGCAGTCCTTTGAAACTTCCGCAGTCTTCTTGATTACTTCTCCCATGATTTTTACTGCGTCCATGTTGATTCCGCTTTTTGTGGAACCGACGTTAACGCTTGAACATACATAGCTTGTTGAAGCAAGTGCTTCTGGAATAGATTCCATGAGGATCTTGTCGGCAGGAGTGATTCCCTTTGGAACCAATGCGCTGAATCCACCGAGGAAGTTTACACCCAGCTCCTTTGCACATTTGTCCAAAGTCTTGCAGTAGTCAACATAAGAAGAGGCTCCGCTTGCACCGGCAACAAGGGCAATAGGTGTTACGGAAATGCGCTTGTTTATGATGGGAACTCCGTATTCTTTTTCGATGTCCTGGCCGACTTTTACAAGGTTTGCGGCTTTGTGCATGATCTTGTCATAGATCTTGTCGCATGAACGCTTCATGTCGCTGTCTGCACAGTCAAGAAGGGAAATGCCCATTGTAACGCAGCGAACGTCCAGCTTGTGGCGCATGAACATGTTTACTGTTTCTTCAATTTCTACCGGTGAAAAAAGCATATTGTCTCCGTATTAATATTTTTGAATGGAAGGAATCCCCGGGAATTCAGGAACCTGGAGGAAACCTTGAAACATTCTACTATAAATAAGATGTGAATTCAATTAAGGGCAGGTTCAGGAATGGCTTGGGCCGTCATAATTAAGCAGGGCAATGGCATACCGTCCGCAAGTCCTGAATCCGGCCCTCGTGTAAGCCCTGACGGCAGGAATGTTCCGCCTGTTTACAAAAAGTATGGGGGTCGTATCAGGATAGCAGATTCCCGCAATCTGCGAGACCAGGGTGGAAGCGTAACCCCTGCCGCGGAATTCCTTTCTTGTGAACACTCCGCCAATCTGGGAATATTTTTTTGTAAGGCCGTTGATGTAAAGCCTTGAGATTATGGTTCCGTCTTCGGAATAGAGGGCGAACATCCTGTGCTGCCGTATGCGGTGTTCAACAATGGCACGCTCCTGGGGAAGATAGGTTTCCTGCCAGTGGGGAAGAACTTCCGAGCGGCTGTATTCAACCTGAAGGTGCATCATGGCATCGGCATCATCCATGGTGCACCGTTCAATCTTAAGGCTTGAAGGAATGATTTTTGCGGGCCTTGAAAATTCCATCATGTGCATGGAACGGAAGCTGCACTCGGTACTCTGGCCGCACTGGCTGATGATGGAAAGAATTTTTTTGACAAAGGATTCCTTACCGCTGATGCAGCTTGTTTTGTTCAGCATGAAAAAATCGTGGAGGGCGGAATTTATTTCCCTGGTGAATTTCTTTATGCAGCCTGAAAAACTTCCGCCCCGGGTGTAGGAAAAAATTCCCACGATGGATCTTGAATTCTGGATCGTGTAAAGAACCGACCTGTTTCCGGAAAGGATTTCTTCCATCAGCTGGCAGCAGAAAATTTCTTCCCTGCCGATGTAGTCGGTTAGTTCCTTCCAGTCTATGGAATTTTCTTCTGTCTGAGCCAATGGATGGATTGACAGGCAGGCTGTCGGTTGGCGTGTTGCTCCAGGCATTTTACTTGTGGCGTTCTTTTATGATGTAGTCAGTGTATCCCTTTGCATGGAGTTTCTTTACTGCCTCGGGAACATTGCGGCCTTCGATCTTTCGCACAAGAACGCGGGTTCCGGTGTCAACCCGCTGGAGAACCACTTCGCCTATGTCGTCGTGCATGAGCTGCTTTGCCCTTTCACGGGCGTTGTTTGGGTCCGAGAAGGTTCCAAGCTGAATGTCGTAAATGGAGTTTGCCTTGACGGTAATCTGTTTTGTTGCTGTTGCGGCTGCCGGTTTTGCTGCTGCTGATGCTGTTGCGGTCTTTTTCATGGGGCCGTTGGTTCCGGCTCCCGAGCCTTCCGCTGCAATTGGAATGCTCTTTGCCTTGGATGCCGTCTGGCTGCTGCGCTTTGTGGCTTCTCCCATCTGAACGATTTCTATCTTTACCTGGGCAGTGCCGGACTTTATCATGTCAAGCTTTATGGCTGCTGCCTTTGAAAGGTCTGCCTCGCGGTTTTCCACGAAGGGGCCTCTGTCGTTAACCCGCACCTGAACTGACTTTCCGTTGGCTAGGTTTGTCACCTTAAGGATTGTTCCAAAGGGAAGGGTCTTGTGGGCGCAGGTGAGGGCGTTCATGTTGAATGTTTCGCCGCTTGCAGTTTTTCTTCCGTGAAATTTGTCTGCATAATAGGAAACTGTGGCCTTTTCCTTAAGCACCTGGTTTGAAAACACGGGAAGGACGGCCAGAAGACTCAATAGAATTACAGCAAATCTTTTCATGACTGTATTATCGGCATTTTTTTTGCTGCGGTTTAATGGTCATACTGGGGGAAAATTTTAAGGCTGTGGGCGGGCAAGGGATTGGAGGGGCGCCGCAGGCGTTGGAGGCCGGAGCTTTTGGTCCGGCCTCCAATGGAGCGCTTGACGCGGAACCACGGAAAGCCCGGTTTTTGCGCCAGCAAAAATGACCCCGTGGGATTTTTAGGGATGACCCCTAGTTTTTCTTTTTGTTCATGATGGCATCGATGCTTGAGATCAGGGCACCGCGAAGGCCTGCCTTTTCCAGGGCATCTACGCCGCAGATTGTTGTTCCGTTGGGCGAGCAGACTGCATCCTTGAGTACGCCCGGGTGGCTGCCGGTTATCTGCTGGAGCCTTGCACTGCCCACCATGGTCTGGCTTACGAGGCGGTATGCGGTATCGCGGCTGATTCCGTACTTGACTGCGGCATCTGCGTAGGCTTCCATGATCATGTCCATGAATGCAGGTCCACAGCCGCTGATGGCACCACCGATTCCCATGAGGGATGTGTCGAGGAATTCAACCATGCCCAGGCTCTTGAAAAGTTCTACTGCCTGATCAAGTTCTTCCGGGGTGAGGGAATTCTTCTTTTCAAAAAGCATTACGCCTTCGCCAACCATTGCCGGCGTGTTTGGCATGATGCACTGGATTCTCGTGTTGTACGGGTCGATGGCAGGGTTGAGCATGTTGTTGAAGGTGTCAAAGACCCAGCCTGCTGCAACCGAGATGAGCACCTTGTCCTTGAGGGCAGTACCAAGTTCGGCAAGTACGGCCTGGAGCTGGTAGGGCTTGCATGCGGCAATCAATGTGTCGCATTTTGAGGCAAGTTCTGCAAGGGAAGCGCATGGCGTAAATCCTATGGCTCCAGCGTTTTTCTTGAGCTTGTCCTGGTTTGGTGCAAAGGCAAAGACGTTTGCAGCCTTTACCTTTCCTGTATCGATGAAACCTTTGGCGATTGCCTGGGCCATGTTGCCCATTCCGATGAATCCGATGTTTGTCATAATGGTAACAGTGTATAACTATTCGGCCTTAGAGGATAGAGGTTTTTGGTAATGCAGTCTTTTTTCAGGAGCAGTTTGCGTTATTTTTTACTGACTCTTCTTTTTCTTTAGAATTTCCAGGAAACACCGAGAGCTGGAACAACAAGGAATGAAGGCTTCAAGTCTGTCTTGATGGAAGAAGAATTTATCTTGCGCTCTATTTTTCCTGGAAGAATAATTTCTGCCGTCATTGATCCGTAGACAGAAAAACTTCTTGAGAATGTGTAGAGGAAAGTTCCGTTAACACCCATGGCAGGGAGAAAGAAGTTGTATTCATAGTCATATTTTATTGTTTTTATTGTGTAACCATTAGGATAAAAAGTTTCGTCAGATCTATTAAATAGAATCCAGTTAGCACCAAGGAGCCCATAGATGCCAAGGAGCATTTTTTCATCATGGATTGGGGCATAACCACCACCTATAAGGAACGAAATGGTTCCTCCGTCAAGATCATCGTTGTCAATATTGATGTCAGAGCCAGCATAAGCATAGTCAAAAATAGCCCTAATAGAAAATCCATTTTCATGTACGCCAGTGTATCCCAGGTCAATACCGGCTATGGGACTGATCTTTACCTTGCTACTGTCGTTTTTCACTTCTAGGTTGAGCGGGTTGCATGGGATTCTTGCACCTACGTTCACGAAGTTTTCCCATGTCTTTGCAGATGCAGCAAATGCCATCATGGCACCAGCAAAAATTGCAATAATTTTTTTCATAAAATTAATCCCCCTCGAATATTTTACTTAAGTAAAAAGATTAAAGTCAAGAAAGCAGACTAAAAATAGAAACAACCAGATGGGGTATTGCCTGCATTGGGGCGTTCCCTGGCAACCTGCGGTTGCCAGGCCTGCAGTTTCCACCGCAAGCCTAGCCCCGATAGAAGCGGAATGCGCGGAGCCCTGGCGAGCACATTGGAGCGGATAGCGGGTTTAGCTGGGAAATGGGCTCCGGAAAAAATCAGGCACCCATGATTGCATGGAACAGGGCCTTGTCGTCGGCTGTGAAAACCGTTGCCTTCTGTGTTCCGTCCGCAATGTGGGTGAGGGCATTTTCCTTTCCGCCGTTGGCAAGAATCATCGGGATTCCGCACTTTGTCGTCTTTTCGGCAGCTTCGATTTTTGTTGCAATTCCGCCAGTACCGAATGCATTTGTCGAACCAATCTTGATCGTTTTCTTGAGCTCGTCAATGTTGTCAACCACTTCAACAAGTTTTGCATCAGGGTTTGTCTTTGGGTTGTCGGTGTAGATTCCGTCGATGTCGCTGAAGAGAATCAGAAGGTCTGCGCTCCAAAGGTTTGCCGTAAGTGCACTAAGGTTGTCGTTGTCGCCGATGAAAAATTCATCCGTTGCAATGCTGTCGTTTTCGTTTATGATTGGAATCACGTTTTCGTCAACGAGGGTGAACATGGTGTTGCGGATGTTGAGGGTGCGGTGCTTGTCTTCAAAGTCGTCCTTGGTAAGCAAAAGCTGTGCAACGTGAACGTCAAGTTTCTTGAAGGCACAGCGCCACTTGTGCATGAGTTCCACCTGGCCGATGGCTGCAAGTGCCTGGCGGTAGTGGATGTCCCCCTTGTGGGCCCAACCTTCGATTGTTGAAAGTCCTGCCACCTGGGCACCGGAAGATACAAGGATTATCTGCTTGCCCTTTTTCTGAAGTTCTGCACACTGGGATGCAAAGCTTTCCATGAATTCAACGTTTATTGTTCCGTCCTTTTTGGCAAGGGTGTTGCTGCCAATCTTGATGACGATCTTGCGTGCGCTGTTGAAGGTTTCCTGTGGTGTCATTTTTTACTTCCTGAAAAGGCCCGGGTTATGTTTTTTTTGTATTTTGCTTGCCGTCTGCCTTTCTGACAGTATACATTTTAAAGCAATATAAAACAATTGTAGCTATTGCAATTTTTTATGGAAAGTGCTAATATATAGAAAGATAGTTGCAAAGGCGCATTGTCGTATGACAATGCGCCTTTTTTCTTTTCTCTTTGCAATGGCGCAGAAGGATTTTGTCTTTCTGCGCCATTTTTTTGTTTACAAAGAAATGTGAGGGAGTTTTTTAGGAGGCATTTATGGATAACCTGATTTCAAATTCGGATTTGATAAACGAGCAGCTGGCCCGTTATGGCGTAAAATTTGGAATCTACAAGAACGGAACCTTTAACGAGCGCCTTTTTCCCTATGATCCGATTCCACGCGTGATTCCTGCAGGGGATTGGGAAAGCCTGAGCCGTGGTCTTGTTCAGCGTGTGACTGCATTGAACCTTTTTCTTGCAGACATTTATTCCAAGAAGCAGATCATTGCAGATGGCGTGGTTCCCGAGGACTTTGTTTTTTCTTCATCAGGCTATCTTGCCCAGGTGGAAGGCGTGGTTCCTCCCCACGGAATTTATTCCCACATCTCCGGAATTGACCTCGTTCAGGCCAAGGATGACAGCTGGTTCATCCTGGAGGACAACCTTCGAATTCCAAGCGGTGCTTCCTATCCCCTCATTGCCCGCGGGCTTGAAAGGAAGTGTTCGCCCCAGACCTTTACAAGCAATCATGTGGTTGACAACAGGAACTATGGAACGCTCCTGAAGGATGTGATGGACGACATGAATTGCGGGGGAATAAATGTTGTCTTTACTCCGGGCCGTTACAATGCCGCCTACTTTGAGCATGCATATCTTGCGGAACAGACGGGCAGCGTTCTTTGCCAGCCGGAAGATCTTTTTGTGGAGAACAACGTGGTCTACTGCAAGACTCTTAACGGCAAGGAAAGGGTCGGTTCAATCTACAGGAGAATTTCCGACGAATACCTTGACCCCCTCGCTTTCGTTCCGGAATCGCTTATCGGAATTCCCGGCGTAATGAGCGCCTACCGTGCAGGTAATGTTGCCCTCCTTAATGCTCCTGGCAACGGTGTGGCTGACGACAAGGGAATCTATTACTTTGTTCCAAAAATGGTGAAGTATTACCTGAATGAAGAACCGATATTGAACAATGCACCGACTTATCTTCCGTTCTATGAAGAGGACAGGAAGTATGTTCTTGAAAATTTAAAGACCCTTGTCATCAAGGATGTTGCAGAAGCAGGCGGATACGGCGTTGTCTTTGGAAGGGACTTGAGTGCAGAAAAACTTGCCGAGATGGAAACCCTCATTAAGGAACAGCCAAGGCGCTGGATTGCACAGGAAGTAATTGATTTTAAGGATCTTGAAATAATGGATGAAGGGCAGAAGGTATGGCGTAAAGCCGACTTGCGCGCATTCGTTCTAAGCGGTAAGACATGCCAGGTATGGCCAAGCGGTCTGACACGTTTTTCAAGGAACCCTGCAAGTTTTGTAGTTAATTCATCTCAAGGCGGAGGATTTAAGGATACATGGATTTTAGAGAAGTAAATTTCACGAGAAAGGGAGAGGTTCCACTTACACTTAAGCAGGTGGATTCAATCTATTGGCTGGGTCGTTACACGGAAAGGGTTCTGACCACACTCAAGGTTTTTATGGATGTGTACGACTCTCAGCTTGATTCGAATTTTGACTATGCAAAGTATTGCAGCGACCTGGACATCTACAACGGTTTTTCATCCCTTGAGGATTTTTGCCAGCGCTATGCCTTTGACAGGAATTATGCAAGTTCGATTATCTCAAGCATGAACCGTTCCTACGACAATGCCATCATGCTGCGCGAAACAATCGGAAGCGATTCCCTGAGTTACATTGAGCTTGCCCTTCGCAGGATGGAAGACGCACAGTTCAGTCAGACTCCGGCTCTGATCTTTCAGAAGGTCATCGATAACATCATGGCCTTTAAGGGGCAGGTGTTTGATTCCATTGCGGACCATAACGTAAGGCACATTCTTTTGGCAGGTCTTACACTTGAAAGACTGGACATGTACCTTCGCCTTAACATGAATGAGGACAAGGTTGCCTTTGAATGCAGAAGACTTTCCCATTCCATTGAGAGGACGGACATTAACTGCGACAGGCTTGCGCTGCAGAAAGTTTGCGGCGAACTTTGCGAGAAGAGCGACTTTATGGATAACGCGGACAAGATGGTTTTGCTCCAGCTGATCGACAGCCTCTTCATAAAGATAGACATGGCAGCATAAGTAATTGCACAGGATGGGCAAATGAATATTCTGGAAATTGACTACACGACTACCCTTGAATTTGACAGCCCGGTTACGGACCATTATTTTCTTTTGCGGTGCGTTCCGGTTTCAAGGGACGGTCAGACGGTCGTATCCAGAAATCTTTCCGTTGTTCCCGAAACCCAGCTTGGGACTTCCAGGGATGTCTTTGGGAATACTGCCTATCAGGGGAGAATTGATTTTCCCCATGGTACTTTTTCTTTCCATTCAACGGCGACGGTTATTGTTGACCGGAAAGACGGATGCCGTGAATTGTGCCAGCCTTTGTATAAGTACAACACGCCGCTGACAAAATGCAGCCAGCAGATGACGGATTTCTTGCATTCGGTTTTTAAGGGAAATGTTCTTGAAGAATCGGTGAAATCCAGAAGGGTCAGGAACTGCAACATTCCCTTGGTGGCGGAACTTTTGATGGATGCGGTCCATGGAAAAATTGAATATGTTTCCGGGGCCACCAATGTAAGGACTACGGCTGCGGAATCTTTTGAAATGGGAAGCGGCGTGTGCCAGGATTATTCCCATATTTTCTGTTCCCTGTGCCGTGAAGCTGGAATTCCTGCACGGTATGTTGCCGGTACAAGCGACGGGGAGGGATCAACCCATGCATGGGCTGAATATTTTGTTCCGGACGACGATTACATCAGGAATGATGGAAGTGCAATGCAGGGCCGTTGGTTTGGAATTGACTGCACGAGGAACAAGAAGGTTGATGATTCCTATGTTTCACTGGCTTGTGGCAGGGATTATCTTGACTGCAAGGTTGATGGTGGAATTTTCCGTGGAATGACGAACCAGAGGATGACGGTGTTTGTTAAAACCAAGGGAAGGGAATTGAGGAAGAATAATGTGCATGCTGAAGACCGCTTTCAGTGGAACAGTGAAAACCTTGAAGAGCAAAAGAAAATGCTCAGGATGAAAAATCAGCAGCAGCAAATGTAATAATTGCAGTATATAGATTCCGAATCGAGTTCGGAATGACAAAAGGAAAATAAAAATGATAAAAACAGTTACTTCGGCACAGATGCCGGTCAATGAAAAATTCCTTATTCAAAAGCAGGTAATAAAAAACGGAAAGAGCAAAAAAAGAATCTGCGTAGTTTCCGGAACCCACGGTGATGAGCTTGAAGGCCAGTATGTCTGCTGGGAATTGATTCGCCGCGTTAAGGAAAACCTGGACCTGCTGGATGGAGTTCTTGAAGTGTATCCGGCATTAAATCCTTTGGGCGTAAATTCCATGACTCGCGGAATCCCGCAGTTTGACCTGGACATGAACAGGATTTTTCCGGGCAACGAAAACGGGACCTTTGCTGAATATACGGCTGCAAAATTAATAGAAGACATTTCAGGTGCTGATATTGTAATCGACATTCACGCATCAAATATTTTTCTCCGCGAAATTCCACAGGTGAGGATAAATGAAATTTCCCAGGACATGCTGGTTCCCCTTGCCAAACACGTTAACGTTGATTTTATCTGGGTTCATTCCAATGCCACGGTCCTCGAGGGAACATTGGCCTATTCACTTAACACCACGGGAACTCCATGCCTTGTAGTTGAGATGGGCGTTGGCATGAGAATTACGGAAAGCTACGGCCAGCAGCTTACGGATGGAATCATTAACCTGATGCACGAAATGGGAATCTGGAAGGGCGATGCTCCGGCAATCCGCGAACCGATCATAAGCAAGGATGACAGGGTTTCCTTCCTCAATGCAAATGAAAGCGGCGTGTTCCTTCCGGTTGCAAAGCACAGCGAAAAAATAAGGAAGGGTGAGGAAATCGGAAAGATCATAAATCCCTTGACGGGCGACATTCTTGAGAAAGTGGTAAGTTCCGTGGACGGACTTCTTTTTACCATCAGGGAATATCCGGTTGTTTACGAAGGTTCCCTCATTGCAAGAATTCTGGGTGACTAAAAAAGGAAAGTAAAATGCGTGAAGAAACAATATTCAAATTCAAGACGCCATACAGGCAGGAAATTGCCGTAAAGGGATATAGATTCGGACATGGAAAAAAGACTGCATGTTTTGTTGCGGGCTTACGCGGAAATGAAATTCAGCAGATGTACATTGCGGCCCTGCTAATAAAGAGATTCCGTGAACTGGAAGCCGACGGCCTGCTTTCGGAAGAAAATGAATTCCTCATCATTCCCTGCATAAATCCATTTTCCATGAACATCGGAAAAAGATTCTGGCCTGTAGACAATACGGACATCAACCGAATGTTCCCGGGGTACAACCTTGGGGAGACAACCCAGAGAATTGCAGCTGCGGTTTTTGAAAAGGTGCGCGACTATAAATACGGAGTTCAGTTTGCAAGCTTCTATCTTTCCGGAAATTTTGTTCCCCATGTGCGCCTCATGAATACGGGATATGAAAAACCGGATCTTGCAAAGGCTTTTGGACTGCCTTATGTTCTGGTCAGGGAACCAACCCCCATCGACACAACAACCTTGAACTACAACTGGCAGGTCTTTGAGACTGAGGCGTTCAGCGTTTATACAAAGGCAACAAATCACATTGATGAATCAAGTGCCATGACGGCTGTAAATGCAGTGCTCAGGTTCTTGAATTCCTTTGAGCTTATCAGTGCGCGTCCTCCTGTAGGCTATGCTTCGGAGATTGTAAGGGAAGGAGAATTCCTTACAGTGTCTGCTCCTGCAGGCGGTCTTTTTAAGGTTCACGCAGGTCCTGGTGATGAAGTAAAGAAGGGTACGGTTCTTGCAACAATTCTTGATCCGCTGACTGCCGAGGTAAAGGAAGAAATTCTTTCGCCTGCTGCAGGAATAGTTTTCTTTGCAAAGGAATCGCCGATGATCACGGAGCATGAAACGATTTTCTTCATCAATCCGAACGACAGCAACTGATGATGAATTCAAATTCAATTAGACTGCCTTCCGTGGGACTTCGCATAATCAAGTCGGCGGTGGCAGTTGCCCTTTGCTATGTGGTGCAGGTTCTTCGTGGTGACAACGGAATCGTTTTTTACAGCCAGCTTTCGGCCCTGTGGTGCATGCAGGCTTATGTTTCCACAACGCGGAAGAATGCAATGCAGCGCATCGTGGGAACTGTCATCGGAGCTTTCTTTGGCCTTGCCGTTTTGCTTGCGTCAATTATCGTAAGAAGGAATTTTGATCTTTCAAAAATTGAATCATACATTTTCAATGCCCTGCTGATTTCCATCACCCTGATTCCGGTCTTGTGGACGACGGTGGCACTAAAGAAAAAGCAGGCTTCATATTTTTCCTGCGTGGTGTTCCTGAGCATCGTGGTCATTCACCTGTCGGATGAAAATCCATATCTTTTTACGCTGAACAGATTTCTCGACACCATGATTGGAATTGTGATCGGAGTCGGCGTCAACCTGTTCCGTCTTCCCCATAGGCGCAACATGGACACGCTTTTTATTTCCGGGCTGGATGACACCCTGCTTAACAAGGACTATCACATAAACGATTACTGCAAGGTTGAACTTAACCGCATGATTGACGAGGGATTGCATTTTACACTTTCAACCATGAGGCCACCTGCTTCAATTCTTGAGCCAATGCACGACATTCACCTTAAGGTTCCGGTTATTGCCATGGATGGTGCAGCGCTCTATGACACGGAAAACAAGCGGTACCTTAAAAAGATATCAATGACCATTGAAGAGAAAAACGAGGTGATGGATGTCTTTAGGGAACACGGCATTCACAGTTTTGCAAACATTGTCATCGACGACACTCTCCTAATTTACTACGGGGAATTCCAGAATGAAATTCAGGAGCGGCTTGTAAGGGAACTGAGGGTCTCTCCATATAGAAATTATATTAAACGGCCTGTTCCGGATGAGGAAGTGATTTACTTCATGCTCATTTATCCCGATGAAAAAATTGAGGAAATCTACGGAGTTCTTAAGGCGAGGGGAATCACGGAAAAACTCAAGGTATTAAAATACAGGTCCAACGACTACAAGGGATATTCCTACATAAAAATTTACAACAGGTATGCTACGCGCCAGAACATGATTGAGCTGCTCAAGCGGGAACTGGGTGTGGACAAGACAGTCACCTTTGGAACGATTCCCCATGCCTACGATCATGTAGTTGATGAAGGAGATACCAATCAGGTGGTTCACAAGATAAAGAAGCTTTTTGAAGGGTAAATTGGAATGTAAGTATTGCATGTAAAACCTAAAAAAAATATATACTTGCCTAAAAATATTGCGTTCATTTTTATAATTTGTTATGCTTTAATTATCTAAATTGCAAAGAGGCATGGATTTAAGTCTGTGCCTCTTTTTTTTATGGAGGAAATACAAATGAAGAAACTTGAAGGAAAAGTGGCATTAATAACAGGAGCATCAAAAGGTATCGGTGAGGGAATTGCCAGGGTATATGCAAAGTATGGTGCAAAGTGTGTATTGGCTGCACGAGGTTCTAAGGTCATTGATTTGGCAGATGAATTGAAAAAGGATGGATTTGATGTTACAGGCATGCAGGTGGATGTCTCCGATTATTCCAGCGTAAAAACATTGGTTGAAAAAACCGTTTCTCTATACGGAAAGATTGATACCCTTGTATGCAATGCAGGAGTTTGCGTCCTTGAGGATTTTTTGACAAGCGACAGTTTTGAAAATCGTGACATGCACATCGACATTAATGTTAAGGGTGTATGGAATGTAACCAAGGCAGCCCTTCCGGAAATGGTTTCCAACGGTGGTGGAGCCATTGTCATCATGAGTTCCGTGACTGGCGATATGGTTGCAGATCCAGGGGAAGTAGCCTATGCCACATCAAAGGCAGCTCTTGTCGGTTTTACCAAGGCAATGGCACGCGAGGTTGCAGATAAAAACATTCGTGTAAATGCAATTTGTCCAGGCTATGTAAGGACTCCTTTGGTAGAGGGAATGGCAAAGCAGTCAAATCCGGAAGATCCAGAACAGGCAATCAAGGCAATTGCAGATGCAGTTCCGTTAAAGAGGCTTGCACGTCCTGAGGAAGTTGGAGAATTGGCAGCTTTCCTTGGATGTGAAGAATCAAGCTACATTACCGGAACTCAGATTGTAATTGATGGAGGCAGTACGCTTCCAGAAACTTCATCCATGGGGCAGTAGATGCAGAATGTTTCCTTCTATGACAGAGGATTAAAGAATGCAGAAAGAATCATGAACTATGAATTCTGGAGGAATGATGATGCCTTCAAGTTGGATCATGAGGTAATCAGGAATCCCTTCAGTCTGCATGAAGAATTGGTTCAGCGAAAGGCAGACATACTTATTGCAATTGCCGATGACGTTGATTTTCTTGAGGAAAGCAACCTTAAGGAAATTACAGGTGGATTCTCTCGGTTGGGAATGATTGTCATCGGCAAGGATGCTTCTTATGGAACTGTCAGGAAATATTTCATAAATGGCGTGTTTGATTACTTGATTTCTCCAGTTGATGAGGACAGCCTTAGGTCATCAGTTTACAGGATGTTTGAAGACAGGAGCTTGAATTACATCATAAATGAACTGAAGCTCAAGGTGGATGCGCTTATTGAAAACATTTTTCTTGGTGGTGGACAGGAAGAATTCATCATTTCGGAAATCATAAACCAGATTTACGACGACTGGAATAATGATTCCGTGAATGGGCAGCTTCTTTCAGACAAAGCCAAAGTCTATATTTATAAGACACTGATAGAACGTAAGCCGTGGCTGGAAAAATTCCTGTATAAGAATGATTTCATTCCTCACCTGGGATTTTCATTAAGGAGCAAGGAGGAACTCATAAAAATCTGGACGATGAATTTCAGGGAAGCAAGTGCCATGGTAACCAAATATCAGATGATTGATGACAGGCTTGTTTACAAGATCGGCAAGTATGCTGTCATTCATGTTGATGAGAAGCTGTCTCTTGATGATGTATCAAGGGGAGTGTTTCTTAATGCAAGTTATATCAGTCACATATTCAAGAAGATAACAAAAATGAGCTTCATCGATTTTATGATGGAAGTAAAAATCGACAGGGCAAAAGTTTTGCTGAGGGATCCTGAAATCAGAATAAACGAGGTTGCCATGACATTGGGATTCAACAGTCAGGAGTATTTTACAAAGAACTTTAAGAAAAAGACTGGATATACTCCATCGGAATTCCATAAGCACTTGATTGAAAAATACAGGTGACCTAAAAAATTTACTGAAGGAAATATATTTATTTCAGTGAAATTTCATCAGTAATTTTGTATAAGAGAGACATACAGTTTTAACTGAAAGCAGTCATTACAAAGGCGTATGAAAGGGACAGGATTTTTTTCTGTTTAGTTCATGCGCCTTTCTTTTTTTGGAGGTTGTGTTAATGGCATCAAAATCTAGCATATTGGATTGCAACAGGTTCAGACGCGAGGATGTTGAATCCTTGGATCCTAAGACAAGAGATCTTGTAGAGCGCCGTGAAAAATGCATGGGAAGTTCATACAGGCTTTTTTATAAAAGGCCCTTGAATCTTGTGGAAGGCAAGGGTGAATTCATGTGGGATGAATCGGGAAATAAATATCTGGACATGTACAACAACATTCCAAGCATGGGACATTCCCATCCTGCAGTAGTGGAAGCCGTTTATGATCAGATGAAGAAAATCAATACACACACAAGATATCTTCATGAAAACATAATCCGCTATAGTGAACGTCTTCTTTCGCTTATGCCAAAAGAAATTGACCGTGTCATGTTCATGTGCTCGGGTTCAGAAGCCAATGACCTTGCCTTGAGGATTTGTTCAGCATATACAGGCGGAACAGGCATCCTGATATCGCAGGAAGCCTATCACGGAAACACACAGCTTGTCAGTGCAATCTCTCCTTCAATAGGTGGAGATCAAAAGTTGCTTGACGGCGTAAGGCTTGTGCCAACTCCTGACTATTACAGGCAGGGAAAGAGCGACGAGGAATTCACGGCATGGTATTGCTCGGAAATCCAGAAGCAGATTGATGATATGAAAGCTCATGGAATCAAGCTTTCGTGTTTCATTGCAGATTCCATTTTCAGTTCTGATGGGGTTCATCCAAATCCCAAGGGCTTCCTGAAGGCTGCAGTGGATGTGGTTCATAGGAACGGAGGGCTGTTTATCGGTGATGAAGTTCAGCCTGGATTCTGCAGAACAGGTGACGCTTTCTGGGGATTCATGAGGCATGGCATTATCCCTGATCTTGTTACGATGGGAAAACCCATGGCAAATGGAATTCCTTGTTCGGGACTTGCAGGTCGTCATGAAATACTTGAGGCATTCAGCGAAAAGTTTCCCTATTTCAATACTTTTGCGGGAAATCCAGTTTCAATGGCAGCGGCAAATGCTGTTCTCGATGTGATTGAAAGGGAAGGAATCCTTGAACATACAAAACAGGTTGGATCGGAACTTTTGGCGGCCCTTAAGGAAGTTCAGTCTGCGCATTCTTCAATTGTAGGAGATGCCCGAGGGGCGGGGCTTTTCCTTGGATTTGAACTTGTATCGGATCCGATAAAGAAAACGCCTTCACCAGAAATGACGCAAATCCTGATTAATAAAATGTATGAAAGAAAGGTTCTTACTTCAAATGCGGGACCTTACGGCAATGTCCTAAAGATCAGGCCTCCTTTGGTTTTCAAGTCGGAGGATATTTCCTGGTTTGCAGGTGCCCTTGATGAAAGTCTTAGCGAAATAGAAAGGGAAAATCGATAACGGAGGTTGATTATGACATTTGACATGGACTTGTTTAACAAGGTTGCTGAACTGACATTGGAAAAATATGGGCTTCAGGATAAAGATGAGGCAAAGCTCATAGTTCTTTCTGAGAATGCAACATACATGGTTAAGGACAGAAAAACTGGAGAAAAGGATGGAGTCTTAAGAATCGGCAGACCCGGTTATCATACCCTGAATGAATTGAATTCAGAAATGAAATGGCTCAAGCAGATCAATGAATATACTCCGCTTGTTGTAGCAAATCCAAAGAAAGGCCTTAATGGGGAATACATTCAGAATGTTCAGGGACCTGATGGTGAAATATATAACTGCGTGATTACGGAATTCCTTCCAGGTTCTGCTCCGGATGAAAACAATGAAGATCAAATGGTAAAGCAGTTCAAGTATCTTGGTGAGACAACGGCATATCTCCATCGGCAGACGGAAATCTGGAATGGAACTGCAAAACTTGACCGCTACGAATGGAGCTTTGATAACGTTATAGGTGCAACTCCAAAATGGGGAGACTGGAGGAATTTTCCTGACATGACTCCAGATGCCCAGCATTTTCTTGAGGACATAGTTTCAATAATTGAAAAGAGATTGAAGCGTTATGGCAAGACTTCAAACAATTTTGGACTTATTCATGCGGATCTACGTCTTGCAAACCTTCTTATTGAAGGCGATCAGATAAAGGTAATCGATTTTGATGACTGCGGATTCGGATGGCATCTTCAGGACCTGGCTTCTGCACTTAGTTTTATTGAAGAAAAACCTTATGTTCCAAAGCTCGTCAATGCATGGCTATCCGGATACAAGAAGGTTCTTCCTTTTACTGACACGGATTTCGAGGAGATCGATACATTCATCATGATGCGTCGTCTTCAGCTTACGGCTTGGCTTGGTTCCCATCAGCAGTCTGGCCCGGCTGCAGAATTAAGCGTTGGCTGGATGAATGGAACAATGGAGCTTGCAGAAAGGTACAAGAGACTTTTCGGTTGAGAGAATAAAAAAATAATTTGGCATCAAAAAAAATATTGGAGGTAAATTATGGAGGAAACAAAGAGCACGCTTTCAAAGTCAATGAGGCTTCTCTATGTTTATGCAATGGCAACAGGTGCAATCTTTACGTTCATGTGCTATTGGGATGGTATCTTCATGTCCTACACGGGACCTGCTACATTCCTTGCCTTTGCTTTGATGACTCTGGCAATCTTGCCAACAGCCTTTGTTTATGCAGAGTATTCAACTATGCTGCCGGCTGCAGGTTCTTGCCTTGTATTTAATACCGTTGGACTGAACAAGCATGCGGGATTCTGGTCTGCATGGTTGATCATGTGTGCATGGGTTGCAGTTCCTGCAGCAGGTGTTCTGGGTATTCTGGAATGGCTCAACCATCAGTTTGGGCTTGCACTCAGTGGAAACACTGCAACCATTGTTGGTGCTGTCATTCTGTGTTTCTGGTGCGCCTTGAGTCTTTACAAGAATGTTGTGGCTGGTAAAGTTCAGTCCTTCATGCTCATGGCCGGAATGATTGGTGTAATTGTCTGTTCAATTATGTTCCTCTGTAGCGGTCACTGGAGCTTTGACAACTTCAGAAACTTCTTTACAAGCAGCAACATGAAGGAATGGGGCGGAGCATTTGCTTCAACAGGTATTGCCTGGGCTGTCGGATGTTCATTCATGATTACACCATTCTTTGGATTTGAGACAGTACCTGCAATGGTCGAAGAAGGAACATTCCCAATCAAGGATCAGAAGAAGGCAATCCTTGGATCAGTTGTAACTTGCGGTGCAATTTATGTAATCTTCTATTTCTGCATGGCTGGAGCAATGCCTTGGGAAGAACTTACAAACTCTGGTGACTGTCATCCATTCGTAACCTTCGAAGCTCTCAAGTATTGCTTTGGTGACAAGATTGCATGGTTTGTTCTCGTTATGGGTATTGTTGGAATCGTATTCCCAATTGGAACTTCCGTACTTGGATTCTGGTATTCTGCAGTTCGCATGATTTATGCAATGGGTCGCCAGAACTTCCTTCCAAAGCAGTTCTCTTATACAAACCGCTTTAACCAGCCAATTCTTCCAAACATCCTTATCCTGGTTGTATCAATCGGATTTATTGCAATGCAGTCGATTACAGCATTCTTTGACCTGATGGCTTTTGCATGTGCCCTTTGCTATGCATTGACTTCAATTTCTTCAATGGTAATTGATGCCCGTCATCCAGAATGGCCTCGTCCTTACAAGTGTGCAAAAATCATAAAGGTTCTTTCCGTAATCATAATGCTTGCCTGTTCTTTCTTTACGACAATTGGAATTGGTCCAAGAACATGGTATGGCTTTATCGGATATATGGCTGTTGGTGTTATACTTTGGCTGTACATGATCTGCTACAAGTGGCGTCATGAAAAGGTTTGGATGAAAACTCCTGATGGAGACATGGAATTCTAATCACGTGAAAAAAATGGAGATTTAGGGATGAAGGAACTTGAAATCATAATTAAGCCTGAAAAACTTGAAAACTTAAAAAGAATTCTTGACAGGGAAGGCGCACGTGGAGTAATGATTTCCCAGATTTTTGGATACGGACACCAGCGTGGAAGTGGACAGGTTTATACCAGGGATGAAAATCCTGGAATCAATTTGCTCCCGAAACTCAGCGTTCGTACAGTTGTAAAAGATGATATCGTGGAGAAAATCATTTCCCGTGCTCTTGAAGAACTTAATACGAATAGTTTTGGAGACGGAAAAATCTTCATAAAGAATGTTGATGATGCAGTAAAGATAAGAACTCAGGAACGCGGAGATGATGCCCTCTAGTTTTTGAGGAATTTCACACTGTATAATCATTGACCTGGTACAATGGCGTGCCAGGTCTTTTGTTTTTAAGGCGATAAAAATGCCTTTTAAGGAGTCTCATACATGTTGTAAGAAATCCGGTTTTCTTGAGTAAAAAATTGCAGGGTTTTATGTTATAATATGCTTCATTAAATATGGACCAAGATTGAGGTGGAACTATATGAAGAAGTTTGAAGTTAAGAGAGAAGGACTGACCATACGCGGGAAAATTTTTGGCGACGTAAGCAAGAAAAGTCCCGTGTGCATTTTAAGCCATGGATTCATGGCAAATCAAAAGACATGCAGGACCTATGCAAAAACTCTTGCCAAGGAAGGCAAGATTGCGGTTACCTATGATTTTTGCGGAGGCGGAATCGGTGTTAAAAGTGACGGCAAGACTGAAGACATGACTGTGTTCACGGAGAAGAAGGATCTTCTTGCCGTAATTGATTTTTTCAAAAAGCAGGAATATGCAGAGAGCATTTCGCTTTTAGGATGCAGCCAGGGTGGGTTTGTCTCTGCAATGGTTGCCAAAGAATTAAAGGATCAGGTAAAAAGTCTTGTGCTCTTTTATCCGGCACTATGCATTCCGGATGATGCAAGAAAGGGCCAGATGATTGTATTCAAGTTTGATCCAAAAAATATTCCTGATATCCTTGGAAATTTCCCAATGAAAGTCGGAGGAGGATTTGCAAGAACTGTTGTTAACCTTGATGTCTATTCTGCAATCGAAGGATATGACGGACCTACGTTCCTGATCCATGGAACTTCTGACAGAATCGTAGACATTGAATATTCCCGCAAGGCAAAAGAGCTGTATCCAAAGTGCGAGTATCATGAAATAGAAAATGGCGCCCACGGTTTCAAAGGAAAGCATGATAAGGAAGCCTGCAGGCTGCTGAAGGAATTTGCAGCCAGGGTAATGTAATAGTTTCCCTGGCAAATAAAAAAAGGGATGTCCCGGAGACTTGAAGTACGCGCTGAAAGGTGCACTTAAGTTTTGGGACATCCCTTTTTACTTATGTAAAGGTATTACTTTGAATTCTTCTTGAACAGGAATACTCCGCTGATAATTCCTGCTGTTCCCATGAGGAATGGAAGGAATGGGCTTTTTGCAAATCCTGCAATTATGTAGCACACGAATGAAACTGCGGCAACAACAAGTACGTACGGAAGCTGTGAAGAAACGTGGTTCACGTGCTCGCATTCAGCACCGGCACTTGCCATGATTGTTGTGTCGGAAATTGGTGAGCAGTGGTCGCCTGCAACGGCACCAGCCATACATGCAGAAATTGAAATGATCATCATTGTGTAGTCTGTTTCGTTGAAAACGGAAACGACAATCGGGATGAGGATTCCGAAGGTTCCCCATGATGTACCGGTTGCAAATGCAAGGAAACCTGCGATTACAAAGATGATTGCCGGCAGAAGGCTAAGAAGGTTTGAAGCACCGCTTTGAACAACGCCTGCAACGAATTCCTTTGCACCAAGACTGTCTGTCATTCCCTTGAGTGTCCAAGCGAGGGTTAGGATGAGGATTGCCGGAACCATTGCCTTAAAGCCGTCAACGATGCAGTTCATGAGTTCCGAGAACTTGATGACGCGGCGGATGGTGAATGCAATTACGGTTACGATGAGGGTTCCCATTGAACCAAGCATGAGGCCTACGGAAGCATCAGAATTTGAGAATGCATCAATTACACCGTTGTGGCCTTCTCCCTTTTCGAAGAATCCGCCTGAATAGATCATGCCGATGATGCACAGTACGATGAGGGCTGCAATCGGGAAGATCAGGTCAAAAACCTTTCCCTTTGTTGAAGTGTATTTTTCCTTTTCTTCGTAGTGAACTTCACGCTCTTCGAACTTCTTCATTGGTCCGAATTTTATGTCTGCCATGATGAATGCAAATACTGCGATGATGGTGAAGAGGGCATAGAAGTTGTACGGGATGGCCTTAAGGAAGAGCCTGAATCCGTCTTCCCCGTCGACAAATCCTGAAACTGCAGCTGCCCATGAACTAACCGGAGCGATGATGCAGATTGGTGCTGCCGTGGAGTCGATGAGGTATGCAAGCTTTTCGCGGGCAACGCCGTGTCTGTCTGTAACCGGGCGCATTACGCTTCCGACGGTGAGGCAGTTGAAGTAGTCGTCGATGAAGATCAGAATTCCGAGAACCACTGTTGCAATCTGGGCTCCCATCTTTGACTTGATGTGAGTCTTTGCCCACTTTCCGAATGCTGCTGAACCTCCGGCCTTGTTTGTCATTGCAACGATTGTTCCAAGTGCAACAAGGAATACGAGGATGCCGACATTATAGCTGTCAGAAAGGGATGCTACGATTCCATCTTGAAAAACGTGAGAGACTGTTCCCGAAAAAGAGAACCCTGAAAAGAAAAGTCCGCCAATTAAAATTCCGATGAAGAGGGAAGAGTAAACTTCCTTTGTGACCAAAGCCAAGGCGATTGCCACAAATGGCGGAACCAGTGACCAAAATGTTCCTATCATATTCATGGTTGAATTTTCGGCATAATACTGCCAATTGTCAAGATGAAATTTACAGTCTTATATGGAAGAAAGTTGTAAAAATCGGTGCATGGCCCTTGCGGGATGCTAATTAGTTTGATTTGCAAACTAGCAAATCATTGATCTGTTTAAGAATTAGTTTGTCAGCAGGTAACGACGCATCCTTGCGGGATGCTAACTAGTTTGCTTCGCAAACTAGCAAATCATTGATTTGTTTAAGGATTAATTTGTCTGCGGGCAACCAGGTTATCTCAGTTAAAGTTTCGGCGGTGAGCCATTGGGCGGACTGGTGTTCCAGGAGCTTTGGCTGGCCATTGACGATGGTGCACAGGATGCAGTGCATGGTCAGGTGGAAGGCAGGATAGTCGTAGTCTACAATAGCGATGGTTTCTTCCGCCTTGACTTCCATTGCAAGTTCTTCACGGATTTCGCGCACGATGCATTCTTCTGGTGTTTCGCCGCTTTCTATCTTGCCGCCTGGAATCTCCCACCAGCCTTTCCAGTCCCCATAGCCGCGCTGTGTTGCAAAGACTTCCTTTTGGTGAGTATCTGGATTTGTGCGGATGATAATTGCACCGCTGACAGTGATGGTTTTCATTTTAGGCCTCTCCGGTTTATATTATGGTGGATGGTTACCTTAAAATAATTCAACGATTTTTGGTGAATATGGACTTATTGCATCATTTTCATCTGTGCTTATATCAATAATTCCCTGTTCGGAGTAACTGGTTACCTTCGCTTTTACACAGTAATAAAAATCGGCATTGAATCCATTTTCTGGCGAATAACAATATGGCTCTTGTTCCAATTTTTGAGCTAATTGTTCCTTTGAGATTAATTCCATAGACAAAATATCTGCTGTAAAAGGTTCGAGATGCAGAAATTTTTTACCATATTGTTCTTTTGTTTTTCCTATATCAGTTAAAGTCAGTCTTAATTTTGAAGCAATGCCAGTTTCTTTGTGAAGGGTATATACCTTTCCATTTTTTATGGCATAGAAATAAAAGTAAAATTCATTGTTATTACATGAATTCGTGGTACTTGGTAAAATTGATTTTGCTTGTAAATGACTGTAATATTCTTCTCTGATAAATCCAATCATAGTAATCGTGTTGCTATTTTTATTTGAATTATCCGGGTTTTTTATTACCATATTTTCAAAATATTCTTTTCTGAACTGTCGGGCTGATTGATTAGTTTTGAAATCGATAATTTCTTCTATAAAATCAGCAAGAACTTTCTGTCCCAAATCCTTGTTACCAGGTCGAATTGCAAATGCTCCAACACCAGGCATTATTTCATCATAAATATTAAATTTATGTTTTTTATCTGCATTTTCCCCTGGATATAAAACGTAGCTTCCTATGGTGCGTCGGATTGCATCGTTGTAGGTATGCATTTTTAAAAGGTCGCCACGTTTATATGAATTTATTGTTTCTGATGCTTTTTCTTCTGTGATTTCATTTTCTTCTGATTCCAAAAGTTCATCATCATTAGATTTCTGGTTGATGAATTGAGTTAAATCTTGGAGTCTGTATTTTGCATCAAAATGAATGTAGGATACATCACCAGCTTTCATTGCAGATTCTTCTGTTTCGAAGTCAGTTGAGAAAATTGCAAGTGTGTAATCTGGTCGGAAAGGTCTGGAATATGATCCTTCATAAGCAGAACTGTTAAAATCTTTTTTAGAAAAAGTCCTATTATAATAGAAATTAATTTGAAGATTCTTTTCTTTTAAAATCAAGCTAATCTTGCTGTCTCTTCCCTGTTTCAATGAAACTAACAGACCTTCATCTAAAGTATTCTGAATCATATCGTTAGAATCATTGGACGAAATAGTTTCTGCACCAATCTTGTTTTTAAGAATTTCTACTAATTGAAGTGCCAGCCAGTATTCATACAGCAATGCAATATTTTTTGCCTGTCCTTCATAAACATCATCAAGTCCTTTCCAATCAAGCTGTTTTGCTAAATCCAGCATATTGAAAGCATTGAAAATCTGGGCATAACCTTCGCGCTTTTGAAGAACCTGATTGTTTACAGGCATAGAAGTCAAATCCTGAACATCATCAAAAAAAGATTCCGTTAAATAAAACTCAAGATTTTCTTTTATGTATTCTGCTTCTTCTCTGTAAGTCAGATTTTTATCACTAAGAAATTTAATCATTTTGTCACAGACTTCAATAAATGAATTGAATGCAAATTTCAGGAAACGATTTGCAGGAGTATCAAGAGAATCATATTTTCTTGTTGCAGTTATATATTCTGGAAGATAAGAATTGTTTTCTGTTTCAGTCCAGTTTCGGGAATTGGCAAAAGGATTTGAGAAAAATTTTCTGCTGACAGATGCAGTTCCAAATGGTTTGAGTTCATCTTCAGAAACCAAAAGTGAATCTGGATTGCTTTTTATGCTGTAAAAAAGTGATTCAATATTGTCATTGTTGCAAAATGTTCTGATGAAAATAAACTTTTCCAAAGGTGTTCTGGCTGTTTCATTATTATCTTTAAATGAAAGATTTGTAGGGCTGGAATAGTCAAGCAAAAGAGCTGAACATTTTTCCGCAATGTCTTCAGTGAGCTTTACATAATCGTCTTCATAGTCGATTTTCTTTGGAACAATTTCAAGTTTTACTGAATGAATTATTTTTTCGTCAGAAAGAATTTCAAAATCAGCTTTTCCTAAATAGTTGATGACTTTGAAAGAATAAATGCCTTTTGAAATTTCCGTCGCTTCAAATTCACTTTTTATGTTGATTGAATAATTTTCGGAATGCTCTGTTGTAAAATCTGAAAGTGTTACAAAATACTGCTGTGTTTCGCTAAGCCGTAAAGAGCAGAATCCGTTTTTAGGTTCAGGGATAAATTCTATTGAACCTGAATCAGATGCAAGTCCGGAAACTTTATTTTTGTCTAAAATGCCTATAGAGTTTAATTCTGCCAGTTCTTTTTGATAGCGGTCATAAATTACAAGAGAGGCAGTTGGAAATTGGATTCTTATGAGGGAGTATTTTTTCATTATTCAGAATCCAGAAGTTTTTCCAGTTCTTTTTGCAGTTCATCTTTATTTGGAAGATACAACTGATATTTACTGACAAACAGATTGTTTTCAATTCCTTGAGTTGCGTATTCCATTAAAAGCTGGTCTTTGTATGCCCCAAGAACGATTCCAATTGGAGGATTATCACCTTCAGATGACATTTCGCTTTTAAAATAGTTCAAATACATATTCATCTGGCCAACATCATAATGCTCAATTTCACCACGTTTAAGATCAATTAAAACAAAACACTTTAAAATATGATTATAAAAAACCAAATCAACCTTAAACTGACGAGAACCAATTTGCATTTTGTATTGCCGTCCAATAAAGGCAAAACCTCGACCTAACTCCAATAAAAATCCTTGCAGGTTTTCTATTATCTTGTCTTCAAGTTCGCCTTCTTTGTATGCTTTTTGTTCTGGAATTCCAAGAAACTCAAGAACATAGGGATCTTTTACAATATCTTCCGGCGATTCAATCAAATGGCCGGATTTAGAAAGTTCAATTACTTCTGACTTATCTTTACTCAAAGCAATTCTATGGAACAAAAGGCTTTTCATCTGGCGTTTTAATTCACGGACAGACCAGTTTTCAAGTTCACACTGTTTTACATAAAAGCCAAGTTCAAGTTCATCATCACATTTAAGAATTTCAACATAATGACTCCAGCTTAATTTTCCAGACAATGTCTGGAATTTTTGAAACTTTAAATAAAACTGTCTAATTTGAAAGAGATTGCTTTTGCTGAAACCTTTACCATAGGCAAGAGTCAAATCTTTTGAAAGAGTGACAAGAAGTTCATCTCCATATTCAGCCCGCTCTTTACCATTCTGTTCAAACTCAACAATGTATCTTCCTATTTCCCAATAAGTTTTTACAAGGACATTGTTTACAGTCTGTACAACCTGCTTTTTGCTTTCCGAAAGAAGTGAACCAATATTTTCTACAAGAGTTTTGTAATTATCCATTGATAAATCATTTCCCATCCAAATCAACTCCTGTTAAATAAAACTTGCGTACTGATAATTTTCCAGACGGATTTTCATCTTCTGGACTTTAGCAAGACTGAGCGAAAGTGATTTTTCTGTACAGAATGATTCCAGTTTTTCCAAAAGACTTCCAACTTGTTTGCGGTTTCCGTGAACCTTTGGAAGAATTTTCTGGAGCAACTGCTCATCCATAAGATTTACATAATCTTCTTTAGAAAGAGTCTTTCCTTCATTCTGTGCAAGAGCATAGGCTGCATTGATATACAGACGGATTTCCTTTGCAGTTCTGAATGCAAATTCAAAACCAGAACCATCCAAAACATTTGAAATACCTTCAAGAATTGTTTTGCAGATATCAGAATTTGGTGGAAGGTCTTTTTTCTCTCTTACAGTTTTTGCCAATGCCAGGAAACCTTCTGCAGAGCCATCGTTTACAGGTTCAATTTCTATTGGTTGAGTTTCAGCGGCAAAGTTTGCAAGTACATCGCTCTGTGCTGGAATAAATTCAATTACATTTGCACGGTCCAGAACTTTTGGACTGAACATGTATGTTGTTTCATCGATGTTAACTGTACCAGTTACAAAAAGATTTTCTGGAAGCTCAATTGATTCTGGAATATCTGAATCGCAGTCTTCATCTTTACTGTAAAGAATGATTTTTTCATGAGATTCCATTGCACTTAAGAAGTCAGAAAAATATCGTTCAACATGGCTTAAGTTCATTTCATCAAGAATAAGGAAGAATGGAATTTCTGGATTATCACGAGCCAATAAAATAAAATCAAGAATTTTTGTTGATTCGTATGTCTTCTTAAGTGGATTGTAGAAGCCGAGGATTTTTGTATTATCTGTCCAATCTGAACCTACTGGGACGATGAGTTTATTGGCGATGATGCCTGTATTTTCATCCTTTTTTCCAAGCCAAGTTGCCAAATCTTTTGCGATTTTTGTTTTACCTGTACCTGAGTTGCCGGCGAGGATAGTGAAAGGTTTGGAAAGAAGGGAAGTTGTGTAACGGAGAGTATATAAATTATCTGATAAAAAAACGTTAAAAGAAAAAAATGAATGAGTTGTTGCTGTCGAAAAATCAATACCGTTATTAAATTTTAAGCTTTCTTTAGTTATTAAAAATTTTTTATAATTTGAAAGGGCCGCATCTATCACAAGTCCTGAATGAGGATTCTTGTCCTTTCTTTCTGTTCTATAATTTATGTATTGCTCTGAATTTTTTAACTTTGATTCAAAAATATTAAATTCATCAACAGAATTACAATCAAAAATATTTTTTTCAATAATTCCTTCACTCATTAATTTTTGAGACCATACTTGTAATTCAATCGCATATCGTTCATTTGATTTTTTATCTTTTAGAGATTGAACAAACATATTATAGATTTCCGATTGATGCTCTTTTTCCATTTTTTTACCTTTATCAAAAATTTATGTTAAATATGTTTTTTATATATTTAATGAATAAAATTCTTCCATAATCGATGGTAAATAGCTTGTATAACCATTACCACTATTAACGCGACAATTAATTTCATTAATACGATTTTTAGTATTAATACATACTGGTATTGGAGAAGTTATATTTCCAATACCTGCCATAAGAATGTTAAGCGGAACACCAAAATGTCCAGATTTTCCAGATTGAAGAAAAGCTGTAAGGGAGCGATATAATGTATTTTCAATAATGGTGTTATTTGATTCTGTTACAATTGACCTACAGCCTGCAAAATCTTCAAGTAATATTTTTGCTACTGGTTCCCAAAAATAATTTGCCGCATAAATTATATTTCCAATGTCTTTATCATTTGTCCAACCAGTCCAAACTCGATTATATTGTTTTTTAGCAATTTCTAGAATTAATTCAGGTTCTTTCTTCCATAATTCATCACGAACTATGTTAAACACATTATACTGACTAACGATTCCATAAAATGGAATTTCAATAAAATGAATTAACGGAACAGGGGAATACATTTCCAATGCTACTAATTGCTCAATAACAGATTTTTTGTCTTCAGGTTTAATAAATAATGCACCCGTGAGAAGCGCTGTAATATAACAGTTTTTTATTTCAATAGAGAATTCATTTGACTCTATTTGAGAAGAAATAAATTCTCGTATCTTTTCACCTGTTTTATAATCAAAAGATACTTCTGGTACTTTTGTTTTAAGAAAATTATTTATTATAAAACTATTTTTCATAGTAAAATTCCAATTGTCAATCCACCTAGGCCACAGAATAATTCGCCTAATTTGAAAACTGACATATATCTAATTCCTTATACTATCTCTTTTTGTTTCTTCAATTTTTGAATATAAATCATAAAGATTTTTATTGTATATTCTTGCTTCAGCAAGTAAATCTGAATATGACTTTATAAAAATATTTTGTGTTTTTAAACCATCTCTCATTATTTCTGCTCCAGGTTCATAAGTCATATTATCAGATATTAAATATCCATATACTTCTTTAGCCTGTTCAGGATATTGACGTTTAATAAATTCTACATAAGCTGAAATCTGTTGAAGTTGTTTAGAAGTTAACTTCACACAAGGCCGCTTTAGTTCAATTATATGAATAATACCTGAATCATTCGTACATAAAAAATCAATTCTTCTATCACTTTCGGGTAATTCATCATCATTGAAAGTTTCTTTCAGTATTTTTGAATATGTAACTTCACGTTCAAATTTTGACATTCTTGCATCTAATAACCATGGGAATTCTTCCAAGAATTTTTGAACAACTTTTGTTTCAGATGCATTTTCTCTTACTATTTTCTCAAATTGTTCGATCGTTTTAATTCTTCCTAAAGAAATCTTAGCAAATTCTTTTGCTTCAATTTCAGCCCAGTCAGTTAAAAGCTTTAAAGCGTTTTCATTACCTAATTCGTTTAAATTATCTAATTTTGCAGTGAAATCCTTGAATCCTGTAAAATCATACATATCTTTTATACAAGATAAATATTCTTTTGCAGATTCTTCTTCGATATTTTCATTATCAATAATTGCGTCGACTAATTTTTTTGCTAAAGGTTGTTCTGCTGGATTTAAATTATTAATCCAATCATCAGGATTAATACCTCCATCTATAATTCTTTTCTTCTTATCATTTTTTCTTTCAATACGCCATTTTGATTGAGTAAGAGAAACTATTTTTTGCATCAATTCATTTAACAGTTTTAAATCACTATTATTGTAAGAATCCCAAGCTAAAGATTTGCGGTCTGTAGAACAATTATCTATTTCTTTTGATGCATCAACAAAATCTACATAAAAAGATCCTGTCATATATTGAAAGAAGTTGTCGTTTCCACGTTTACTGAATGACATATTTTCTTGCACAAGTTTTCCACGAGAAAATAAGATTATTCCTTGTTGATTTTTTTTCAGAGGTGTTTTACTTGTATATATTTCTCCATGTATATTATTATTGATTCCAAAATTATATAAGTTTTCCGAAGACTCTTTTAACTCTAAGAAATCCCTAGGGAATTTCCAACTAAATTGGTACAAGTCTTCTGAAAACTCATTCTTATTGATTTCAAGATTTTTATCATTGTTTATATGTACGATAAAATCAGATGAAAAAACTCGGAATCTTGATAAAATTTCGGAACGCAAATCATTAAAATCAAATTCTGCTGATGTTGCCAATTTTTCTATTTTGATTAGAGTTCCATTTGGATCCTTTACAGGAAGATTCTTGTCAATAATTTTAGGTTTGTATTTATCTGAATGACTGTTTTTTATATCATCGTAGTTCATTGTAAAGGTATTTTTTATACCGTTTTTTATGGTAGAAACAGTAATTACTTTTCCAATTCCAAACATTGATAATTTACCCAAACCTTTTTTCCCGAGAACCGGTCTAGAAGATTTCGTAACATCACATTTATTTTCAACACGCCTATTTCGTCCAATTTTTAAGAAACAGTTATTCAATTCATTAAAATCCATTCCATTCCCATCATCTCTAACCGAAATGGATTTTGTGTCTTCTGTGCAAAAATCTATATAAACATTATGAGCATCTGAATCCCAGGCATTTGATATTAGTTCTGCAATCATCGGAGGAATAGTTGAATATAATTTCACTCCCAGATGATCGATAATATTGATATCGAATGTAATCTCTAATTCTTCTTTTTCTTCACTCATTCCAATTATCCCTCAAACTTTCTGCAATTTTTTGTGCCAATAAAACGGGTACTGCGTTTCCTATCTGTCTGAATGCATCTGTACGACTTGGTTTTCCTGATAAGCTTTCAAAATAATAATCATCTGGAAATGTCTGTAATCTTGCAACTTCTCTTGGTGTCAAAGAACGGTTTTGTTCTAATTCCGGATGAATATAATAGTGCCCGTCTTTTGCAATATGTGCTACAACTGTCTGTGAAGCCGATTCATCCTTTGCTACAACCTTAAACCGATCTTGGAATGTATTTTGATTTCTATGCGATTTTAATCGTTCTGGTAAATCTGCATATTTTAAACGTTCATGCTGAGTATTCCATTTGTTTACTGCAATGCGATAAATTTCCAAGTCCTGTTCTTTATGAGTTCTACTGCAATAATAAGTTACCGGCATACCAGGGACATTACTTCTTACTCCACTTTCTATAAGCCATGGATCTGGATTATTTCCAAGCTGACAATTGTAAACGTCTCCTTCGCCAGCATGAATAATTGGTAAATCAGAGAAAATCGCACTTACATGGGCATCAGTAGGAACATGTTCCGGCCACTGAAAATTAAAGTTTGCATCAGTTCTTCTTCCTACGATAATAATTCTCTTTCGATTTTGAAGAACTCCATAATCCCGTGCATTCAATGTTTTTTGACTTATCGTGTATCCAGCCTTATTAAAGGCTTTCTTCATCATATTAAGATATAGACGGCCTTTTTCATCTTTCGCACTCAACAAGCCTACCACGTTTTCAAATACAAAATATTTTGGCTCGTATTTTTTAAGAAATTTTACATAAAACGTATAGAGGTAATTCCTGCTATCATGAAGCATTCCATCAGGGTCTCTTGATCTTCCCATAAGTGAATAAGCCTGACATGGAGGGCCACCTACAATCAAGTCTATAGATTCATTCCCCTTAAGGTTATCTATGTTTTTAAAAATTGACTTTAATGTCTTAGCACTGATTTCTTCGCAAATCACGGAATCCAGTTTTTCTTTGGGTATATAGGAATATAATTTTTCTCTAGAAATTTGACCTGAGGTGTATTCAATATAAGGAGTGAGATTATTTATCTGTTCAAGATAGTGAAATGCTGTTCTGGTTTTGAGGGTATAGCATGCAGCTTCGTTGATTTCCACATGAGCAACTGGTTTAAAACCTGCTTTGATAAATCCTTCTGAAAGTCCGCCAGCTCCAGCAAACAAATCCAAATAACGCATTGTACTGGCTTACCTCCCTTTTTTAAATAACTCCCATTATATCATAAAATTATATTGTGAATTTGCTATATTTTCAATAAATGATTTGTCAAGTGGATTATTATTAATTTATTAGTGGGCGTTGCGGGCCGGCGTTTGAGGCCCGCAGAAGGGGTAGGGTACAAGGTCGTACGATCGCAAGGGGAGAGTCACTACGCTTACGAGTTTTGTTTTACCGATTCGAAAGTATTCATTTCTTTTCGAATCGGTTGCGTAAATACGCAATTTTTCCGATTTTTATCACAATGCTTTATGTTCTGGTTTACAGCTGAAAGTTACCCGCTGATCACCAGTTCCGCTTCCGTTGATTCATTCAGCCATTCAATAATTCGACCCGTAGCTTTTTCAATTTTCTGTTTAGATTGCTTTCCGCGGATTGCACATTCCCAGACTGTACAGACACGCCAGCAGATATCCTGATATTTTGCCAGGTTTTCTGCATCTCGTTGTTTGTTGAGGGTAAACTTTTTCTGCCAGAATTCTATATTTGATTTTGGCATTCTGTAATACTGGCAGTTTTCGTGCGCATGTCAGAAGTAACCATTGATAAATATTACCGCGTAGTATCTTGGAAGGACTAAATCTGGACTACTAGGATAACGGCAATCACATACTCGAAAACGAAACCCTGCTTTATGCAAAGCTGAACGAATTTTCTTTTCAATTGAAGTATTTTTACCTCGAATGTGAGACATTACACTACTACGTTGTTGTTTGGAAATTTTATCCATTTCTTACCTGTTGATCTTGTATATTTTATCATTTATAATTAAAATATTCATGGTAGTGTCATTGTTTGATACAACCTTTATATTATAATGAGACAATCAATCATTGATCGAATCTCTTATTTATGGTAAATTAAAAATATGGAAAAGACTGTCTGTGAACTTTTTGCTGGTGTTGGGGGATTCCGACTCGGCCTAGAAAAATCATCAAAGGAATGGAAAACTGTTTTCTTCTCTCAGTGGGAACCTGGAAAAACGAAACAGTGGGCACATGATTGTTATGTTGCTCATTTTGGTGATATTAACGAAAACACAGGTATCGACATTGCTCTTGTAGATAAAAAATCTATTGATAGTCACAATCTTCTTGTCGGTGGATTTCCTTGCCAGGATTATTCAGTAGCACATTCATTAAATGGTGAAAAAGGAATTGAAGGAAAGAAAGGTGTTCTCTGGTGGCAGATTAGAGATATTCTTATTGCAAAGCAGGCTCCTTTTGTTCTTCTTGAAAATGTAGACCGTTTATTGAAATCTCCATCAAAACAGCGTGGCCGTGATTTTGGGATTATTCTTGCTTGTCTAGCAGAACTTGGTTATTCGGTTGAATGGCGTGTATTAAATGCTGCTGAATATGGTAATGCACAGAGACGAAGAAGAACTTATATTTTTGCTTATAGGAATACAACAAAATATGCTGCATCAGTAAAAGACTTGCCAGCTGGAACAATCATCCAGAATGAAGGATTCTTTGCAAAGACATTTCCTCTTGTTGCAATGGAAAATTTCCATGACTGCGTAGTTGACTATTCCGATATTCAGAAAATTTCTGATTCGTTTGCTTTTGGTTTTGATAATTCTGGATTCATGAAAGATGGCCATATCTATACTGCAAAAACAACTCCAAAACTAGAGAAACCAATTATCCTCAGAAGTATTGCAGAATCAAATGTATCTGAAGAATTTTATATTACTGAAGATAAGATGCCTAAATGGCAATATCTTAAAGGTGCAAAGAAAATTGAGCGCGTTGCTAAAACAGGATTTGCATACACCTTTAGTGAAGGTCCAGTAGCATTCCCCGATTCATTGGATTTACCAGCTCGTACAATGCTCACTTCTGAAGCAACTGTAAACCGCAGTTCTCATGTAATTGAAGATCCTGCTAATGGTAGACTTCGGTTGATTACTCCACTTGAAGCAGAACGTATCCAGGGTTTTGAAGATAATTGGACAAATACGGGTATGCCACAGAAGTTTAGATATTTCTGTATGGGAAATGCTCTAGTGGTACCTCTTGTTACAAGAATGGGTAATACACTAAATAAAATCTTTGAAAATGAATAATCACTAATCGCTTAAAATAATCCGATAATACTCTTATGAGTGATTTGCTATACAATGAAGAAAGTATTCCATCAATTGTGGAATACGCACAGAGATTAGAAAACAAAACTATCGATGAAGTCAATTTTGAACAAAGTTCATATAAAGGCGTTGCATCACCGACAAAAGACTATGTTGTTGAAGGCAAAAAGACTAAAGGTGGTTTTGGACAATATCTTGAAACAGCATATTTTGGAAAGGAAATTGACAATAAATCGCAACCAGATTTCCCTGCTGCAAAACTCGAATTAAAGGCATCCCCATTAAAAACACTTTCTAACTTTGAAGTAAAAGTAAAAGAACGACTTGTTTTGAATCATTTCACATTCAACGATATAGATAAAGAAGTTTTTGATGCTTCTCATTTCAGATATAAAAACGACAATCTTCTACTTGTTTTCTATCATTACAACAAAGAACAAGAATATGGAAAAATGAAAGTTCAACTTGCCGATTTATGGCAGTGTCTCAAAGAAGATGAAGTTCAGATTCGTGCAGACTGGCAAACAATTGTTGATAAAATCCATGCTGGAAAAGCACATGAAATCTCAGAAGGAGATACATTGTATCTTGGAGCTTGTACAAAAGGAGCAACCAAAGATACTAACTGGCAAGTTCAACCACATTCTGACATTAAGGCACAGGGAAGAGCTTTCTGTTTCAAACTTGGATATATCAATCATATTTATCAAATTCTAACACAACGAAAAGAACATCGTCAGATTTTAGAAACTAGAATTCTTTCAGGAAATGAAACTTTTATCGAAAAGATTAATTCTATTTTTGCTCCATACATCGGAAAATCTGCAGAAGAGATTTGTAAAATGAGAAATGAAAATTACAATCCTGCCGATAAAAGCCGATATGCAAATATTTCACGAAGAATTATGGGGTTTAATAAAGATCTTACAAACCTTTATGAATTCAATGCAGCTGATATTCAATTCAAAACAATACGTGTAGAACCTAATGGAAAATGCAAAGAATCAATGTCATTCAAGAATGTTGATTATTGCGAAATCGTAGATGAAGAATGGGAAGATAGTTATTTCTACAATGCAATAACAAGTAAGTTTATTATTGTTCTTTTCAAACGAGACGAAAGCCAAGAAGAATATTATTTGGACAAAGTAATTGATTGGCAAGTTCCACTTGAAGATTATCATTATTTTGAAGAAGTCTGGACTGATACGAGAAATAAAGTTGCTGCAGGTGATTATGAACACTTTATGAAGATTTCGGATAATCCGGCTTCACACATTCGTCCTAAGGGTAGAAATAATGATGACTTGATGTTTACCCCACAAGGTACAATGGAAAAGAAAAAGTGTTTCTGGATTAATCAGACTTATGTTCAGGAAAAAATATTAAATCCTGTTTATAAAAACTAATTTAAAATGAAACAAATAACAGTAAGCGGCGCAATCATTCTGCGTGAGAACAACGGCGTAAAAGAAATTTTTGCCACCAAGCGAGGTTATGGTGAATGGAAAGGCTGGTGGGAAATTCCAGGCGGTAAACTTGAATCCGACGAGACTCCAGAGCAGTGCATAGTCCGTGAAATCCGCGAAGAACTTGCAACCGAAGTAAAGGCTGAAAAAATTCTTGGCGTTGTTGATTATGATTACCCAACATTCCATCTTACAATGCATTGTATTTTGTGCACTATCGTTTCAGGAGATTTGAAACTTCTGGAACATGAAGCAGCTAAGTGGGTGAATAAGGAAACTCTGTGCTCACTGAATTGGTTGCCTGCTGATAAACTTATTCTGCCGGCAATAGAAAAGCTGCTAGTTTCCGAAGAAAATTAGTTAAGCAATCGAAGGCTACGGCCGAATCAGCTGATTTTAGATAAGATTAAGGAAGTCTTATAAATAAGGGCGCTTATTGCTTATGTTGTATTCTGTTACACCTGCAGCAATAAAATTTTCCTATATTAATTCAATCGGGCAAAGCCATTCGTCCTTTGTGTATGGAATCAATTCATCGCTCATGCAAAGGATTAGTCCAGGATGAACAGGCTGCTTTAATTTATTCAGGACATTAAAGTTTTTGTCTGCATTGATAGGTGATTTTGCCTGCTTTATTTCAACAGGGGTGATTCCCGTTGCATCTATAAAAAGCAGGTCTATTTCTTTTTTATCAATGTCCCTGTAATAATATAGGTCCGGTTCCTTTCCTGCATTAAAATAAGACTTTATGATTTCTGAGACAACAAATGTTTCAAAAAAAGCACCGCTCATTGCTCCGTTTTCTAGCGTCATGGCATCAGGCCATTTGCAAAGATAGGCGGCAAGTCCTGTATCCATGAAATAGAATTTTGGGGTTTTTACCAGTCGGCTTGTAATGTTGGAATAATACGGATGAAGAATATGAATGATTCCACTCCGCTCAAGGATGTTGACCCATGATTTTGCGGTCGGTGCGCTTATTCCTATGTTCTTTGCAATTTCGTCATATTTGAGTTCCTGAGAAGTTCGCGCAGCCATGAATACAAGGAAGTTGTAGAATTCATTGAGTTTTCCAACCTGTTCAAGATCATGGATATCCCGTTCAAGATATGTATTCACGTAATCCATGTAATATCGGTCTCTGGGAACTGCACTGTCATATAGTCTTGGCATTCCACCCTTGAATATCTGTTCAAAAACTTCGTGAATGTTCAGTTTTTCTAAGTATTTTACCTTTTCCTTTAGGAGTGCAATGTCTGGAACAAACATGGACTGCGTTTTGCCCCTGATTTCGGAAAGTGATAGACCTGACATTGCAAAGACTCCGATTCTTCCTGCAAGACTTTCGCTTACCGACTTCATCATTTTGAATTTTTGTGATCCCGTAAGCCAGAATAGGCCGGATGTTTCTTCCCCGGCAAGGTTCTTTTCATCAACAATTTTTTTTATTTCGATTGTCAATTCCGGAACCCGCTGGAATTCATCAATGAGAATTGGAAGGCCATAGGTTTCAAAAAACAGGGAAGGATCATTTTTCGCCAGACGAAGGGCATTGCGGTCGTCAAGGGTAACGTATTTTCTTTCCTTGGTTTTTATGTGATTTAGAAGAGTTGATTTTCCGACCTGCCGCTGTCCGCATACCATTACTACGGGATAATAGGTTGAAGCTTCAAGAATTGTGTTTGTAATGTGCCTTTCCATGTAATTTTTCATGTCCTGAAACTCCGAGAAATCTAAAGTCTAACTTTATTTTACTCGGACTTTGCATGCAATTCAATAGGTTTTATGAATCTGAAATTTTTGCGTATTTACGCATTTTTTTCGAATGAGTTTTGAATGTGCATGGGTTTTGTGATAGTCCTGAGGAATCTAAAGTCTGACTTTAGATTCCTCGGGGAGGGCGGATGGGGTGGTGGTAGGCTGGGTGACTGGCGGTTTCAAAATCAGCCTAATGCATGTATACTCTCCCCATGGACATTCTGACTCCGGTGCAGAGGCACAAGGTTATGTCGAGCATTCGCTCCAAGAATACGGTTCCCGAGAAGCAGGTCAGGTCGGCTCTGCACAGGGCCGGATTCAGGTTCAGGATTTGCGACAGACGCTACCCGGGTAGGCCCGACCTGGTGCTGCCAAGATATTATGCAGTGATTTTCATCAACGGGTGCTTCTGGCATGCCCACGACAACTGCCGCTTTTTTAAGGTTCCAAAGTCCAACCGTGAATTCTGGGAGAATAAATTCCATCGCAACAGGGAACGTGATAGTGCCGTCCTTAAGTATTATCAGGATGAGTGCTGGAGGGTTTGCGTAATCTGGGAATGTTCCATCCGCGGTAAAAAATCAAGGGACAGGATTGAGCGGGTTACATCCCAGGTGATTCGCTGGCTTGAAGAATCTGCCGACCCATTCCTTGAGATTCGTGGGCCGGTGGTTGCAGGAAGTGCAGATGACTCTTCCGGTTTGGGTACCTTGCGTTAGGGATACGCAGGGCGCGGAGCGTTGGGGCCATGCCCCAATGGAGGCGAAGGCCGGAACCCGGAGCAGCCCGGTGGCGATCTCCAGGGAGAGCGCCAAACGCCCATATTATTTTTTATTCCTGGGAGAATATGTATTCGGTTCTTGCGCCGTACATGTTGTCGTAGTAGAAATTTTCCTGGTTCCAGCGGTTTCGGATGGCAAAGAAACTTCGCGGGCAGACAAGGTAGATTACGGGGCACTGCTCGAGGATTATCTGCTGGTATTCGTCCCAGTAGGCCTTTGCTTTCTGGCGGTCCAATGTGTAGCTTGCCGTGTTGTACAGCCAGTCCACCCTTGCTTCCCAGTCGGTTGCAGGTTTTTGCTGGAGGGGATGCCACAGGTGCAGGTTGCCTCCGGATACCCACACGTTGCTGCCCTGTGACGGGAAGATGCTTCCGCCCGAAAAGCCGATGATCAGTGACTGCCAGTCGTAGGTTGCCGTCAGCATTTCCACAATTTTCTGGAAGTCAGTCTGGCGCACGTTGAGCTTGATTCCGATGGACTGGCATTCGTCTGCAATGATCTGTGCGATGTCGCTTGTGGTGGAGCTTGCGGAATTTATTGTCATGTCGAATTCAACTGCCTGGCCTTCGCTGTCGCGGAGTATTCCATCCTGGCCCAGGACAAAGCCTGCGGAGCGTAGAAGTTCCAGTGACCTGTTCCTGTCGTAGCGGTACTTCAGGTTTATGGTTTCGTCGTAGAATGCGTTGGGCGGTGCAAAGAATGTGTACAGGGGGTCTGCAAGGCCGCGGTAGGTCTGGGTGATGATGCGCTCGCGGTTCAGGATGCAGCTCATGGCCTGGCGGAATTCCTTTTTGCAGAACCACTTGTAGTAACCCTGGTCGCTGTTTTTTGGGTTCTGGTTGAATGACCAGAATGATGCGCTGAATGATCCGTCGGCCCTGTATACGCTGTAGTCATTCTTCTGAGAATTTACAACCTCGTCGATTTCTTCCGGGCGTGGGGCGTAGGTTTCTAGTTTGCCCTGCCTGAAGAGAAGGTAGTCCGTGTTCTGGTCGCCTACGATGTGGCAGATCATGGTGTCCACGTAAGGTATGGATTTTCCGTTGGCGTCCTTTTCCCAGTGGTTTGGGTTCCGCTTGTAGACCAGGCGCTGGGCCGGCTTGTATTCGGAGAAAAGCCACTTGCCGCAGGAAGGAATCTGGGCCGGGTCGTCGGATGTGCGGAACAGGTCCTTTACGCCTTCCACTCCCTGCTTTTCCTTTGCCTCCCTGTAGATGAAGCCCGGCTTTATGGAACAGTTGGTCGATAGCAGGGGCTCTGCAATGATTCTTGGAAAGATAAAGTCAAACCGCCTGTCGTCAATTCTTATGCAGTCCACATGTCCTTCGCCGCCGTCTTCAAGTTCCACAAACTGGCCGCTGTAGCCTGAACTTTGGAATGCCGGGTCGCCTTCTATCTCGTTGTACCAGAACACTATGTCGTCGCTTGTTACAGGTACTGTTTCCTTTTTTCCCTGCCATGACCACACAAGGCCTTCCCTGAGGGTGTAATGGACGGTCAGGGTTCCGGCTGCCTCGTCGGTTTCGATTTCGTAGTAGGCGGCGCGGGGAAGCCACTGGCGGGTGATGGCGTCATAGTCCACGAGCCATTCGCTTGTCTGCTCGATGATGCCGGTGGAAGTTCCGTCACGTTCTGCAATCAGGTGGTTGAATGTCTTTGGATCCTGGAGGATTGAATCGTTCCATGTGCCGCCGGATTTTCCGGGAACAAAGGATTCCCCCTTAAAGGGCTTGTACCTGGTGCGCTCGATCAGGTGCTGGCCTGCGTGGGAGCGGTAGTCTTCAATTTCTGCCAATGACATTTCTGGAGTTTTCTGGCCGCAGGAACATAGCATTGCCAGGGCGGCAGCTGCCACAAGAGTCGGCATGGTTTTATGGAACATTTTTCCCCCCGTTTCCCAATTCAATTTGAAATTTGAATTTCCGCTAATATTATAGAAGCATTTGATTCATTTTTCAAATATCTGTAATATAGTAGGGACGCGGTGTGCTTAGCAGATGCTGTCTATTCACTCTGGAGAAAACGTCATTCACAATTCAATTTATTTTTTGGAGTTTGAAATGCATTCAACAGTAAGCAAAAGCGCACTTTTTACGGACTTTTATGAGTTGACCATGGCCCAGGGTTACTGGAAGAACAACATGGACGATCAGGTTGTCTTTGACATGTTCTTCCGCCGCCAGCCATTTAACGGTGGGTTCAGCATCTTTGCAGGCATCGAGACCCTTCTTGATTCCCTGGAAGACTTTACCTTTGATGAAGAGGAAATTGCATACCTTCGCGAGCAGAAGATCTTTGAGGAAGGATTCCTTGACTACCTGAAGAACTTTAAGTTTACGGGCGACCTTTATTCCTTTGAGGAAGGTTCCATCATTTTCCCCCAGGAACCTCTCGTAAGAATTCACGCAAACCTTATCGAGGCCCAGATCATCGAAGGCCTTGTCCTTAACCTCTGCAACTTCCAGAGCCTTATTGCCACAAAAACCGCACGCGTATGGCTTGCTGCAAAGAAGGGCAACGTCATGGAATTTGGACTTCGCCGCGCACAGGGGCCTGACGGTGCCATGGGTGCAACAAGGGCTTCCTACATTGGTGGGGCTGCAGGTACGAGCAATACCCTGGCCGGAAAAATCTACGGCATTCCTGTAATGGGTACCATGGCCCACTCATGGGTTATGTCTTTTCCAAGTGAACTTGAAGCCTTTGAAGCATACGCAAAGATTTACCCGGACAAGACCGTGTTCCTTATCGACACTTATGATACCCTCAAGAGCGGAATCAAGAACGCCATCAAGGCAGGTGCAAAGCTTGTTGAACAGGGATACAACTTTGGCGTTCGTCTTGACAGTGGCGACATGTCTTACCTTACAAACGAAGTCCGCAAGGAACTGGACAAGGCCGGTTTCCCTCAGGCTTTCATCTGCGTTTCCAATGACCTTACGGAAGAAATCATCGAGACTTTGGTGCAGCAGAATGCACCCATTGCAAGCTGGGGCGTTGGTACCCACATGGTTACCGGCGGAACTGAATCAAGCTTTACCGGCGTATACAAGCTTGCAGCAAAGAAGAAGGGCGATGAATTTGTGGCAGCAATGAAATTCAGCGACAACCCTGCAAAGAATACAAACCCTGGAATCAAGAACGTATGGCGCCTTTACGACGAGAGCGGAATGGCACGTGCAGACATCCTTTCCCTTAATGATGAGGAAATCCAGCCGGGCCAGGACTACCGCTACTTCCATACCATGGTTGACTACAGGCAGTTTTCCTACAAGGCAGCAAAGGTTGTGCCCATGCTCAAGAAAAGGCTTGAAAACGGAAAGCGCACGGAACCACGCCCAAGCGATGCAGAAATCCTCAAGCAGAGCCGCCGCCGCATGATGGAACAGATTGAAACCCTTGATCCGTCATACAAGCGCATTCTTAATCCTCATATCTACAAGGTTTCCATGACGGAAAAACTCAAGGACCTTAAGCTTGCCTTCATCAAGGCAAACATCCGCTAACCATCAGACATAAAGCCATCGATGACCCGGCAGTAACGCTCAAAGTCAAAGATGGTTTTTTCATTTGTGCACGATCCGTTTTCCTTGTTGCGCGTGAACCAGTAGGCAGCCTTGCTTATTCCGCGGGAAAAGGCGGTCTGCGCCCTGGGATCATTGTGGACGATCAGCGCATGGCTGCCGGGAATTTTCTTGACTATCTCGTAAGGATTGCATTCTTCGCACATGACGGAACCAAAATCAACCACAAGGCAGTCGATTTCCCATGGAAACAGGAGAACCGCTGCCGCATAAAAAGCCTCTGGTTCATAAAAAACAATGATCTCATCAAAACAAGCGCTTTCAAAACTGGATCTGGCCTCAAACCTTTTTCCAGTTCTTCGCCTTGTCAGAAGGAGAACTGCCATTTATTTTTTTCTCATGGCTCCGTTTATGAAAAGTTCATCCTGGTACCAGTCTATCCGCAGGCTAAAGTATTCGTCGTAATATCCTTCGCTTGTAATGAGGAACTTGTAGACTGTTCCTGTCGTAAGCTTTGAAAAGTCCACCTTGCGCACGTCGGTCCACTTGGAGCCGTTAAGGATGAGGTACCTGGCCTGGCCGGAAATGTCGGAACCTGTTGCCTCGTCTACGGCAGAAAAAATCACCTTGAGCTTGCGGCTTGCATTCTTGAGGAAGTCCACCCTAAAGTTCTGGCTTTCCCTGCCAACGGTAAAACTCTTCCACCAGACGTATGGGCCTTCTGCAATCTTGACGCGGTAGTTGCCGGGCTTAAGGTACACGGGCTTAATTGAATAGACTGAATTTTCGGCGGCCCCGGATGCACTTGCGGCGGCCCCGGATGCACTGGATGCCCCTGCGGTTTTACCAGCAGTTTCGGATGCACTGGATGCACCTGCGGTTCCAGTACCACTTGCGGTTCCAGCATCACTTGCAGTTCCAGCATCGGGAATAAAAATTCTTCTCGTGCCGGCCACTTCTGGAATGTCACCGCCATCGTTCACAAAGAAAAAGGCATGGGCCGGAATGTCCGCATCAACGCTGGCTGTAACCGGCATCTCCATGGAAATGGTGACCGGAGTATACCATGAACGCAAAATCGTCCTGTGGACAAGACCTGCCTTCCATGCAGAAACTGCACCGTAAACTGCAAGAACGGCACAAGCTGCAGCCAGGGCAAACCTCTTGGCCCGCAGGTTCTTCTGCTCGTAAACCGGATATGTAATCCTTGCCTTGGAAATTATGGACTGGGCAAGGCTGACCCTGATTGCATGGGTATCGTACTTGGAAAGGTAAAACCTGATCCTTGCAATGACAGGCTCGATGGAACGGAACCTCTTGGAAGCATCCGGCCTCATCATCCTTGCAATAAGCCTTGCAACGGAAGAAGGAACCTTCGGATTAATCTTCCTGATTGGAATGCACTTTCCCTTCCTGATTTTTTCAATGGTCTCTGGAGCCATGTCGCCTGCATAAGGCTTCCTGCCTGTCACCATCTCGTAAAGCATGACGCCCAGGGAATAGATGTCTGCCCGCTGGTCAACGCTGCTTGAATCCATGAGCTGCTCCGGAGACATGTAGGCTGGAGTACCCAGGGTGGAACCTGCCTGGGTAATGCCTGCAGCGGTATCGGCAGAAACGACGGTGCGTGCATTGGCCCTGACCGGAATGTCGCTTTCCTTTTCATCGCTGGCAATGCCAAAGTCTGCAAGCTTGACCTCACCGCGCCTGGAGATTAGGATGTTCCCCGGCTTGATGTCGCGGTGGACGATTCCCTTGGAATGGGCAATCTTAAGCCCAAGGCAGGCATCAAGGATGACAAGGAGTGCAAGCTCCGTCGGAATCACGCTCTGCTTTTCAATAAGCTTGTCCAGCGACATGCCTTCAACGTATTCAAGGACAATGTAGTTTGACCGGCCTTCCGTAAAGTAGTCAAACATGCGCACAACGTATGGGCTGGAAATGTCGCTAAGGATCCTTGCCTCGCGCTTGAACCGTTCCTTGATGGAAGCCCCGCCGTTCTTAAGGACAAGCTTCTTTATTACAACCTTGCGCTTAAGGTCAGGATGGGTGGCAAGAAAAACGGCCCCCATGCCGCCGGAAGCAATCTTAGTACAGCTTTTATATTTTCCAATGGTCTCAGGAACTGCGGTTCTTCTTTCCGCAGAAGTCTTTTCCGTTCCGGCCCTTGCAACAACAGTTTTGGCCGCATCAGTCTTTGCCATAATAGTTTTATCTGCCATGAATCATTTATCTCCAAGTATTATGAAATCTTTTTTTGGATTGAATTTCTTCCCGGGCACAACGTATGCTGCGTTCATCTGGGAAGGATTGTGCAGCTGAAGGTACTGTCCTTCCTGCCGCAATGCAAAAATGCTGTCCCTGACCGGACGGTGCCCGCCAAACCACAGGATGCCGCAGGGCTTTGCGCATGGGTTCAGTTCAGCAAGGTATCGGCTGCATGTGGAATCCATCACTTCATCATTCTGCGTCCATGTAAGGCCGTGAACAACCTGCGGATTGGACCTGCAGTTAATGACCCTGGACCTGGAAAATGGCTCAAGGGGTTCCGCGTGGCTTGCACCAAAGGAATCAAAAACCGCGCACAGGGGAAGGGATTTTTCCCAAAGGGAAAGCAGGTGCAGGATGACGTCGCCATAAACCTGCCTGATAAAGTCGCAGCACATCTGCCCTTCCTGAACAAACTTGCGGAAGGAATGGTTGCCGCCCGAGTCCTCGTTGGTAATGTTCTCGTGGTTCCCCTTCAGCAGGTGAAAGCAGTTGGTAAAGGCTGCCTTAAGCTTCATGGCAATGCGGATGACGGCAAGGTTCTCCTTCATCTCCTGCTGCATGGAAGGCCCGGCATAAACGTCCATGACCCAGTCGTCGTAGCTTGCAAGCCACCGCTCCAGGCCCCGTTTTTCCGAGTGAACGTAGTCACCAAGGCAAAGAACAATCAGTTCTCTTCTATTTAACAGCTCAAGAACCGAGCCTCCGCCCGCCAGCCTAAAGTCCATGAGGCGCAGCAGAAAATCCGTTCTGCCGTGAATGTCGGGAACAATGATGACGGGACAGTTTTGGCCGGAAAAATCAAGAAGACCTCCCGGACATCCATTGTCGTCAAGAGGCCTGTAGAGAGTCTTTTCGTTTTCAAGAAGGGTAATGCCCCTGTCCAGGAATTCCTGCAGTTCTTCTTCTTCCGGAAGATCAGATTCAGCAGTCCGCCAAAGGTCTTTCCTAAATTCCTCAAGTTCTTCCGGAGAAAACATCTTGTCTGCGTTTATCCCATGATAAGGTTAGCGGAACCGATGGTAATCTTGTCGCCGGCGTTAAGCTTAACGTACTTATCTGGAGAAATCCTCACGCCGTTAAGGAATGTGCCGTTGGTGCTCTTTTCGTCCTTAAGAAAATATGCATCCCTGATCTTCTGGATGATGCAGTGGTGGCGGCTTGCAAGCTTGGAATCAATGATGACGTCGTTGTCCGATTCCCTGCCAAGGGTGATTTTTGCCGCAATCTGAATCTTTTTCTTGTTGAAAACCAAATATGAAACCTGCTGGGACTCTGCAATTCTGTCAAGGTGCTTGCCCAGTGGACTTGAGTTAACTATAGTTGTGTCTGCCATAAAAAAATTATAAAACTCTTCAGCCAATTTTTAAAGGAATTTCTGGGGCAAATTTCAAAAAACCGTGGCTTTTTGCAGGAACTTAAGGTTTTTTACTATACGGGCGTTCGGTACTCGCTCCGCTCCTGCCGGCGGGCTGCTCCGGGTTCCGGCCTTCGCCTCCAGCCGCTTCCTTCCTCCGTTCCCAGGGGTCACTCCGTCAGTCCAGTGGCCGCTCCGCGCCCTGCGTATCCCTAACGCGTCCCCCTAAAAAACATATCCCTTTCTGCCGAAAATATGGCATGAGTCTGTTTACAAAAATTCAGTCTACGGTCGTATATCCCTGGACTGTATTCCGCAAGAAGATGCCCCTTTTTTCCTACATTACGGGGCGCCTTTTTACCATGGTATTCCTCCTGTATGTCCTGGGCTTTGCCCTTTTTGGCCTCATGGAACTTGCACCGGGCGACATCGTTGACCAGATGATAAGCCAGCAGATCATGGCCCAGTCGGAAGGTGGCAGGGGAGTGCGTAAGGGCGGTACAACCCAGGACCAGGGTTTTACTGCAGACCAGGAAAAGCTCCTCAGGGAAGAACTGGGACTGGACAAGCCCTTTTACGTGCAGTACGGTTCCTGGCTCAAGCGGGTTGTCATTCATCATGACCTTGGGACAAGCCTCATAAGCCGTGCCCCCGTCAGCTTCCTCATCCGTTCAAGAATCGGCAATTCCGTAGTATACAGCCTTATTTCCCTCTTTTTTGTCACAACCTTTTCCTTTGCCCTGGGCGTATATTTTTCCAGCAAGGCCGGCACCAAGACCGATGTGGCCGTTTCCTTTGTGGGACTTTTTTTCCTGGCCTTTCCTTCCATGCTGCTGCTTATCCTGATGCAGCTTTTTGCCTCCGTCACGGGCATTTTCCCGGTTACGGCTTATCCTGACTTTCCCATGAGCGACGGATTCTTCCGTTTCTGCGCAAGCTATGTTCATCATATAGCATTGCCACTTTTGGGCGGATTTTTGTGCAGCGTAGGTTCCACCATGAGGATGATACGTTCCACCATGCTTGACCAGATCGGCATGCCATACATCATGGCCCTCCGTGCCCGCGGCATCAGCGAAAGGCGCGTTTACTTTAACCATGCATTCCGCAACACCGTAAATCCCTACATTACAGGCAGTGCAAACCTTTTGGCCTCTATTTTCAGCGGCAACCTGATCTTTGAGATCATCTTTGCATATCCCGGCATCGGGCGCCTTACCTATGAGGCCATAACCCAGCAGGATGTAAACATTGTCCTTGCAGACACCATGTTCATCTCGGCCCTTGTCCTTGTTGGCATGGTCGTTTCGGACATTCTCCTTGCAGTCTTTGACCCGCGCATTCGTTACGGAGCTGAATCATGAAAAAAGTTCTTGAATACATTAAAAGCCGCCCCCTTGCCCTTGCTTCCCTTGTGGTTCTTGTGGCAGTTTACCTTGTCATGGTTTTTGCAGAATTCGTTGCACCCTATCCTGCAACACGCACATTCCCGGAGAATACCTTTCACCCTGCAAACCTTGAGCTTTCCATCAAGGGGCTTACTGTCCGGGAATACCGGGTGCTGGAACCTTCAACATGGCAGTATGCAAAGGTCAGCGATAGGGAAACCAGGCACGGAATCAGGCTTTTTGCCCATGGCAGTTCCTACAGGGTCCTTGGGCTTTTTGAGACGGACATTCACCTTTTTGGAACTTCCGGCAGCGACTATCCCGTTTACATTCTTGGAGCCGACAACCTTGGCCGTGACCTTTTTAGCCGCATTGTCTACGGATCGCGAATTTCCCTGACCATCGGTTTTGTGGCCAGTGCCGTTTCCCTGGTTCTTGCCATCTGCCTTGGAGGGCTTGCAGGCTTTTTTGGCGGCAGGACCGACTGGTGCGTCATGAGGGTCAGCGAATTCTTCATGCTCATTCCGGGACTTTACCTGATTCTCTTTTTGCGTTCCCTGCTGAACACCAAGATGGACAGCGGAACTTCCTACATGATCATCACCATTCTTCTGTCTCTGGTTGGGTGGCCAGGGGCAGCAAGAACCTACCGAGGCATGGTTCATGCAATCAAGAGGGAGGATTTTGTTCAGAATGCGGTTCTTGAGGGAATGCCGTCCTTGGTCATCATCTTCCGCCACATAATTCCCCAGATAACAAGCTACATCATCGTCGGAACCACACTGAGCGTTCCTGGCTTTATCATGAGCGAGACGGGCCTTACATACCTTGGCCTTGGCATTGCAGATCCTGCCGTAAGCTGGGGCAGCTTGATTAACCGCGACATTTCCACCCTCAACAACCTCAGGAATTTTCCATGGCTTCTTGTTCCCGTATGGCTTCTTCTGGTCGTGACCCTTGCATTCAATTTTATTGGTGATGCCTTGAGGGATTATTATGACCCTTACCATGCAGTTTTTGCAAAAAGAAAGGTTTTGCGCGGGACGGCTTTTGCATCGGATTCTTCAAAAAAAGATTCTGTGGCTGCCAGTGGAACGGTCTTGCCATATCTTATGGTTCAGGACCTGCATGTTACCTTTGACGTCATGCGTGGCCGAAGGACGGAAAAAATTCAGGCTGTCCGCGGTGTTTCCTATTCCATGGAAAAGGGAGAAATTCTTGGCATCGTTGGAGAAAGCGGCAGCGGTAAATCCGTTTCGTCCATCTGCATACCGGGTCTCCACGGTGACAATGCAACCATAGAGGGAAAGATATTCTTTGACGGCACGGAAATGACTGCCTTGAATTCACAGCAGCTTCGGGAATTCCGCGGCAAGAAAATAGGCTACATCTTTCAGGAACCCGGCAGATCCTTTGATCCCCTGCAGAACGTGGGAGCCGTGTTTGAAGAAACCCTGCTTAATTCCTGGCCTGATCTTACAAGGGAAGAATGCAAGAGCCGCACCATAGAGCTTTTGAAGGAAGTCGGCCTGCCTGATCCGGAAAACAGGCTCAAGAATTTCCCCCACCAGTTTTCTGGCGGTCAGCTGCAGCGCATTTCCATTGCGTTGGCCCTGGCACAAAACTGCAGCCTTCTCATTGCCGACGAGCCAACCACGGCTTTGGACGTAACGATTCAGGCACAGATTGTGGACCTTCTTGCATCCCTGAGGAATTCAAGAAAGCTTTCAATCATCTTCATAAGCCATAACATTGACCTTGTGGCATCCCTGTGCGACAGGATGATTGTAATGTACGGCGGCCTCATCATGGAAAGCGGAACTTCTGAGCAGATAACCAAAAGTCCGCGCCATCCCTATACCAGGGCCCTTCTTGCCTCAAGCCCCCGTTTTGGAACCCATTACAGCGACGGCAACCTTACGGCAATTCCTGGTCGTGTAACCGATCCTGCAAATCCGGAGCCAGGATGTCCCTTTGCCCCAAGATGCTCCCAGGCTACGGACAAATGCCGGGTTCCTGGAGCCACCTGCATATAGGAAAGCCCATTTTTTTGGAGACGATATGGAAAATGATACAGTAATCAGCGCCTGCGGCTTAAAAAAGCGATTCGGTCTTGATGCAGGCTTTTTTGCAAGGACGGATAGGCACGTATATGCCGTAAACGACGTCAGCTTTGACCTGCACCGGGGGAAAACCTACGGCCTTGTGGGGGAATCCGGCTGCGGTAAGACTACGACGGCCAGGCTCCTGATCCGCATGTATAAGTCTGACGGTGGCAGCGTCATCTATGATGGCCAGGATGTCCAGAAGATGAACAAGAGGCAGCTGGGCCTTTACCGGGAGAAGGTGCGCTACATCTTCCAGGATCCGTCCAGGTCCATGGATCCGCGCCTTACGGTTTATGACATTCTGACTTCCTCGCTGAAATATTCTTCAAGATGGAATGGAAAGGAGGATGCCCGTTTTCAGGCGGAAAAAATCCTGCAGGAAATCGGCTTTGATGCAAGGGACCTGGACCGTAAGCCCTCGGAATTTTCCGGTGGCCAGCGCCAGCGTATTTCCATTGCCCGCGGCCTCATCATGGAACCGCAGGTTCTTATTTGTGACGAGGTTGTAAGCGCCCTTGACGTAAGCGTGCAGGCCCAGATCCTGAACCTTTTGCAGGACCTGAGGGCTAAGCGCGGCCTTTCCTTCCTGTTCATTGCCCATGACCTTAAGGTATCCTGCTGGTTTTGCGACACCATAGGCGTAATGTATCGCGGTATGCTTGTGGAAGAGGCAGAAGCAAGGGATTTGTACAAGGATGCCCTTCATCCCTATACCCAGACCCTGTTTGCCGGGGCAGGCGGGCAGTTCACCATGGAAAAAAGCGGTGAGATGAAGACCCTTCTGGCTCTTCCCAAGGGATGTCCCTTTGCCCACAGGTGCCATAAGGCCACTGCACGGTGCCAGGAAGAGGTTCCAGACTGGACCCAGGTTTCCCCGGGCCACAAGGTCAGGTGCTTTAATTTATAGCTGGTTATACGGCCCTATTTAATTTCGATTTCGTTGCGGAGAAGCTTGCGCATGTAGATTCCGTCCGGGCTCAGGTCCTTTTCCTGCCATCCGCCCTTGGCAAACCTGTCTGCGTTGAACTTGAGGATTCCGGAATCTTCGCCCTTGTTGTTTACGGACCAGTTTGTCCAGCTGATGTTGTATTTCTTGAGGAGGCTGAGCCATTCTTCAGTTTCCTTCTCGAAAACTCCACCGTCGCCTGATTCCTTTGTGGTTCCCCATTCCGTGCAGAAAATGGCAGCCTTCTTCTTTGCAGCCTTCTTTACAAGGTTCATGTTTGCCTTCTTGTGGCTTCCGGCGTAAAAGTGGAGGGTGTACATGATGTTGCTGTCGCTCTTGATCTGGTTCTTTGCGGCAAGGTCAACCCTCTGGCTCCATCTTGGGGTTCCTGCAATGATGATGTTGTCAGGGTCGTTGGCACGGATTACCTTGATGATTTCCTCTGCGTAAGGCTTGATGTTGTCATCCCAGGTAACGTTGTCGCCGTTTGGCTCGTTGCAGATTTCATACAATACATTTGGATAGGAACCGTACTTTTTGCTCATTTCGTCAAAGAATTCCTTTGCAAGTTCCATGTGGGTAAGGGGGTCGCCGTTGGCAAGGATGTGCCAGTCGATGATTACGTACATTCCGAGCTTTATGGCAGCCTCAACTGAATCGATCACCTTAAGCTTTATGTTCTGGTTGTTGGCATAACCGCCTTCCGTAACATACATTGCCGAGCGCCATATCTGGCAGTTCCAGTCGTCGCGGAGCCAGCGCAATACGTCTTCGTTTGCAAATTTTCCATGCCACTGGAGGCCGTGGGAACTCATTCCGCGCAGCTGAACCGGGTTGTTGTTCTGGTCTGCAAGTCCCGTTCCCTGTACGTGGAGCTGTCCGTAGCGTTCCACGACAGTTTTTCCGTCTTCAATGGCAAGCCTTGTATCGGTGTCAACTTTTGCCTTCTTTCCGCAGCCTGCAAAAATCAAGGATGCCAGCACTGCCACGGCGGCAAATGCAGTTTTTTTAATTGTGTTTTTCATGATTCTTCCTCTTTCATGTGGAGTATCTATAATGGAACCTCTAAAAATTGCAGTTTTTAGATATGTCCATAATTCTACAATATTATGGCTTATTTTCAATAGAAAATTTCAGGAACATTTCCAGGCCAGCCAGTCTGTACCTGCTTTGTCCTCATTTTATAATATAAGTATGATTTTATACTGAAATTTTCCATAAAAATATAAAAATTTTCAATTTTGTACCCATATTTTACGATTTGACCCCATAAAATAAAGGTTAAAAAAATTTCTTTTTTTTTGTCACCATCAAATCAGGAAAACCATGGTAAATACGCAATTCCTACATTTTGGGTGGCTCTTTTTGTCATTGACTTTGACTACCATGGGTAGTATACTTCGGACACTAAAACCCTATATATAGTGTTATTTCGGTTAAGTACACCATATTTGGCCCGATAATGTCTGTAAGGCGCCTGTTTGCGGGGCTGGAAAAGGGGTTTTTCAAGACAAAAACGAATTGTGATATAAAAAGAAGAGGGGATAGTATGAAGATCATCAAGAGAAGCGGCGCAGAAGTTGTCTACGACCGAAACAAGATCGTTGTGGCCATCAGAAAGGCAAATGAGCAGGTAATCGAAGCCAAGCGCCTTACGGATGACCAGATCGACTCCATTGTTGATGATATTGAAATCGAGTGTCACAATTCCGGCCATGCACTGAGTGTTGAAAACATTCAGGACCTTGTTGAAGACGGAATCATGCGCCATGCAGCCTATGATGTGGCTAAGCTTTACATCACATACCGCTACCGCCATGCCGTCATGAGACGCGAAAACACCACTGACAAGCAGATCCTTAGCCTTCTTGAAGAAAAGAACGAAGAAGTCAAGCAGGAAAATTCCAACAAGAACCCTACCGTTGTTTCAGTTCAGAGAGACTACATGGCAGGTGAGGTTTCCAAGGACATTACCCGCCGCTTCCTCCTTGATCCGGATATTTCACAGGCACACGACGAAGGCATCATTCACTTTCACGATGCAGACTATTTTGCCCAGCACATGCACAACTGCGACCTTGTAAACCTTGAGGACATGCTCCAGAACGGCACCGTCATCAGCGGAACAAAGATCGACCGCCCCCATTCATTCAGCACGGCATGTAACATTGCAACCCAGATTATTGCCCAGGTTGCCAGCTGCCAGTACGGCGGACAGAGCATCACCCTTGCCCATCTTGCCCCATTTGTAGACGTAAGCCGCAAGAAGATTACAAAGGAACTCCAGGAAATGATTTCCGCAACGGGAATCAGCGTAAACACCGACCAGTTTAACTACATGGTGGAACAGCGTGTTCGTGACGAAATCAAGCGCGGTGTCCAGACAATTCAGTATCAGGTAATCACCTTGATGACGACCAACGGTCAGGCTCCATTTGTTACCGTATTCATGTACCTTAACGAATCCCGCGACGAGCAGGAAAAGGCCGACCTTGCCATGATCATTGAGGAAGTCCTCAAGCAGCGCTATCAGGGCGTAAAGAACGAAAGGGGAGCATGGATCACTCCTGCATTCCCAAAGCTCATCTATGTTCTCGAGGAAGACAACGTTGACCAGGGAACTCCTTACTACTACCTTACGGAACTTGCAGCAAAATGCACTGCACGCCGCATGGTTCCGGATTACATTTCAGAAAAGAAGATGCTGGAACTTAAGGAAGGCAACTGCTACCCTTGCATGGGATGCCGTTCATTCCTTACGGTTTATCGCGACGAGACAGGCAAGCCAAAGTTCTACGGAAGGTTCAACCAGGGTGTCGTAACCCTTAACCTGGTGGACGTGGCATGTTCTTCCGGTGGCGACAAGGCAAAATTCTGGGAGATTCTTAACGAACGCCTTGAACTCTGTCACAGGGCCCTGAGGATCCGCCACAACCGTCTTTTGGGGACAAAGTCTGATGTTGCACCTATCCTCTGGCAGAACGGTGCCCTTGCACGCCTCCAGAAGGGCGAGGTAATCGACAAGCTTCTTTACAACGGATATTCAACCATTTCCCTCGGATATGCAGGTCTTTGCGAATGCGTAAAGTTCATGACGGGATTGAGCCACACTGACCCACAGGCAAAGCCTTTTGCACTTGACGTAATGAATGCCCTCAACACTGCATGCAAGACATGGAAGGGACAGGAGCACATCGACTATTCCGTTTACGGAACTCCCCTTGAAAGCACCACATACAAGTTTGCAAAGTGCCTCAAGCGCCGTTTTGGAATCATTCCCGGCGTAACGGACAAGAACTACATAACAAACAGCTATCATGTAAACGTTGCAGAAAAAATCGACGCCTTTACAAAGCTCAGCTTCGAAAGCCAGTTCCAGGAACTTTCTCCTGGTGGAGCCGTAAGCTATGTTGAAGTTCCAAACATGGAGAACAACCTTCCGGCCGTAATGACGCTGCTCAAGCACATCTACAACAACATCATGTACGCCGAGCTCAACACAAAGAGCGATTTCTGCCAGAAGTGCGGATACACCGGTGAAATCAGGATTGAGGAAGATGCAGACAAGAAGCTTATCTGGAAGTGCCCCAACTGCGGCAACACTGACCAGACAACGATGAACGTTGCCCGCCGTACATGCGGTTACATCGGCACTCAGTACTGGAACCAGGGTCGTACCCAGGAAATCCGCGAAAGGGTGCTTCACCTGTAGTGTACTCTCAAGCCACTAGATAAATAAAAAACCGGCCGCCGGAATCAGAATGCTGCGATGCAGTTACTGACCGACTGCCGGTTCTTTTTTTTATAAGAATGTTTTGATAGCGTCAGGATAGCAAAACGGTGTCATCCTTGATTCTTATTTCTTCCATAAGAAGCTTGTGTTTTCCTTCGTCCGTCCTGTCATAGCCGTGGTATACCATGTAGATTTTTCCGTCATCATCGCGGAAGATGCTGTTGTGTCCAGGTCCTGCCCACTGCTTAAAGCTGAATCCGTCGCGCAAGGTGGTTCCTCCGTCCGTAAGCATGTTGCGTCCTTCCTCGTCGTAGAACGGTCCTTCCGGATGGTCTGAAACGCCATAAACTATGTGATAGCTGGAAGCGGTTCCCCGACAGCAAAAATCGTGGGATGCAAAAAGAAAGTATTTTCCTTCATGGGGGAAGACAAAGGCACCTTCAATGGGATTTTCCTTCGAGGTGCGTGATGCAATGGTTTTGGGAGTTGAACCTGCTGCAACAAATCCGTCACTGTCAAGGTCGACCATCTGGATTCCGCCCCAGAAGGAACCGAACACAAGGCGGTCTTTTCCTTCACTGTCGCAGAACACTGCAGGATCTATGCAGTTGTAGTTGTCTTCAGGCCTGGATGAAATTACCGGGCCAAGGTCTTCCCAGCCGTAGTCGGGGCTTTCCGGGTCAAGGGATTTTGTGCGGACAAGGCCGATGGAAGAAAGGTTTTTGCCGAAGGTTGAAACTGAATAGTAAACGCGCCACCAGCCGTCGCGATGGACAACTTCCGGCGCCCAGAAACTCGTGGATCCCGGCACCTTTTCTTTTGTCCACATGGGGTTCTGCGGAAAGATGGCGCCGGCAATCTGCCAGTTTACCAGGTCCTTTGACTTGAAGAATGGCAGCCCCTCGCCAGTCTGGAACCTGTAGTAGGTTCCGTCCTGCCTGACTATTGTCGGATCGTGGGCTGCCACCATGCCGGTGACGCTGACAAGTGCCATGATTACTTGAGGCCTGTAAGGGCAACGGATGCGATGATCTGCTTCTGGAAGATCATGAAGATTATGAGAACTGGAAGCATGGCGATGACAGATGCCGCAAGGAGGAGCGGGTAGTCTGTTTGGATTGCATACATTGCATTCAGCTGGCTGATCATAACCTGAACGGTGGCCTTTGCAGGATTGTTAAGGTAGATGCTAGGTGCAAAGTAGTCATTCCATACGCCCATGAACCAGAGGATTGCCTGGGCCGCAATTGCAGGTTTTGCATTTGGGAACATTATGGTCCAGAAAATCCTGAAGAATCCTGCACCGTCGATTCTTGCAGATTCGATGAGGGAAGTCGGGATTCCGCTCATGTACTGGCGCAGGAAGAAAATCATTGCCACATTGCCCAGCATTCCCGGAACCATGAGTGGATACCATGTGTCGAGCCAGCCGATTCTTGCGTAGATGATGAACTGCGGAATCATGATTACGGAAAATGGAATCATCATTGTTGCAAGTTCAGCAAGGAACAGCTTGTTCTTTCCGGGAAAGCGGAGCTTGGCGTATGCAAAGGCTGCCATGGAGGAAACAATGGAGCCAATGATAACCGTACTGAAGGAAATTATTGCAGAGTTGAGGATACCCAGCTGAAGCTTAGGCGTCATTTCCCAAACCCTCTTTGCGTAGTTGATCCACTGCGGTTCTTCAGGCATGGCAAGGGAAAGCTGCGTTCCGAGGAACTGTCCCTTTGTCTTGAGTGAAGACACGATCATCCACCACAGGGGCACGATCATGATGAACACGCCAGCCGTAAGGAATGTATATACTGCAATCTTCTCAATCCTCTTGCTTGTCATGTTGGAAGCGTATGTTCTTTTCTTTATGATTGGTAATGTCATTTCCCATGCCTCCTATTCAAGGTAGTTGTTGCTTGATTTGTTCAGCTTGAACTGAACGGCCGTAACGATGAAGATGAGCACGGCAAGGAACCATGCGGCTGCACATGCATAACCCTTTGCATCGTAAGAACCAAAGGCGTGCTGCCAGATGTAGAATACGATGGTACCGGCGCTGTAGTTTGTTCCTCCGTTTGGAACCATGATCTGCGGTTCTACGATAAGCTGTGCACCGTTGATGATGCCGGTGATGATGATGAAGAATGAAATCGGCTTCATCAATGGCCATGTGATTTTCCAGAAGATTGTCCAGTTGCTTGCACCGTCCATTCTTGCAGCCTCGTAGTAAGACTTTGGCAGGTTCTGGAGTCCGCCCAGGTAAAGGAGGGCAGTTCCTCCAACGCCGCGCCAGATGCACATTGCCATGATTGAAGGCTTGACGGTGTGTTCGTTTTCAAGCCAGTTGGTTCCTTCTGCGTGGAAGATCCACCTGAGGAACTGGTTCAAAAGTCCGTAGTCTCCGTTGTAGATCCATTTCCAAAGGAGTGAAACTGCAACGATTGAAGAAACAACCGGAATGTAGTAGATGACGCGGTATGCTTTAACGCCTGGAAGTTCCTTGTTGAAGGAAATGGCAAGTGAAAGGGCCCACATCATTCCGATTGGAATTCCGATCATGTAGAATATAGTGTTCCAGAGTGAACGCCAGAAATCGATGTCGGCGAACATCTCCTTGTAGTTTTCAAAGCCAACGTAGAAAAACTCTCTGTCCACTTCATCCATGGTAAAAATCTCTGTGAGGTCTGTCATTGAATCCCATGATGTAAAGCTTGCAAAGATTGAAAAGATGAAAGGTCCTGCGGTGAAGAGTAAGAATCCCAGAATAGGAAGCAGGACAAAAAGAAGACCCGCAATGGCCTCTTCGTTAAATCTGATCTTCTTTTTCGATTTGATGTTTTCCATAAATAAGAACTCCTGTCTGGAGCTGGCAGAGGGCTGTATGGTGCCCCCGCCAGTTTTGGTTCCGTTACACCGGAGCTTCAGTCCCATGGCATGTGCCGGTTGCCGAAAACTCCCGTGTGCAACGTTCTAGAATTGATTATTTCTTTGCCTTCTTTGCAGCGGCTCTTGCCCTTGCCAAAGACTTGTCAAGTTCCTTCTGCATTACAGGCTGCATTCTCTTGCAGTAAGATTCAGCAGATTCCTTTCCATCGAGTACAAGCTGAACGTCGCGGAAGAAAAGGTCGTACCAAACGCGTGTGTATGTTCCTTCAAATGGCCAGCTGCGTCCTGTTGTTTCGATGATGTTGAGGAATTCCTTGCGGTTTGCAGGGAAACCAGGCTTTGATGTGTAGTCGTTTGCCAAAGACTTAAGGTTTGGAATCTGGAGGTCCATGTCGCAGTACATCTTGTTTGCTTCCTTGTCTGCTGAAAGGAAGAGTGCAAGTTCTGCTGCTGCCTTAGGGTTCTTTGTGTTTGCTGCAACTGCCCAGCCTACACCGCCACGGTATGTAGCTGTCTTGTTTGCTGCTGTGTGAACTGGCCATGGAATAAGGTCATATTCGTATCCGTCCTTGAGTACGCCAGGTGTGTTGAATGCTGCAAGGTCCCATGGTCCTGCAGGGAAGAATCCAAGTTCACCCTTAAGCCAGCGCTGGTATGTGTCAAGGCTTGCTGCCTGTTCAGCAGATGGTGTAACCGGCTTGTACTTCTTGTTGCCCAATGTCATGTCTGCCCAGAACTGGAGTGCTTCGATGAACTTAGGGTCTGTAACGTTTACCTTTGTTCCTGTTGCATCGATGAAGTCTGTTCCGTTGCCCCATACAAACTGAATGAATGCCCAGTTTACGTTGAGACCTGTTCCGAATGTACCGTCGCGTGTAAGCTTTGTACAAACATCCATGAATTCATCCCATGTGTATGGCTTGTCTGTTGAAGGAAGCGGAATTCCGTACTTCTTGAAGAGTGTCTTGTTGTATGCAAATGCGAATGGTCCGAAGTCCTTTGGAAGGGCCCAGATTGCATCTCCTGCACCAAGAGTTGTTCCGTCGTAGCGGTATGCATCAACTGCCTTTGAGTAAAGGTCGTTGAAGTCTGCACCCTTTGCTGTCTTTACATAAGGTGCAAGGTCAAGGACCTTCTTGTTGTCTACGTACTGGCGTACAGCTTCAGGTCCCATGTAGAAAACGTCTGGAAGCTTGTTGGCAGAAAGTGCTGCCTGGATTTTTGCTGCATATTCATTACCGGCAACAGTAATGAAGTTTACCTTTGTTCCTGGATGTGTGTCTTCAAAGTGCTTTACAACCTTGTCCAGGATTTCCTTTTCCTGCGGCTGAGCGAAATTCATTACCGTGATTTCTTCAGCTGCAACTGTGCCTGCCAAAAGTGCTGCGGCAAGCAAAGATAACAATGTCCTTTTCATGTATTCCTCCTCAAAAGAACTCTCTATGGGTTTGATTATAAACCCGGATTTTTTTAGAAGTCAAGAAAAATATTGATAAAAATCAATAAAAATTGAATTAAAACCTAAAAAATACCGGATTTTCCCATTTTTCATGGTGAATTACGGGTAAATTCGCATTTTATTCATCATGAAAACCGTTTATATCAACTTTTTTAGTATTAAATCCCGTTTTTATCATTGAAAAACCGGATATCCATCCTTGTCGTAGCTGATTTTCTTTACCCATGCATGGCGGTTTGGGTCGTACAGGGCAAAGACCAGGTCAACTTCTGCGTATGGGCGTGCGTGGTAAACCAGGTAGTCCTGGGTTCCGTCTCGGTTTGTGGTAAAGCTGTTGTGTCCGGGACCATAGATTCCCTTTTCCTCGCTGGTGCAAAGGACTGGAACCGGGCTTTTCTTCCAGCTGGCGGCGTCGGTAAGGTCTGAATCCTCGTCTGCCGACAGGAGACCCATGCAGTAGCTGGCATCGGTTGCACTTGCACTGTATGTGATGAAGACCTTTCCGTTCCTGATGAGGGCGGCCGGTCCTTCGTTTACGCGGAATCCCCTGCATTCCCAGTCGAATTCCGGGAAGCTGATCATTGTCTGCCTGCCAATCTTTATGGGGCTTTCCATTTTTGCAATGAAAAGTGCTGAATTTTCCTCGCGGCTCTGCCTTTTCTGTGCCCAGCATGCGTACCACTGTCCCTTGTTGCAGAATACGGTGCAGTCCAGCATGAATGAATCCCATTCCGCCTGTAGCATTCCCTTTTCTTCCCATGAACCGCAGAAAGGGTCCGGGCTTGGGTTTTCCAGAATCCATGTGCGGATCCACCATGGGTCTTCCGATCTTCCCGCGGCAAAATAGATGTACCATTTTCCGTCGATGAAGTGGATTTCCGGTGCCCAGATGTGCCAGCTCATGGGGCCTGTGGCATGCTTCCGCCAGATCACCACCGGCTTTGCATCGGCAAGGGCCTTTACGGACCAGGCACGGCGCACTTCTATCCTGTCGTACTCAGGGGTGGAGTAGGTGAAGTAGTAGTAGCCGTCGCTGTGAAGGTAAACATGTGGGTCTGCGCATTGGAGTGCAAGAGGCTTCAGTTCGTCCTGCAGGGTAATGTCTGTTATGTTCATCTTGTTCTCCGAAAAAAGTTGATATATAGCAGTAAAAGTCGTTGTATATTTTTGAGGATACGACCTTTTTTTTATTCTGTCAATTTAATTTTCAAAAAAATATGGACAATATCAACTTTTACGGATATATTAGAGCCATGGAAAACGTTGAAAACACCCTAGTAATTAATCCCCTGGAAGACATGGCAAAGCTTAAGGCCCTTGCTTCCGAACCAAGAATCAACATGCTTTCCCTCTTGAGGGAAAAGACACTTAACATAAATGAAATTTCCACAGCCCTGGGACTTCCCCAGTCAACGGTGGCAACCCATATTTCCATTCTTGAGGAAGCTGGGATCATCGTCACGGAATCCATCAAGGCAAAGAAGGGCAACCAGAAGATGTGCCGCCCTGCATTCCATGACATCCTCATTCAGTTTCCCGAGGCAAAGAAGGAATCCGAGGACTTTATAGAGATTGAAATGCCTGTTGGAATTTTCACCGACTGCCATGTGACGGCCCCTTGCGGACTTTGTTCTTCGGAAAAGATAATCGGCCTCCTGGATATTCCGGATTCCTTCCTGAATCCTGACAGAATGAAGGCGGGTCTCCTGTGGTGCGGCAGCGGAACCTTTGAATACAAGTTCCCCAACAACACCCTTTACAGCACAAAGAAGCTGACCAAGCTTGAGGTAAGCCTTGAGCTTTCTTCCGAAACTCCGGGAACCAACAGCAACTGGCCTTCGGACATTACAATGTGGATTAACAAGACGGAAATCGGAACATGGACTTCCCCTGGTGACTACGGTGACAAGCGTGGAAAATATACTCCCCAGTGGTGGAAGCTTGAAGGCAGCCAGTACGGTCTCCTTAAGCACTTTTCCGTTACCGACGAGGGAAGCTTTGTTGATGGCGTCAAGATTTCGGGTGTTACCCTGGACGACCTTAAGGTTGGGGAACACCATTCAATCCGCGTCCGTGTGGGGGTAAAGCATGATGCCGAGCACATGGGCGGAATGAACATATTTGGCAAGGGCTTTGGCAACTACGACCAGGGCATTGTCATGAGGGCCTATTTCTAGTTCCTGCTTTTTATTCCCCAGATGTATTCGCCATGGTTGCCGGTTCCGGCAGTGGCGTTAAGCCCCGTAAAATTCAGGGTCCTGATGTTTTCAGACCTTGGGTTTTGGGTGGCAAAATCAGTTGACGGCCTTATGATTCCCCTGAAGGTGCCGTCCCTTCCAAGATCCATGGTGAAATTTTTTCCGTCGGGTGCAATGGTTATCTTTCCGCTGTATGCCCCGCTTACTTCTCCCTTCGGGCTGATGGTGATTCCCCTCGACTGCTGGGCGATCCTGTCGGCCTTTTCTGCATCTGCGTCGCGCCTGGTGATGATCACATCGTAGTTTCCTGCGGCCTGTGACAGCGTAAGTCCCCGGTCGTATTCTTCCGCTGCCATGGGGTCGTATTCGCATGGCTCAAGAACCGGCCAGCCTTCCTCGTTAAAGAACATTTCCCTTGCCTGCAGGCAGAACTGTCCCGGATTAAGCCAGTCTGTTCTTGCATGGCTTGCAAAGATCATCTTTCCGTCGGAACTTCTGAAGATGGACTGTCCTCCCGGAGCCGTAAATCCAAAGCCGCTGCCAAACTTGTAGCCTCCGATGATCTTGGAACCGACTGCATGGTAGTTCCTTGCCTTGGCCATCATGTCAAAGGCCATGTCCTGTCCCGATGCGTCAAGGTATGGCCCCTTTATGTCGCGGCTTCTTCCAATTCCAACGCGGTAGTCGAATTCAAGGTTGCCCATGCTTACAAAAAGGTAGTACCATCCTGTTTCGCTGCTGAATAAAAGCTGGCTTCCTTCGTAGGCTGCCCCCTTTCCGCCGGCAATGTGCCTTCCGCTGTTTCCGCCCACTGAATCAAGGGCTTCGTCCAGAAGCTGTCCTGTTCCCTGGTCCACTGGTCTGAAGGTCTCTGCATCCACATACACCAGAGCTATGCCGCCTTTCCAGGAACCGTAGGTCATGGCGTGGCATTTGCGTTCCCCGATGGTGAATTCCTTAAGTTCCCCAGTGGAAATGTCCATGACGAATTCCGGGTCTATGGCACCAAATCCCGATTCCCAGTTGCGGCCTGCGTTTCTGCATTGGTTGTAGCCTATGGCGCTGTTGCCGGTTTCGTCGTCGTTTTCCCAGGTGTAGCGCACCAGTGTGGAAGTTGGATAGGTTTCCGGGGCGTACCTTGATGCCGGTATGAACGGACCTTCTGCCCTGTCTGCAATGGAAAGGGAGATGCATGCTGCCGGAACCGTCTTGCCGTAGGAAGTCTCGCAGTCCCGGATCACTCCGTGGAACATGTAGTACCTTCCGTTTTTCCTTGTTACCGTCGGCGCCCAGGTTTCGGGGAAGGGCAGCGGTGAATAGAGTTCCGTGTGGTAGCCCGTGCCGTCGTTGGTTTCAAAGCCCACCCACTTGAGGAATTCATCGTCCCAGTGCATTGGGCCGTAGTTTGGCGAGACTTCCCTTGTGTCGCGGAATGCTGAATCTTCGTGGAGGGTCCAGGCCACCAGGTCCCTTGAAGAACGGACAAAGATTCCGTGCCTCCAGCCTGTTGAATATACGTACCAGGTTCCGTCGTCATCCTGGAAGATCTTCGGGTCGTGGCAGTTCCAGTTGGTGGAAGTGTGGAAGCTGTACTTTTTGTCAAGAAAGTCCGGGTCATTCCTATTGTCGGCGTAAGTTTTGCCTGGGGCGACGGGACTGTCCGAAAGCTTCTTTTTCTTGAGGGTTTTGTTAGTGCTTATGGATTCCCCGGGCAGGAGCTTTGGTTTTGCTTGTATTGCTGCAGGAAAGGTGCAGTTCAGGATGAGTGCTGCGGTAAAAATTGATATGAATGCTGAATTTTGGGTGCGCTTCATGGTTCCTCCTTGAAAATGCCGGCAAAATGCCTGTCTTGGCCATGGTGAATGGGTGGACATGGCCGGTAATACGCATATTTTGGGTTTTATTACTGAAAAAATTGATATTTATCAAAATTTTTCTTGCCTATGAAGTATAACCGTGATAGACTGATTTCGTAAAGGAAAATTTTCAACTATTTGGAATTTTTCCTTTCTTTTGGAGACAGAACATGAAATCTAAAGTGACATTGGTAAAGGAATTCAAGATTGGAGAAGTGGACAACAACCTTTTCAGTTCCTTCATTGAGCATCTTGGTCGTGCCGTATACACGGGAATCTACGAACCGGGACATGAGACTGCAGACGAGCAGGGATTCCGCAAGGATGTAATAGACTTTGTAAAGGACCTTAAGGTGGGCCTTGTACGCTATCCGGGAGGAAACTTCCTGAGTGGCTACAACTGGAAGGACGGCATCGGACCAAAGGACAAGAGGCCTGTTCGCCTTGACCGCGCATGGCATACAATCGAGCCTAATGAAATCGGAATCGACGAATTCGTTGACTGGGCAAAGAAGTCCGGTACTGAAGTTCTTGCTGCCGTAAACATGGGAACCGGAACTCCACAGGATGCAGGCGACATGGTTGAATATTGTAACTACCCCAGCGGAACCTACTGGTCTGACCTTCGCATTGCCAACGGACACAAGGATCCACATAACATCAAGTACTGGTGCGTAGGAAACGAAATGGACGGCCCATGGCAGATCTGTCACCTTGACGCCGTGGATTACGGAAAGAAGGCCCTTGAGGCAATTAAGATAATGAAGTGGACCGACGAAAGCATCAAGACCGTTGTTTGCGGAAGTGCTTCAAGCGGAATGCCAACATACCCTGAATGGGACAGGATTGTTCTCGAGCATACCTATGACCATGCCGACTACATTTCCATCCACAGGTATTTTGAAAACTTCGGCAACGACGACGATTTCCTTGCAAGCTTCTACGACATGGAGCAGTTCATCAAGACTTCCATTGCAACATGTGACTATGTAAAGGCATACAAGCGTTCAAACAAGACCATGATGCTTTCCTTTGATGAATGGAACATCTGGTACCAGCAGAACCAGAAGCCTCACCCATGGGAAAAGGCCCCTAGGATTCTTGAGGACAACTACAGCCTTCTTGATGCCCTTGCCTTTGGTGGAATGGCAATCACTCTCCTTAACCATGCAGACCGCGTAAAGGTTGCATGCCTTGCACAGCTTGTAAACGTAATCGCCCCTATCTTTACGGAACCTGGAAAGGGTGCATTCCGCCAGACAATCTACTGGCCGTTCCGTGACATCAGCCTTTACGGCCGTGGCATTGCCCTTCAGCCTGTGGTTCATTCGGAATCAAAGATTACGGACAAGTATGGCGAAGTTCCTGCCGTGATTTTTGCAGGCGTTTATGATGAGGAATCAAAACAGGTTACTGTCTTTGCCCTTAACACCAACAAGAATTCCGACTGCGAGACAACAGTGGACTTGAGTTCCTTTGGGGAAACAAGGATGAACTTCAGGACTGAACTTTGCGGAAGCGACCTTTCTGCAGTCAATTCACTTGCAAATCCTGACAATGTGGCTCCAAGAAATGCAGACCTTGTTGACGGGGAAAAGGGAATCTACACCCTCAAGCTTAAGGCTGCCAGCTGGAACGTAATCAGGTTTTCTGCCAGCTGAGGGCAGGGAGTGCCCATCAAGCAATTAATTAATATGGATTCAAAGGGGGAACAAAATGAATCTTAGGAAATATGTTTTCTGGTTTATTACAGGTAGCCAGGATCTTTACGGTCAGGATACTCTCGATCAGGTTGCAAAGAATTCAAAGGAAATCGTTGCAAAATTGAACGAATCAAAAGCCCTTCCATGCGAACTTGTATGGAAGCCGACACTTCTTACACCTGCAGCCATCCGCGAAACACTGGAAGCTGCCAATGCCGATGCTGAATGTGCAGGCATCATCTGCTGGATGCACACATTCTCTCCAGCAAAAATGTGGATCGCAGGCCTTAACGCATACAAGAAGCCATTGCTCCAGCTTAACACCCAGTTCAATGAAGAAATTCCTTATGCAACAATGGACATGGACTTCATGAACCTTAACCAGTCTGCCCACGGCGACCGCGAATTCGGATTCATCACTGCAAGAATGGATGTTCCACGCAAGGTAATCTGCGGCCACTGGTCACACGCAAAGACACAGAAGAGAATCGCCGACTGGATGCGCGTTGCACGTACTGTTGCTGACGGCAAGACACTTAAGGTTGCACGCTTTGGTGACAACATGCGTGAAGTTGCAGTTACAGACGGAGACAAGGTACAGGCAATGATGACCTTCGGCTGGTCTGTTCCTTACTATGGAATCGGTGATCTTGTTGCATACATGGACAAGGTTACGGACAAGGAAGTTGATGACCTTTATGCTGAATACGACAGGCTTTACGAAATCGTTGGAAAGGACGATGCAACTGTTGTTGACCACGTTAAGTACCAGGCAAGAATTGAAATCGCCCTTCGCCGCTTCCTTAAGGATGTTGATGCAAATGCTCTTTGTACAAACTTCCAGGACCTCCACGGACTCAAGCAGCTTCCAGGTCTTGCAATCCAGCGTCTCCTTGCAGACGGCTACGGATTTGGTGCAGAAGGTGATTGGAAGACTGCAGCCCTTGTCCGCACATTCAAGGTAATGACAGAAGGCCTTGTTGAACCTGGAAAGGGGAATGCCTTCATGGAAGACTACACATACAACTTTGTTCCAGGCAAGGAACTCGACATGGGAAGCCACATGCTTGAGGTTGACCCGGAAATCGCAGTTTCAGGTGCAAAGCCAAGAATCGAGGTTCACCCACTCGGAATCGGCGGAAAGGAAGATCCGGCACGTCTCGTATTCAACTCAATCACAGGTGAGGGACTTTGTGCAGCCGTTGTCCAGATGGGAGACCGCTTCCGCTGCGTTGTAAACGAAGTTGAAGTTGTTCCACCGGAAGCACCTCTTCCAAAGCTTCCTGTTGCACGTATGGTATGGAAGCCATATCCAACGATGGAAACAGGTTCTGAAGCATGGATCCTTGCAGGCGGCGGACACCACACTGCATTCTCTAACATCGTTACAAGCGAAATGCTCCGTGACTGGTGCGAGATCCTCCAGACAGAATGCGTTGTAATCGACAAGAACACAACAATTCCTGCATTCCGCAACGAGCTCCGCTGGAACTCTGTATACTTCAACAAGTAATATATTGTTGAAAAAGTTCACCGTACGTAAGGTAGGTTCTGCCTGCGTGGAGTCAGTTTAATATTGTATCGAACATTGAACCTGCCCTACGCGCGATATATTTTACAGAATTCCGGGCGCCCTTCATTAATTGTTATATTTTCAATATAATAACCGTCTGCAAAGTTTCTAGGTTGGAATTCAATGAACACGGAGCCGGGGTTGTCCTTTGGCTTTCGGATAAAGATTTCTTTGCAGACGGTTATTTATGTATTATGGTGAAATAAAGAAAATCGACATTGCTAATGGCGAGGGCGTCCGCGTTTCTCTTTTTGTTTCAGGCTGCCGCGTTCACTGTTCCGGTTGCTTTAACACCTGCACCTGGGATTTTAATTACGGAAAGGAATTCACCCGGGAGACGGAAGGTGAAATTCTTGAAGCCCTGGGTCAGGAATTCATTGCAGGACTTACGGTTCTTGGCGGCGAACCTTTTGAAGAGGAAAACCAGAAAGTTCTTGCGCCATTCCTTGAAAAAGTAAGAAAGACATATCCGGACAAAACCATCTGGTGCTATTCAGGTTATGTCTTTGACAAGGACATTCAGCCTGCAGACGGCAAGCGCCACTTTGAATTCACCGACCGCATGATTTCCTGCATAGACGTTCTTGTTGACGGCCCATTCATAGAATCTCTAAGGGACATAAGCCTGCAGTTCCGCGGCAGCAGCAACCAGCGCATCCTACGGTTTAGGTAGAGTACAAAGGCGCCTTTGGATTCACGCGCAGTAGTCTTCAACCTGGCGCCAGTTTTCGCTTTCTGCAAATCTTCTCTTGCCGCGCTTTTCTGCCTGCCTGATTCCTTCCCTTGTAAGTCCAAGCCTAAGGCTTATCTCGTTGTAGGTCATGGGCTTTGATTCCCCAATGCCGTACCTTAGCCTTAGCACCTTCTTTTCCACGGAAGGAATTCCCTCAAGAATCATTGATACCTTTCTGCATGCATCATTTTCAAGGGCACTTTCCTCAGGGTTCTGCGTCCACTGGTCTTCCACTATGTCATGAAGGCATCTACCGTCGTCTTCGCTGTCAATGGCGCAGTCAAGGGACTTGAAGCCGCCTGTTGCATTCATGATGGAAATGAGAATCTGGCGCTTTATTCCAAGTGTGTCGCATATCCACTGGATGACGCTGCCGTGGTTCATGTTCCTGGGCCTGGATTGGTAAAGTGCCCATATCTGCGGAATCAGCTGTTCGTAGTTGTGGGGAATGTGAATCCTTCTGCCGTTTCCAATTTCCATGCGGATCTCGGCCTTTATCCAGAAGTCAGCGCAGGTAATGAACCTTGTTCCCTTTGATGGGTCAAACTTGTCCACGGCTTTTACAAGACCAATGTTTCCGGCGCATACAAGGTCTTCAAGATCCACACCGCGGTCCTGGAATTTTTTTGCAACGTTGACAACATAGCGCAGGTTAGAACTTACCACCCTGTCGCGTGATGCCCTGTCTCCCTTCTGTGCCTTTTCTATGAGGGTGCGTTCTTCTTCCTGTGAGAGGAATCCAAAGGAACCGATGTCGCTAAGATAGTTTTCAAAAGAGTTTACTGCTGCCATGTTGACCTCCTTAAGTCTGATGCTTTTCATCCTTACACTTGAAAGTATACGATAGAAGGTCTATCATAAAGTGATAAAGGGAGGAAAAAATAAAAAAATATGCCAAAAAATGGAAAGGATTTTGACTGGAAGATAAAGAAGATAGTGGAATACATCCGCACCATGAATTTCCCAAATGCAAAGACCATTGCCGAGCGTCTCAGGAATGAAGAGGGAATCAGCATAAGCGAGGTTACGGTTTACAGGGACATCCAGACCTTGCGCCGTGACTATGATGCCCCCATTGAAGTGGACATGAAGCGTTACGGAAGCGGGTACTATCTTACGGACAGGAACTTCTGGTCCAACAAGATAAACCTTACCACTGGTGAACTTCTGGGTCTTGGCATCATCCAGAACCTGATCGACACCTACAGGAACACAACCCTTGGCCGGGAACTTAAGTCCATAATCGCAAAGATGAAGGACTTCATCCCGGACGGAAAAAAATACAACCCGGAAAAAATTTCTGAATACATCAAGGTCATTACGGATCCCATGGCAAAAATTGATTCCTCGGTTTTTCCATCGATCATCAACTGCCTGCAGGAACGCCGGGCCATTACATTCCACTATCATAAGATTTCAAGCGACAGGAAGGATGACCAGGTTCAGAAGTACAGGATAAATCCCTACAAGATTCTTTTTACCCAGACCGGAGACTGGTACCTTATGGGGGCAAAGACTGACAGGCCATCGGAAATCAGGACATTCAGCTTTGCGCGCATGAGCAACATCGAGGAAACAAAGGAACGCTACATGATTCCGTCGGATTTCAGGCTTACAAAATACATGGATCCCCAGATGGGGGTCTGGAGCGGCAGCGGAATGTTCCGCGTAGTGCTTCTCTTTGACAAGAGCATCGGCCAGTTTGTCCTTGAGCGCACCTGGCACCATACCCAGCACCTGGAGCAGCTTGAGGACGGAAGCGTAAAACTGACCTTTACCACAAGCCAGCTCCACGACCCAAAGAGAATCGTCATGACCTACGGCAGCCTGGTAAAGGTTCTTGAGCCGCCGGAACTTATTGAAGATGTGCGGGATGAATTAAAAAAAGCCCTTGCAATGTACAAGGGCCGCTGATGGGAGGTCACTGCCGGGAACTTCTGTAAGAAAGGAATATTCCTGCGTCTCGGTTAGTGCTTTACCTTACATCCGTCTTTTATCTGTATGAAAGAAGGTCTTCCTTGGACTTGATGGCTGCAGTTGCGGCTGATGCCACAATGTCGTCCATGGTGACGGTTCCATCTTCAACCTTGGACTTGAGGCCTTCATCCTTTTTCCATGCGCACAGGATTCCGCGGCTTGAGTTAACTGTTCCTCCGGCTTCCTTCATCAGCGTTGCACAGATTCTTGCATCTCCACCCTGTGCCCCGTAACCTGGAATAAGGAAGTAGATTTCCTTGTGTGCATCCCTCAGGGCGCGGGCATCGCTTTCTTCCGTGCAGCCTACAACGGCTCCCACTGGAGAACATGTCTGGTCAGGATATGTTGCCTTCATTTCTGTATTGATTCTTTCAAGTTCATCGCCAACCTGGTCAAGGACGCGCTTTCCGCTCTTGAGTTCCTGCTGTTCAATGTCCACCATGCCAGGGTTGCTTGTCCTGAGGAGAACGAAAATTCCCTTGCCGGCCTTGGTGCAGTATTCGGTAAAAGGCTTGAGGGTGTCAAAGCCCATGTATGGATTGATGGTGATGATGTCAGTTTCAAAGTCACCGGTAAAGTGAGCCCTTGCGTAAGCCCCTGCAGTTGCTGCAATGTCCCCGCGCTTGATGTCGGAAATGCAGATGAGTCCCGATTCCTTTACGGCCCTGATGGTCTGTGCGTATGCCTTGAGTCCTTCAAGTCCCATTGCCTCGTAGTATGCAATCTGAACCTTGAAGCAGCATGCACTCTTGTCCCTTACGACTGCCGCAATGAGCTTTCTGTTATAGTCAAGAACTGCTTCTGCCTTTGAAGGATAGTTCCTTACGATATTTTCCGGAATATAAGATGGATCAGTGTCCAAGCCAACGCAAAGCGGTCCATTCTGAACCGACAGTTCCTGTAAAATCTGCATCTTGTGTTTCATAGTGAATGAATTATAGCAGTAAAAGCCCGTGGGTGCAAAGGGATATGGATGAATCACTGTTTCATTGCAAAAATTGAATCAAGGGGATCCAGGCCGAACCTTGAAGAAAAGTCCCTTGACCGCCATGCATTCATGATTACGTCTTCCGGCCTGTGTGCGTCTGAGTTGCATACAACCCTTGCGGAACTTTGTGCCACCATCTCCCAGAATTCAACAACGGGGTAGGGGTAGCGCATTCCTCTTTCGGTATTGTAGGGCTCGCGCATTGTACCAAGTCCATTCACTTCAAGGGGAAGTTCAAGATCAACTGCAGCGTCAACCAGTGCCTTGCACCAGGCAATTGAATTTTCATCCCATCTCTTGTAGCCCATCATGAAAAGGTCCGGGTGCGCCAGGAATGAAAAATGGCCGCTCCTCATTCCGTCGATGGTCTGGTCAATGTACCTGCCGATTGCTGCAAGGTCATCAAGTTCAGGCGCATAAAGATGCATGGAACCGTCAGTCACCCAGTGGGAACCCAGTACAAGATAGTCTGCCCCGTAAGCGGATTTCAGTTCATCATACCAGGAGTCAAAGGCTGGATCATATTCGCATTCGTATCCTGCATAAATCGGGAAAGGCGATTCATCCTTTATCTGCTGAATTTCTTCAATGTAAAGCCTTGAATCTTCAACGGACATCCTTATGTGGGGCCAGATGTCAGGAAAATTTGCCGGAAAGGGGCAGTGGTCGGAAAATCCCAGGGCCAGGCATCCTTCCCTTGCAGCCTGAATGTAATAGTCCCTTGGCGTTCCCTTTGCGTGATGGCAGAGCATGGTATGCGTGTGGAAATTTGAAATCTTTCGCATGGAATGAATGATACACTTATGGAGTGAAATAAAAAAGCCCCCGAGATTTCTCCCGAGGGCCATAAAGCTAAAGATTAAACTTTGCTTAGGTCTACTTACTTAGACTTCTTAGCTGGAGCCTTCTTTGCTGCTGCCTTTGCAGGAGCTTTCTTTGCTGCTGCCTTAGCTGGAGCCTTCTTTGCTGCTTCCTTCTTTGCAGGAGCCTTCTTAGCTGCTGCCTTAGCTGGAGCTTTCTTAGCTGCTGCCTTAGCTGGAGCCTTCTTAGCTGTTTCTGCTGCCTTAGCAGCCTTTGCAGCCTTTGCTTCCTTGATGATTACCTGTGCACCTGCGAGACGAGCTGCTGGTACGCGGAATGGAGAACAAGAAACGTAGTTAAGGCCGAGCTTGTAGCAAAGTTCGATAGAAGCTGGATCACCACCGTGTTCACCACAGATTCCGAGGTGGAGGTCAGACTTAACTGAACGTCCTGCTGCTTCTGCGAGGCTGATCATTGCACCAACACCTTCATCAAGTGTCTTGAATGGATCCTGGAGAAGTACCTTCTGGTCAAGGTAAGAATCGATGAACTTAGAGTAGTCATCACGGCTGAAACCGAATGTTGTCTGTGTAAGGTCGTTTGTAC
>JAKSLY010000007.1 GCA_024400955.1 Treponema sp.
GATATTTATATCTAATTTTTTTCAAATATTTTGCTTTTTTTCTGTTCCTGCCATTTATCTTATCCTTTATTATAACACATTTTTTTACTTTTTGACTTATTTTCTTCTTTACTTAATAGAAGAAATAATTAATATATTTTCACATAATAACTGTCTATAAACTTCAAATCTGTCTACTAATATAAAATAACATTAACATAAAGAGGAAAAGTAGAATTTAAACGTTAATTTTTTAGCCTTATTCCAGCCTTTAATCTTCGTAATGTCCAATACAGGCAAAAACTATAAGATTACCATTTGTATCAAGATTATAAACAAATCGGTTTTCATCATTAATTCTTCTGCTGCAGGCTTTAATGTGTTTTAGAGGTTCAGGTTTTCCTATACCTTCAAGAATTCCGTCCCTACAAATACTTTTTATTAATTCGTTGATTTTCTTTATCATAGATTTGTCGACGCTTTGCCACTGGACATACTGGGACCAGGCAGTTTGAGTCCAAATAATATTCATTAATCGAAGTCCTCTGGTGATTTAACAATGATATTGCCAGCTTTTGCTTCTTCCACAGAACGTTCAAGCATACTCAAATATTCAGCATTGCGTTTTGTTTTCTGAAGCTGGTTATATTCGTTTTCAGAAATCATTACAACATTTTCATTTTTAGGACGAGAAATTATCAGTGTTTCTCCACCAAAAACTTTGTCACAGAAAGATTTGAAATTATCGCGAAGATCAATGCTTTTTACGGCTGTCATAACATACCTCCGAATTATAATACGATTATTCGTACGTTTTTCTGTATTTAATATAATACGTCTATTTGCAAAAAGCAATACTAAAAATATCAGCAAAAATTGTTTTTCGAATTATTTTCTTACTGCTAGTTCCAGTTTATTATCGATTGGTTCAAATTGTAGATTTGAATATCTTCTGATAATATTATTAGATTACCTCCAGAGATTTCAGTTTTTGCAATGTTTGCAATACTTTTCTTTTCTTCCATTGAAAGTTTGCCAGATACATACACGAGCACTTCGATGTTACGAAAACTACCATTAATGACCTTACATTTTACAATTTTTTTTCTGTATTCACCGAATATTGGTTTTAATGATATATATATCTTATCCTCCAGTTCTCTTTCATACTCTTTTTCATAAATTTCTCTTGAAGCGTGATAGTAAATTAGTTCCATAGTATTAATATTTTTATCTTTGATATAACTTTTTTTATTTTTCTTCCAAAATTTTGACTCTGATATGATAGTAAATATAAGAAAAAAATTAAAAAAATATAAAATAAAAATTAGTACTCTTATAACAGTAAACACTATGTCTCTTTTTATCATACTTCTTGCTTCTTTTTCTATGAAACAAATATTGTTGTTTTGATTCTGGTCTTTCATAAAAAATCCTCCTGATACTATAACTAGTACCAGAAGGACATGTAGTTGATATTTTGTGGGAAAAAAAACAAAATTTTTTCTTTGCCTGTTACAGAATTTGCAATATCCTGCTATGACATATCATTAAACCAGCTTTTTCTCGTATTCTTCAACTGGAAGCGGTTTTGAATAGTAGTAACCCTGAACGATTTCACAGACAAAGCTTCGTAAAAGTTCAAACTGCTGTCCTGTTTCGGCTCCTTCTGCAAGACATGTAAGATTTAAGTCCTTGGCCATGGAAATAATGTGCCTTAAAACGGAACATTCCTTGCTGCTGTTTTCACCGCAAATTCCATCGACAAAGGACTTGTCAATCTTTATTGTATCCATTGGAAGTACAGTTAGCAGCGAAAGAGAAGAATATCCCGTACCAAAATCGTCGAGGGAAATCTTAAAGCCTTTGTTTTTCAGCATCTGTATGATATGAATCATGTAACTCTGGTCATCGTGGGCCGAGCTTTCCGTAAGTTCAAAGTCAATCAGCTCGTGGCTCACATCGTATTCATCAACTATGGCCGTAAGATGTTCAACAAGATCAGGCATACCAAGGCTTTTTCTTGAAAGGTTGACGGATATTGGATGCAGCGCAATTCCCCTAGCCTTCCAGCTCTTAAAATACTGGCAGACCTTGTGAAGGACGATAACATCAATTTTTGTTATGAGTCCATCCTGTTCAAAAATCGGAATGAACTTATACGGAGCAAGCAGTTCCTTGCCATGGAGATTCCAACGGATAAGTGCCTCTGCGCCGTGGATTTTTTCCGTCCTGATATCATATTTTGGCTGGAGATATACTGCAAATTCATCCTTCTTTATGGCGATGTCAACGTAGGCCTTGATCTGTTCCGACCAGTTCAGCTGGTCATACATGGATTCAGTGTAGAAATTGATTTCAGTCATGTAGTTTTTGCAACCCATTCTCTGAACCTGTTTTCCAGCATCTGCAACCGTTGGCCCAAGTAAAAGCGATGTCTTCATTGGAACCACGCCAACCCGGTAAAAAATGCTGTAGTTGGGAATTTCGGGCATTGCTTCAAGTTCAGAAAATAGTTTTTTCAGCTTGTCCAGGGTTTCATCATTTGGCATGGTCCTGATCATCATGGCAAAATTGTCATTGTCTGACCTTGCAACATGGTAGATCCATTCAGTATTCTCCATCTTGTTGGCAATGCGCCTTAAAACTTCATTTGCAGTCACGTGTACGTAAACAACATTGAGGGCCTTAAAATCCTTAATGTCAAAATAGACAAAGGTAAAGTCCCGAATGCCGGTGAATCCCAAATATGCTATGTTTTCCCACATGTAGTTCCAGTTGTGGCAGCCGATGATTTTATCCCTGTTTGCAAGGTCGTAAAGTTCCTTTTCCTTATGGGTGCCTCCACCAAGGGATATGTATTTTGGAGTGAAGTCAACTTTTTTAGCAGAAATCAGGTATTTTTTCCTGTTGTTTAGTGTAAAGATTTGAATAAGATCCGGCTCCCCTTCCGTAGAAATCAGGTGCTGGTAAGAGGCTGTCTTAAGGGGAACATTTGTTTCAATGGTCTTTTTTATCTGGCGCCAAATGTCATCCTTTGAAACTGCATCCATCTTGATGAATGTATCGCTCCGTATTAACCCCTGGTTAAGAATGAGGGACTTTAAATTCTTTGGATACTCTACCTGCCGGTCATTCATGCGGAATTCAATTCCAAGAACTTCCATATAGCCGCTTTTCGTTTTTATGCGGAATAAGCCTGGACAGTCATAGGTGCCATAAGCTCCATCATATGCCATTGGGGACTCGGGAATCATTCCGTCACAAAATGAAAGGATCTCTTCTTCAGTTGGTTCAATATAGTAAAGAATGCGTTCTGCCTTAAAAATTCCAATTGAAAGGCGTCCATTTAAGTCTCCAAGATATTTATTAAATACAAAAGCTTTAAAATTATAACATAGCAGGTTTGAAAACTCAAACATCAAGACGACATTCCGGGAAGCATGAATAAATATTTGTCTTTTGACATGAACTATGCTATAATACGTGGTGTATGTCAAGGGATCTTGATTTCCATGAAGATTACGTCGATTCTCACCATTTTTTCAGCATGACCTGTGACGAGTTATCCAAGGAAGATCTGTACCGCATGGTTTACCATGATAACATTACAGGCTATTACAATTGGAACCATCTGTGGAAGATCCTAGATCCTAATGTAAAGAAGGACTTCAAGTACTGTTTTGTTCATTTTGACATAAAAGACTTCAAGATGATTAATGACCTTTATGGTCACGGAGTTGGAAATGGAGTTCTCAGGATAGTTGCCCAGAATATCGACCGACAGCCATGGGTCTTGTATGGATGCCGGTGCGACAATGACAACTTTGCCATGATGGTTGAGGCTGCTGATGAAGAGGTGATTTTTTCCCGTCTCAATGTATTTTTCCAGGAAATATCTGTTCTTCCCTGCGACAAGAATTACAGGCTGTTTTACCGTTGTGGTGTCGTTGTTTCGGAAGATGCCATTAGCAACGGAGATACTGTTGCAGACCTGGCAAAAATTGCCCAGCACCAGGGAATAAAGCCCAATTGTACGGAGATAAATTTCTTCAATAATGAAATGTACGTTCGGACTGTTTCTGAGCGCAGGTACCTCGCCTACCTTGATACGGCCATTGAGCGTGATGAATTTGTTGTCTACCTCCAGCCAAAATACGACATCCATACGGAAAAAATTGTTGGTGCCGAAGCTCTTGTCAGGTGGAACTACAAGTTCAAGAAGCTTCTTTTTCCTGGTGAATTTGTGGGCATCTTTGAAGAAAACTATGTAATTGGCAAGGTCGACCAGGTTGTCCTGGAAAAGGTGTGCAAGTTCCTTAAGTACTGCATCGATAATGACCTTAAGCTTTTTCCGATTTCCGTCAATCTTTCCAGAACCCGCATGGAAAACAAGAGCCTTAAGCAGCAGATTCTTCAGACCGTGGATTCCTACGGAATTCCCCATAACCTTATAGAATTTGAACTGACCGAAAGTTCCGCCTATGCAGACCTTGAATCCATGTATTTTCTTCTTTCGGATTTGCGTGACCACGGTTTTTCCATAAGCATGGACGATTTTGGTACTGGATATTCGTCGCTGAGCCTGCTTAAGGACATGCCCATGGATACCCTCAAGGTGGACAAGTGCTTTGTTGACAGCATCCTCACTTCAAAGGAAGACTCAAAGGAACGCATCTTGCTCAAGGAAATCATTCTCCTGTCAAAGCGCATGGGCTTCAGCTGCATTGCAGAAGGTGCTGAACACAAGGAACAGGTTGACCTGCTGCGGATGTACGGATGCGACAAAATCCAGGGCTACTACTACAGCAAGCCCCTTCAAATGGAAGAATATCTTAAAAGGCTTTCTTCCGCAGAGGCATAAAGGCAAGGATTGCCGGTTACCCTATTCCTGCTTCTTTCCTTCCTCGTGGCGTGCCTTGACGTCAGGGTGTTCCCTGTAGAAATTTTCCTGCTCGGCCTGAAGTTCCGTGCGCTTGGCGATAAGCTCTGCATTGATTCTTGCAATTTTCCTGTAAAGTTCCATGAATGGCACCGGCTTGTCGGATACGGACTCTGATTCTGTCTTTACAAAATCCTTGCTATTGTGCCTCCACTGGTCTTCGTCTTCTGCAGTCCAGCCTGAAACTTCAGGTTTTGCCAAAGTCTGAACCTTGATGACCTGCATCAGTTCAAACCATTTCTTTCCGCCAAGATCCTCAATGGTCTGCCTAACCTTCTTGTCGCTTACTGGAGCCGTAACTGACAAAAAGCCATCCTTCTGTTCAATGGAAATTTCGGGATTTTCAGCAAGAAGATTCTTGAGGCCTTCACTTTTAAGCCATTCTGTCATGAAAGATGGGTCAGTAAAGCGGTATTCGTAAACGCAGCCCCAAAGACCCTGGCTCAGGGATTCACGTTTTCGCTGGTTAGTTACAGGGAATACAAAAGCTTCCTTTATCTGCAGGTTTCCAGGAAGAACTGCATTCATTCTGGAAATGAACACTTCAGGAGAAATGTCATCGTACATGATGCAGCTTGCAGTTTCCTCCAGGGATGGAACACCCAGGGTCATGGCAGTGGCAAATTCCAGTCGAGGAAGCGGATTGAAGCCCTGTGTAAAGACAAACCTTAGGCCGGACCTAAGGACAGCCTTGTGGAAAATTTCAACCTGTGAAAGATATGCTGTAAATTCCCCTCCGTCCTTGCGGGTAAAATTGAAAAGAATCCTGTAAAGAACAGGAATATTGCTTTCTGGCATGGATTCCGGGGGAATAACCGTCTTATTTTTTATACTACCTGAGACTGATTCTATCTTTTCCCTGTTGTAAACTTCCACCTGTTCAGTGCTGTTGCAGATTCCGCATCTATGGGTACAGTTTTCCTCACAACGTGGTGTCAGTTCATGGTCCTTTGACTTCTGGAATTCCTTTTTATAGAAAGACTGTGAAGGTCCAAGGCTTAGGCCGTCCCAGGGAAGGAATTCATCCTTTTCAAAGTCGTGGTAAATCCATTCCCTGACGTTAAAGCCTGCTTCATCAAAGGATTCCTGCCAGCAGTGGAAGTCTTCCCTGAGGTGGTCATCCCAGGCGTCAAATCTTGCGCCCTTTTTATATGCCCCAAGAATTACCTTTCCTGCATCAAAGGAGCCACGGCTTAGAAGTCCTTCAATGACGGTGGCATCATAGTTGTGGCGTCCGATCTTGAATTTTCCCTTTGGCAGGTTCTGGTATATGTAATCAATCTTGGCCCTAGCGGTTTCGGGATCAATCTGCCTGATTCTTTCATAGGCAGTATGAGGTTTTGGAATGAAAACGCCTACATTTACGTTGCACTGTATCTTTGTCCTTCGCTGCAGGTCAATCATGAAGTCCACGATAGCCCGTTCTTCAGTTCCTTCGCTACCGGGTTCAAGCTTTTCCTCGTTAAAATAATCTCCAAGGGGAAGACCGATCATGAAGTAGAACTTTGCACTGCTCCATCCCCTTGATTTGGCTTCGCGAATGATTTCTGAAAGGTGGCTGGAATAAACTTCCTTGTTAAGGCTAAGCTGCCACATTTCGTCAGGAGTTTCAACGGCAAAGGTAAGTCCGCTTTTTCTTACCTTGGAAAGCTTTTCCAGGATATCCAGGGAAAGGCTGTTGACTTTTAGTGATGGAAGCTGAAAACTGACGTTATATCCTTCATAACGTTGGTTCAGGATGTCAAGAAGTCCCCCTACATCAGGAAAATCCGCACTGCTCAGGGAATTCAGGCTTACTTCCCTGTATCCAGCATCAAAGATAAGGTGGTCAATTTCATCAATGATAAGGTTCAAGTTCTTGACTCGCATGGGGCGGTAATAGACGCCAGCATGGCAGAACCTGCAGCCATTGGGGCATCCCCTCATGATTTCAAGGACGCCGTGATCCTGAACAGGCTTGCTGGAAGGCAGGGGAAACCATGATGGAACGGATGGAACAAGGCCAAAGTTGTTCTGCACTGCCCTCCGTGCAATTTTCCTGTCAGCTCCAGTGCACTTTTTCCTGGTCCAGATATAGGGCTTTGATTCTATGAATTCAAGGATTTCCTTTCGGGTTGCCTTGTGCTTCTTTAGCAGGGCAAGTTGCGAAGTCATTTCAAAAAGTCCCGGTTCAGCCTCTCCTATAAAAAAGGCATCAAAAAAATCGCTGAATGGAGCTGGATTTGTAACTCCACAGCCACCGGCAATGACAATGGGGTCCCCTTCCTTTCTGTCCTCTGCAAGAAGCGGAACCTTACCGCAGTCCAGCATGGCAAGGACTTCCGTGATTCCAAGTTCATAACCGATGGAAAAACCTATCATGTCCACCTGGTTAAGTGGCATTCCTGTTTCCAGTGTATAAAGGGGTACGTCTCTTTCCTTCAGGAGTTTTTCAAAATCAATATCAGGGGCAAAAACGCGCTCGCATCTTATGTTGTCATATCTGTTAAGGCCGTTATAAATGATCTTGACGGCAAGATTGGACATGGCGATTTCATACATGTCGGGAAAGGCAACTGCAAAGTTATAGTAAGGATCATCACTGCTTTCACAGTCAGCGTGGGGCTTTACGATTACACCGTATTCTCCACCTACATAGCGGGATGGAACCTGAACGGAATTAAGCATGGCCCCAAATTCTTCAAGGGGCTTTATTAGGTTTTTCATGGCAATTTAAAATGATGATTTAAAATCAAGGCGACGACTGTTGATGGACATCAGCAGTCCCAGGGCTATGGTGTTTGTAAGCAGTGCCGAACCGCCGTAAGACATGAATGGCAGCGGAATACCGGTAATCGGCATGATTCCCATAACCATTCCAACATTTACGACAAAATGGAAGAACAGCATTCCAAGTATGCCGGAAGCAATGTAGCAGCTGTAACTGTTTGTGGTCTGCTTAATGATGTAAAGGATTCTCATGAGAATTCCAAGATAGGCGGCAAACATGAGGATTCCACCTGTAAATCCCATTTCCTCAGAAAAAATGCTGAATATGAAGTCAGTGGACTGCTGCGGCAGAAACCGGAAGTGGCTCTGGGTTCCCTGGATGAATCCCCGCCCAAAAAGGCTTCCTGAACCAATTGCAATCTTTGACTGGATGATGTTCCACCCTGTGCCCTGGGGGTCGCTGTAAGGATCGATGAAAACAATGAGGCGGGCAATCTGGTATGGCTTAAGGACTTTACCGCCTGCAATGGATGCAAGCATGGCAAAGGTAATTATTCCGCAAAGATAGGTGATCCAATAGTAGTAGCGCTTTTTAAAAAGAACAAATCCCATGAGGCCGATGATGGTAATTCCACCTATGGCCGCAGTAACGAGGATTCTAAGCTTCATGTTTGTCAAAACGGAAATGATTGGAACATGGTGCTTTGCAATTTCAGATTCCCAAATTGGAAGAACTGTCAGTACAACCGTAAAGATGCCGGACAGGATGACTATAAGAAGGAGCTGTACCGGAACATTGGCCATGAAGCACATGAAGATGAAGATCGGTATGAATACCGATGATGTTCCAAGGTCAGGCTGAAGCAGGATTACACCCATGGGAAGGCACATGATCAGAAGTGCCTTCAAGAATCTCTTCAGGGGATCTTCGTTTGTAGAATGATCCAGAAAGAATGCAAGATACAGGATGAATGCTATCTTCATCAGTTCGGAAGGCTGAATGCCAAATCCGCCAAATCCGATCCAGCTCTTTGCACCATTTACAACCTTGCCGAAAAGCCTGGTGTAAACAAGCACTCCAATCATGGCAAGATAAAAGTACAGGGAGTAGTTCGCAATTCTTCTGTAGTCAACCTGGGCAACAAGGAGTATGAAGACAAATCCTATGCAAAGCCAGATGATCTGCTTAATGTATTCGTTTGAAACCATTACACCTTCGGAATTAATTCCCGAGGAATAGATGAATGCGATTCCCGTAATTGAAAGAAAGAGAAAGCAGAACAGCAGAATATAGTCGATTCTGGATAAAAACTTGGTTTTCATTCGCGCCTTGACCTGTCAATGTTTTTATGTTCTATCATGCTTCGGAATTTAAGGGCATCAATGGCTTCTTCATAAGTCTGCTCGTTATAAATTCCCTGGATGATTATGTTTGTTGCGTAAGGTGCCCACCATTCCCATTCGTTGGCAGCCTCGACGATTACGGCCACTACAAACTGGTCTTCAACGGGAGCGTCATAAGGGGCATAGGTAACCATCCAAGAATGCCACCTTCCCTTTGCATACCCGTTGACTTCGGCAGTACCGGTTTTACCTGCAATCTGAACAGTCTTGTTATGGAGTGGAATTTTTGCGGAACCGTCAGAAATCGTGTACCTAAGGTCCTTCTGGACTTCCTTCCATACTTCTGCGTCAACTGTTGATTCATGGAGAACTTCGGGTTCCACAGTCATTATGATCTTATTGTCATCAGTTGGATCACGCACTTCCTTAAGCAAGTGTGGCTTGTAGATCTTTCCGCCATTACATACCATGGCCATCATGTTTGCAACGTGCAATGGAGTTACAAGGGTATATCCCTGACCGATGGACATGTTCATGGTGTCACCACCCAGCCATTTTTCGTGGAATTCCCTTTCCTTCCACTGGGGGGTTGGAACAAGACCTCGGGAATGGGACGGAAGGTCAATCTTAAGGCTCTGCCCGAATCCAAATTCCTTTGCGTAAGATGCAATATGGTCAACACCAAGATATTCAGTACCAAGAACCCAATAGTAAACGTCACAGCTTTGGGCCAGGCCGTTCTTAAGGTCAAGGTAACCGTGTCCTGGAGGCGGAAGGTGGCATCTGAATACGCGGTCACCATACTGCATGCGGCCCTTGCATTCAACTTTCTTTTCCGCAGGGAAAACCTTTTCAGAAAGAATTGCAGTGGTCATGATGGTCTTGAATGTGGAAGCCGGTGGATATATGGCATCGATGGCCCTGTTAAGCATGGGCTTGTTCTCGTTGCTCTGCAGGAGGGCGTATTCTGCGGAAGCGTTATCAGTGGAGAATACGTTTGCATCATAGTAAGGATAGGAAACCATGGCAAGGATTTCACCTGAAGCCGGCTTTAAGACTACGGCAGCACCGATTCTCTGTCCAAGAGCCTTTTCCACCAGGGTCTGAATTCCCGTATCAATGGTAAGCACAAGATTTTTCCCGGATTTAGGAGGAGTTACAACAGGTGCTGCATCCATGATTCGTCCGTGAACGTCAACGGTATGGCGGATTTCCCCTTCCTTACCCTGCAGCAGTTCGTCATATTCCTTTTCAATGCCCTGCTTTCCGACGATGGAGTTGGCATTGTATCCCTTGTTAAAGAGGATCTTAAGTTCCTCGCTGGAAATATCGCCTACGTATCCAAGAACATGGCTTATGGATCCGGTTTCAACATAGGTTCTGACAGGCTTGTTGCGCCATGAAACTCCGGGAAGGTCCGTAAGGTTTTCTGCAATGTTAGAAACGATGTCAAAGGATACATTTGTCTTGATTTCGATTGGAGTAAAGCTTCGTCTTTTTCCTGCGGGAACCTTCATGTCTATGGAAAGCTTTGAAGTTCCAAGATAGGTGGAAAGCCTGGTTGCTACCGTATCGTAGTATCCTTTTGGAATTTCACCAGGTGTCAAAAGAACGGCAAAAGAGTCAGTGTTAACAACCATGGGAAGCTTTGCATTTCTGTCATAGATTTCACCGCGCTGGGATGCAATTTTTACAACGTTACTGGAAATCTGGTGGGACTGCTTCCTGAATTTTTCACCGTTTATGATCTGAAGCGAAAAAAGCTTGAATGTATAGATCAGGAAAACAACAAAAATGAAAACCGTAAGGAAAGCAATCTTGTAGTTCTTCTGAATGGAGTTTCCCGTATGCCTAATGTCTTCAAATGTCGAATTCAGGTTTCGGAATCTGTCTTCCATGTTCCTCTCCTCTTATTCGGCGATAAGTGAATTTCTGAAAATCTTCAGGAACCTGAAAACAAAGGGAGCAAGCAGGCAGTTTAGGCCGAGCTCAAATACAAAGTTCAGGGAAAAGAATTTCAACTTAATGCTTATGGCAGGAAACAAAAATGTCAGGATGAAAATCAATGCCGACTTAAGTATGGTTCCAAAAAAGGCCAGGATGAATGGAACGAAAATTGCATCCGTATTCAATGTCTTCTTGAAGAATCCGGCAAGGTATCCGATTACAATGCGGTAAATGCTGTTGAACCCAAAGGGACATGAACTTAAAAAATCAAGCATTATGCCGGAAACAAAGCCTGTGGATTCCCCCATGATCTTTCCGTTGTTTACGGCAAAGAAAATCACGCAAAGAAGGGAAAAATCTGGAATGGCCGGCAAAAAAGTAATGTTGGACAAAACTGCAGCCTCGAAGATGGTTGCACATAACAGAACAAAGGAACTGGCGAAAAATCTGCGGATCAAAGTCCACCTCCAAGGGTATCAAGGGGCGGCCTGTCGTTCATTTTCTTTCTGTCGATGACAAGTACATTTTCAAGGCGCAAAAAGTCGATGACAGGGTCCACTTCAATATCAAGGGAAGAATCATAGTCAAGGACAGAAATCTTGGAGATTCTTCCGATTGGGGTATCCTTCATGTAATTTCCGTTTTCACCGCTGGTAACAATGATGTCACCGTGGTTAAGGTCGTCCAGGGCTCTCTTGCTTATGTACTGAAGCTTTAGGTGCGAATCGTGGGAACCGTTACCGGAAACAATGCCCAGGTCACGGGTATTCTGGATGCGGGCAGAAATGTTGCACTTTGCATCGTAAATGGGCATGATCATGGCAGTACCCAGGCCGACTTCAACGATTTTGCCCACTATGCCTACGTTACCGCTTTGGATGGCAATGACAGGCATTCCCTTGACAATACCCTGCCTTGAGCCCTTGTTTATTGTAATTCCTGAATAAAGGTTGTCAGGATCCCGTCCGATTATCTGGGCTGCTATGTTCCTGTATTCACTGTCAGAGGCAAACTGCAGCTGCTCGCGGAGCCTTTCGTTTTCCTTGCGGATCTCGGCATTGTTCCTCTGCATGTACTCATAGTCCTTGAGTTTTTCCGTAAGCTCATTGTATTCCTTCTGGAGGACGGCAATCTGGTGGATTGAGGTAAAGAACCTTGCAACAGTACTGCCAACTGCATAGGAACCCTTCTGCAGGCTGGAAACAACAGTAAAACCGAGTTTATTAAAATTGATTACAAAGCCGCCTGAAGAAAATCCCAGCATTACACCATTAAAAAGGAGAAGGAATGCCAGGATGATTTCTGCAGTCATTACACGGACAGAAGTCCTGAATTTGGTCATCTATTCAAAATCCTGAATGTCAGTCGTTAAGGTTTTCGTAAATCGATCTGCTTGAAGACATGCTCTTGAACAGTTCAAATGCTTCACCAGCACCCTTTGCAACGCTTTCGAGAGGCTTTTCAACCAGGAATACAGGAACACCAGTTTCCTTCTTGATCAGGTCCTTGAGCCCCTTGAGCATGGAACCGCCACCTGCCATTACGATGCCGCGTTCAACGATATCTGCAGCAAGTTCTGGAGGAGTAAGTCCAAGTGTCTTCTTGATTTCTTCAACAATCTTGAATACAGGTTCCTTGAGGGCTTCGCGAACTTCAACAGAGTCAACTTCGAGTCTGCGTGGCAGACCTGTAATTGCGTCATTACCCTTGATTTCCATCTTGCGGATCTTGTCGTCTTCCGTATTCTTTTCAGTAATTGCGTTACCGATCTCAATCTTGAGTTTTTCTGCAGTCTGCTGGCCGATGTTAAGGTTGTGAACGTTGCGGATGTGTTTCATGATGGCTTCATCAAAGGCATTTCCACCAACGCGGATTGAACTTGTAACAACCATGCCGCCGAGGGAAATAACGGAAACTTCAGTTGTACCGCCACCAATATCGCAAACCATGTGGCCTGCAGGTTCATAGATAGGAATTTCTGCACCGATTGCTGCTGCAAGGGATTCTTCAATAAGCTTTACTTCCTTTGCACCGGCCTTGAGGGCTGCAGCCATAACTGCATCCTGCTGAACCTGTGTAATGCAGGATGGAATGCCTATCTTCATGCGAATGGACTTGAAGAAGTGATGTTTTGGGATGACCTTAGAGATAAAATACTTGAGCATCTTTTCTGTTGAATCGCTGTCTGAAATGACACCGTCAGCAAGAGGACGGATGGCAACAATGTCTCCAGGTGTCTTCCAGAGCATTCTCTTTGCTTCAACACCAACGGCAACAACGCGACCTGTACCCTTTTCAACGGCAACAACAGAAGGTTCATCGATAACGATTCCCTGACCCCTAACGTAAATCAATGTATTGCAAGTTCCAAGGTCAATACCGATGTCAGTTGCAAAATTGTCAAAAAAACTCATTTTTTATATCTCCTCCACCTGTGAAGTGCTGGGCATCTCTGAAATATGCATCTCTAGAGGTTCCCTTCTTTATTTACTTGAAATCGGACATTTTAGAAAGCGCGCCGGCATGGTCAGCCTGAAGTTTCAGGCATTTTCTCCATTCAGAACGAGCCTTAACACTGTCCCCGTTTTTTTCGTAGATGACACCAAGTCCATAGTGGGCATCTGCGATATTATCATTCTTTGAAAGCAGTGCAAGAAACTCCTGTTCTGCTTCCGAAAGATTGTTTTCCGAAATGTCAATCTGTGCAAGAAGAACATGTGCCTTTATGAGAAGTTCTTCATTTTCAGATGTGTCGATAACCCTGACCAGATACTGTTTTGCAACACTTTCCTGGCTGTTCTTTATGTACTGCTTTGCAATGTTGAACAGGAGTATGTCGTTTTCGCGGACCAGCAGTGCCTCAGTAAAGGCAGAAATGCTTTTGTCCGTTTCCCCAAGGGCGGCATAGGAAAGCCCAAGGAGCAGCGGAATGTCGTCTGAAACATATCCTTCATCAATGGCCAGATTCAGGTATTTAACCACCAGGTCTGCATAATAGCTTGTGGAAGAAAGCTTGTCCTTGTAAAAATAGGATTTACCAAGCATGTAGTGAATCTGCGAAATGGAATCCGGCCGTGAATTCCTCATGGCAGTCCTAAGGTTGAATATGGCCTTGTCCAGGTATTCCATGGATTTTGTGTTGTCCGTCTCTGCTTCTGCAAGCATGAAGGAACTGTAGCCTAAGAATGCAAGGGCCGTGTTGTTGTAGGGCTGGGAATCAAGGATTTCAGAAGAAATACCGTAGACCTTTGAATAACCATCGATGGTATGAAGATCCCAGTTATCATAGAGTGAAGAGATTGAATCAAGATTAAGGATTTTTGTCCTTATGATTCTGACGAAAAAAATTGAAAGGAAGACAACGGCTGCCGCTGAGATTGCACCAATGAGAATGTATACAATGAATGCCTGACGCTTATGATAATATAAATCTAAGCCGTATCTCCTCTTCATTTTCCCACCCAAATATAAAAGAAAAGGATATGGTAAGCCGGGTTCTGGAACGCCTTAAATAAGACGCGTGACCATCTATCCGCAATGACTGTTGCCAGCCACCTCCAGCAATCTACCCGCAGTATAAGTCCGGAAAAACAAACTGCTGTCCGATTTTGCTCCAGATGAGGTTTGCTTATGCCGTTCCTGTTGCCAGGCCCGCGGTGGGCTCTTACCCCGCCTTTTCACCCTTACTCGTGCATGGAAGTACAAGCGGTTATTTTCTGCAGCACTTTCTGTCAGAACCATGGGTTATGCTGCAAGCAGCAACTGCCACGTTCTGCCCGGTTATTACCCGGCATCTTTTCCGGTGGAGCCCGGACTTTACCTCACCGGTAAGCAGATATCATCATCTGTACCGGAGCGGTCACATATCCTGTTTGTAACTAGTTTTCGTATGATGAATCTGCGTCTTCTGCTTCTTCATCAACTTCGAGAAGGTCTTCATCTTCGAGAAGATCTTCGTCTGCATTGTCAGAATCAAGTGATTCCATTGTAGAGTAATACTGCTCTGTGTTCATCGATTCTTCGTAGAAGAGGATGCGGCTGCAGTATGGGCAGAAGAAAATCTTTTCTCCGTGGCGAACTTCATTTGCAAACTGTGCAGGAAGAACCATGTGGCATCCTGAACAAACGTTTCCTGTAACAGCAACGATACCGTTTCTGTTGCGTCTGATGATACGCTGGAATTTCATTACAGTTTCAGTCTCAATACCGTCTGCAATTTCTTCTTCCTGCTTTGAAAGTTCTTCAAGCTTTGCCTTGAATTCGGCAACTTCCTTTTCCAAACCTTCACGTGTTTCGTTTACATCGTTTTCCGTAGAAGAAATGAGGGCTTCCGATCCCTTGAGGATTTCATTGATTTCTTCAAGTGCCTTTTCTTCCTTCTGGAGTTCCTTGCGCTTTGCATCTTCTATGCTCTGTGCTTCAGAAATCTGCTTTTCAAGGATTTCGTATTCCCTATGTGTGGTAATGGCATCCATTCCCTTTTCGCCTTCCTCCCTTCTCTTCTGGGCATCGGCAAGTTCTTCCTTCAACTGGGCTACAAGGGCTTTCTTTTCTTCGTATTCTGCATTGCGCTGGATATATTCTTTCTTGAATCTGTCAAGAGATTCTGTACTTCCGTCAAGAGTTTTTGGAAGCTCTTCTACTTTTGCTTCAATTTCATATTTTTCTGCAAGAACTTCCTGGAGATTCTTGAGTTTGTCCAGTTTTTCTGACATTTGCAACATAGGTGACTACCCCTCTATAAAATCATTTCCCATAGACACACAGAATTTGCGTGGTAAAATATTTTACACAATATAAACCTTTGTGTCTACAATATATTGCACCCAAAAGAAGTACATCCTTCGGGTGACTTGTCTTAATCGATTAAGAATCGATGTAATCTCTGAGACCGCTTGCTCGGCGCGGATGACGGAGCCTTCTGAGGGCCTTGGCTTCAATCTGGCGGATGCGTTCGCGGGTAACGTTGAAGTAAAGGCCAACTTCCTCAAGGGTAAGCGAATATCCGTCATCAAGACCGAATCTCATCTTGAGAACTTCCTGTTCACGCTGCGGCAGGGTGTTAAGCACAAGCTTAAGCTGCTCCTGGAGCAATGTGTAGGCAGTCTTGTTTGCTGGATTTTCCACATCCTTGTCTTCGATGAAGTCTCCAAGTGAGCTGTCTTCCTCTTCTCCAATCGGTGTTTCGAGGGAAATCGGCTCCCTGGCCACATTCTTGACCTGCTTTACGCGGGCCAACGGCCATGAAAGCTGTGCTGCAATCTCTTCATCGGTTGGTTCACGGCCAAGTTTCTGGAGAAGCTGGCGGCTTTCGCGCACGACCTTGTTGATCTGTTCTATCATGTGGACTGGAACACGGATTGTACGTGCCTGGTCGCTGATTGAACGGGTGATTGCCTGGCGGATCCACCATGTAGCATAGGTCGAGAATTTATAGCCCTTGCGGTATTCAAACTTTTCTACAGCCTTGATGAGGCCGATGTTTCCTTCCTGAATAAGGTCAAAAAGCTGAAGTCCCCTGTTGGTGTACTTCTTTGCAATGGAAACTACAAGGCGAAGGTTTGCATTGATGAGGCGGTTTTTTGCCTGTTCAAGCTGGCGGCGTCCCCTTTCGATTTCCTTCTTCATCTCGATGATTTCCTCAACGGAATTTTCGAAGTCATACTCGAGTTCGCGAAGCTTTCTGTCAATCTTCTGGATTTCCGTGTAGTTGGTGCGGATCTCGTCGGCAGAAAGGAAAAGTTCCTTCTCAAGCTTGATGGATTCTGCGCGGATAGCAAGACGGCGACCGATGCTTCTCAGTCCTGCTGCATCTGAAATGCGCAGCTTCTTCATCCTGCGGTCCTGGATTGTATGGTATTCATCAATTTTCTTTGAGGCAAGAATGAATTTTGCGCTGAATTCTTCTATTTCTTCCGTCTGGAGTTCTGCATTGATGATGTTTTCCTTGATGATGTCCCTAAGGCGGATGAGTTCCGGATCCTTGAAGATGTTCATGGTAGGATCATCTGAATGAAGGGTCTTCTTAAGGTTAATGTATTCAACCATCTGTTCGCGGACAGGCTTTACGTATTCAACATAGCAAGACCTGAGGCGGCGGCGTTCTGCCATAAGCTCGTTGATTTCCTTTCTTGCCTTTCCTGGCTCGTGGGGATCAATCTTCTTGTAAATGGTATGGCAGATTTCGTAGAATTCAGGGATGATCATGCCTGAATTGCGGATTACATTCTTGATGATGTTCTGTCCGTCTTCCATCTGCTTTGAAAGAATTACTTCCTGTTCTGCAGTAAGAAGGTTCTCCTTTCCGATTTCCCTAAGATAAAGGCGGATTGGGTCATCTATGCTGGAATCCTTGTCGTTGGCAACAAGGCGGTGCTTTGATGCGTCGTCAATCTTTGATTCGTCATCATCACCGAGGGCTTCATCATCCTCATCGTCAGCTTCATCTTCGTCAAGAAGGTCGTCTTCTTCCATGACCTGAATGTTGTTCTTTGTCAGAAGCTGGAGAACGCCTTCCATTTTCTGGGAATTTACGAATTCCGGAGTGAGAATTTCAGTTATTTCGTCCCATGAAATGATCTGCTTGCTTGCGGCGTAGTCAAGAAGCTTTTTTACGAGGGGATCCTGTTCTTCTGAATCTTCCTCAATATCGTCTGCGTCTGAACCGGCGGAATCCTTTTCTTCCTGGTCCATTTCTTCGTCATCCTCAAGTTCTTCTTCTTCATCTTCAGCAGGAGATTCAGCCTTGGCCTTTGTCTTTCTGGCAGTTTTCTTGGAAGGCTTCTTTTCCGTAACTTCTTCCTCTTCTTCGTTTTCTGCTGCCTTTGCCGTTTTCTTCTTAGACTCGGTATCCTTAGCTTTCTTTGCTTTTTCAGATGCTTCAGATTTTGTTTCAGTTGACTTTTTAGCCATTGATCAGTCCTTAAATTGTTTTAATTTGGAATCAATTTCCATAGCTTCTTTCAGAACATCCTGAAGCAGAACCTTATCCTGCGGGTTGGCACTATGCTCCAGCTGGAGTATGCGGGCCTTTACCTGCTTTTTCCTGCGTTCAAGAATCCTGTTTTTCAGGTAATTCAATGAAGAGACGGCAGACTGAGCGGAATTTTCCGAATTCAGTTCCATGGACTTGATTACAAATCCCTTGAGCCTGTCCCCTTCAATACGGTTAAGTATGAGTGGTACCGAAAAACAGTTTTCCTTAAGACATTCTTCCATTGCCTTAAACAACTGTCTGGAGGCTTCATCCTCAAGATCCTCGGCGGAAATCTGGCTGTACATGTTTTGAAAAAGACTGGAATCATCAGTTACGGCTGTCATAACAGCTTGCAGCTCGGCAGAAGGTTTTGCAAAGGTTTGGTCTTCTGGCTTTTTGCTCTGCTCCGTATTTACATTTTTCAAACGGCTAGTAAGCCTTTCCCGGTTCTGGAAGTCTTTTCGGGCAGCCCCCTTTTCTATCTCAAATGCCTGGCACAGTAAATCCAGGCACGTCTCCTTCTGTACTTCCGACTGCAGTGAATCAATGTACACAAAATAGTCCAGCATCGCCTTGGACTTGCCTTCAGGGGTATCCTTAGGGTACAGTTCGAGCAGTTTAGAAATAAGAAAATCGCAATCGAATATAGCTCCCTTAACTACATTTGTCAAGTAGTCAGCACCAAAATTCACCATAATTTCGGCAGGGTCTTTTCCACCTTCTATCCTTATGACCTTTACTGGAATGTTCTGCTGGCGGCACATGAGTATGGCTTTCTGGGTTGCCTTCTGGCCTGCATTGTCCGAGTCAAAGGAAAGGATTATCTCGTCGACAAAGGGCTTTAGCAAAGTTACCTGTTCAATGGTAAGGGCTGTTCCAAGGGGAGCCACGGCATAGTCGATACCGCACTGGTGATAGGCTATGCAGTCCATGTATCCCTCGCAGATGATTGCCTTCTTCTGCCGCCTGATGGGTTCCTTTGCAAAGTTGAATGCATAGAGGATGCTTCCCTTCTTGTAGTGGATTGTTTCCGGGGAATTCTTGTACTTGGATTTTGCCTCAAATTCGCTTCCCCGCAAGAAACGTCCTCCCATGGCAACAACCTCGCCGTTGCGGTCAAAGATCGGGAACATAAGGCGGCCTGCAAAAAAGGCTGTTTCCGGCCTGGACCTGTTGAATAGGCCTGAATTGTCAAGGAATTCCTTGGAATAGTTCTTTCCCTCGAGAAAGCGTCTTAACCAGAACCTGTCGTCCGGACTGTAGCCGATCTTGAATTTTTCCAGGGTCTCCTTGGAAAGCCCTCGCTCCATTATGTAGTCCAGGGCAAATTTTCCGTGGGGTGTTTCCATGAGCATATAATGGAAGGATGTTGCAACCCTTGTATACAGCTGGCGGTATTCCGCCTTCAGCTTTACGTTTGGATCTTCCTTCCAGCTGTCGTTTCCTCCCTGGGTATAGGAAAGGGTTACCCCTGCTTTCTGGGCAAGGATTTCTATGGCCTCTGAAAAGGACACCTTGTCCATGTTCTTAAGGAAGTCGATGGCAGTTCCGGAAGCGTGGCAGCCAAAGCAATAGTAGAATTTCTTTTCCGGGGAAACGCTGAAGGAGGCGGTCTTTTCCGAATGGAAGGGACAGCATCCCCACCAGTCACGGCCGCGCTGTTCAAGCTGGACACGTTCCCCTATGAGGCGCACGATGTCGGTTTTTTCTGAGACTTCGTCAATGGACTGCTTTGATATGAATCTTGCCATTTATTTTGAAACCCGATCCGTATTGTCTGCGGCTTTATGCTCGTCAAAGGTACGTGAGAAAGTGTGCTTTCCTTTCTGTGGGTCTGTGAGGACAAAGAAATAGTAGTCAGTTTTTGCGGGAGCTCCGGAGGCCTCAAGGGCAACGACTCCTGGATTTGAAATTGGTCCTTCTGGAAGCCCTGCCCACTTGTATGTGTTATAGGGGCTGTCAATCTTAAGGTCCTTGTAGGTAATGCGTTCAGGATGTGGCAGTCCCTGGATTTCCGTAATTATGTACTCGATGGTTGCACAGGAATAAAGGCCGATGCCATGCTTTAGCCTGTTGGTGAAGACGCTTGCAATGAGGGGGGCTTCTTCCTTGATGCGGTATTCCCTTTCGACAACAGATGCAAGAATCACGGTGTCATGCAGGGTCTTTGGATCCAGGCCGATGAATGACGGTATCTGTGATGTTTTTGTGAAGAAATTTGAGACCATGGTACGGAGCACTTCCTCACCTGTCATTTCCGGGATGAAGAAATAGGTATCGGGGAAAAGGTATCCTTCAAAGCTTGTTCCTGGAACGTGGAATTCATCAAGAAGGGACTGGTTTTTGCATGCCAAAAGGAAGTCCTGTGCCGTACAGACACCCGAGCCTTCAAGAATCTGCGAAATCTTAGTCTTTGTAAGGCCTTCAGGAATGCTAACGGTTATGTATTCCTGTTCGCCAGACTGCAGGAGCATGTAAATTTCCCTGAGGGACATGGAGCTCTTTATGCTGTAGGTTCCGCTCTTAAGGTTGAACTGGCTGTTCCTGTCAAAAACATTGAACCTTGCACAAAGGTAAAGGAACATTCCAGATTTGATGAATTTTTCATCCTGAAGGGTCTGGGCCACCTGACGTACTGAAGTTCCTGCCGGGATCTTGATCTTGCCTGAATATGCATCCTCTTCCGAGGTTACGGGGCTGCAAAGATAGAACCAGGAAGAAACGCCTACAACAACGCACAGGGACAGTACTGCGGCTATCCAGAGGAAAATCGAAAGAAGAATTACGGCTGCCTTTTTCATTTTAGAGATCTATGACCTGACCTTCACGGGACATGTAGAGCTTCAGGTTCTCGGAACCATGGTATTTTACGTAGTTAAGACCGGCGCTGTACAGGTCGTCCAGTTTCTTGTCTGAATATGCCGGTTCATGATGGAAGAAAAAGAGCCTTGAAACACCCCAATTGGCTGCAAAATCAATGGAACGGCTTACGGAATTATGTCCCCAGTTGACCTTCTTGGCGGCTTCCGGATTTGTGTACTGGCTGTCAAGGACGAGCATGTCAGCATCCTGAAAGAAATAGTTACGCTCAATGGCCTTGTCAAAGTCGGATTCCTGCAGTTCTGCATCGGTGCAGTATATGAATTTCTTGTTGTCTTCCTCAAAGGAAAAGGACGTGGATTCCCCAGGGTGGGTCATCTTGTGGCACCTGATCTTGAGCCCGTAAAGTTCCATGTCCTGGCCTTCCTTTAGTAGGTGGAATGTAATCTGGTTCTTGACTGAATTCCAGCATCCGTTTGGAGGAAAGAAAGGTGTGGAACTTTGCCTTTCGAAAAATTCTAAGGTTGAAGGATCTGTTGAATATAAGTCGATTCTTGCCTTTGGATTGAATGACGGTCCAAAGAAAGGAAATCCCTGAATGTGGTCCCAGTGAAAATGCGAAAGAAATATGGAATAGTGGTTGTCCTCAGGCTGCTCACCATAGAGTGCATAGTCACGTAGCCCGGTTCCGCAGTCAAGAAGGATTACTCCGCCTGCCTTTGGCTTTAATTCCACGCATGGGGTGTTTCCGCCGTAGGTTCCGTAAATCCATTCAGGGAGGGACGAAAGAAAGCGCATTTTTGATTCTGAAGATTCAAGGTCTTTTGGATTCATGCGCGCGATGGCAGCAGTAAGCTTTGCCTGAATCTGTTCGCCGCGCAAAGGTGTTGGAAGGGATCCTCTGACTCCCCAGAATTTGATTTGCACTTTTTTCCTCCGGTATGAACCTGTTAAGTTTACCAAAATATACTTTCAATAATATAGTACAAAAATACTCTAAAATCAATGTTAAAGGGCATCTTATGGAAAATAGTTGGAGTCTCTAAAAAAGCTACTTCTTCTGGGCTTTTTTAAGCCATCTTAACATGTACCAGACCATGAATGACGTGGAAGCAAGCCATGCCATGGGATCTGCATAGCAAACGGCCTTGAATCCAGCCGACGGTACAAAGACAAATGTAACAAGGCAGCGTGCAAAAAGTTCCAGGAATCCGCCCCACATTGCCTTTGAGGAACAGCCGATTCCCTGCAGGGACGGTCGCCACAGATTGAGTATTCCAATGGACCAGATGAAAATTCCCAGGGTCTTGGCATAAACCCATGCGTAATGAATGACCTCTTTTTCCGAGCCGCTGATGAAAAAGAGGCACAAACGGTCGCCAAAGAACCAGAAAAGGAATCCTTCAAGTATTCCAAAGAGAACGGAAATGGCCGTTGCCTGAAAGAGACCTTTTCTTATGCGGTCTATCCTTCCCGCCCCCAGATTCTGGCTTGCAAAGGTTGAAACTGCAACTCCAAGGGCATCAAAGGGTGACATGAATATCTGCTTGAATTTTGTAACCAGGGTGAAGCTTGAAATGTAAAGGCTTCCAAGACTGTTGTTTGCCATCTGAAGCACCATGGATCCGATGGCCGTAATGGAAAACTGGAGTCCCATGGGAATCCCCATCCTGAACAGGATCTTCTGCATTCCAGGGTCAAATTTCATGTCTTCTCTTGCAAGCTTTAGCACGTCAATTTTAGTTGAAGACCAGAAAAAGCATACGATTCCGCATAGTCCCTGGGATAGAATCGTTGCAAAGGAAGCACCAAAGACCCCCATCTTAAAGACAAGTATGAATGCCAGGTCGAGGATTATGTTCAGCACTATGGAAGCGGAAAGAAAATACAGGGGAGTCTTTGAATCCCCAACAGCCCTGAGGATTCCTGCAGAAAAATTGTACAGCATGAGGAATGGGCATCCTGCAAATAGAACCACAAGGTAAACCCATGCTTCGTGGAATATGTCATCAGGGGTCCTTAAAAGGTGAAGTATCTGGCTGCAGAAGGTGGTGCATGAAATGGTGACCAGCAGGGAAAGTGCAATCATGGCTACGTAGCCGTTGAATACGAATTTCTTCATGCGGTCAAGGTTGCCGGCTCCAAAGGACTGGGCTACGGGAATGGAAAAACCTGTGCAGCATCCCATGCATAGCCCCAGAACCAGGAACTGTACGGATGAAGAAGCGCCAACCCCTGCCAGGGCATTTTTTCCCAGGTAAAGGCCAACTATGGCAGTGTCAGCCATGTTGTACAGCTGCTGCAGCAGGTTTCCCGCAAGCAAAGGTACGGTAAACAGCAGGATGAGCTTAAGGGGACTGACGGTAGTCAGGTTTTTAGCCAATTAATGCACCCGTATGTATGATTCAACTAGATTTTCATGTTCATTGCTTCGCGAACTTCCTCAAGGGTCTTGCAGGCAATGGCACGGGCCTTGTTTACGCCATCGAGGAGAACCTTGCGGATGTATTCTTCGTCCTTTTCCAGCTGGGCACGCTTTTCGCGCAATGGGCGGAGTTCTTCATTGAGGGCTTCCGTAAGGCACTTCTTGAGCTCTCCACTGCCCTTGTCGCCAATGCGCTGGGCAACTGCTTCCGGGGCTTCCTTTGTACAGAGGGAAATGAGTCCGAGAAGGTTTGCAACTTCAGGGCGGTTTACAGGATCGTATGTGATTACGCGTTCACCGTCAGTCTTTGCCTTCTTTATGAGTGCTGCAGTTTCGTCTTCCGTGTTGCAGAGGAAAATGGCGTTGTTTCGGCTCTTTGACATCTTCTGGTTGCCGTCAAGTCCCATGATGCTTGGAGTCTTTGAAAGAAGGGCCTGTGGCATTGGGAAGATGGGATCGCGTCCCTTGCAGAACTTTTTGTTGAAGGCCTTTGCAATGTTGCGTGTAAGTTCAATATGAGGGAGCTGATCCTTTCCAACAGGAACAACGTTTCCCTTACAGAAAAGGATGTCGCATGCCTGGTGGATTGGATATGTGTACATGCCGGCATTTACGTTTGTAAGGCCTGCACTCTGGATTTCTTCCTTTACGGTTGGATTGCGGCTGAGTTCGGAATTGCTTACCAATGTCATGAATGGCAGCATGAGCTGGTTGCATTCAGGAATGTAGGAATGTGGATAGATGATTACGTCGTCACCAGGCTCAATTCCGGCGGCAAGATAGTCGATTACAAGCTGCTTTGTGTTCTGGCTGATCTTGTCAAAGGCATCGTGATCCGTAAGAACCTGATAGTCTGCAATGAGGATCATTGTTGGAACACCCATTCTGCTTATGCGTACGCGGTTCTGGAGGGAACCGAAGTAGTGTCCGATGTGGAGTCTTCCAGTTGGTCTGTCACCGGTAAGAACGCGGTATTTCTTTGGATTTATTTCAATGTCTGCCTCAAGCTGCCTTGAGCGCTCTACTGCTGCTTCAAATGTCTTGTTAGGGTCAAATTCCTTGTTTTCTTCTGCCATTTTTATCCTCAATATACAGGTATAATTTTAATGATACCCTAAGATTTTATTGATTTTACCGTTTTTTTTCAATTGCCTTCTAAAGGGTGAAATTCCACCCAAGAAACTGGAGGCCGCATGCAGTAAAGTCAAAGATGTTTTCATAAGAATCAGGGTCGTAAAGAGGATCATAAAATGGGTCCTGAACAACGGGGAACCCAAGCCATGATAAATGGCAACGGACCTGATGCTTAAACCCCTGGCTTATGCAACATTGGGCCTGGAATGTTTCATCTTCGTTTTTTTTAAGGTTAATTTCAGTTTTATATTCCTTGGGAGATGCCTTTTTTATTGCTGCAGGTCCAGACAGGTCAGTTACGGGGCGGACTAACTTACGGCAGTTTCCATAAAACCGGAATTTTGAGGATAAAAGAAACTGAAACGAACAGTCGTTAGTATTATTTTGTAGACTATCTACCATTCTTTCTAGTTTTCTATCCAAAGGCGGAAAGGAATCGTCATCCGGCAAGTCCATGGTTCTTCCGGTATATCTGCATGTGGCACCATAGGTTTTAATGAATCTGTCACCTTTCTGTTCTTCCGTAATCCGATTATAAAAATCCTGGGATGCGGCCACCAATACAAGGCCCCTGGTATCATTGTCAATCCTGTGGACAAGGCCAGCCTCGCAGTTTTTCTTTCCTTGAATTAACCTTAAATCATGAAAGTTTTCCAATGCCCAGGTGAGAGCGCTTGGGTCCCCTTCCTTTAGTGGTGCTGAAGGAAGTCCTGAAGGTTTGTCCATGATCAAAAATGGTTCCGAAGATGATGGCTTATGAATTATGTTTATTCTTGAATAAAGCGGATGATTTTCCATCTGTAAAAATTCCTGGAGTTTGGTCTGATTACCTGTCCTTTGGAAGGATTGTCTTTGAGTATTCCCTATGAAGAACCTTAAGTATTTCCATAAAGCGTCCTGGAGTTCTGGCCCTGAAATCGCTGTACTCCCTTGCCCCCGGAAGCTTTAGGCACAGCCTGTGGGCGTTGAGCATCAATGTTGCATTCTGGAACTTTCTGTCTCCCTTTGAATACAATGGATCTCCCAAAATCGGACAGTTAAGGTACTTCATGTGGACTCGAATCTGATGGGTTCTTCCGGTTTTTATGCGTATTCTCATGAGGGAATAGTCGCCATAGCAGCAGATGCACTTGTAATGGGTTTCTGCATATTTTCCTTCATCCGTATCTGTCACTGCCCTGAAAATTTTCCTGTCCCTGTAGTCGCGGATGATCTGTGTCTTTACGACGCCATGATGATGCTGGGGCCGGCCTGAACAGATGGCAATGTATTCCTTTACCATGGACCTGTGATTCCTGAAAATCCTTGCAAGGTATTCCTCGGTGCCACGGTTTTTCGCAGTTATTATGATTCCGGAAGTGTCCTTGTCAAGGCGGTGAACGATTCCCGGGCGGCGAGAAACAATCAGGTCCTTTTCCGCCATGTTTTTGTCCTGGGGAATTGCGCTCTTGCCCCAGTGATACAGGAGCCCGTTTACGAGTGTCCCGGTCCAGTTTCCTGCTGCAGGATGTGTAACCATTCCCTGTGGCTTGTTTATGACACAAACGTTTTCATCTTCATAGATTATGTCCAGGGGAATGTCTTCCGGTTCAATGTTGTCAGGTATGCTTTCTTCCCATTGAATTAAAATCTCATCCCCTGCCTTTACCTTGAAGGAAACCTTCTGTTCCTTTCCATTTACAAGAATCTGCTTGAGACCGCTTTTCAGCTTGCTGCGGTTCATGTCGGGAACAACGGATGCAATGTATTTGTCAAGCCGCTGTGACTGGTCATAGTCTGCTGGAACTTTTGCCGTGTATTGGTTCATCTTTGCTCAGGTCCGGAAATGGTGTCATCTATGTTTTCAATGCCTTCGATATCTTCAATGCCGTTATCATCTGATTCTATGGTCTCAATTTCAGTAGCTTCATCGATAATTGTCTCAGGGGAAGAATTTTCTGAAAACGGAATAACGATAACCTGTTCCTTAAGGTTGATTCTTTTCTGCCTTTTGTTTCTAGAATGTCGAACAATCTGGTTGACTGCAAAATCAACGGTTCCTATGCAAAGGCCGACACCAACGGTAATTCCCATTAGCTTTACCTGCTGCCATTCGTCAAAGGAAGACTGGGACAAGGGTCCTGGAACATGGCCACGTTCCCCCTGGGATTTTAGGTAAGCACCATAGGCAACGGTCGTAGGCAAAAGTGCAAAAGGTACGGAACCTAAGGAAACTATTTCAAAGCGCCTTAGATCCCTGAGCCACAGTGGAATTTTTTCCTTGTCATAGGGCTCCGGTTCATCTGAGTCTTTTGAAGAAGTTGTGCTTGATGTCGTTTTGCTTGAGGATGATGAAATTTCCCCAAAAAGATGGAAAGGCATCATCGATGAGATAATAAGGAAAATAAGCATCAAGCGACAGGATCTTGCTTTCATTTATTTTTCGCCGTAATCCCTTTCGCCAAACAAAGCAGTTCCAACCCTGACCATGGTGCTGCCCTCTTCAATGGCAATTTCATAGTCCCCGCTCATGCCCATGCTGAGTTCATGGATTGGAAGGCTCGGATATTTTTTGTTCAATTCTTCCCTAAGGAGACGAAGGGAACTGAAGGATTTTCTTATGAGGTCCTTATCGTCGGTAAAGGGAGCCATTGTCATAAGGCCTGCAGGTTTTACGTGGGGATATTTTCCTTCCATGAAATTGTCGAGAGATGCAAACAGCTCTTCCCTGGATCCATAGCCGCTTTTTGATTCCTCACCAGTGTGAATTTCAAAATAAACTTCTATGTTCTTCTGGAGCTTGGCACACTGCTTTTCGATTTCCTTGAGGAGATCCTCGCGGTCAACAGACTGAATGCAAGATGCAATTTCCACAGCCTTCTTTACCTTGTTGGTCTGAAGCTGTCCGATTATGTGCAGCTGGACATCCTTGCATTCTGAAACAACCTGTGGAAATTTTCCATAGGCTTCCTGAACGCGGTTTTCCCCAAACAGCAGCTGACCGCCTTCAATGGCAGAATATACATCTTCCTGAGGATGGAACTTGCTGACGGCACAAAGCCTTACCGATCCCTTGGGACGGCCTGAATGAATTTCTGCATCCTCAATCTGCTTTCTTACCTTCATGAAATTTTGCAATATCTGATCTTTTGTCATGATGTTATATTTTAGCAGAGTTGATGTAACGGCTCAATACGGAACTGATGTCGGCAAACTGCTGGACGCTCAGGTTTTCTGCCCTTTCAGACTTTGAAACTCCGCATTCCTGGAAGAACAGGTCGGCATCAGTGTCCTTTGGCAAAAGAGGCTTTATGTTGTTTAAAAGGGTTTTTCGTCTTGAAGAAAAAAGCGCATGAACTGTGCGTACAAAAAGCTTTCTGTCTTCAACCTGAACAGGATTTTCCTTCCTGGTAAGGACTGCAGACTGGGAAGCAACATTTGGTCGCGGCCAGAAATTTCCGCCGGGAAGAACAATGCCCTTCTTTATGTCATAGGCCCACTGGCACAATACGGTAAATCCTGAGTAATTGTCAGAACCAGGTTTTGCAGCCATTCTTTCCGTAACTTCCTTCTGGACGGTGAAAACGCAGCGGTCAAAAATTACGTTCTCCGTTATGGTGTCTGCAATGAAAGTTGCAGCAATGTTATATGGCAGGTTTCCAAAAAGCTTGTTGGGCTTTACCTGTTCTTCCTGAATTTTTTTCTTCCATGTCTTAAGGCAGTCACCTTCAACAATGTCAAATTTTTCCTTCTGCCTGAAACCTTCAAAAAAGGAATTGAGCATGGAAATGAATCCCCTGTCGATTTCGAATGCCGTAAGTCTTGCTCCACGGTTCATTATTTCTTCCGTCATGCAGCCAAGGCCTGGCCCGATTTCCCAGATGTAATCATTTTCGGAAGGCTCAAGGGAATCCACTATTGTTTTTCTTGCAGCAGGATTTATCATGAAATTCTGGCCGAATTTTTTTTGCATGGCAAAGCCGTTGGCATCGAGAAAAGACTTTAGTTCTGCAGGTGAATTGTAATCCGGATGTTCCATAAATTTCTCCTATAAATTATGTGGACTCAAAATTTCATGCTGACGGCTGGGAACTTTGCAAAGAATCCGGCTATGGCACAGATCAGGCCATAAAAGACATTCAGAAGCATTCCCCAGAAGTGGCTGCTCAATGGTATCATAAAAGACAGCATTATGGAAACCACCGATAATATGAGAAACCATTCAACAAGAGGAGTCATGATTACCGAAGCTATTATTCCAATGGGCATGAATGCTCCAAATAGCTTAAGGCTAAAGGGTGCTGTCATGGCCTGGGCTCCCGTTGATGCAGCAAGGGAAGATGAAATCTGCCTTGGAATAATCCTGAGGAATAGATATTCGATGAATTCGCCAAACAATAGGATTCCAGCAAGAGCGCCGTATGATAAAATGAATGCGGCAGAAAAAATGTCCGATGGAATCATGATGCAGTGAAGAAGAAACACAAATGAAAGAATTGTCATGAAGTCAATGGATTTGCAGAAAAGCACTGATGACAATAATATCATCAGTGAACATAAAAGGGCCCTGAACAAGGATGGAGACAATCCTGCGAACCATACAAAAAATAGAATTCCTGCAAGCTTTAGGAAAAAGGAATATTTTTTTCCGAGGATTTTCTTCCCGGAATTGCCTACAAGGCCTGCAAAAAAGGAAAGGTGCATTCCACTTAGTGCGAGGATATGTGACAGACCTGCTTTCCTGAAGTCAATTGCCACTGCCTGGTCCGTGTACTCCCTTGAGCCTGAAAGCAGTGCAAGTATGAATCCCCCTGCCTTGCCCCAGCCGTACATGAGTCTTTTGAAGATTAGCCTTGAAAGGGCCCTGGCATGAAAAACCTTTCCAAAGAATCCAGATGATGGTCCATGGTATGTTGCACCGTCAGAGAGAAAGAATCCAGTGTTGGGTTTATCATCATTATTGGACCATCTTCCATAAAGAGTAATATGTTCATGATTTTCTACAAGAACAGCATTTCCAGTAATTGAGTAAAGTTTTCCGGGTAAAATGGATTCCACAACAGCGGAGTCAAGGAGGACGCTTATGATTCCCCTGGCAGAAGAAGTAACTCCTGTTTTGCCACAGGTTGCAGATTCCACATCCATCTTAAAAAGATAGAATTTTCCGGAAGAAGTCTTGGAAGGATTTGAACGGACATGGCCGGATATGGAAGACAATTCCTCCATATTTACAAGGCTTTTGAATTCGTTGCGGTCCTTTACCGTCACAAGTCCTGAACACAAGGCAATGGCAAAAAGCAATGCCGCAACAAAAAAAGGATTTTTTATCCTGTATCTTAATTTTTCTACCACTTCAGTTTGTCGAGAGCCTGCTTTGCAGCCTCCACAACATCCTGGGTGTAATTCAGAGTGGAAGCTGAATATAGATAGTCAAAGGCAGTCTTGTCTCCCAAATCTCCCAATGAATTGATTACCGCAAGGACAACGTCCCTGTCAGGGTGCTGGTTTGTTTCAACACACCTGTTGAGGAAATCAAGGTAGGATGAAAGGGCTCCTGTCGTCTTGTATGATGCAACCTGGCAGATGTTCTTTATGGCTTCTGCAAACTGCTGGCCTGTAATCTTGTTTGCTTCGTACTCATCCTTAAGGATGTTGAACATCCTGGTTACAAGGATGGATGCACGGGTCCATTTGTTTTCTGCAATGATCCTTATGCACTCAAGGCTAAGCTCAACAGCCTGGGCAGAAAGTTCCGGCTTGTTTTCCTCACCTATAGTGATAATAGATAAAAGGATATTTTCTGCAGCATCAGCCGTAATTTTTTTTGAAATTTTTGCATTGGAATCAAGTTTTGAAAGTATTACTGCCTTTCTGTCAAGGCTAACTGTTCCAAGAAGCTGTGCAATTTCCTTCCTGCTGCCTTCTGCAAGGCTTCCGTATGCATCCTGGATCAATGCAGAATGAGAAGGCCAAACATCAAGGACGTCGGAAATAAAAAGCATGTTGAATGAAGAGGCGTTTCCCTTGGACTTCATGTATTCGATGCAGCTTTCAATCGAAGGATTCATGGGAACCTGATTCTGCATGTTCTTGTAGAAATAGGAATTTACAAGGGCAAGGGATTCCCCTGAAGGAAAATTCTCAAAGGCCTTGATTACTGAAGATGCAAGCTGCTCGTTGGAAGCCACCTGAAAGACCTGGGTCAGGTACTTTGCAGCCTGCTTTTCCTTTCCCATGCAGTTTATGGAATCAATGCTGGATACGGCAGCCTGGGCCAATGCTATGTACTCCGGGTCGTTTCCAAGATACTGGTTTGACTGAACAACAAAATCCATGGCGAGAAAGGCAACATTTGACTGCCCCGCCTTGCATGAAGCAATTACCGCATTTGTCTTATCGGAAAGATTTCCGCGAAAGAAGTCGCTTTCATATTTTTTCTGTGCATAAAGCCAAGTTGATGGAAGAACCAATAATATAACGGCAAATAACTTTTTCATAATCATTCCTTAAATTCCAAAAGTTTCTACAAATTAAAATCAGGTAAATTTTCTATTTCTGAAGCAGAATTATTCTGTCCGGCAATTTTTCCCCGTGAAGAAATTGTTATGACTTCCGGTGAAGGCTCATCTTCCACTTCCTCAACGTTTTCCTGCTGGGTAAGGTTGGTCCGTAAGACAACGGGCTTTTCCTCCTGAACGGAATTTTCTGCAATCCTTGCAATGTCAACATTTTCGTCGGTACCTGCAGCCGCTGTCTCTTCATTTCCAAAAGACTCTGCCTGGTCCATGGCTTCCTTGATTTCCTTTTCTTCTTCTGGCATTACGTTATATACAAAGGAAAGAATTGCATTCTTCATTTCCCTTCGTATATGGGTGCATTCAAAGTGAAGCCTTGACTGCTTCATGGTTTCATTGTATTCAACGGCGCGAATTACGCCTGTCATAACTATTATGGCATTGTTGAGTTCAAACTGAATCTTGATGGGAGCATTGTTCTTGCCCATTCCACCGATTCTGATCAATGCACCGTCTTCACTCAGGTCCTCGATGAAGCATTTGTAGCCTTCTTCCATCTCGATTTTTTCCAGTTCTTCCTCGTTGTTCTGAACCTCAAAATCCTGAATGACATACATCTGGCCGTATATCTCGCATTTTACGCGAATGGACTGACGCTTCTGGGTGCGGTCAAGCTTGTAGCTGTGCTTAAGGTAAAGCACCCTCTCGCCCCTAAAATTGCCTGAGCCAAAAACTTCCGTGTCAAAGGCATAGCCTGCATCTCCCTTCCTCCAGAAGTAGACGCTTATTGCCTTGTGCTCCCATTCTTCACCGGAAAGAAAATCTATCCTGCCTGTGGTTTTGTTCACCTTCATCGGAAGATTTATGATCAGTTCACGGCCGTTGCTCATGACCTTGGAAAAGAATACGCCCTTGCCCTTCAGGATTATGCTCAGGCGCTGTCCTTCATCAAGGGACTTTGAATTTTCAAGTCCACGCTTTGAATCCATGTCAAGGACTACGCGGGTCTTGAACTTGTACAGTTTTTCAAGAAAGCTCTGGACGGGAAAAGTGTTTTCTATCCCTTCGGCACGGACTTTCTTTATGTACTGCAGTATGCACTTGTTTACGGAAGATTCCGATACAAACAGTGAAAGCGGGTCATCCAGGTCGCATTCGGCTGCAAGCTTCCACAGGGCTGATATTTCCTTCCTCTGAAAGCCATAGTCAAACCCCTGGGCGTAAAAATTCACCCTATTTTGAGAAGCTGAAAAGTATCTTCTTGCAAAGAGAAATGTAACAACAATAACAAGAAAGGCGACTGCAATAGGCATCATTATTTTCCTTGCACAATTTTCAAATATTTACTCAGGAATAATATGAAATTTTCCTACAATAATATATAATACATTTTATCACTTATGGCAAAAAAAAGATATATTTTTATTGAAATTTTACTTGTAGCTGCAATACTTGCCATTCCCCCGATTTTTGCCCCTAAGGCTGAGGGAATTCCATGCGTGGAGCTTTCGCCCTTCATTTTTGTTGAACTTGCTGCGGCCCTTGCATTGAAGATACAGTTTGACAGGATGCACTGGAATTCAATTCCCCAGGAAGAAATAAGAAAGAGAAAAACTGAACTTGCATTCAAGACCCTGTACTGGTGGGCCATCTGCCTTGCATTCCTCATGTTTGTCTATGCAGTTTTCCAGCTTGCGGCTTTTTTTTTCCATGAGGAACAGAGCAAATTTTCCGTTGGAAACATGAATCCCCTTGTCTTCTGGGGAATATCCATTCTTAACCTGGCCATTGCGTCCTTTTACGAAGAGGTCCTGTACCGCCAGTTCCTGCCCGAGTCCCTTCTATTTGTGACCGATTCATGGAAAAAGGGAGGAATTGTGATTTCAGAAGCCGTAGCCCTGATTCTTTTTATGCTCGCCCATCTTTACCTTGGTCCTGCAGCAGCATTAAACAGCCTGATCTGCGGCGCAATCCTCAGGTTCACCTTCAGGAAATCCCGGTCGGTTTGGGCCGGAACCATTGCCCACTTTTTCTACAATGTCTTTGTTCTTGTAACCTGCCTGTACTGATGTTGCCCCATTTATTGAACAACATTTTGCATTATGATATTATGTTTTATCAATTTAAATAAACAGGTGGGTAGTCAATAATGATTTACACAGATACAAGAGACAGTAGCGTTAAGGTTGATTTTAGAACTGCAGTTTTGAACGGCATGAATGCTAAGACTGGCGGACTTTACATTCCGGTGGAATTTCCAAAGCTGGACAAGGCTTTTACAGATAGAACAACTGATCCTTCATTCAGGGAAGTTGCCTTTGAAATGGCAAAACCTTATGTTAAGGACGAAATTCCAGACGGCGACCTTGAATCAATTATTGAAGACTGCTATCCATTTACATCTCAGGTTTGCCCGATTGACCCTGTAACTTATGTTCTTGAACTTTTCCACGGCCCTACATGTGCATTCAAGGATTTTGGCGCACGTTTCATGGCACGCACAATGTCATACTTTAACCGCAGCGAAAAGGACAACCTTCACATTCTCGTTGCCACATCTGGTGATACTGGTTCTGCTGTTGGTTCTGCATTCCACAATGTTCCCGGCATCGATGTAACAATCCTCTACCCAGATGGAAAGATTTCTCCGCTCCAGGAAAAGCAGCTTTCCACATTTACAGGCAATGTCCGCGCCCTCAAGGTAAAGGGAACTTTTGACGACTGCCAGGCTCTCGTTAAGAAGGCATTCGTTGACCAGGACCTCCGCTCAAAATTCCGCCTTTCTTCTGCAAACTCAATCAACATCAGCCGTCTTCTTCCACAGGCTTTCTACTACATGTATTCTTCAATTGTGGTTAAGAACAGAATTCCTCATGACAGCAAGATTGAAAATCCTGCAATCCTCATGGTTGTTCCAAGCGGAAACTTCGGTAACCTTACTTCCGGCCTCATTGCAAAGGAAATGGGTGCCCCTATCACGGGTTTTGTTGCAGCTACAAATGCAAACCACACAATTCCAGACTGGATTGCAACAGGAGACTATAATACACGTCCGTCAGTTGCCACACTTTCAAACGCAATGGATGTTGGTGCACCAAGCAACTACGAAAGAATTGCAGCAATGTACAAGCTTGAAGACGTCAGGAAGATGTTTGCTTCTTACTGGACAGACGATGCAGGCACAATTGAAGGAATCAAGCAGTGCAGCAGCAACACTGGATACATCATCGACCCACACGGTGCAGTTGCATGGAAGGCATGGGACGACATGCGCAATGGCGGCATGGAAAAGCTTCTTAAGGGAGAAAAGGGAGACTATACAAAGCCTGGTCTTACAGCCAATGTTCCAGAATGGGCACAGAAGGTTGTTGACAAGGAAGCATGTGCAGTTATCCTTGAAACAGCACATCCTGCAAAGTTCGGTGCAACAGTTGTAAATGCTCTTGGTCGCGAGCCAAGCATGCCGGAACGCCTTGAAAAGGTTATGTCCCTTCCTGACAATGCAATTCCAATGGAAAAGGATTACGACAGCTTCAAGGAATGGCTTGTAAGCAACCTGTAGCCTTATATTGAACAAGGGCCTGCACCTGGGGAACCGTCTTCTGCGTGCAGGCTTTTTTGTTTACCTACGTTTTTCCTGCGGTTTCATTAACGGAACACATTTGAACAAAAGCATTTTTTTTACTATAATAGGAACATGTTTTTAAAGAAAGTTTTAGCAATTATATCTGTAGCCTTTGTCATCTGTCTTGCAAATGCTCAGGGCATGTTCAATGAAAATCTTTCAGAAGACGACTATGCATTGGTTAAATCCGGCCAGACCCTCATAAAGAACACGGCAAATTACAGGAAGCTTTGCCTCAAGGGCGGAAAGTATGGTGCAGACAAGGCACTTAAGGCAATTGAAGAATTGAAGCCTACATATTTTGCTGAAGTCATTCATGAATACCCATACAAGGGAAACGAAAACCTCATAGATGAATTTGAATCACTGATTCTGGACATTCCGTCGTACGCCGGCATTCCCTATTGGTCGGTAAAGTGGGAAAAATTCTATGATCTTTATGATGAAGCTAAGGTTGTTTCCATAGAGAAAAATGGGAACAGGACGACAATTCTTGCAGACATAATCATGGATCCCTTTGACTATGTTCCCATGCGCATTGATTCGGAAAAGGGACCTGACTGGTTTTACTATGAATCGACAAACCTTAATGTGCTTGAGTATTATGAAAAATTCAAGTGCGTTAATCCTGAAAACATGAAGTCCATCATTTTTGTCTGCCGTGACGGTGACAGGTGGATCATGTATGGAGCAGGAGCAGTCAAGGCGCCCAGCATCTTTTTCTTAAGGGACAGGGTTGATGCTTCCTTCATGGGACGAATAAAGACATTCTGCGGATTCTTTTTTGACAAGATAAAGAAATAAGGGCTCGAATTTTTTGGAGCTACACATATAAAACACATCGGGAGAACATCATGGTTTGGTTAATCGGTTATAAAGGAATGCTTGGATCAGAAATTGCAAACCAGCTGACGGAAAACAAGATACAGTGGATCGGAAGCGACAGGGACGTAGACATTACCAATCCCGTAGAACTTAGGAAATTTGCCCAGAGCCATGAGACTTCTGCAAACAGAACAGGACTTACTGTCAGTAAAGGTACTGTTCCTGAAAAGATTACATGGGTCATTAACTGTGCAGCCTATACTGCCGTTGACAAGTCAGAATCGGACCAGGAGCTTTGTGAAAAGCTCAATGCAGAAGGTCCCCTTAACATTGCCCGCGTTACAAGGGAACTTGGGGCAAAGCTCATTCACATTTCCACGGACTATGTTTTTGACGGAACGGCAACCACACCATATACGGAAGAAACTCCAAAGCAGCCTCTAGGAGTTTATGGTGTTACGAAGGCAAAGGGTGAAGATGAAATTGAAAAGGAAATGACACAGTACTACATCCTTCGCACTGCCTGGCTATACGGATTTAACGGAAAGAATTTTGTCTATACCATGACAAACCTCATGAACACACGCGATGAAATAAAGGTTGTCGGTGACCAGAAGGGAACTCCAACCTGTGCCCTTGACCTGGCAGCCGTAATCCTTAAGATCATCATGCAGTCTGACAGGGCTCCCCTTTTGTTTGGAAAAAAGTCAGCCCTTCCCTATGGTGTATACCATTTTACAAACCTTGGGGAAACAACCTGGCATGAATTTGCAAGGAAAATTTATGAGCTTGGAAAGAAGCACGGAAGAATCACGAAGGATTGCAACGTAATGTCCTGCACCACGGAAGAATATCCAACACCTGCAAAGCGTCCGGCTTATTCAGTGTTAAGCAAGGACAAGATCATGACAAACCTTAAATTCAAGATTCCAAAATGGGAAGAAAGCCTTGAAAAGTTCATCAGGAGTCCAAGGTTTGAAATCAAGTAGACTTGCCTGATTCAAAAAAAAGCTGCCCTAACCCAAGTGTTTTACTTGCAGGTAACAGGCAGCTTTTTTTATTGCTTGAATTGTCAAATCAATAGCTGAACAGCTCGTTTGCCATGCTTACAAACATGGCGATTCCTTCCGTCGGATAAAGCTTTCTCAACTTGATTACAATCTTTGCCAGGGCATTTGCTTCTTCCTTTGAGCAATAGATAATGTACATGGAATTAAGCTGCGGCCAAACTTCATTACCAAGTCGTGGAATGCTAAAGCCTGCTCCCATGACGGAGCTGATCTTGGAAAACTTTTTTCCAACATTGTTCAGCTTGAATTCTTCATCAAAGTCTTCGTCAAGGGCCTGGGAGCTGATGATTTCTACCCTAACCAGCGTGTTTACGATGACGTCCTTGTCTTCCAGTGAAATAATCGAATCCATAAGGTTCTCCATAAAATTACAAGTCTTCCTTCATCACTGAATCGTTGATGATGATTTTTCCGGCATCCCTTTCCTTGTCAAAATGGGCAATTTTAGCAGCCTTCTTCTTTTCCTTCTTTGCAGCTTTCTTTTCTGCCTTCTTCATGCGCCTTGTATTTACCATGAAGTAGATTGTAGGCATGAGGAACAATGTCATGAGTGAACCGAAGGTCATTCCGCCAAAAACCGTAAGTCCGATTGGCTGCATTGACCTTGAGCTTTCCGTTGCAAAGAATGCCATTGGCATGAGGGAAATAACTGTGGTAAGGGTCGACATGAGGATTGGGCGCAGACGGTTCTTTGCCGCTTCGATACAAGCCTCCTCAAGTTCATAACCACGCTTTCTCAGAAGGTTTGTGTAGTCAACGAGAACGATACCGTTATTAACGATGGTTCCGATGAGAACAAGCATACCCATGATGGAAACAATGCTAAGCTGGTTTCTTGTCATTGCATAGGTTACCATAACACCGATGAATGAAAGCGGAATGGTAAGGATGACGATGAACGGGTCAACAAGGGATTCAAACTGGGATGCCATGACAACAAATACCAATGCTGCAGCCATGAGCATGATGGCAGCAAAACCCTTTACCGCACGAATCATGTCTTCCATGTCACCACCGTAGATAATCAGTACGCTTTCGTCCTTAGGAATGTTTGCTTCAATAAGCTGCTGAACCTTCTTGTAAGCAACGTCCATTGAAACACCGTCAACCATGGATGCCTTGATGGTGATGGTACGTGTCTGGTTTGCACGAAGGATTGAAACTGGAGCCAGGTTCTGTTCATAATGTGCAAAGCTTGAAAGAGGAATTCTCTGACCCTGGGAATTGACAACTGAAATCTGGTCAAGGTCGTTAAGCTTCTTCCTGTCTTTTTCTGAAAGCTTTACGATAACATCGATGTCCTTACCCTTGTCTGTATAACGTGTTGCAGTCTTGCCGTTAATGGCAGCATTAATTTCAGAACCTACGCTGTAAACAGTAAGTCCCATTTCGTACATCTTTGCACGGTCAACAATGATTTCTGCCTGAGGTAGGCCATCCTTCTGCTCACTTTCAATTTCCGTTACAACTTCTCCGCCCTTTTCCTTAAGGAGAACTTCAATGGCATGGGCCTGGCTTCGAAGGTTTGTAAGATCATCACACTTGATCTTGATTTCCATTTTTCCCGACGAGGCACTGTTGTTGTTCGTACCAAATTTAAGGCTGGCACCAGGGAACTTGTCAAAATATTTTCTCAGCTTGTCCTTTGCAGATTTTTCATTGTCGTATCCCGGCAATCTTTCTGCTTCCGGATAAAGGGTGTATGTAATCTTACCGGTGTTAGTTTCTGCGCCGGAAGAAAAGATGCTTGTACCGCCGACCTGGAATGAAATGAATTTTGTTCCCTTTATTTCATCCTTGGTCATTTCATAAAGGCTGAAGATCGTGTCTTCCGTTGTGTGAACTTCAGTTCCTTCTGGAAGGGTGAATTCAACTGAAACGGAGTTTGATGCTGCAGCAGGCATGAAAATGAATCCTACAAATTTGATTGCTCCAATGGAAAGCACAAAGAGAATTACAAGCAATGCAATGCAGGATTTTCTGTGGTGAAGGACAAAGGCAACACCCTTGCTATATGAGTTATCAAGCCACAGGAAGAACCTGTTGTATGCCTGGTTAACTGCATACCCAACGCCATGACGCTCGCTGTCAACGATTTTGTCAATTCTAAGTACTGAAGAACAAAGAACAGGAACAAGAGCAATGGCAACAATGAGGGAACTCATGAGGGAGAAAATGATTGTAAAGGAAAGGTCGTTGAACATCTGTCCCATCATTCCAAGCTGCTTCTTAAAGAGAAGCATAGGAAGGAAGATACAAACGGAAGTAAGGGTTGATGATGTGATGGATGCAACCATTTCCTTTGAACCAAGGACTGCAGCAACAGTAGGCTTTGCGTCACGCTGGCGGTATGAATAGATGTTTTCAAGAATAACGATGGAGTTGTCAACAAGCATACCGATACCAAGGAGAAGACCTGCCATGGAAATCATGTTGATGGTGATTCCGGTAAAGTACATGAAAAGCAGGGTTACCATTACGGAAATAGGAATGGCAAGACCGATGATGAATGTACTCTTGAGGGACCGGAGGAATATGAAAAGAATCATGATGGCCAGGAGGGCACCCTGAATAACCGAATTAACAACGTTATTGATTGTTTCGTTGATGATGTCGACACTGTTGTCCGTTTCCATGAGGGTAATGTCCGACGGCATTTCCTTCTTTATCTTTTCAACTGCAGCCCTAACCTTTTTTCCTGTGGCAACTGAGTTCTTTCCAGACTGCTTCTGGATGAGGATCATGACACATGGACGTGAATCAAGGTATGCAAGGGTTGTTTCATTCTTAAAGCCTTCATAAACGTCTGCAATGTCACGGAGCCTGACGGAAACAAGCTGACCGTTGCTCAATACAGGCTTGTATGTGATTACCGTGTTCCTTAAGTCTTCAAGATTCTGGTACTTACCGTTTGTCTTGATTGTATAGTTTGTGTCGCCTGAGGTGATGCGTCCGCCTGAACTCTGAATGTTCTGGGCACCTATCATCTGGGCTACGGAAGTAATTGAAAGTCCGTAAGCTTCAAGCCTGTCTCGTGGAATTTCTATGTTGATTGACTTTTCGCGTCCACCGATTACGTTGGCAGATGCAACACCGTCAAGCTGTTCAAGGCGCTTTGAAATGACATCTTCGGCATAGGTGCGAAGTTCCTCTGGAGTACGTTCACCTTCAAGAGAAAGGAACATGATAGGCATCATTGAAGGGTCAATCTTGATTACTACAGGCGCCTCTGCAGTATCTGGAAGATACCCTCGAATCATGTCTATCTTGTCTCGGATGTCACTACCGGCAACATCCAGGTTTACTCCATAGTCGAATTCAAGAAAGATGACGCTGGTACCAAGTTCTGAACGGGAAGTCATTTCCTTAAGGCCGCTAAGACCTGAAAGAACGGATTCCATGGTACGGGTAATGCTCTGCTCTACTTCTTCAGGACCTGCATCCGGATACTGAGTAAAGACGAGAACATAAGGAAGTGTCATGTTAGGATACATGTCCATTGGAAGATTCAGGGTACAGTAAATACCCAGGGCAATGGACATGAAAAAGCACAGAAGCGTTGTGACCGGCTTCTTGACGCATGTTTCTGATATGCTCATATTTTAATTCCTCAAAAATGCTATTGGCTCTTGATAAGGTTACTTGTCTGCGTTTACAACAGAAAGAACATTTACAACATCGCCCTGGTTAAGAAGTCCCTGCCCCTTAACTACAACTTCTGCACCTGCAGAAATACCTTCAGAAATTTCAACGACATTATCAACAGTGATTCCCACCTTAACATTCACCATGTCTACAGTAGACTTTCCGGATTCAGACTTCTTGTCTGAAATCACAAAAAGATAGTTCTTTCCGTCACGTGTTACGATGGCATTTGAAGGAAGGACAATTACATCATTCATGCTTTCGGTAACAAGCCTAACGCGTGCATACATTCCTACGCGAACCCTTTCATCAATTGGGTTGATCTTAAGCTTGATTTCCATGGTGCGTGAAACGCTGTCAAGAATCGGGCTTACTTCAAAAACCTTTGCAGAGAAAACTTCAGAAGGATAGCTGTCAAATGTAATGGCAGCGCTCTGGCCCTGCTGAATTCTGCTGATGAAGCGTTCAGGGATGTTAACCTTTATCTGAAGGTCCTTGGTGTCACTGACCTTTGCAATGGACATGGAAGGTGCTACCTGAGTTCCTATGGCAAAAGGAAAGTATGAAATTGTTCCGCTTACAGGAGCCTTTACAGGGTTTGCAGCAAAATTCATTCCAGGACGGCTCGCATCGATGTATGCAATGATGTCATCCTTGTGAACATAGTCACCGATGGAAACCAATGTGCGCGTAAGCTTTCCGGCTGTATCAGGAAGAACATCTATGGAAGATACTGATGACACATCGCCACCGAATTCAAGGTATGCATCAAGGTTTTCTGCCTTTGCCTTGAATGTATTTACGGCATAGACCGTTTCCTCCGGTTCTGCGGGGGAAGCATTCTTTCCCTTTGGAGCTGCCTTTTCCTTGCCCTTGCATGATGCAAGAAGAACAAGAAGTGATGCCGAAGCAAGAATAAAAAGTTCCTTTCTGATTTTCATAAACTATTCTCCCGATTTAGTTGTATTTACAAGTTTAGTGTTCAGCTGAGTCTCAAGGTCAAGAAGAGCTGATATATAGTTGAACTTCTGCGAGGCAAGACCAAGCTTGGCCTGGTTAAGCTGATCTTCAGCATCGCGTACGTCAAGAAGTTCCTTGGTACCGTTTTTATATGCCCTCAATGTCATGTCGTATGATTTCTGGGCAAGATTTATGTTGCGGCTCATGGAATCAATGTGAGCCTTGGCATCTGCAAGGGTATCCACTGCCTTGCGGATTTCCATCTTCTGGTTTTCAAGGGCCATTTCCTTCTGGAGTTCAAGCTTCTGGAGCTGTGCCTTAAGGTCCTTTGCAGACTGCTGCTTTACAGACCATGGAAGAAGGTTTGAAAGATCCCAGGCAAGGGTTATGCTGAATGTGTTGGATTTGTTCCAGTTTTCCTTTTTAGGATACCTGTCAAAGTCAAGGGCATAAATCAATGAAGGCTGCATCTTATAGTTGACGGACAGGGCCGGCGTAAAGTTTCCAAGGTTCATGGCATCATAGTTGTGCTTCAATGATTCTATGTTCTTGTCCAGGGCCTGAATTGTAAGGCTGTTTTCACTGTAAAGGGACATAAGGTGCTCGAAGTCGGCATCGATGTACTCAGGTTCTATGGAACCTTCAAGAGTGATGTTGGTTCCCACAGGATAGCCGATCAGGAATGCAAACATGTCAATCTGCTGGCGGAAAGAACATTCCTCCTTTGTAACGTCAGGCTTCTTGTTTTCATAGGTTACCTGGGCTTGTAAAACTGCAAGTTCCGGAACATAACCGTGATTATAGTTTGTCTGGGCCTGCTCAAACCTCTGTCGGGCATTTTCAAGGGAATTCTGCTGAATGAGGAGGTTTTCCTGAGCAAGAAGAAGGCCGTAAAAAAGCTTTCGCACATTTACTTCCGTATCCCTCAGGGTCTGTTCCTTGGAAATTTTTCCAGCCTCATAGGAAGCCTTTGTTCCCCTGATCTGCTGAATCATTGCAAGGGAAAAATTCCAGCCGATGCTGATTCCTGCAACATTGGTCCAGTGGGAACTTTCATTGTCCTTGAAGCCTTCTGCTTCCACACCCTGGGCAATCATGGATGAAGGAACAAGCTTACCTTCCATGGCTGAAGCCTGCCATGCCCCCTGCACGACAGTATCCCTGAGGGAAGCATCTGACCTGGCAAGGGTATCCGTAAGCTGCACGCTGGGAATAAACACATTCCATGCATTGTTTCCCGCCCTCTTCTTTATCTCAAGGTCAATGTCTGCCGTCTTGATGCTGGAACTGTTGGCAAGGGCCTGTTCAACAGCTTCATCACAAGTCAAGGTAACCGAATGGGTGTTAACCAGAATGCTTTCTGATTTAATTGCCTTTATGTCTGCGCCAAAAGCAAAAATTCCTCCCAAGGCTCCTAAAGCCACCAATGTAAATTTCTTTTTTAACATATCTATTCCCCTTTTCCCTGGCTTTTTCCAAGAACAATCATGTAATAATATTCCTTTAAGGCGGATTGCAATTCTTCTACCGTAAAATCAGAAGAAGACGTTTGTGTTATGAGGTAGATTGGAATGCAGAAAAGGGATGCATACAGGTAATCTGCTCCCAGCTCAGGCTTTCCAAAATCCGGCAAAGTTCCAAGAATGTCGCAATTGCACAGGAACTTGTAGAATTCCTTGTCCTGCTGATGTTCCCCGCAGGTAAGGAAAAAGTCTGGCTCATTAAACTGTATGAGCCTGGACAGAATGAGGAGGTCAGGCCTCTTCATGAAGAAGTCAAAGGAAGTCTTCAGGATGATGTAAATGCTTTCCGAAGGACTTTCTGAATTCACGATATTGGACATTACGGCTTCAAGAAGATGCCTCATGCTGCTTTTAAGGGAAGACGAGACAAGTTCACTCTTTGAAGAAAATTTCGAGTAGAGGCTGCTTTTTGCAAGTCCCAGTTCCGAGGCAATGGATTCAACAGTAATCTTTGTAAACCCGATTTTTTTTGCGCATGAAGCAAGGGCCTTAAGTTCCCTCTCCGGCTCGGGAATCATGGCAACGCTTGAAGCAATCATCCTGTCCAGCTGGCAAAGCCTAAGAAGACCGGAAACCCTTTCCCTGGCACGGGAAGGACAGTTGCAGTAAATGCCCTTATTGATGAATCTAACGACGCCATCAGCAAACTTGGCCAACTCTTCCTTGGAATCTTCCATGTTCCTGCATGTTAATGCAATGTCGCGGGAAATGATGAAAAAAAACACGCAGAAGGATACATAAAGAAAATCCTTGTACAGGTCAAAGCTGACAATCCTGTCATTTTCATCAAAGAGGGAGTTCAATGAAGAAACCCCAGAATTCTTTAGCTGAAGGAAGTATGACTCGATTCCAGCATCAGAAAGGTTTGAAAGAAAATAATATAGATAGGTCTTTTTTTCCGAAAGAAGAACAACTATTCTTTTCAGGGAGGAGTTCCCCTTGGAAATCATATTGGCATCCACGTCATTGATGATGGAAAGGAGCTCTTCCTTGAGTTTTTCCGACATGGTCTGTTCAAGTTCTTCACGGCTTTTAAAATGCTTATATATGGCGGCCTTTGTAATGCCTGTACGTTCCGCAATCTCGGAAAGGGAAACTTTCCGCTGGAGAACGGTCGTATAAAAGGAGAAAGCTGAATTGATAATCTTGTCCTTTGTGGACAGCTTTGTGCCATCTGTCATTTTAAACACCATGGTAACCGAACAATCGGTAACCTAACAAAATATACAAAATAAACAGCAAAAATGTCAATAAAAGCCAATGACAAAAAGTGGTTTATCCGTCATCACATAATATTGAAAATCCTCATTAAACTCACGGGCCAGTTCCTGCTGTTTTATCCCTGTGGCCGGTTATTTTTGCCATGGTCACCTTTCTTTATCTTTTTTTCAAAATACGCTATATTGTAATTACATTTGGAGTATTGACATGTCTTCTGAACGCAAGCAGGAAAGCCTGGTAAAGGGCATTTTTTGGATTCTTTTTTCTTCTTTTGGTTTTGCCATGATGGCTGTTCTTGTAAAGGCTTCGGGAGATGTTCCCTTCGTGCAGAAAACCATGTTCCGCAATCTCATAGCCTTTTTCATTTCCTTTGGAAGCCTCCTCATGGAGGCAAGGAAGGACAGGAGCGTTCTTCACGTAGAAAAAAAGGCATGGAAATTCCTCATAATGCGTTCATTTTTTGGCAGTTTTGGAATATTCGGTAACTTTTATGCCATCGGTTACATGTACGTCTCTGATGCTACCATGCTCAACAAGATTGCCCCCTTTGCGGCAGTAATCGGCAGTTTCTTTATCGTCGGGGAAAAACCCGGCAAGGTTGGCGTAATTGCCCTGGTGACTGCATTCATTGGTGCACTTTTTGTAATAAAGCCAAGCTTTGACTTTTCAAGAACATTTCCCGCCCTTTGCGGACTTGTGGGAGGACTGGGAGCCGGATTTGCCTATGCCTGTGTAAGGAAAATGCATACTTACAACGTAAACGGCAAGCTTATCATTGCATTCTTTTCATTCTTTTCATGCATGATTTCCCTGCCTTCGATTTTGTTCTTCTATGAACCGATGACCCTGTCCCAACTCCTGATCCTCCTTGGAGCCGGTGTAAGTGCAGCCTGCGGACAGTTTGGAATCACCTTTGCCTACTTTAACGCCCCTGCCTCAAAGATTTCCATATTTGAATATTCCAACGTTATTTTTGCAGCCATAATCTCCTTCTTCCTGTTTGGAATGATTCCAGACTGCTGGAGCATTACGGGCTACGTAATAATCATAGGAACTGCCCTCTTTGTATTCCTCTATAACAATTCGAATAATTCAAGGGCAAAAAAGGAAAATACTGGCATCAGTAAAGCCGTCAAGAATTCAACAGGAGAGAATGAAAATGAAACAGAAGGAAAATAAGAAATCAGCTGTAAAAATCGTTCTCGACCAGCTGGCAGGAATCTTCTGCCCGGTCATAAATTACATTACCGCTGCAAGCATTCTAAAGTGCCTGCTTTTTCTTCTTGCAGGATGCAACCTTATTTCCAGGGAGACGGGTTTTTACAAGGTCTTCAATGCCGCTTCCGAAGGATTCTTCTACTTCCTTCCATTTTTTCTTGCCATAAACATTTCACGGCTCTGGAAGACTGACCTGTTCCTTACCCTTTTTATCCCAGCAGCCATGCTTTTTCCAGAACTTAATGCCATCCTTGAAAATTCTTCCGAAAGCATCTCATTCCTCGGTATTCCAGTCCAGAATGCCATCTATCATTCAAGCGTGATTCCCGTGATTTTTGCCTCGGGGCTTCTGTATTTTGTTGAAAAACCCTGCGATAGGTTCATTCCTGAGGTAATCAGGGGATTCCTGAAGCCAATCCTGTGCCTGCTTGTTGTCCTGCCCTTTACGTTCCTCGTTTTTGGTCCTGTCGGAACATGGATCGGCAACGGAATCACAAGGCTGTTCCTTGCAATCTACACCTGGAATCCCATAGTGTCCGGGGTTTTCATGGGAGCCTTGATCCAGCCAATGGTTTCCGTCGGCGCCCACTGGTCACTGGTGCCAATTGCCATGAACAATCTTTCTGTAATCGGATATGACATCATATTCCCGCTGTTTGCAGGCGCAGTATATGCCCAGTCGGGAGCAGCCCTTGCATGTGCACTTAAATTCCGGGATCCACTCAAGAAGAAAAATGCATTCCAAAGCGCCTTCACTGCCTTTCTTGGTGTAACGGAGCCTGCCCTTTACACCGTAAACCTTCCCCTAATGAAGCCATTCATTTGTGCTGTCATTGGCGGAGGAATAGGAGGTGCCATTACGGGATTTGCCGGAACCAGGTGCTATTCCTTTGCCTTCCCAAGCGTTGTTACCTGCCTTGCCTACGCAGGACCGGGATTTGGACTGTTCATGTTCTCCATGGCCGTTGGCTTTATTTCAGGATTTGGCCTTACAATGGCAGTCTGCAGGAAAAATCTTGAGGATTAATTCCCGCTGATTTTGTTTGTATTTGGCAAAAACTGATGTATAATAGAAGATATGAGTGATTCTTTATACGAAAATATCAGCAGAAGCCAGACAGACTCAGAAGAAATTGATGAAGGCCAGGATGAGAGAAATCAGAAGACCTGGCTTTTGTTCAAGTCTGAAGGGGGAACCTATGCCATCGATTCCCTTGAAATCCGTGAAGTATTGAGAAATCATACAATTTATCCCCTGCCATTCACCCCTGACTACATAAAGGGTGTCGTAAACTATTCGGGAAAGCCCTTTGCCGTAGTGGATTTTGCCATTCTCCAGGGACTTGAAAAGACAAACGCAAGATTCTTCCTTGTGCTGGGTGGTGATGATGACATTGCAATCCAGGTCATGGACATAGTTGAATTCTATTCGGCAGAAGATGTGGAAGAACAGATTCTTACTGACAGAACGGAAGCCGACCTGTTTTCCCACACGATCAACATCGGCAAGGTGATTGTTCCCGTCATAGACGTAAATGCCCTTGTAAAAAAAGTAAAGGTTGAAATTGAAAACAGCTGAGTGGTTCGTTAACCTTAACTACGGTAAGATAAATTTTCTCATTCCTCAAGCATACGTAAGGAACAGCGATTCAGACGACCTGGATCCATCAGGACCTGCAAACTTCATAGACTTTGACCTTATTGCCCACAATCTTTTTGGAGCAGATCCAGTGATAAAGAGAAGATCCTGCATAAATTCCTACGTCAGCTATTCTTCCATGATTACTGCCAAGTCCATGCCGGAGCTGCTGAGCTTTGAATACAGGAAATTTCACATACCAAAGGGTGTGCTGGAAAACTTTTCAAAAAAGTACGGAATCATAGCCTGGTACTTTGAGGAAGACAGGGCATACATAATCATAAACCCTGAAATACTGAATGAAAAGATGATGGAGAGATGCAATGATCAAAGTTCTGGTTGTTGATGATTCTGCCATCGTACGCGCCATACTTGGACAGGTTCTTGGTGATGACAAGCGCTTTGAAGTCTGTGGCTTTGCAGAAAACGGTGAAATTGCCGTTGAATTAAATGAAGAACATTCTCCAGACCTGATCATAATGGACCTGAACATGCCAAAAATGGACGGCATTGAAGCAACAAGAAGAATCATGGAAACTTCAAGTCCGGCCATCATCATATACACTACGGAGGACAAGGCTCGGGTAAGCTTTGAATGCCTTGAGGCAGGAGCAGTTCTTGTTCAGCAAAAACCAAACCTTGCAACACTTTCCAGAAGCAGGATTGAAGTTTTTTGCGAGCAGCTTGCAGTCATTGCCCTAGAACATGCAAAACAAACCGGATTTTCCACTAAGAAGCCAAGACCGGAAAAAATATTCAGGGAAGTCATCATCGAGGACGTCAACACTCCACCAAGCCAGAAATTCAGCCTGCTGGCCATAGGAGCATCCACAGGCGGCCCAATTGCAATTCAAACTGTGCTTTCAAGGCTTGCTAAAAACTTCCCCCTTCCAATCATCATCACCCAGCATATTGATTCGATTTTTGACTGCCAGTTTGCTTCATGGCTTTCCGATTCAACAGGTAAGAATGTTAAGCTTGCAGAAAACAGCGAAATCCTCAAAGCCGGAACCGTTTACATAGCTCCTGCAGGTCGGCATCTTTGCATTACAAAAAATGCGTCCGGGGAGCTTAAGGCCCTTCTTGATGATTCGGAACCACTGCACTACCTTAAACCGGCCGTGGACAAGATGTTTTTTTCCTGCGCCCAAACCCTTCAGAAAAAATGCATTGCCGTACTGCTGACCGGTATGGGTACTGACGGAGCGGAAGGACTAAAGGCCATAAAGGATGCAGGCGGATATACAGTCACTGAATCAAGTGAAACCTGCGTCATATACGGAATGCCAAAGGCAGCCAACGACTTGAATGCCCAGGTAAAATGCTGTTCTCTTTATGAAATCCCCGTAATATTAAACCATTACAGCGGCGCAATGCTATCTTCTGAGGGAGATGAGGACTGACATGGATTTCAAGAGACTTTCTGACGAAGTTAAAATTCTCATCCACAACCATTGCGGAATCATTCTGTCCACAGCCCACGAAATGCATGTTGAATCCTTCCTTAAAAACCGTGTGGAGGAACTTGAAACCAATAATGCTTCATACCTGAACATGCTGAATGAAAAGCCCCAGGAATTGGACCTGCTGATAAATGAAGCGTGCATAAACGAAACATATTTCTTCCGTGAGGAACGTTCCTTTGATGCCCTTGCCTCCAATTTTCTTTCCGAGATAAAGGAAAGGAATCTATTGGTATGGAGCGCAGCCTGTTCAACCGGGGAAGAAGCAATTTCCCTCCTGGCCTTTCTTGAAAATGCAGGAAGAAGGGTTTCCATCACAGCAAGCGACATTGATTCATCAGCCCTGGAAAAATTCAAGGCAGGAAAATACGGCCATAATTCCCTAAGGTCTGACGGAGCAAAATACCACGGACTTCTGAATTCCTATGGCAAGCTTGAAGCAGGCGGATTTACCGCATCTGATTCCGTTTACGAAAAAATTTCCATAAAGAAAATAAACCTGATGAATACGGCTTCATACCCTTTCATTACGGAAAGCCTGGACTTCATATTCGTAAAAAACGTATTCATCTATTTTTCTGAAGATTCAAGGAAAAAAATCCTTAAGGCCATGTGGTCCATCCTGAAGGACAGCGGTTACATATTCCTTTCCATAAGCGAAATTGCAGGCATAGATTGCCCGGAACTGTTCCAAAAGGTTTCATACAAGGATGTCTATGCCCTCAAGAAAATTCCAAGATTTGCTTCGGAATCAAAAAGAAACGCCGTGGATGTAACCGAAGAAAAAAAACTTTCCGGGGAGGAACAGTCCTTAATTCAACAGGCAGCAGAACAAACAAGGGCAACCATGAAGCAGGACAGTGAAAATGCTCCTGTTTTCCGCAGGGAAATTTATGATTTTGTCGACCGGATCAACGCGCTTTTGGACAAGGGCTGGTATGACGACTGCATTAAACTCATCGATGGGTTTACATTCCATGGGCACGAAGCTGAATTCGGCCTTTTTTACAGGGGATTCATTCACTACAGGAAGGAAGAGTACGACAAGGCGGACGAATATTTTGCAAAGGCAAACCTTCTAAACGGAAAATTCTGGCCTTCAGTGCTCATGCGTGGCTATTCCAGCTGGAAGACCGGCCGCATCAAGGAAGCCACTGCTCTTTTTTACGCCGGCATCGATCTTCTAAAAGAAAGTGCAAATAACAGAAAACTATGGTATAATTTCATGGCTAAGGAATTCAGTACCGAATATTTCATAGAACTTTGTGAGAAAATGGTACTAATGCTTGAAAAAAGGACTAATTAAGAGGATACAATGGCTTTTTCAAAGGAAAGTTTTGTTGACGGATACATTGCAGAAGTCAAGGAAAACATAGACAGCATCAATTCTCTCTTCGTTGCACTTAAAAACGATTCTTCAAACAAAAGTGTCCTCAAGGAAATCTTGCGAAAGCTGCACACCATAAAGGGCGCTTCAAGAATGCTGGATTTTGTTCAGGTGGAACAGCTGTCCCATAACCTGGAGGACGTATTCAAGTCCCTGGATGAAAGCAAGATAGAATTTTCCACCAACATACTAAAGCTGTCCTTCAAGATTACGGAAATCATTGAGGAATGCCTTGCATGCATTACCGAAGGAACCGAACACGGCAGCATCGCAATATGGCTTGACCTTTGCCAGAAAGCTGCAGTCGGATTCTTCTTTGACATCGATGAAATTCAGAATGAAATGGAAACTTCAGCCAGCGTCACTTCTGAAATTTCTACTGACGAAGAAAACGTTGAATCCTTTGATAACATAAGTTCCGTAAGAATTGAAATTTCAAGAATAAATGGAATCATCGAAAGCTACGACAACCTGATCATGAAGCAGTTCAGACTCAAGCACCAGATTGAACTTCTGGAAAAGAAACTTCAGAACAGGGATGCCGAACGCATCTACGAAGTGCCGAGGCTCCTTAAGGAAGAATTGATATCCGCAGAAAATTCGATCTTCGACACCCAGAGGGATCTATTTGCCCTCCGCATGCTCCCCCTGGAAATCATCCTTGACCCATTGAGAAAACAGATTGAAAAGGAATCCATCAAATCCTCAAAGCAGGTGAAGGTTGACATTCCCCATACCACCTTCATGCTGGACAAGGTAATCCTTGAACAGTTAAAGAACATTCTCCTTCACCTTGTAAGGAACAGCCTTGACCATGGAATTGAAACGCCGGAAGTCAGGTCAGCCCTTGGAAAGAATGCCACCGGAACCATATCAATCCACGAAACACAAATTTCCAACAGGATAGTGATTACCGTAAGCGATGACGGAGCCGGAATCAACTATGCAAAAATCAGGGAAAGAGCCGCTTCCCTTTACATGAACATGCACTCGGAAATCGAAACCCTGCAGGATTCAGACCTTCAGCAGTTCCTGTTCATGCCGGGATTTTCCACTGCATCAAAGGCTTCTGAAACTTCAGGACGCGGAATGGGCCTGGACATTGTAAGAAGTTCCATGGAAAAGATAAAGGGAAAAATAAAGATTGAAACAAAAAGAAATGAAGGTACATCCTTTGAACTGACAATTCCCCTTTCCCTTGCAAGCCAGCGCGGTCTTTTTGTCGTTACCGGCAACACCAAGGTCATGATTCCATCCCACTACATTTCGGAAATCATAACTTCAACGGAAGACAAGATAGTCAACATGCAGAACCGCCTCTTCATCAATACTAAGTCGCGTAACATCCCGCTGTACTATCTTTCATCCATTCTCGAAATTGACAGGCAGTCAAAGATAAACTGCGTCATCATAGTGGAATACCTGGAAACGCGCATGGCAATCGTCGTTGACTCAATTCAGCAGAATGAAAACGTAATCATAAATCCACTCCCCCGCTGCCTTAAGAATCTTTCTTCAATGCAGGGAGTCGTCTATGATGAAAACTATGCAATAATCCCGATCCTTGACATTCCGACCATCATGCAGAAGATGCGCGAGCTTGTATTCTACGACACAAAGAAGAACCAGGCACGCACAACAAAAAGCCAGAAGCATATTCTTGTAGTCGATGATTCTTCCACCACAAGACAGATTGAACAGGCAATTTTCCAGGCAGACGGTTACATTGTAGATACGGCATCCGACGGCATCGAGGCACTGGAAAAACTCCGCAACAAGAACATTGATGCCATCATCACTGACATTAACATGCCTCGAATGGATGGAATGATTCTTCTGTCAAACATCAGGCGTAACCCAAGATATGAGCACATTCCTGTCATAATTGTTTCTGGAGCCTACGACAAGTACGCCAAGAAACAGTTTATGGAAGCAGGTGCCCAGGCATACATCGTTAAATCAGACTTCCAGAGAGGCAATCTCCTGGATACGGTAAAGGAGCTTTTGAATGACTGACAGACGCATACTCATTGCATCCGATTCCAAAACCATTTCCAGTGTTCTCTCAAAAGTTCTTGAAGACAGCGGCTACACAGTCCTGACCGTTTCTGATGGAATGGAAGCAGTCAGGGTCATCTACAGGGAAAGACCCGATTGCGTAATTCTTTCATCAAACCTTCCGTGCATTTCAGGTTTTGACCTTTCCCACCTGATCAGGAAGAATTCCCAGCTGGATTACCTTGCCATTATCCTTTGCTCTTCAGACGAAACCAACGATTCCCGCGCATGGCTTGATGGACTTAACTGCGATTACTTCTATATTCCAAACCCGGAAAAACTTGAATCCCTTCCGTCCATAATTGAAGGCGTAATCGGCAAGAGAACCCAGTATCCCAAAAAGGAACCAATGGAACTGACGGAAAAGGACGTGCTCCAGATCCTCAATTCAACATACAGCCAGGAACTTTTCGAACTGTACATTACCAGGGATGCATTCAATGCCGAAAACTACATTTGGGACATTGAGCAGCTCATGAGGCACATGACCAATGCCATATACAACATTTTCGCATACGATGCCCTGGCGGTAATGATAAACCAGGATCCCCTTTATGAATACTTTGACCTGAGCGATACCATTACCAACAACGACTTTGAGGATTTCAGAAAGATATGCAGAAACGACTTCATGAACCGCATCGTGAACAGAAAGGAATACAGCTGGACAAACTGCATAACGGTGAAGAACCAGATTGAAACATTCAGCCAGAAAAAGGAAAAGATAAAGACATACAACCAGTTCCCGATGGATACGACAAAAAAGTATCCGTTTACAATTCACATTGCAACGACAAATTCAGATTCCATGAATTCCAACACCCAGAAAATGCTGGATTTTCTTTGCGGAATCTATTCGCCAATCATAGAAAAGAACATAATGCTCCGCCGTACCATTGATGCGGAACAGAAGATCAGGAATGCATTCAGCCGATTCCTTCCGCCTAAGGTCATTGAAGGAATTGTTGCCGGAGAAACTTCATACACCTCAAAGATTGGTGAAGAACGCCAGGTTGCAATCCTCATGGCTGACATCAGGGAGTTCACTGCCATCAGCGAAAAGACAAGCCCTGACCGGGTAATCGAATTCCTTAACAAGTATTTTTCAATTATGGGCAACGTAATAAAGAAGCACGGTGGAACAATCGATAAGTTCATCGGTGATGAAATCATGGCAATCTTTGGCGTTCCAGAAAGCTACAAGTACAATGGATACAGGGCTGCCAACGCCGCACTTGAAATGATACATGAACTTGAAAGCCTTGACACTTCCCTGCTTGAAATTCCGGAAGGAAAGACATTCAAGGTAGGAATCGGAATTCATTACGGCCACCCAATTGCAGGTACCATCGGCAGCAACGACAAGAAGGAATACACGGTAATCGGCGATGACGTAAACCTTGCATCCCGCGTCCAGGACCTTACAAAGCTCTATGGAAATTCTGTTCTTGTCACAGATGAGGTTAAGCAGGATATTGAAAAGGCAGAAAACGACATTGAATACGGCCGTTACCTGAACAAGCATGAGCACATTAACTTCCGCTTCCTGGACAAGGTTAAGGTTAAGGGAAAGTCTGTTGCCGTCGAACTTTTTGAGCTTTATTCCAATGCGGAAAAATATACTGAAAATTTCCATACAAACTACAACAAGGGGCTTTATCAATACCTGATTGGAAATTTCAATGGGGCCCAGGATTATCTGAGAATCGCGAAGGTTCTCATGCCTAAGGACCGGGCCACGAAGGTTATCCTTGAACGGTGCAAGGCCTTTGCAAAGAACCGCCCTGAAAATTGGGATGGTGCTGTTACACTGACCAGAAAATAAGGTGAATGAAGATGAAGAAATTTGAACTTAAGAGTTCACGGACATTTGAAAACGAAGTGCATTCTCTCTTTAAGAAACTCAACGGATTTTCAGGAACCTTGTTTTACGTCCTTGCACTTCTGGGAACCCAGCTTTTCATGACTCTTCCCTTCCAGGAACATTTGATTCTATTTGGACTTGTAGTAGTCTGCGTGTATTTTTCACAGAACATACTTTCTCCAAGACTGGACAAGCTTCTGGTTTCTGATCTTTCTGAAAACTACGAGGAATACAAAAAGGGAAACCTTGACATCAACGAGAAGACGGAACTTGTAAAGCAGTTTCTCAAGTGCCCCAACGGCCTGTCAAAGAAGAACGGCATTTCCATTGCTGCAACCTGCGTCATTCCCTTTATCTTTGTAATCGTCAACCATAAGATTACTCCAAGCACATACATGTTCCTTGCAGTTGTACTTATACTCTGCACATACAATGCCACACTTAGGGCCTACTCAAAAATTGAGAGAGTATGCTGCGCTAAGGTCATCGATATTGTCGAAAGCGGAATCAACCATGAAACCATAACTTCAGAAGAATTCCACGGTTATTCCATGTACATGCGCATGCTTTCATTCTGCATTTTTCCCCTGGGCCTTTGCATCCTCCTGCATATCTTTCATGTGAACATGATTTTTAACGACAGCTGGCAGCTTCCCGACATGGCATTTGGAGCCTTTGTAATAGAAGCAAACACCCTTTACATAATTCTTTCCGGATATTTTTCCGTTTATGGAACCGTAAAAAAGTCTACCAACGACATGATTGAAATCCTCGAGCAGCTTGTTGAAAACCACGGCAAGTACAAGTTCCTGCCAACAGACCTTTCAAACGACATGGCTTACAGCATCTACCAGATAAACCTTCTGATTGAATACCTGCATTCCATTTCTGAAGAGACAATGGAAACAGGCGAACAGATTTATACCTTTACAAAGATTCTGTCAAATGAAGCAAAGGATACGGCTGACACTTCAATCTACGAATCCTCTGCAATCAGGCAGTGCCTTGCGACTTTGGAAAACGAGAAGAACCAGCACGGCAGGGTTTCCAAGGCCATTGCAGAAATGAAGGACGACTCATTCAAGACAAAGGTAAATGTAGAAACGGCCAACAACCTGCTTGCAGAAGGCATAAGAAAAATGTCGGAAATCACCCAGGCAAACCTGGATACGATTTACGGAATCAAGACCCTCTTTGACAAGATAGACAACATCATAAACCTTATTACGGAAATCGATTCAGTAGTTGAAAGGATAAAAACCATTGCCTTCAATGCTGAACTCGAAGCTTCCAACGCCGGCGAAAAGGGCGACAAATTCCACATCGTTGCAAACGAGATCCTCAGGATGGCTTCATCAGTTTCTTCTTCCACAAGCTTCATGAAAAAGAAGATCACGGACATACAGCATTCCTGCGACAACCTGATCATCACTTCAGAAGCAGGCACCCAAAAGACCCGCGAAGGAAGTGAATTCTATACCGACCTTGAGGCTGACTTTTCAAAGCTCAACATATCCAGTGAAGTTACGGCAGAGTCCCTTACAAAAATCATGGACATTACGGAAATCCAGCGGGATGCATTCAACCAGATTAACCAGACCTTCATTGAAATTCACGAGGGATTTGAAAAATTCTCCCAGACGGCACAAAAGATAAGCCATGAGGCACAGATCCTGAAGGATACGGCAACCACTCTCGGGTATTCAGGTTCACAGGTTGAAGGGGGTGAAAGATGATAACTTCTGAATTAAAATTCAACAGGATGAGCTTTGAAGGCTACATGCATCAGAGGATCGTCCCCATAGAAATAATTTCAATATTCTTCATATTCCTCTTCTGTACAAAGTTTACTGCTTTCCCTACCAATTTCAGCAGCATGCACAAGCTCATCGTTGCATTGTCCCTTGCCATGTATTGCTTCATTAACGAGCTCATATTCAACAAGATATACACAAGGCAGCTTATCAACAAGGTGTTCTACTGGGAATCCACAGGCCTTGATGAAGATGAACGGCTTATTCTCATGAAGAAAATTTCAAGGTTCCCATTCCACAAGGAAATCCAGGTTTTTACCGTATTTTTTGGCGTTGGAACCTTATATGCAATCTTTGGCTATCTGTTCCTCCATGTTGAACTCCAGATATGTATCTACTACCTTCACCTCTTTGTTTCCGTCTCATATATCTTTGCAACCACAGTTCTCTTCCTTGTTGAGGCAAAGTGCAGCAGCATTGCAAGAAAAGTCGTCAAAAGCGGACTTGGAAAAAGCGACATTAAATTCTTTGGCTTCAGCCTGAAAGGCACCTTCCTCTTCTATCTTTTCATACCAACCTTCGGTACGATACTTCTTCTCATTCACACAATGATGTTCATAGGAAGGCCTCACATAATTCATTCCAACGGTTCTTTTGGAATAGAACACCTCTCCATCCTTGAACTGAGCGGAATATTTACAAGACAGTTCTACATGAAAAGCTACAGGATGCAGCTCTTCATAATCATTTGCCTTTGTTCCTTTATTGCCATAAGTCTTTTGATCTACTTCTATTTTACCCGTCTCATGAAGAACACAAAGATGACCAATGAGTCATTGAATAAGCTCAGGTCAAAGCAGATTGACAGCAACAACCTTTTTCCGCTGGATCTCTTTTCAGAAAATTCCTATGCAACCAACCTAATAAACAAGACGATTCTTCTCTTTGACTCAATCATCAGGAAGAATTCCATAACCAACAGGCTTATTACGGAAACTACAGACAACCTGCAGTCTGTTTCTTCAAGCACTAAGGATAACGTCATCCAGCAGTCTGCAAACATCGAGGAAATCCTTGCCACCATGCAGAACGTCGACCACCTTTCAAAAAAGGTTGAAAAAAGCTTTGATGAAATGATCACCGTTGCAGCCCAGACCCTTAGCGGAATTGACTACATATTTACGGAGCTCAACAAGAATAAGTCCAAGATTCAGGAAATTACCAATACAAACCAGGTTACCATCTCTAACCTTCACAAGCTTTCCGTAAGCATCCGCAGCATTCAGGACATGATTAACATCATCGAAAAGATTGCTGACCAGACCAAGACCATTGCATTCAATGCAGAACTCCAGGCAAACAACATAGAGCTGGATTCAGGCAATTTTGATTCAGTGGCAGGAGAAATCAGAAAGCTTACCAACGCCACAGTTATCCTGACGGAAAAGGTTCACGAGCAGATCATAGACATTACAGCCACCAGCTTCGAACTGATTAAGTCCGGAAATTACTGCATGGAAAAAACCAATGAAGGAAACGAAATCTGTGACCTTATTGAAAAACAGTTTGAAGACATCAAGACCACAGCCACGGAAACCTCAATCAGGTCAAGAAGAATCAAGGACACAATTCACGAGGAAACAAATTCCCTTCACCAGATAGTCGAAACACTTTCCCAGATTACAAAAAGCGTCAAGACTTTTGGTGAGTCGGCAACAAAGATAATGGATACAATCAACGGCTTGGCGGAATATTCAAAGCGCATCCTCGAGCTGAACAAGAAATACAATAGAATAGAAGCATCCCCTGCAAGCAGTAAGGAAGGAGACGAAAAATGATAGATTTTGAAAAGGAAGCCACAGTCAAGAGTTTTGTACCGGATATAATAAGTGCCATTCTTATTTTCTCCTATGCATTTTTTTCTTCAAAGCTTGGAATTGACACTTTTCTTGCAACGTTGAAATTCATAATCATTGTAATCCTTGTAATGCAGTTTGGACTTGCCCTCCTTACTGACCATATCTGTTACAGCGGCATGAGCAAAAGGGTCAAGCTTTTCTATTCAACCAAGTCTACTACCATAGAAAGGACCCATCTTTTTGAAGACCTGATGCAGTACCCGTTCTACACTGCACTGATGACCTTCATATATTTCTTCCTCGGCATGATTTGCGTAGACCTCTTCCTGTTCTATGGACAGAATCAGGCTCCAAACATCATTGCCCTGGTTAGTGTTGAATTTCTCTTTGGAACTTTCTTTGCCAGCCTTTCCGGATATAATTTCTGCTATGGCATTGTCAGCAGCATAAGCTATGACATCATTCGTCAGGGAATAGAAAAGGACTATGTAATGAAAAAGCAGTTCTTTGGAATCAAGATCGGTTCCCAGATGATTCTTTACATTGCACTGCCAATAATCTTTACCTGCATCATCAACTGCACTGTTCTTGCCATTGGATATTATCCCTTTGACGGATATTTCTCCGGGGAGACAGCACAGATGCAGTCAAGCCGAATGCTCAACACCATCATACTGAACATCATCACCCAGCTTATTGCTATGATTTACTTCTATTCAAACTTCATCAAGAAGAACAAGAAGATGACTGAAGTCCTGAACAAGATGAATTCATCAAACCTGCTTAAGGTTAATCCAATTGACACTGACATTTCAGACGAATTTGCATACAATCACTTCCTGACAAACCAGCTTATTTCCATGTTCAGGAGCCTTCTTTTCCAGACTGCGGAATTTGGAAAGACCATCAGCAAAAATGCATCGGACTTAATGCGCATTTCCAACGAAACGGAATCCACTTCCATCGAACAGTCAACAGGCATTAAGGAAATTGTTTCCACAATGGAAAATGCAACCAACCTTTCCCACAACATTGAAAACAGAATCAATGATGTTACTGAAATTGCAAAGCTGACGGTAGAAAAAGTTACCCAGGGTTCGGAACTGCTTCAGAAATCCCTTGATTCCATAGCAACCGTTTCCGAGTCCAATGCTGTTACCATTCAGGGAATCAAGAACCTGTCGGAAAAAATCAATTCAATCTGGGAAGTTGCAAACATCATTGACAACATCTCGGACCAGACAAAGATAATTGCATTCAATGCGGAACTCGAAGCCACCAACTCGACAAAGGAAAGCCGAAACTTCCGCAATGTTGCCAACGAGGTTCGCCGCCTTACAAACAGCACCATCGATTCCACAAGGGAAATCAAGAACAAGATCAATGCCATCCAGGAATCGTCGGAAGCACTCATCAAGGCCTCGGAAGAAAGCACTAGGCTCATCAGGCAGGAATCTGAACTTGCCCTGAGGCTTGGTGAAAAATTTTCTAACATCAACAATTCTGCAAAGCTTAATTCCACATCATCAAATGAAATCAAGTATCTTGTGGAACAGCAGACCAAGGCCTTTGACCAGATAGTAAACACGCTGCAGCAGATCAGTACAAGCATTCAGGGATTCTCCCAGTCAACAAGAACCCTGATTGAAACATCAAGAAACCTTCAGGAAAACGTAAAGCAGATTGAATCAATCAACATTGCAGGAATGGAAGAGGAGGACGGTTCAAATGAATAAAAGCCAGAAATCATTTTCATCTATTATCTATTGGTATGGAACCCTTACGCTTCTGTGCTGTGCAACAGTTCTCTTTGCCTATGCATCGTTCTTTATAATGCTTCGCCCTTCCCAGCTTTTCTGGGCGTCACTGTTTTCAATTGCAGTCTTTGCCATCGGGCAGTTCATTGTTTTCCCGATACTCAATAAATTCAAGACTGGCAAGATTAGCACAATGCTTAAGTATTATGAAGAAGGTTCACTTACGTCAAAGGAAGACAAGATTGAGCTTTACCTTCTCCTGATGAATTTTCCAAAGTACAAGGCTGCAGAAACTTTCATCTATGCCATTGCAGCAACATTTACCCTGTGCCTCGTGTACAGGTTCTTTCCAAAAATTGCCCTTGATACCCATACTGCCCTGATTTCCTATACTGCCTGCATTTTTGGTTCCTATTCATCAAGTCTCATAGCCTATGCATACAGTGAAAAAATTACAAATCCCTATGCGGAAAGGCTATTCAATGAAGGAATTGAAGTTGAAATTCTTTCAAACAAGAACATTCTCGGCATAAAGAAAAACTATTTTGGATCTTCCATACTTACAAGATCCATCCGGTTCCTTTTCATACCGATCGTATTTTCAAATATGCTTTCATTCCTCATTCTTAAGCAGGGATATGAATTTACAAACGGATTTGTTCTTGGCCCAAGGGACCAGATTCTCAGAATCATCATTGCAAACTTTTTCCAGATTGGATTTACCGGTTCCATTCTCTACATCTTCTTCCGTTACATGAAGAGAAGCACTACCCAGCTTAGGGAAGTTTCCACCGAGCTTCTAACCACAGGAAATCCAAACATAAGCCTTAACACTTCCTGCTCGGACCAGATACAGTACAACGTTTACCTTCTTGGAAAAGTTCTTGGCCACTACAAGGAAATCATGGATAAATTTTCCGACATCGGAAAGAACGTTCTCCACGCTACGGAAGACCTTTCCATAATTTCTGACAAAATCTCATATTCTTCCACGGAACAGAGTGCCGACGTAAAGGAAATCCTGAGCACCATGGAAGATTCCAATGCCCTGTCGAAAAATGTTGCAACAAGAATTTCAGAAGTTTCTGACGGCACTGACACAACAAAAAATGAAGTATCGGAAGCATTCAACCTTCTAAAGCAGAACATCACCCAGCTTTCCAAGATCAACGAATCAAACCAGGAAGTCATTGACGGAATCAAGAACCTGTCGCTTCAAATTGAAAACATTGATGATATTGTTACCATTATCCGCGACATTGCAGACCAGACCAAGATCATTGCCTTCAATGCAGAACTGGAAGCCGTTTCAAGCGGAAAGCAGGGACGCAACTTCCACATTGTTGCAACGGAAATCCGCCGCCTTGCAAACAATACCATGGACTCCATTGAACAGATCAAGCAGTACGTGGACAGCATCAAGGATGCATCAAGGGACCTTATTGCATCTTCTGAACAGGGTACGGAATTCATCCATGAAGAATCTGAATACACAAAGGACCTTGAATCCCAGTTTAACCTTATCATGCAGTCTTCAATGGATACCAACGAAAAGGCAACAGAAATTTCTGCAATCATCGAGCAGCAGACGGCATCCTTTAACCAGATTGTCATTACCCTCCGTCAGATCAGCTCAGGCATTGAAAGCTTTGCAGTTTCAACAAAGAACATCATCAACACGGTCAGTGAGATGAAGAACATTGCATTCAAGCTTTCAAACATGAGGGACCAGCTTTAGGGATTATGGCTGAACATTGAACATCAGGCGGGAGTCTTTGCATTGGCAAGACACATGAGGATGCTTTCCATTACGGCGAAGCTTGACTTTGTAAGGGAAGTCAGGTTATCGCTTTTTGTATGGAAAAGCCGCCATGTATAGGGAAGATGTTCCTTATAGGAATAATCTGGAATGTTTTCCTCAATTCTGCGGATTTTACTTGCTTCCCTGTTAAGAACGGAATCTTCCAGGCTCCTGCTTGAATTAATCTGCCTTGCATAAAGGGATGCTTCATCAGCAGGAAGAACAGTAATTGCCACCGCCGGAATTCCGCATGCAAGAAAGGACGCATTATCGCTGTAGGGAACCGGGAGAGTCATCCATCTGCCAGGACTTGCCTTTGCAAGAAGGTTCTGTGTTCTTCCGTGAAGGTCGTACACCTGCCTTGTAAAGCTTTCAGGAACCTTTGCCCCCAGGTTGATTTTTGCAAGAACTGGAATTTCCCCCCTTCCGCAGGCATCAAAAACATAAACGTCATCCTTTATGCCAAGACGCTGGAAGGTTGATGCAATGCCAAAAGCCCCCTGCTCGCTTATACCCGTATTCCATCCAAGTTCTTCCCCATCGGTAAAGAAAATCCTGACGTTATGAAATCCCCTGTAGGAATTAAGCCACACTGCCCAGTTCATTATTTGCCATACGGCGGCACTGTTGTCATTGGCCCCAGGGCTTCCCGAGACCCTATCGTGATGGGCAACAACAGTCTTTATCCTGAATGAAGGATCATAAGCACCGGAATCAAACTGAACAAGTACATGCTTTTTTCCATCGATGAAAACTACGGAAGACTTTACGCCCTTGGAAGCAAGCCAATCCGTAATGAATTCAGACCGGTCTATGTCTTCTGAGATGAACTGTTCAAATTCCCGTGTCATGTATTCCATAAATCAGTATTCCCTGCTGTCGTCCTTTTTGTAGAAAGAACCGCGATCACCATTTCTTGCAGAAAAAGAACCACGTCCTCTTGGAGAACCAGGCTTCCTGAAGGAATCACGCCTTGCCCTGTTTTCTTCCTTTCTCTGGGTATTATCCCTCTTAACTTCTGCATAGTTAACCCTTATCTTGCGGCCGTCAACTTCCTTGCCGTTAAGCTGGGCAACAGCCTTGTCCGTATCAGCACTGTCATCCATCTCTACAAAACCAAATCCCTTTGACTGGTTTGTATCACGGTCATATACAAGCCTGGCACCAATAACCTGGCCGTATGGAGAAAAAAGCTGGACAAGACTGTCTTCATTGGTCTTAAAACTTAAATTTCCTGCATAAATATTCTTTGACATTATTACTTCCTTTATAATGAACATTTTAAATTGGAAAAATTCATAAGTCAATAGACCTATGTGGAATATCATGTTATAATTATTAAGTATGAAAAGAGACTTGTTTTATGATTTGCTTAAGAGCGTTCCTAAAGCTGAGCTTCATGTACATGAAGAAGCCGTACTAAGCCGTGAAACAATAAGAACTGTTTACGACAGAAACTTTGACTCAAAGATGTCTGACAAGGAACTTAATGCCCTGTTCAAGTATGACGATCTGCCGGGATTCCTTACATCCTTCCTCAAGATTCAGTCCTACTTTACAAGCATCAAGGACTTTGACTACATGTTCAGGGACTTTGAGGATTATCTTGAAGACAATAACATCGTTTACTGCGAAACCTTCATCAGCCCAACAGGCCACCTTAAAAAGGGCTGGCAGTTCCATGACATAATGAAGGCCATCGGAAGGAACCTGAACAAGATAAAGAAAAACAGCAAGAGGACAGTAAAGGTGCTCATTGACGTAAGCCGCTCCTTTGGACTGGACAATGCAATGAATAACCTTGGTCACATCCTGGAAGAAAACAGCCCCCACATCATAGGCATTGGCCTTGGTGGAGACGAGGCAAAGGGACCAGCAAAGGACTACAAGGCAGTGTTCGACAAGGCAAGAAAGAATGGTCTTCACACTGTAACCCATGCTGGCGAAAGCTGCCCTTCATATTCCATCTATGACAGCATCAATCTCTGCCATGCAGAACGCATTGGCCATGGTGTCCAGAGCATCAAGGATCCGGAATGCGTAAAGTTCCTCAGGGAAAAGGAAATTCCCCTGGAAGTATGTCCGTCAAGCAACCTGCTCATCCTGAACGAATTCAACAGGGACATGAAAAACCATCCGGTTAAGAAACTTTATGATGAAGGCGTAAAGATCACCCTTAATACTGATGACCCTACCTTCTTCAAGTGTTCCCTTATCGATGAATACTGGAACTGCTACAAGAACCTTGGATTCTCCCTTGACCAGATCAAGGACATAATCAAGAACGGCTTCAGGTATTCATTCATGTCGCCAAGGACAAAATCAGTCTGGTGCAACAAGGTGGACAAGGCCTGGGACCAGTGGTTTAAGGATCACCCGGAAGCATAATATAACAGCAGGGGATGCCAAGAAGGTTGAATAATCAAGCTCCAAGGCATCCCCTTGATTTTTTAAAGACATCCTTTACAACTTATACCTGAAGAAACTGATAAGCCTATCAACTTCCACTTCACTTGAATCATAAAGAACGGTTTCAATACTGTATTCAACAGGATGCTCTTCAGAATACACGATGGCAGGAACCACATCCATGACCGTCATCACCACATCAGAAGCCACACCGCAGGCAGTCTCAGCACATTCAACAAGTTCATCAAGCATGACGGTAACCCGCTGCCTTATGAAATAACCTGTGTCTTCTTTTCCAATGTCAGAAAGCCTGATTGTCGTTTCCGTGTGATTTTTTTCTGTCAATATAGTAACGCTATCAATTTTCATGGGAATAAAAAAAGAGCCATTCCTTCACGACAGAAATGGCCCTTGTATCGCTCCAGATAAAATCAGTCTGCAAAGGAAACTGAAATCTTGATTGAACCGGTTGTAGGAGCTACAGGCTCCGGCTTAGGTGGCTCAACTGGAACAACTGGCGTATCGGAAGATGCAGCAGCCGATGAACTTCCAGATGCAGTGCTCTGTGCCTGCTTTGCTGTTTCAGTAACGGTAGCAGCAGACTTTGCACCAACAGAAGCTGCAGCAAGTTCTGAACGTGGACTTGACTGGCTACCTGTAATGGCATTTGTCTTACTTGTCTGACCGGCAGCAACAGGAACACCTGTAAATCCACCTACATCATCAGTTGATGCAAATGCATTGTCGTGCTTCTTAGCAGCAGCCTTTTCAGCCTTTGCAGCTTCCTTCTCTGCCTTTGCTGCAGCCTTAGCTTCTGCCTTTTCAGCTTTTGCAGCTGCCTTGGCATCATCCTTATCTGCCTTTGAAGCAGGCTTTTCTTCTGCAACGGCAACAGCTTCTTCAGCTGTCTCTACGGCTGCTGCAGTTGCTGTTGATGAAGAAGGTGCAGATTCAACCTTTGCTTCCTCTGCCTTAACTTCTGCCTTTTCTTCAACATCAGGTGTAATCTCTGGCTTTGAACTTTCAGAAGGGCCAAAAGAAACAAGTCCCTGGTGAACCGTAATCTTTCCAGATGATGAAAGCTTGAATTCAGTACCGCGGACAGAAGCTGTTGCAACAGGAGAACGAACCTTGAAACCGGTTCTTCTTCCTTCAGCAGAATCTACTGCAACGCTGATTGATCCCGAATCAATGAAAAGCTGGGTGTTGTCCTTTGCACCTGCAGAAGTAAGGTCTTCCACTGTAATGCGGGTCAAAGGTCCCAGGGTAAAATTTGATTCCTTAACGGAAAGAACAGCCTCAGAATTGAAACCTGTGGAAATGATCGTTCCCTTTTCCACAGTATCGCCTTCCTCCAGGGAAACCCACAATCCGGCTTCCTGAATTTCAACCTTTCCCTTAACGCTTACAACTGTAGCTTCAAGGGCAGATGCATTTACTGCACAGAAGGCAGCAGCAAGGGCCACAAAAACAACTGAAAGTTTTTTCATAAATCATTCCCCCCCTATATTAGAATGCAAGGTTTACACCAAGTGCAATTTCAAGTTTGCTTTCTTCAGACTCCTTTCCAATGAAATCAGTAACAGAAAGGTTCATGTCAAAGTCGCTGGCAAAGTTGAACTTAATGCCGCCAGTAACCTGGGTTCCGTAGTATTCGGTGGAATCTTCACCAAGCTTGTAAACTGCATCAACACCAGCAGAAAGATAAATGAGGTCCACAGGAAGAATCGAAGCACTTCCCCCGAATTTTGCCACGCCGGAAAGAACAGGTTCAGACCTTGAACCACATGCTGTCTGCTTTGTAAAACCGACAAATGGCTTTAGGCCGCTCTTGTCGCCGGAAGCATAGATTCCCTTAAGGTTTATGGTCGAGTTCTTCCATGGAAGGAATGCATTAAGTCCAAGCTGACCAAGAAGGGACTTGTCGCCAAAATCTTCAGTCTGCATTGTGGCAGAAGCAGTATAGAACAATACATTTGACAAAGGTCCCGTAAGAAGAAGTGTTCCGTAAATGCGCTTGTCGTCATCAGAAAGGTCTGCAGGTCCGCTTACGTTCCATACGCCCATTCCTTCAATAGAGATTGTCTGGTTGAGGAACAGGTATGGGAATGAAAGACACAATGAACCGTTTGCATAAGGGGCTGCAAAATCATAAAGATCCTTTTCGTCTTCAGGAGCCCAGACAACGCCCTTGCTTGTAAGTATGGAAACATTCTTTGAATTCTGAAGTCCCGAATATCCGCCGTAAACAGTGCAGTCAATTCTTGGATTAGCGTACTTTACGAGGACACCGTCACTAGGCTGTGCAAAAACCAATCCCGAAAGGTCAGAAGTAAAGGCACGGCCTGCAGTAAACTGAAGGGTATCAGTCTGGTTCAGCCTTGTGGAAGAAAAAAGCTGAAAGAGCGTGCAGTCAAGGATTGCACTGTTCTTGCTTGTATCTGCCTCCCAGTTTTTTTCAAGCTTATGCTGAACTGAACCTTCTGCAGTAAAATAAATGTTACCTTCGTTATTGATTGGAGCCTTAAAGGAACCGGTAAAGGTTTCCGTCTGCTTAAGTTCCTTGTTTTCTGTTTTTCCGCCATTGATCTTCATGGATGTGCCATCAGAAACAATTCCATTGAATTCAAATGCAAAGGCACTTGCGACTGGAAAAGCGATGAGTGCAAAAAGAAGTGATTTTTTCATGTAAGCCCTCTCTATCTATGGAATGCGGCAGGAACTTCACTTCCCCCGTCACCGTCTTTCTTAATCTGGTAGGTTGCAATGCAGTCGGTTACAACATTGAGCAGGTCATGACCCGAAGGAACCTTTGAAGGATCCGTACCATAAGGAATTACGTCATCGCTCCTCATCTGCTTGAATGCATACCTTGGATTTCTTGCAATCTTGAACATTACGCTGCCCTTTACATCCCAGGCATTGGCACATATCCAGGCAAGATTTTTCATGGTAAGGGTATCTGAAATTTCAATTCCCTCTTCAATTACACCTGAAACCTTAAGGACTTCAAGGGCTGTTTCTTCCGTGGCATTCTGCTTTACAAGGTCAAGGGCCATGCACGTAAGATAGGCAGCCTGCCCGTAGGTAGCCTGTTCAGAATTGATTATCTCTGTAACCTTTTCCGCAGACTGAGCAAAAAGGCCTGCAGAGAAAAGCACAAAAACCAGGAAAAGCAATGATTTTTTCATACTTTAACTCCTTACACTTTTTTTTATGAAACATACGTGATAAAATGAATATCATGAAAGCAACAAAAATAAGCAAATTTTACAGTTTCATAATATTGATAGTAATTACTATTATAAGCGTAATTTCATCTAAATTCAATATTTTCGCCAAAATTGACTACCGTATTTTTGATTTTATGCTTGGCCAGACAAAGGGAGCCCAACAGTGCGAGGACATCGTCCTGATCGACATTGACGATGATTCCCTGGCAAAAGTCGGTTCATGGCCGTGGCCGAGGGACATAATCGGGAACGTCCTCATCAGGATGAAGGAATTCGAAGCTCGCCAGGCAGTATTCGATATTGAATACATTTCCCCTTCCGTTAAGGCCGTTGACGAAAACCTGGAGAAAAAGGTAAACGACAACTTTGCCATGGGACAGCAGGCCATCACCAGCTACCTTACCACCTTCGGAACCAACATCGCATCCGGAGTGGTTACGCCTGACTATGCCCAGTCCGAAAGCGAAATCATCGCACAGGAAATTTCCAACAACATCCTCTATGAAATGATGAGGGACATTACATCCGACTTCAACAAGGACAACGACGACTATTTTGCCCGCGCCATCCAGTTCTTTGGGAGGGCCAACGTTACCATCAACATGCGTGACATCGGATTCAGCAGGGAACCGGAAGAAATTGAATACAACCAGCAACGCTTCCTCTTTGACAACGTCATCGATCCCCACGGCTACATAAAGAGGTGCAATGAATTCTCGGCCCACGAAGAAGGTGCAACGGTAAAGCTTGGCTTTGTTCCGGTCATCCAGAAAATTGCTTCCCGTGCCAATGGTGCAGGTTTTACAAACGTTGTCGTTGACAGGGACGGAACACGTCGCCGCGTTGAACTTCTTAACGAACACGACGGAAAATATGTAGGACAGCTTTCCTTTGGTCCTCTAATGAAAAACCTTGACGCCCAGGAAATGGAACGTACAAGACACAGCCTCATTGTGCGTGGCCTCAAGTGGCCGGGTCAGGAAGAAAGAAGGGACATCAAGATTCCACTGGACAAGTACGGGCGCCTTGTAATCAACTGGCTCCACGAGGAATACGGCGACAGCTTCATCCACGTGCCTGCATACATTTTCTACAACCTTGACCTTGTTGAAAACCTCATTGTTGAACAGCTGGACTCGGTAAAGCCTGCTTGCCTTGAAGGTCTCTATGAGGAAGACGCACAGTACCTTTACGAGGGAGCAAGATACTACTTCGACGAATACCAGAAGCTAGTAAAAATGAAGACCAAGATGCTCTTGAAGTGCCGTGGGTTTGACATTGAAAGCAATCCAATAAAGGGAGGGCTCAAGCAGGAAGATTACGACAAGTATTTTGGTGCCCGTAACGAATTCTTCAGCCAGATGAAGGAATTCTGCGCTTCCTTTGCAGACGTAACCGGCGCCCTTGAAGTCAAGGAAATTGCAGAACTCAAGGATTCCCTGGAGCATTACCTTTCTGACTACCAGGTACTTAAGACCACCTTTACCAATGCCTTCGTATTCATCGGAAACTCGGCTTCATCAAGTACTGATCTTGGTGTCACACCATTTACAAAGCGTTACCCTAACCTGGGAACCCACGCCAACGTTCTCAACACGATTCTCCAGGAAGACTTCATTGCAGAACAAAGTCCCCTTTGCGCCATTGGCCTTGGATTTGTCTTTGCACTGTTGATCCTCATTTTATTCAGGAAAGTTACTCCGGGAAAAAGAAACCTCATTGGTATCGCATACATAATTCTTCCCCTTGCACTTCTCTACATTTCCATGGTCGTCTTCAAGATTTACATTCCGATCATGGATGCAGGTGTCATGGTTACGGCAATTTACGTTGCAGAAACAGCCCTTAACTTCAGGATGATCAATGCAGAAAAGAAATTCATCACCAGTGCCTTCAGCCAGTGTCTTTCACCTGACGTCGTTAAGGACATCGTAAAGAATTCGGACAACTTCCGCCTTGGTGGAGACACCCATAACATGTCGGCCATCTTTACTGACATCCAGAAATTCTCGGGATTCTCTGAAGTCCTCAATGCTTCTGAACTTGTTGCCCTGCTCAACTACTACCTTACCCCAATGAGCGACAAGATCATGGACGAAGGGGGAACCGTCGACAAGTACGAAGGTGATGCAATAGTTGCATTCGTTGGAGCTCCGGTTCACTTTGAAAACCACGCAGCCCGTGCATGTACTGCCGCCATCAGGATGAAGAAATATGAAAAGGAAATGAACCAGCTGATCCTGGACTACGCAGCCAGGGATGAAGCACCGGAACTTCCGCCGGACCTCTTCAGTGCATTCAAGAAAATGGCTGCCAACAGGCGCGGCATCTTCACACGCATCGGAATCAACTCCGGTGAGATGGTTGCAGGATTCATGGGTTCTGAAAACAAGAAGAACTACACCATGATGGGAAACAACGTAAACCTTGCCAGCCGACTTGAAGGCGTAAACAAGCAGTACCGCACTGGAGGAATTCTTGTAAGCGAAGCAACCCGCATGGGTCTTGGTGACGAATTCATCGTGCGATCCCTTGACCGCGTTCAGGTAGTTAATGTTAAGACCCCAATGAGGCTTTATGAAGTCCTTGACTTTAAGAAGGATTCCCCGGAAATCCTCGTTAAATACATGGAAAAATGGGAAGAAGGAATGAAGCATTTTGAAAAGGGAATGGCAACCATGGACAAGACCAGCTTTAGCCAGGCCCTGCTCATCTTCAAGAAGCTTGCATCCGTTGCAGAAAAAATCGAGGTCTTTGACAGGGATGCTGACAGGAAGCCGGGAGCAAAGGTTGCAGACAAGGTAGCAGAATACTACATTGAACTCATAGAAAAATTCTTCCTCCATGGAACATGGCCAAAACCGGAAGACGACTTTGGGGTTGCATTCAACAGTGAAAATCCTGCCGACATGGATCCTTCATGGGTTGGGACAAAATTTGAGATCAAGGGAACATTCACCCTGCTCCAGAAGTAGTCCTTTTGCTGATTTTTACCTTGAATAAATACTGAATTTTCTTTAGTATTTGTAAAAATCTAAGTTTATTGTCATTACCGATGACGAAAAGAGGTATTTTATGTCTACACCATTGGAAAACTATCTTGCATCTTGCGGCAACAAGCCAAATGCTGCAATGTGCGCTTACGTTGCAAACCTTCAGCAGGTTGCAGCTGTCGGTCCGGATATTGCAGCTTCAATCGTAAACGAACTTGAAAACCAAAGAAGCCACCTTAAGCTTGTTGCTTCTGAAAACTACTGTTCGCTTTCAGTTCAGTCTGCCATGGGCAACCTTCTTACAGACAAGTACGCAGAAGGATATCCAGAACACAGATACTACGGCGGCTGCGTAAACATCGATGCAGTGGAAAACACGGCAGCACGTGAAGCAGAAAAACTCTTTGGTGCAGATTATGCATACGTACAGCCACACTCTGGTGCTGACACAAACCTTGTTGCCTACTGGGCAATCCTTTCTGCAAAGGTTGAAACTCCAACCCTCGAAGAACTTGGCGTAAAGTCACTCAACGACCTTACTGCTGAACAGTTTGACGACCTGCGCAAGAAGTTCGGAAACCAGAAGCTCATGGGCCTTGACTACTCATGTGGCGGACACCTTACACACGGTTACAAGATGAACGTTTCTGCCCGCATGTTTGAATCACATCCTTATGGTGTAGATGAAAAGACAGGACTCCTTGACTACGATGCAATCGAAAAGCAGGCAATGGAAGTTAAGCCTCTCATCCTTTTGACAGGTTTCTCTGCATACCCACGCAAGATCGACTTCAAGAGATTCCGCCAGATCGCAGACAAGTGCGGTGCAGTCCTCATGGTCGACATGGCACACTTTGCAGGTCTTGTTGCCGGTAAGGTTTTCCAGGGTGACTATGACCCAGTAAAATGGGCAGACATCGTTACAACAACAACACACAAGACACTCCGCGGTCCACGTGGTGCCATGATTCTCTGCAAGAAGGAATACATGGACTATGTAAACAAGGGATGCCCTATGGTTCTCGGAGGTCCACTCGGTCACGTTATGGCTGCAAAGGCAATCGCATTCAAGGAAGCAAACACTCCAGCTTACCAGGCATGGGCTTCCCAGGTTGTCAAGAACGCACAGGCTCTTGCAGACGCACTCAAGACATACAACATTCCTCTCCAGACAGGCGGAACAGACAACCACCTTATGCTTGCAGACGTTACAGTTTACGGACTTACAGGAAAGCAGGCAGAAGCTGCAATGTTTGAATGTGGAATCACAGCAAACGCAAATGCCCTTCCTTACGACAAGAATGGTGCATGGTGGACATCAGGCGTTCGCCTTGGAACCCCTGCCCTTACAACTCTTGGCATGAACGAAGAGGATATGAAGGAAGTTGCTTCCATCGTTGACTTTGTCCTCAAGAACACAAAGCCTGGCGTTACAAAGGAAGGAAAGCCTGCAAAGGGTAAGATTGTAATCAGCGATGAGACAAAGGCAGCTGCACGCGAAAGAGTAAACAAGCTCCTTGGTGCACATGTTCTCTATCCTGAACTTGACCTTGACTTCCTCAAGAAGGAATTCGTAAAGTAAGCCAGTTATTAAACTGAATTCATGGGCCATTGGATTTTTTCCAGTGGCCTTTTTTTATTCCCTTATGCTATAATGAATTCATGAATTTTAGAAAGTACGTTTCGATTATTTTTGCCTTCAGCATTTTTTCATCGGCATCCATTTTTTCCCAGAATTTTCCAGTCGACTACGTAAGCCACATTTGGACCGCAGCAGACGGCTTGCCTGGCAACACCATTACCGACATCATCCAGACAAAGGACGGCTACGTCTACATGGGAACCTATGACGGACTTGTACGCTTTGACGGCATCAACTTCAACATCCAGAACAGGAACACTGACGAAAACCTTGGGTTCAGCTCTGCCCGAGTGGTCTTTGAGGATTCAAGATGCAATTTATGGATAGGTTCCAACGATGAGGGAATCATCAAGATTACCCGTGACGGCATCGAAAAATTCGATTCATCCAACGGACTGCCAAACAATTCCGTCCGCGCCATTGTGGAAGACAAGGTGGGCAACATATGGGTTGGTACGGCAAGCGGTGTCGTTTTCATAAACCAGGACGGACAGATTTCAGTTCCAGAGGGTCTTGAAAAATTCGACAGCGAACATGTCCTTGTGATCAGCCTTTATTGTGATACTGCAGGACGAATATGGCTTGCAACTTCAAACCAAGGCGGAATCTACTACTACAGCGAACGAAAATTCCACCGCTACACTTCACTTGACTATTTAAACGAAACCATTGGCAGCTATACGGTTTCTGCCATCGGGCAGGATGACTCTGGCAACCTGATTTTTGGAATCAGCCAGAATGGAGTTGTAATAATCAGGAACGGAACGGAATACAACATTCCAGCCCTCAAGGACATTCCACCCTGCCTTGTAAACCAGATTTACCTTGACCGTTCATCTAACCTTTGGTTCCTCACAGACAAGGGAGTTTACCTTTTAAGGAACGGAAAGATTTCAAAATATACGACTTCCATGGGACTTACGGACAATACCATCAATAAAATCCTCGAGGACCACGAAGGAAACATTTGGTTTGCAACAGATCACGGCGGCGTTGAAAAACTTTCCCTTGGTAAATTCAATACCTTCATACTCAACACTGGCGTAAATGCCATCTGCCAGGACAGGGAGGAGAACATCTGGATCGGAACGGATGACGGGCTTCTTTGCTACAGAAACGATGAAATCATCGACACGGAACTTACAAACCTAACGAAGGGAATAAGAATCCGCCATGTAGGCCTTGCAAATAACGGAGACCTTCTCGTAAGCTGCTATTCAAAATTGGGTCAGATAAGGAAGACCAGGGAAGGAATCTTAAACTGGACAAAGAAGGACGGAATCATTGGGGACAAGGTTCGTGTCTGCACGGAAGACAGGGACGGAAACCTCTGGATCGGTTCCACGACAGGCCTTGCACGCATTGCGCCAGATGGAACCATATCAAACTTCAACAGCGACCAGGGACTTTGCAACGACTACATCATGAGCCTTTTTGTAGATTCAGACAACAGGCTCTGGGTTGGAACTGACGGTGGCGGAATCGACATAATCGTAAACGGCAAGGTAACGGAAAGCTACAATACAAAATCCGGACTGTGCGGAAATGTCGTATTCAAAATCAGCCAGGATGAAAACGGAATTTTCTGGATCTGCACCGGAACTGGAATCTCAAGATTTGACGGAAAATACTTTACCAATTTCAATGCAAAGGATGGACTTGGAACTGATTCAATTTTCCAGATGCTGAGCGACTATACGGAAACAATTTGGATTACAAGCAACCGTGGAATTTCCTCAATTCAAAAATCAGACTTTGAAAAATACATAACTGGAGAAAAGAAAAAGCTTGTTCCCAAATTCTTCACAAAAAACGACGGCCTGAAAAGCGGCGGTGTTACATCCACTTCCCTTTCCATGAGGGACAGCCTTGGGCGCCTGTATTTTACCCTCATCGATGGTTTTGCAGTCTATGACCCCATGAAGGCTTCCAGCAACAAGATACTTCCAAACACCCATATCGAGTCATTCCTCGTAAACGGAAAAAACATGGGCGTCCACGACAATGACAGAATCATTCTTCAGCCTGGAGTAAAAAAAATAGATATTGCATACACGGGACTCAGCTTTGTATCTTCAGAACTTGTAAGATTCAGGAACATGCTTGAAGGATTTGACCATGAGTTTTCAGACATTACGGCCCTGAGGTCAGTTACATATACAAACCTTAAGCCGGGAAATTACAGGTTCCTTGTAGATTCATCCAACAGTGACGGATTATGGAGCGAAACGCCTGTTTCAATTGCATTCAAGATCAAGCCTTATTTTTACCAGGTCCCTCTTTTCTGGATTGCAGTAGGATTCATCCTCATTGGAATTGTATTCCTTATAATCAGGATACGCCTGGCAGCCCTCAAGGTTAAGCAGCTTCAGCTTGAAACAATGATTCAAATGAAGACCGTTGACCTTGAAATAGAAAAGGACAATTCCGACAGGCTCCTTAAAAACATTCTTCCAGATTCCATTGCAGAACGGCTCAAGGAAAACATCTTTGGCGACAAGACCATAGCCGACAGGTTTGATGACGTAACTGTCCTGTTTGCAGACATCGTTGATTTTACAAAGACAACTTCCAACCATTCAGCAGACGATGTAGTAATGGCTTTGAACGACCTGTTTTCAAGATTCGATTCCAGGGCAAAGAACATGGGTGTTGAAAAAATCAAGACCATCGGTGACTGCTACATGGCAGTATGCGGCCTGCCGGAACCAAGGGAAGATAACGCCCAGATAATGGTTGACTTTGCCAGGGGCATGTACGCCGACTTGTACGAATACAACAAGAAGGCAAAGATTCCTTTCGAAATAAGGGTGGGAATAAACTGCGGCCCGGTCATTGCAGGCGTCATAGGACAGACAAAGTTCATCTACGACATCTGGGGTGACACCGTAAACGTCGCTAGCCGCATGGAATCAATCTGCAAGTCAGGTCACATCATGGTAACGGAAGCCGTTAAGAACAGGACCATGGCAAACATCGCCTTTGACATCGTTGATGAATATGAAGTCAAGGGCAAGGGAAAAATGAAGGGATTCACCATCTGACAATAAGTTCACAACCTCGTGGGATGCACATCTTATATGGATGGCGTCCCGTAAGCCCAGTCTATTCTACAGTGTAGCAGTCAAATCCAGAATCCTTAAGCTTCTTTCCCATGGTCAGTGATGAATTCTCATCAACAACGACGATGTAATATGTCGTTCCGCTGGCCCTGGTTTCGCTGTAGGCATAGGCGTCGAAGCCCTTGGCCCTAACCTTGCCGATAAGCTCGTCAGCATTTTCCTTTGACTTGAAAAGCCCAAGCTGCTGCTTTTTTCCCGGCTTCTTTGACCTTAGGGAAACAGACTCCTGCCTTGAAGGATTTGAATTCCCCTGGAAAATCGGGGCACTCTCAGATGGAATGTCAGAATCGATCTTCTTTGGCGGAACCTTTTCTTCTGCAACGTATGAAGAAGCAGCGGAAGTTGCCGGCACAGAGGGACTTGCCGATTCCCCCCTTGGAACAAAATACCAGAAGGGAACGCTCATGATCTGGCTGTTGCCGCTGACAATGGATGCCTCCGGTGAAGACGGATATTCCTTCTTCAAGGTGGCAGCGCAGTTCCTGTCGTCGGTAAGGTACCACAATGTCAGGAGAACCTGAGGCCTTACGATTTTCATTGACTGCATGGAACTGTATGCACGTAGCATGGCAATGCTGTCCCCAGTGTCGCTTACAGAGGAAGCCTTGCAAAGCTGGCACCAGATGGTATAAAGGTTAACAAAGGCAGAAATCCTTTCATTTCTTGTAGAACGGATGCTTGAAAGATAGGATTCAGCATTTTCCCAGTCACCCGCAGAAAGACTTGCACGTACCGCGGCGATTACAATTTCTTCCGTGGAAACATTTGGAACATTCTTTGCTTCCCCACCGGAAGTTCCAGCAGCCTTGGCATAGTTGGAAGCAGCATCGGTATACAACCCGATCTGTTCCTGAAGCTGTCCCATAAAGTAAAGCAGTGCCCTCTTGTCAGCACCGGAAGCAGCCGAAGGAAGATTGGTCTTTATGTAGTCTATTGAATCAAGAACCGTTTCCTGACCAAGGCTTCCCTTCCTGATCTGCTCGGCAGTTTTCTGGGCAAAGGAATGGAATGCAAGGGCTGATGCAAAAATAAGTGCCAGAACTTTCTTCATGGAATCATTCACCGTCATTTTCAACATAAGGCTGAACTGAATTTTCTTCTTTTTTCTCAGACTTTTTTTTGCTTCCCAAAAGAGGCCTCTTGCTGAAAACGCTAGGAAGAGTAACCAGAACTCCGGCAATGAAAGCACCAAGCAGGGCACCAAAAACCGGCACATTCTCAAAATCATGGAAGAACCAGATGGTGCACTTATTTGAAAGATTGAATCCCGTAAGAACGGCAACAAGCACCACAAGCAAAAGCGTGGCAATCAATTTAAATGGCATAGCATCCCCCTTTGAAGAATTAAAATTATAGTACATAAATGGAATATTTTCAAATCTCAAAGGCTCCTGGCCTTGCCTTTATTTATTGAATACAAAAAACAAAAACAGTATAATCATGGGACAAAATTTCTATTTCTATAAGGAAGAAAAAATGAAAGCAATTGAATTAGAGAAGGCCTACAACCCAAAGGATTTTGAAGACAGAATCTATGCACAGTGGGTTGAACAGGGATGCTTCAAGCCGGCAAGTGACAAAGAATCACCAGTTCACCAGTGTTACCTTGAAAAGAACAAGAAAGGCGCCGTCTCTAAATATTCAGTCGTTATTCCTCCGCCAAACGTTACAGGCGTCCTCCACATGGGACACGGCCTCAACAATACACTCCAGGACATCGTTGTCCGCTATCACCGCATGAAGGGAGACAACACCCTCTGGATTCCGGGAACCGATCACGCAGGCATTGCAACCCAGAACGTTGTTGAACGCCAGCTCAAGAAGGAAGGAAAAAGCCGCAATGACCTTGGACGCGAAAAGTTCCTCGAGCGCACTTGGCAGGTTAAGGAAGAACACCACAACATCATCGTAAAGCAGCAGAAGAAGCTTGGCAACAGCGTAGACTGGGACCGCGAGCGCTTTACCTATGACGAAGGCCTTTCAAAGGCTGTTCGCGATGTTTTCGTAACCCTCTATGAACGCGGCCTCATGTACAAGGGACAGCGCCTTGTTAACTGGTGTCCCCGCTGTGGTACTGCCCTCGCTGATGATGAAGTTGACCATGAAGACACACAGGGTGCAATGTATCACCTTTACTATGAATACGCAGACGGAAGCGGAAAGATTGAAGTTGCCACAACCCGTCCAGAAACTTTCTTTGGTGATACTGCAGTTGCCGTAAACCCAAGCGACGAACGCTACACTGCCCTTGTTGGAAAAAAGCTCAAGCTTCCAATCACAGGAAAGGAAATTCCAATCATTGCAGATGACTACGTAGACAAGGAATTCGGAACGGGTATGGTTAAGATTACTCCAGCCCACGACCCTAACGACTGGGAAGTTGGAAAGAGACACAATCTTGAAGTAATCAACCTTCTTACTCCAGACGGAAAGCTCAACGAAAACGTTCCGGAAAAATACCGCGGACTCAAGCCGGAACAGGCACGCAAGCTTGTAATCGAAGACCTTACGGAAGCAGGCCTTTTCAAGGGTGAAGAAAAAATGAACCACTCTGTCGGTCACTGCTACCGCTGCAAGACGGTTGTTGAACCATATCTTTCATACCAGTGGTTTGTTAAGATGAAGCCAATGGCAGACAAGGCCCTCGCTGCATGGAAAAACGGAGAAATCCAGTTCTTCCCTAAGAAGTGGGAAAACACTTATGAACACTGGCTCACAAATATCCGCGACTGGTGTGTAAGCCGCCAGATCTGGTGGGGTCACAGAATTCCTGCATGGTACTGTGAATGCGGTGAGACAATCGTAAGCCGTGAAGATCCAACATGCTGTCCTAAATGCAAGGGAACAAACCTTAAGCAGGATCCGGACGTACTCGACACATGGTTCTCTTCCTGGCTCTGGCCTTTCTCTACACTGGGATGGCCACAGGATACGGAAGACCTTAAGACATTCTACCCTACGACAGCTCTTGTTACTGCATACGACATCATCTTCTTCTGGGTAAGCCGCATGATCATGGCAGGTCTTGAATTCACAGGCAAGGCTCCGTTCCATGACATTTACATCCACGGTCTCGTTCGCGACAAGCAGGGACGCAAGATGTCAAAGTCCCTCGGCAACGGAATCGACCCTCTCGAAATCATCGACATGTACGGTGCCGATGCCCTCAAGTTCACTCTCAGCTACATGTGCGCACAGGGACAGGATGTTCTCGTGGACAAGGACTCATTCAAGATGGGTTCAAAATTCTGCAACAAGGTATGGAATGCTTCCCGCTACATCCTTGGAAACCTTGAAGGCCGCACCCTCATTCCAGTTACAGATGCAGACCTTACGGAACTTGACAGGTGGATCTACACAAGACTTGACAATGCAGTTGCCCAGGCAACAGACGCCTTTGCCAATTACCGCTACAACGACGGTGCAAGCGCCATCTATGAATTCTTCTGGAACGACCTCTGCGACTGGTATGTCGAGGCAACAAAGCTTTCATTCAAGAATGGCGATGACAGGGAAAAGGACCGCGCAGTTTCCGTTCTTCTTAACGTACTTGAAGAATCCCTCCGCCTCATGCACCCATACATTCCTTTCGTTACGGAAGAAATCTGGTCAAAGCTCCCACTTGCAGAAATCATCGAAAACCGCAGAAAGGCTGGTGACCAGAAGGTAATTTCAAACAGCACATACTGCCAGCTCCTTGTTGATGCTCCATATCCGGAAGCAATGAATGCAAGAAAGAATGCAGAAGTAAGCGCAAGGTTTGACGTTCTCAAGGAACTCATCCGCAACATCCGCGGACTCCGCACGGAATGTGGCATCGACCCTGCCCTCAAGATCAACATTGCCGTAAAGATTGAGAAGGGATCAAATGCAGAAGTAATCACTGAAAAAACAGACATGATCGAGCTTCTTGCAGGCGTAAAGAAAATCGACTTCATCGAATCTGCTCCTTCAAAGGCCATCGGTACTGTTGGTTCAGGATACGAAGCATTCCTCCTCGTTGACGAAAACATCAACATCGAGCAGCTTGCAGCAAAATTCAAGAAGGACATCGACTGGGAAAAGGAAAATGTCCGCCGCAGCGAAAACAAGCTTAACGGAAAGTTTGCAGAACATGCTCCTGCTGAACTTGTTCAGGCTGAACGCGATGCTCTTGAAGTTGCAAAAAGCAAGATTGAAAAGCTTGAAGGTTATCTTAAAAACATGTAAACTGTAGGTAACAATGGGGTCATCTGAAAAAGCAGGTGGCCCTTTTTTTGTTTTTTTTCGTGAAGTTTTATCGAAGTTGATGTATAATAGATGTATCTGGAGGCTTAATTATGGCAAAATATGAGATGGCAACTGAGAAACCTTCTACCATGGACACTGACAGAATGCTCCAGCTGTCCAACATTGCGTTTGCGCCATACATCCAGCTTTCCACAATGCTCATTGGCAAGCAGCGCCACGCAGGCGGCAACATGTTCCGGCACCAAATCGACACCATGGGCATCCTCATGGACTACGGCTACATTGATTCCGTGCTCCTTAAGGCCAGCGTCGTTCACGATACGGTGGAGGACATACCGGACTTTGATGAAAACCTGATCCTGAATGCCGATGCAGACGGAAAGGATGTCCTTTCCCTTGTACTTGAAGTTACAAAGCGTCAGGGAGAAAAGAAGGATGACTTCCTAAAGAGGATCATAAACTTTGGCTCACAGAAGGCAAAGCTTTTAAAGTGCGCCGACAGGATAAGCAACATGATAAGCCTTGGCTTTGTAACCGATGCAAAGTTCATTGAGCGCTACTGCAACGAAACAGAATTCTACATTCTTCCAATTGCCATTGAAGTCGACTACAACATGTACCAGGAACTCATAAGCCTGATCATGACCCGTCGCGAATACCTGGAAAAAATCCATTACTTTGACAAAGAAAAGTGAAGCTCCTAAACCGGCATCTTGAGGAAACCTTCGGCTGCAAGGTATACAAGCTTTCCCTATCGACAGGATGCACATGCCCAAATAGGGACGGAAAAATATCCCGCGGTGGATGCACCTTCTGTTCTTCCGGAGGCTCCGGGGAATTTGGCCAGCCATGCAGTCAAACGGAAGACATTAACGTTCAGATTGAAAGGGCAATTGCTTCCATCAAAAAAAAGCTTCCAAAAACCAAGCCCGTTAAATTCATAGCTTACTTCCAGTCCTTTACAAACACCTACGAAACAGCTCAAAGGACATTTTCCCAACTTTCAGGGATTTTTGAATCCGCCGCATCAAATCCCCAGGTCTGCGCCATCTCCATAGGAACAAGACCCGACTGCCTGTCAGACAACATGATCCACTTCCTTTCTGAGCTTAACAAACGAAAACCCGTGTGGGTGGAACTTGGACTCCAGACAATTCATGAAAAGACAGCCCTGGCAATCAACCGAGGATATGACCTTGGAACGTTCAATAAGACCTATGGAAGGCTGAAGGAAAAAAATCTTTCCGTGATAATACATACAATTCTTTTTCTTCCCGGGGAATCAATGCAGATGATGGAAGAAACCGTAAATTACCTTGCAAACCTTAAGCCTGCCCCAGACGGAATAAAATTCCAGCTTCTCCAGATTTTAAGGGGAACTAAAATGTCGGAGGAATACTGCGCTTGCCCATGGAAAATTCCATCCATGGAAGAATACTGCTCTTTCGTAAAAAAACTTGCAAGCCTTCTACCAGAAGAAACGGTAATCCACAGGCTTACAGGCGACGGCCCCAAGTCATTACTCATGGAACCAAAATGGAGTGCAAACAAACGGGCCGTACTAAATGAACTTAAGAAGCACTTTCCCCTTGGCTAGAATTTTCACTTTCGTGGAATGCACGCTTTGCAACGTACTGCTGCTCGTCGGCAAGGGCCAAAAGTTCTTCCAGCTCGCACTTATCCCGGGTAATCTCAACGGCTCCAATGCTTATGGAAATGCTGAATGGAAAGTTATACTTCTTGTTGACTTCCTCGCAATTTACCCTGAGTTTTTCTTCTATAATTGACATCTTTGAAAGAGGCAGACCCGTTGCAACTATGGCAAACTCGTCACCACCCATTCGGCCAATGGAATCAGTGGTTCTGAATGTCTTCTTGAGGATTTCCGCCTCTGCCTTAATGGCGTTATCCCCGGCTTCGTGCCCATAGACATCATTTATCTGCTTAAGGTGGTTCATGTCACCATAAATGACAACACCGTAGGCTTCAACTTCGATGGCATAATTTATCTGATGCTGTCCCTGGTTCATGAATCCGCGGCGGTTAAGCACTCCTGTCATTTCATCAGTCTTTGATTTGGTCTCCAGCAGCTTGTTCTGAACTTCAAGCTCAAGGTTCTGAATAAACTGCTTTGTAAATTCAAAAGAAGCACAAATTGCATTGGAGACGATTTTTTCATGAATGTTATAAAATGAAAGTCCCCTTTCCCCTACGCTGTAAACCATATATCCATACTGCTTTTCCCCATAAAAGACGGACTGAACTATGTAGCAATCAGTGGAAGAACTGAAAACGTCGGCAGGAAGAACACAGTCATTGGGATTAAAAAAACTGTCGTAAAGGATATTGGACTTCTTATGGTCCAGGACATAGGCAAGGCGAACTTTTTCAGGCATACGGAAGGTGCCGTTCTTTCTCAGAACAACAGGATTTTCATAAAGGCAGATTGCAATACGATTGATTCCGACCCCTTCAAAAACCTTTGGAAATTTCATGAACAGGGAATTAAGGCTTTCGTTACTCTGCAAAAAGTCCAGGAGAAAATAGATGCTTGTATTGTCCACCAATTCAATGGCAAGTTCCCCCATGTCAAAATCCTTGGCAGTCTGGCCCAGGCCATATCCAGTGGAATCCCTGACGCTTAAAATGGCAGGAACAACGGTGACAGGCTCAATTTCTTCCCCTGCGGCAAGTTTTAGTCCAAGTTCAGCAGCCTTTTCCCCGATGGCAAAATTATGTGGATTTATGGAAGTCAGTGGTGGATTCATGAGAACACATTCTTCAATGTCGTCATAGCCCATAACCCTGACATCTTCCGGAACCCGGATTCCATGATCCTTAAAATAACGGATGGCCCCAAAAGCCATCTGGTCATTGGCACAAATCAAGGTATCAAAATCAGGCACTCCATCAAGATTTACCAGCTGGTGGGAAAGTTCCTCATAGGCAGAAGTGTCCATGAAATCAGAATGAAAGACAATTGAATCGTCATATTCCATGCCGTATTTTTCCAGGCATTTCTTGTAGGCACCATACCTCAGGAGGGATTCAACGGAAGATGTCCTGTTGGCAGACATGAATGCAATCTTTTTGGAACCTGCCTTGTTTATGAGAAAGTCAAAGGCCTCTTCGTAAATCCTTTCGTTATCCGCAAAAATTGAATATGAATCGTCCAGGTCCAGCTTTTGGGAGATGGAAATGATCTTTTTTCCCTCAAAGGCAGAAAGAATCTGGGAAAGACGCTGGGGAGCAAAAGTTGAACAGTAAAGTCCGCTTAAAACAATGAGAACATCAACTTCTGAAGTATTTATGAGAGAAGAACCTGCCCAAAACTGGTATTCATAAAGACCGTAGCAAAACTGAGGATGCCTTACGTTGCATACGAGGCAGTCTATGTCATTCTTGCGGCAATAGCTGAAAATTCCCTTTAGAATGGCCTTTGCATAATCAGGAGTAATATTTTCTGTCATTACAAGAAATTTCAGTTTCTTCATCTATATATTCCATTATAATACAGAAATGAAGAATATCAAGTTTACTTTTGACATTGACATTATAAATTAATAGGAATAAAATGTCGGTGAATCGAATATTATTATTCAAGGAGATTTAATATGGCAGTTAAAGTTGCTATTAATGGTTTCGGCCGCATTGGTCGCTTGGCATTCCGCCAGATGTTCGAAGCTGATGGTTATGAAGTTGTAGCTATCAACGATCTCACAAGCCCAAAGATGCTTGCTCACCTTCTTAAGTATGATACAGCACAGGGTGGATTCTGTGGCCGCATCGGTGAAGGAAAGCACACAGTATCTGCTACAGAAGATTCTATCATCGTAGATGGAAAAGAAATCAAGATTTCTGCAGAAAAAGATGCAGCAAACTGCCCATGGGCAAAGTACGGTGTAGATGTTGTTCTTGAATGTACAGGTTTCTACTGCGCAAAGGACAAGGCTTCTGCTCACATCACAGCAGGTGCAAAGAAGGTTGTAATCTCAGCTCCAGCTGGAAACGACCTCCCAACAATCGTTTACAACGTAAACCACAAGACACTTACAAAGAACGACACAGTTATTTCTGCAGCTTCTTGTACAACAAACTGTCTCGCTCCAATGGCTGATGCACTCAACAAGTACGCAGCTATCCAGTCTGGTATCATGTCTACAATCCACGCTTACACTGGAGACCAGATGATCCTCGACGGTCCACAGCGCAAGGGTGACCTCCGCCGTTCACGTGCTGGTGCACAGAACATCGTACCTAACTCAACAGGTGCTGCAAAGGCTATCGGTCTCGTAATCCCAGAACTCAACGGAAAGCTCATCGGTTCAGCACAGCGTGTTCCAACACCAACTGGATCAACAACAATCCTCACAGCAGTTGTAAAGGGAAAGGATGTAACAAAGGAAGGAATCAATGCTGCAATGAAGGCTGCTGCAACAGAATCTTTCGGTTACAACGAAGATGAAATCGTTTCTTCAGACGTTATCGGAATGAAGTTCGGTTCACTCTTTGACGCAACACAGACAATGGTTTCAAAGATCGACGATGATACATACCAGGTACAGGTTGTTTCATGGTACGACAACGAAAACTCTTACACATCACAGATGGTAAGAACAATTAAGTACTTTGCAGAAAACTGCTAATAGTATTTAGTATGAACTAAAAAGAGCTCCGAATGGAGCTCTTTTTTTTTGAGTAAGAGTTTTCGTTGTCATTCTTATTGGAATGGTCGGTTTTTTTGCTTCGCAAAATCCTCCCGCAAGTTGCTCCAAGTCTTCGCAACTTGGGTA
>JAKSLY010000008.1 GCA_024400955.1 Treponema sp.
AGCTGTAGCTGCAGCACGTGGGAATTCGATCATAGAACCAATCTGGAACTTGAGTGCTGTCTTCTGTGCTTCGTTAACCTTTGCAATTACTGCTTCAGCCTGAGCACGGATCTGCTTAAGTTCTGCGAATGTTGTTACGTTAGGAATCATGATGCGAACGTCGTGTGCGAGTCCTTCCTTTTCAGCCTTAGCTGTTGCACGAGCAATAGCTTCAACCTGTGTTTCGTAGATTTCTGGGTATGTGATGGCGAGACGGCAACCACGATGTCCGAGCATTGGGTTGTGTTCGTTGAGTTCAGCATACTTCTTGTTGATTGTTTCAACAGATACACCGAGCTTGCTTGCAAGAGCTGCTGCGAGTTCTGGAGTTTCTGCCTGAACGAATTCATTAAGAGGTGGGTCAAGAAGACGGATTGTTACAGCACGTCCTTCCATTGTCTTAATGATATTGTAGAAGTCCTTTTCCTGGAGAGGGAGGATTTCCTTGAGGTTAGCCTTGCGAGCTTCTGTATCTTCAGAGATGATCATCTTCTGGAATGATGTGAGCTTTGGTTCTTCGAAGAACATGTGTTCTGTGCGGCAAAGACCGATACCAGCTGCACCAAAGCGGAATGCCTGTGGAGCTTCGTTCTGTTCTGCGTTTGCAAGAACTTCGAATCCCTTAACCTTCTTTCCAGATGGTGTTGTGCGTACTGACTTAGCGCGAACTTCGTCTGCCCAACCGAGGAATGTTTCGAGGTCGCCAGAAACAGCTGCTGGAGTTACAGGAATTGCTTCACCGTAAACCTTACCTGTTGAACCGTCGATAGAGATGATGTCGCCCTTCTTGAATGTAGCTTCACCGATCTTAACTGTATCCTTGTCTACGAATACAACGTCTGAACAACCACAAACACATGGTGTACCCATACCGCGAGCAACAACAGCTGCGTGTGATGTACGACCACCAGTAGAAGTAAGGATACCCTGTGCAACGTACATACCAGCGATGTCATCTGGAGATGTTTCCTTGCGAACGAGCATTACCTTCTTTCCAGCCTTGTCCCATTCAACAGCTTCTTCTGCTGTGAATACGATTGCACCACAACCTGCACCTGGAGATGCGTTGAGGGCAGATGCGAGAGGCTTTGCTGACTTGAGTGCCTTTGCATCGAACTGTGGGTGGAGGAGCTGGTCAAGCTGATCTGGCTTTACGCGAAGAAGTGCTTCTTCCTTTGTGATCATCTTTTCTGCAACCATGTCTACAGCCATCTTAACAGCTGCTGGACCTGTGCGCTTACCGTTGCGGCACTGGAGCATGAAGAGCTTTCCTTCCTGAACTGTGAATTCCATATCCTGCATGTCCTTGTAGTGCTTTTCAAGGCGGTTGCGGATCTTTGTGATTTCAGCGAAGATTTTTGGCTGCTGTGCTTCGAGAGCAGAAATGTCCATTGGTGTGCGGATACCTGCAACAACGTCTTCACCCTGAGCGTTGATAAGGTATTCTGCCATGAACTTGTTTTCACCTGTTGATGGGTCGCGAGAGAATGCAACACCAGTTCCTGATGTTTCACCCATGTTACCGAATACCATAGCCATTACAGTAACTGCTGTACCCTTGATCTTGTTTTCATCGATGTTGTTGAGCTTGCGGTAGATGATTGCGCGTTCATTCATCCATGAACCGAATACGGCACCGATAGCACCCCACATCTGTTCCTGTGGATCCTGTGGGAAGTCAGAACCCTTTTCCTTCTTGTACATTGCCTTGTACTTTGCAACGATTGTCTGGAGTTCTTCTGTTGTGAGTTCAACGTCTTCCTTGATTCCGCGGATAGCCTTAACTTCATCAATGATTTCTTCGAACTTGTCGTGTTCAACACCCATGGCTACGTTACCGTACATCTGGATAAAGCGGCGGTATGCGTCCCATGCAAAACGAGCGTTGTTTGTCTTTGTTGCAAGTCCGAGAACAGACTTGTCGTTGAGACCGAGGTTGAGGATTGTGTCCATCATACCTGGCATAGATTCAGCTGCACCTGAGCGAACTGAAACAAGGAGTGGATCCTTTTCATCACCGAGCTTTTTGCCCATTGATTTTTCGAGTTTAGCAAGATTCTTAGCTACTTCAGCTGCGAGTGTTTCTGGATACTTACGTCCGAGCTTGTAGTATTCCTGACATACGTCGATAGAAATTGTGAATCCTGATGGAACTGGGAGACTCAGAGGAGCCTTTGCCATCTGAGCAAGGTTAGCACCCTTACCACCGAGGATGAGACGCATTGATTCATCGCCTTCTGCGTCACCGTCACCGAAAAAGTAAACATATTTGGTCTTAGCCATTAATGTCCTCCATATATATATGTAGAAAAAATTATACAAGCATTTTTTTCTATCGTCAATAAAAGAGGCCTAATATATGTAGAAAAATGGGCAAAATATGGGGTCAGATGGGGTAACTTTCTGTAACTTGAAATTCTTTTTTTATGCTTTGGCAGGACCCTTCGGGCCCTGCTGAATTTATGACGCACCAGCTGTGGTTGTAGCACTAAAGCGGGTCATAATGACTCTCCATTCAAACTGACGGCTGTAAAAGCGGGTCAATGGTGGAGCCCTCAAGTGCTACTGACCCCAGGATAAAGGCGGCGGGTCTGACAGGAAAAAGCGGTTTGCCCCACGGAATTCCTGGGTTCAGCATGAAAATAACGTCGGGAAGGGGGCCTTTTGCCCGGAAAAAGAAAAAAATTGCGAAATTTCTGAGAAAATTTTAAAAGTTGGCACGGTATATGCTTAATATCTAGTGTAGGGCGCTGAGCAAATGGCACCTGAAAAAATCTAACGGTTATTCCTGAAGGCCATGGGTTTTTAGGAATTAAATAAAAAACATTTTGGCCAATGGGCCTTACCTTTAGGAGGGTAAAATTATGAACGAACTTTCACTTTTCAATTCACTTTTCGGAAACGACGGATTCATGCAGGGATACGGACGCGGATACTATTCACCAAAGGCTGACGTCCTTCAGACAAAGGATGGCTACAAGCTTTACATGGATCTTCCTGGAAAGACTGAAAAGGATGTGGAAATCACATTGAAGGATGACGTGCTTACGGTTCAGTCTGTGGAAGAGTGCGAGGATGCAAAGGAAGCAGCAAAGGCCTTTGACAAGGAAAATGTATGGCTCCTGTCGGAAGGCGTCATGAGCTGCGGCAAGACACAGTTCAAGAGGTCATTCACAATGCCAAAGGACATTGACTGCGAGAAGGTTAAGGCTTCCTTCAAGAACGGTGTGCTCTGCGTTGAAATCGGCCGCCGCGAGGATGCCCGCGAAAAGAAGATCTTCATTACAGTAGCTTGATCAAGGCTTGGTGAAAATTGCCGCGCGTAGGCAGGTTCGGCCTGCGTGCAGCATTTGAAGCCGGGGATGCCGCATGGCAGACCTTAATACCTCTAGGCTTCAACCCGCGAAACGCAGGACGGTTTTGCCGGGAGCGCGGCAGTTTATCAGATGCTTGCGCGGTGGATTCATCTGTAATAAGGGCGGCCTTGACAGAACCTTGATGCAAGGGAAGTCTGAGCCTGCCGGGAGCGCGGCAATTTTATCAGGTTAATGCAAGTTGACAATTTGGTTTTAAGTCATTATAGTTGAGAAAGCTTATAAAGCTGATAAAACTCTCTCCTTTAGTCCGGGAAACCGGGCGGTAGGGCCTTGGGGCATTTTGCTTCAGGGCCCTATTCATTTTAGGCCGGGCATGAAGCCGTGCAGGGGCAGAAGTGGCTGCCCCGGTCCATCACGATTTTCTTGCCACGTCTGCAATGAGTTTTGCAGTTCCTTCCTGTCCAAGGAGAGAGCTGTCAACCAGCAGGTCGTAGTGGCTCCTGTTTCCCCATGTTCTTTCCGTAAATGTGTTGTAGTGGTTTGCCCTTCGCTTGTCGATGAGCTTTACTTCCTTTTCCGCCGTCTCAGGGTTGTGTCCCAGGACTTCAACGGCATACTTAACCTTTGCTGCAAGGGGTGCGTAGATGAACACGTTTAGTATGTCCTTCTTGTCGATGTCATCGCAGTGGCGCAGTATGTAGTCTGAACATCGGCCGACGATTACGCATGGCCCCTTCTTTGCAAGGTCGATGATTGTGGTTCTCTGTGCGTTGAACACCTGGTCTGCTAGTGGTGCTGAAGCTGCCTGGGATCCTATTCCCATGCGGGTGTTTGCAACTCCTGTCGTGGAATAGCTTGCCCCAAGGAGAAGGGTGTAAAGCCATCCGGAAGAAAGGCTCTGCTCCGTGTTCTTGATGAATTCCGGTGAAAGGCCCGATTCCTTTGCGGACAGGTCGATGATCTCGCTGTCATAGAATGGAATGCCTAGTTCTTCTGCAATGAGCTTTGCGATGGAATTTCCGCCGGTTCCGTATTCGCGTCCGATGGTGATTATTTTTTTCATGGGGTACCTCCAGTTTTTAATTTTGGAATTTAATCTGAATGAAAAAAGCCTGACCCTAAGAAAGAATCAGGCTTCCCGTGTACAGTTAAATTGTACCACAGATTTTTAAGTTTTCAAATTTTTTTGCTTGCACCATGTCAGGATTTTCTCGAGACAAAAAGCAGCGACGCAAGGAACACGAATGTCATGTGGCATGTGGCGGCCAGTGGCAATGCAAGGGTTCCAAAGAGGCTTACGAAGATGTAATTGATGACGGTAAAGATGTACTGTGCCCCGTTTACAAGATAGATGGTCAGAAAACCGAAGATAGGGATTATGAAAATCCACTGGAAGCGGAATACGTCCCTTGGGGATTCAATCTTGTAGTCCCATGCAAGGCTTGCGCACAGGATGAACATGAGGAGAATGAAGATCGGATAGGTGGCACGCTGGGTCAGGCTTTCCGTAAAGGTTTCCTTTGCAAATCCGTACTTTACCGTTGATGGAATGAATTTGAAAAGGGAAGGAATGGACATGTGTTCAGGCCCGGCAGAGGCCTCGTTGATCATGTGGAAGTCCGAGTAAGGCATTGGCAGGATCTTCATGGTCTCGAATGTAAAGTCCGGGCTAAGGTCTGCAACTTCGTTCAGGTAGGGGAAGTTCAGGTAGGTCATTCCGTTTTCTGCAAGGATGTCCTTTGGAATTTCCGTGCGCTCAAAATTGTATTCCGGGCGGCAGATGAGGCCTTCCGTATCGCGGTCAACGGACTGGAGGAAAACCACAGGCACCATCTTCCAGTTTTTCCTGATGCCGAGGGAATAGAGGCTTGCCGTTCCAAATTCTGAGACGGGAACTGCAATGGTCTTTGCGTATGGCACGTGGAATGAATACTGGAATACGTCCTCGCTGTTGTAGTGGATGACGTACATGTTTTCAAGGTAACGGGTAAGGCGGCCGTCCTTCTTTATGTCCATGGCATTTGAAATGTAGAAGATTTCCTTTGAGCCGTCCGGGTAGTCAAGGCTGAAGTGGATGTTGTGCTGTGATGTCAGGTCCTTCATGTGTTCAGTCTCGTCAAAGAAGAAGTACTGGTTTTCGATGTCTTCCTTTGCAAGTTCAAAGAAGCGCTTTACGTCCGGGTCGTTTTCTCCCCATTCTTCATCCTTTGAAAGCTCCAGGAAGGTGTAGTATGCCTTGAGGAAGTCGCCGCGGCTAAAGGCCTTGTATCCTTCCTTCTTTTTTGCAAAGTAGTCGTGCTCGCGGCTGCTGTCATATCCCTTTGGCAGGTTGAGCATTTTCCATGCGCGGTTTGCGTATTCAGAAGCCTTTGACAGGTTTGTGTTCGTTCCGTCACATGCGTCCACGGCAAGCTGTGCCCAGTAGTGTGCTTCAAACCAGTTTTCTGACAGGGCTGCCTTTTCCGATCGGTCAATGAGTTCAAGGATGGTGTAGCCTGCGTTCTGGCTGTGGAGCGGTTTTTCAATCTTGTTGTGCCTGTACTTGTTGAACATCTGCATGTCGTCTTCAATGTCCAGCATGTCGTGCACGGTCTTGTATATGGCCTTGGCATCCTCGTTGCGCGGTCCGATTTTCATGGCTTTTTCTGCGTACTGAAGGGCGAGGATTGTCTTGTCTGCAAGAAGAAGGTTCTGGGCTGTGGTGATGGCTTCATCAAGTTCAACAGGGGCTGCTTCTATGCTGTGGAGAGCGTTCTCAAAATGGGGAATCAGGATTTCCCTGTTTACGGAAAGAATGAATGTGAGTGCCAGCGAAAGAAGGAACACGCCCTTGAATTTCTTCATGATTTCGTGGGAGAACCTTACCGGGAATTTTGCCTTGTTCTTCTTCCATGCCACTGCACAGGATGCAATGAATCCGCTTATGAAAATCGAAGGCAGCAGGATGAAGAATCCGAGGGTTACTGCCGTCATTTTGTATTTTGTCTGGTCTCCGTCCAAGAGTGGCGGATAGTTGAGGAATGCAGTTACAAGTCCAAAGATCATCAGGTATATGAGGATTGTGTAAACGGCAAGAATCAGGATAGGTTTCTTCATGTTCTAGTCCCTCTCTTCTGTCTGGAATGAATGGTCATCGTTAAGATGTTCGTCAACCCTTATTGTTCTGATTGTAAAGAAAAGCGTCAGCCCTCCCAATAAAAGCAGAAGCCCGCCATTGCAAAGAACCAGCAGGGGATTTAACTTGTGGTCCATGAAGGAGAGGGCAAAGTTTGCATTGTAGAAAGGTTCGGCAAGGAATCCTCCTGCAAGGACGCTAAGGTTGAAGATGAATGCAAGGATTGTTGAACCCATTGTCATGATAAGGCTTACAAGTCGCCACCGGGAAAGTTTTACCATGAGGCAGCTTGCAACCAGTGGAAGGAGCACCGAGCAGAAGGAAAGCCACTGTCCCTTTTTGCCTGTGATGGCATTGTAAAGGGCGATGTGCCATGACTTGAAGCTTCGTATTGCGTGCTGGATTATCATGGGCAGCTTGATGGAAGAAAAAATCAGCGAGTCTGCAAATTCATTGTTTGTGTTTATCTTTGTGTTGTGGAATGTGTAAAGGTTGTCCGTTGCCTTTTCCGTGTCGATGAGGATTCCGGAAGCAACACCTGCGTCAGTCATGGAAGAATAGTAGATTATGTACTTGTCGCCCAATGTCCTGAAGTATCCCGGGGAAGGGGGAACTATGTTTTCTTCAGGGGCAAGATTTTCCTTCTGGTCGTATACCAGCGAAAGGAATGCAGGCTGGGCGAATGCAAAGAGGGCGCAGTGTATCAGCAGGAATGGAACCAGGCACCACAATGAAAGTTCCCTGTGGCGGATTATGTAGAATGAAGTGAATGGTCCCGTAAAAATAAGCACGATCGGAAAGGAAAGGATTATTCCCTGAATAAAGTGAAGCAGTGTAAAGTGGGTTATTCCGCTGCCTGCAACGATGGTTGAGCACATGGTGTAGAACATGTAGAGGAATGTTGCCGCAAAAAGGCACAGGGCCATGAGTATAAAGTATACCGGGATTATCTTCAGACAGGATTTTACTATATTGTTCATCACGTTAAGGATACCATTCCTTTAAAGTTTTGAAAGCCCCTTTTTTTTGCAGGACCTCATTTTAGTATCGGCTCATTGGAATCTGATTCTTAGGGAATTTGGAAGGGCTGGGACTGGCATGGGCGGAATCGGAAGAATCCGGGTCGACTTGGTTTTACCCTGGCTTGCCCTGGCATGCTCAAGTTTACCCTAAAGTTTTTGTTGTGGGCTGCCGATATATAGGGGGCCTAAAAGGGAAAATTTGCAGCTTCCCTTTGACAATACTGGCTTTTTAGATTAATGTATAAAGTGAACATATTGGAGATTTTATGAATAGCAACGATTTGGTTCCCGGTTTTTCGGACGAAAAGGACGACAGCCTTAAGATTACTCTTGAAAAAGTTGAAGGTGTAGAAAACGGTATCCTCGTAATGCTTAATGGATATATTGATACCTATAATTCCGTATACTTTCAGAAGCAGGTCAACAAGATTGTAAGCGTAGGCTTTGTAAGGATCATCTTTAACTGTGCAAACCTTAACTACGTATCATCCACCGGTATTGGTTCATTTACAGCATTCCTCAAGCTGGTTAAGCCAAAGAACGGCGACATCGTTCTCCTTAACATTCAGCCTAAGGTTTACGAAGTGTTCCAGCTCCTTGGATTCAGCCAGTTCTTCAACATCAAGGAAACAATCGAAGATGCAGTTGGATTCTTCTCTGCAGAAGCTGCTCCTGGAGTTTCCATCTTCCCTAAGGTTTTTGCATGCCCTGTATGCTCAAGAAAGCTTAAGGCTGCAAAGAGCGGAAGGTTCAGGTGTTCAGACTGCAAGGCCATTCTTGCAATTGACCAGGCCGGAAACGTATTCCTTGGCTAATCTGGCATAAGATTGATTTTACAGACGTCCTTTTAACCGGGGGCGTCTTTTTTTGTTTGGGGGCTTAGACTCTGCATGTAAGGTACGGGTAAAAAAAATCCCGGCCTAAGACCGGGAAAAAAGGGTACGCAAACCCAAGAATGCTATGAGTTTTTAGAAAACAGGTAGAAACTAGTTGGCTTCAGCGAATGTTTCCTCGTTGTAAACAATGGAAAGCTTTCCGCTGCTGGTTGTGGAATATTGAATTTTTGTTGCGGTATTCCATTCGTTATATGTTTTCTTTCTATACTCTTCCTTGAATTCGCTTATAGAACCGGAGAATTCTCCACTGGCTTTAACCAAGTCATATAAAAAATTCCACATCATGTCGTTGTTTTCTGACAGTTCAGCGTTCATTGCGTTCCACATGTCGTCTGGGTTTGAGTATTTGTTTCCCTTGTCATCGTAGACTTCGCGCAGTGCAAGATTCAAGGTTTTAGTTTCTGAATCGCATGTGTACTGAAGCTTTTCCTTTTGTGATGCCTGACCATTGCTTATCTGATAGTTGATGACAAAGCTATCATTTGTAAATTCAAGATAGGACCTATTTGTATTTCCGTTTTTATACAGCTTCTTCCCCTTGAATACGTCTTCACCCTTTCCCGCGGGAATTTCAGTCGGGGTAAAATCGTCGTCATCATCATCGTTTTTGCATCCTGCAAAAGACAGTGCAACAATAAGGGCTGTCAGTACGGCCATGGCCTTTGTAAGTTTTTTCATGTAAATCTCCTGGTGAAAAATAAGTTAATGTATTTTATTCTTGCCCTGAGTATTTTTCAAGTTACCATTGCGGTTATTTTTGCCCGATTATGTGCTTATATTGAATAATTTATTTTTAGAGGGTAAGTTATTCATGGGAGACATAATGAATTTAGACAACATAGTGATAGTTCTTGACAGGCCGGAGGAGCCGCGCAACATTGGGGCTGCATGCAGGGCCATGGCAAACAGCAACATAAGGACCATGAGGATTGTCGGAAAAAGGGAAGACATTGACGTTGAGAAGGTTCACGTTCTTGCAATCCACGCGGCATACATTTTTGACAATGCTGAATTCTACGATTCAATAACCGATGCAGTTGCCGATTGCGTTATGGCTGCAGGAACCACAAGGCGCAAGGGAAAAAAGCGCAAGGGCAAGCTCCTCCTTCCGGAAGAATTTGCCATGCAGGCTTCCCGCATCACTTCCGGCAAGAAGGGTTCCGGTAAGGTTGCCGTTGTTTTTGGCAATGAGCGTACCGGCCTTGATGACAATGAAATCCTTGAATGCAACATGGGCGTGACCATTCCTTCCAGCGAGGAATTCGGTTCCCTCAACTTGAGCCATGCCGTCCAGATCATGTGCTATACCCTGTTCCGCACCAGCGACAAAAAGATGATGGGCTACACTCCGGTGGATTCAAGAAGGCTTAAGAAGACCGTGGACTGCATCAGCGGAAACCTCAAGAAGATGGGGTTCTTCAAGGTTGCAGGCCAGGGTGACATGGAACGGTTCTGGCGCGACATCCTGTCCAGGGCTGCCCTGAGCGAGGGAGAGGCCCAGTATCTTGAAAAGGTTTTTGACAAGACGGCAGGTCTTTCCGGCAAGTCGTGATTCCTTAAATTCAGTTCCTAATAGTCAAAGAGGTCATCATGGAATATGTCCTCGGCGTCCAGTTCATCCTTGTTTTCTGCAAGGATGCATGAACGTTCTATGCAGTTTTCCAGCTGCCTTATGTTTCCGGGCCACTGCAATGTTTCAAGAAGGAATACTGCCCGGTCCGAAAGTTTTTTCCCCATGGTCTTTGCCTTTTCCCTGGCGATTTTCTTTATTTCCGGCTTCCTGTGTTCAAGGGGAGGAACCGTAATGGTCAGGATGTTGATCCTCCAGAAAAGCCCTTCGTCAAATTTGTTTTCCTTTATCAGTTCCGGGATGTTCCTGTTTGTTCCAAAGATGAACCTGCATTTTGCCGTTGACTGCCTGTTGTCTCCAAGCCTTGTAAATGGTTTCCTGTTTATGGCTCCGAGAAGCTTGCGCTGCTGGGAAAGGCTTAGTTCCGTGATTTCGTTAAGGAAAAGGGTTCCGCTGCCGGCGTCCATGATTATGCCGTTGGTGTTCTTCGCATCCGTAAATGCTCCCTCGGTGCTTCCAAACAGGGTGGCCTCTATGGTTCCCGGGGCAAATTCTGCCACATTGCGGTTGTAGAAATTTCCGCTTTTGCAGTGGGCTGAATGGTTGTGTATGTATTCCGCCGTAAAGTCCTTTCCGCTGCCGGATTGTCCGAGGAGAAGGACGTTGCTGCTGCTCCTGCATGCTGCGCTAACAAGGTTTGCAAAGGACAGCTTGCTTGTGTTCCTGCTTGCCCCCGGGGAATCGAATTCAAGGTACGAAGGGGCCTTTATGTGGTAATAGGTGTCATGCCTTTGTTCTTCCGCAAAGCTTTCAAAAAAGGTGGACGGGCTGTCGTTGGTGGAGTCGTAAATGCAGATCTGAATCTGGGTCAGCTGTTCAAGGTAAAGGAAGGCCTGGCGGAATTTTCTGCTCCCGGGGAACTCACTGTCTACAAGGGCGGAATCGGCTATGACCACGTCGTAGTTCCGTTCTTCCAGGATCTTGTAGTCCATGAGGAATGATTCCGGCGTGACTGTGGAAACGTAGAAAAGCAGGTCCAGCTTTGTCCTGCACAGATTGGCAAGGCGGTTGTTCGGGCTGATGACGATGATTTTCTTTAGCTGCCGGATCATTGGTAAGAAATTCGGTGTGCCCGGGTTCTAGTCTTTCTTGAAGATCTTAACCCACATGAGCATTGCCTTGTACCACAGGAATGGAATCAGCAGCAGGATCTTTAGGGGGTTTCGGATGATCTCTCCCCAGATTTCCGTGCCGCGGTCAAAGGTCTTTGGGTTTATGCGGCGGATTCTCTTGCCGAAAATGCCGATGCAGTCGTGGTAGTACATGAAGATGCTTGTTGAGAATTTTTCCCTGTTCTGGTGGAACCAAAGGTCCTTTTCCCTGATGCCTTCACTCTGCAGGACAAGGGATGGGCTGGACTTCTGGATGGCCTGGATTATTCCCGGCTCGGCTTCCTTCTTGTAGTAGCCCACGTAACGGCCCACTATGCGAAGACCCCTGAAGGTTTTCTGGACGTTTCTTTCTGCTGCAATGAGGGCCTTTTTTCTTGCCCCGAAAAGGTAAAGGGACTTGTAGCGGTTTTCAAGGGTTGTAAGTATGCTTATGGATGCCTCGAAGGGATTATAGCGTATGGGAATTGTCTTCTTGAGGCTCTTTGCTCCCTTGAGTATGCTTTTTGAAATTGGAAGAATCAGGTCTGCCTTCTGGAGGCATTCTGCGTATTCGGCGTTTCTTTTTGCCTTGAGAAGGTCCCAGATGGAAAGGAACACGATCTGTGATGGCCCCTGTTTTTCAAGAAGGGAAAGGATTTTCTGTTCAAGATCCGTCTTCGGACATACGTCTACAGGTACTCCGAGAATTTCAATGCGCTGTACTGACATTTTTTTCCTCAATAATTATCTATCTATCGGCGTAATTGTTTCTCTTATTTAGATATTCATTTATTCATATAGAAGGGTTTGAAGTGCAGCCGTTCCGTAGAGGGCAGCAGTTTCGCACCGCAGGATGTTTGTCTTTATGTGCACGCTCTGGACTCCGGCATTCTTAAGGGTGCTGATTTCCTCCGGCGATATTCCGCCTTCCGCCCCTACAAAAATCGCAGCCTGGGTGGAGCCTTTTTTTCCTTCAAGGGCTGCTGCCATGGAAACCGTTCCCTTCGACTGTTCGTACAATACCACGGACAGGGGAATGCCTTCCTTTTCCATCATCTTGCATGCCTGTTCCACCGTGACGGGTTCAAGGATTCTTGTGTTTACGGGAGAACCGCTTTGTTCCCGGGCCTCCGTTATTATCCTGTTCCACCGGTCATCACCGGGAGATGCCTTTTTTCTTGCAGACTCAATGTTGCCTTTCTGGCAGAAGGTTCCTTCAACGGGAACTATGCACTGGACTCCGCATTCAACTGCCTGCCTTATGATCAGGTCCATCTTTGGCGGCTTTGCGACAAACTGAAATAGCCACAGTTTTGCCTGAGGCATGTTCTGTATGGGCCCTGCGTGAAGGTCTTCGACTTTGGGAACCTGGTCCCCTGCAACCTGAAGGATTATCTTCCTTGAATCTTCATCGATTTTTGCAACAGTCATGGGTTGCAGCGTGGAATCCAGGAGACGGACATGGATCATGTCGCCAGGCTGAACCCTGAGCACGGAATTAAGATAGCGGAATTTTTTCCCTTCAACGGTGAGAATGCCGTTCTCCAATTCCCTTTCTGCAACAAACTGTCTCATTCTTATTCACCGGCTGATTCCGACTTGCCTTCGTTTTCCTTTTCCTCGGCTTCCCTGCGAGCGTACTGCTCCTTGAGGGTTTCCGTAGACTTCATGAGCTTGTTCCAGTTGCCTGAAGAAAGGACTTCCACAGCCTTGTTGAGCTGGATGTCGTAGTCCAGGTCGTAGAGCCTTGATGGCTTTGTGCGGTCAACGTGGTTTCTTATGATCTTCCTGAGGAACCAGGGTTCTATCTTGTATGTCTTCTGGAGGACTTCTGCATAGGCGGCGATTTCCTTTTCCGTCATGTCAGGATGCTCGTCAACGTATTTCTGGATCACATCGTCCTTTTCCATGCGTTCCCAGTCTGCCTTTCCTTCCTCTGAGAATTCAGGGTAGGAAACAGTCTCGTCCGGCTCGATTCCCTTCTTGTCGATGTTGATGTCCGTTGGGGAATAGTAGCGGGCAACCGTAATCTTGAATCCGTCGTTGTCCAAAAGTCCGCTCGGTATCTGGACGCTTCCCTTGCCGTAGGTGCGTTCACCCATGATGTAGGCTTTCTTTGTGTCCTTGAGGGCTCCCGTAAGGATTTCAGAGGCACTGGCACTTGCGCGGTTTACCAGGACGATTACAGGAAGCTTCCATACAACCTTTGGAGTTGCAGGGTAAATCCTGCTGTCTGCGGAAACACGGCTCTTAGTGGATACTATGATTCCCTTGTCGATGAACTTGTCTGCAATGTCAACTGCGGCAGAAAGAAGTCCGCCACCGTTGGTCCTCAAGTCGATGATTACGCCGTTGATCTTTGGCTCGTTCTTGAATGAATCGAGGGCAGTCTGGACGTCGGCTGCAGTGGTGGTTGAAAATTCCGAAATGCGGATGTAGCCCGAATTTCCAATCATGCCGTATTTTACCGTAGGGTTTACGATGATGGCCCTTGTAAGTGTGCGCGTGAACTCAACGGACTTTCTCTTTACCGTAACCACAACGTCTTCGCCAGGAGTTCCGCGAAGGAGTCCGAGGACTTCGTCCATGGTGATTGTGGAAGTGTCGGTTCCGTCGATCTTTATCAGCAGGTCACCGGGCTGAATTCCGGCCTTTGCACCAGGCGTGTCGTCGATTGGCTGGACAACTTCAACGTAGGCAGGCCTGTCCTTTGTGTTGATGGTAGGCTTTGTAATCTGGAGGCCAACACCGCCGAAGCTTCCGTTTGTCGTGTCGGAGATGCTTCTCCATTCAGACTTGTCCATATAGACTGAATACGGGTCGTCCAGGGATTCGAACATTCCCCTGAGGGCGCCTTCGTAAAGAATCTGGGGATCCACGTCTTCAACATAGTTCTGCTGGATGAAGTAGAAGAGCTTGTTAATTATCGAAAGATATGAGTTGGTTTTCTGCTGCTGTATGTCTGCTGAGGGCGTCTGTGACTGGGCAAAGCATTGTGAAGCAAAGATTGAAACAATAAGGATGTTCACAGGAAGCACGATGTATTTTTTTATTAAATTCATTTAAATAGTATAAATTATTTTTTTTATGTATTCAATGAAAATTTGCATGCAGGGGAATTTGGCCACTGTGGTGAAATTTGGCCGTGCAATTTGTCAGAAATTGGAATTTGTGGTAAAATTGATGAATGCAGATAATACCAGTAGCCAGTGGTAAGGGTGGAGTTGGAAAAAGTCTTTTGAGTGCCAATTTGGCAGTGGCCTTGGGACAGGCGGGCAAAAAGGTTCTTCTTGCCGACCTTGACCTGGGAGCTTCCAACCTTCATCTTGTAATCGGACAGAATGCCTCTAAAAAGGGCCTTGGAACATTTTTGACAGGGCAGAGTTCCTTCAAGGAGCTTATCAGCCCGACGGATTATGAAAACGTTTGGTTCATTGCCGGGGATTCCGAGATTCCAGGACTTACGTCAATAAAGGCAAGCCAGAAGAACGACCTGATTCATAACTTCAGCAAGATGGAAGAGGATTTTGATTACCTTATCCTTGACCTGGGGGCAGGAACCCATCTTACGATTCTTGACATGTTCCTTCTTTCTCCACAGGGAATCATCGTTACGGCTCCGACTGTAACTGCCATTCTCAACGGATACCTGTTCCTTAAGAACGTGGTGTTCCGCATGATGTACAACACCTTCAAGAAGACGAGCCCTGCATACAAGTACCTTGAAAACCTCAAGAAAGATACTGATTCACTGCAGAAGCTTTACATACCAAAGCTCCTGGAACTGTTGGACCAGCAGGATCCGGCCAGCACCGCCTTGTTCCGCAGGAGGCTTAAGGAATTCCATCCGCGCCTTGTGCTCAACATGATTGACGATCCAAAGGATGCAGACCGTGCCCAGAGAATCCGCCGTTCATGCCGCCAGTACCTTGACCTTGACCTTGAACACCTTGGCGTCGTTTACCGCGACACCTTGCAGGACCGTGCCCTTGCTTCAAGGCTTCCTGTCATCGTTTACAAGCCTCAGTCCGTCATTGCCCAGGCAATCTACCGCGTTGCAGAAAAGATTATTCAGTCTGAAACCCTTGTCTTTGACGAGGATTATGACATTACGGAAGCTTCCGACAATTCCTTTGAGATGGCACAGGAAGAAGCAGCAGACGATTTTGCACAGAAGATGGCATACATTGAAGAGCTTGCCGGAACCGGTGCCCTTACGCCCGGAGAGCTGGCCGAGACCCTCAAGCAGCAGCAGTATGAAATCGACACCCTTAAAAAGGAAAATACGCTTCTCAAGAAAAAACTTCTTGAAGCAGCAGGCCAGGGATTTAAGGTTTGAGGAACCTGCGGCCGTCAGGCAATTCACTTGAGATTCGGAGTTAAAAAATGAACGCTTTTCTATATGTAAACTATCCTTCGTGGATTAAGCCGGAAATTTTTCCCGGAGTTCCACTTCTTGGACTCATACGCTGGTATGGCCTCATGTACATCTTTGCCTTTGGTGCAGCATTCCTGGTGCTTAAGAGGCTCCTGAAGGAAGGGGCTTTTGACGGCCCTGGTTGCACTGGCATTGAAGAAAACAGGACTACGGAAGATGATGTCGTAAGCTTTATTTCCATGGGAATCGTTTTTCTCCTGATTGGAGCCCGCGTTTTTTCAACACTGATCTATGATACAAGCGGACTTTACTGGAAGAAGCCCTGGCTGATTTTCTGGCCCTTTGACCTTGAGACAAAAAGGTTTACGGGGCTTGCAGGAATGTCCTATCACGGCGGATTCATCGGCGGACTCATTGGAATGATTGTCTGGTGCCGCATTCACAAGAAGCCCTTGTGGCGGTGGATTGATGCCATGTGCATTGCAATTCCCCTTGGGTATACCTTTGGCCGCCTTGGGAATTTCCTGAATGGTGAGTTATATGGAAGAATTACAACCGTGCCTTGGGGAGTGGTTTTTCCCAGGGCGGAACGCTTTTCTTCCAGCCTGCCATGGGTCAAGGAATTTGCCGCAGGAATCGGAATGAGTCTTGACGGACAGCGACTTGCAAACCTGCCAAGGCATCCAAGCCAGCTTTACGAGTCCTTTTTTGAAGGAATTTTCCTTTTTGCAGTTCTCTGGAATTTGCGCAGGGTAAAGAAGTTTGACGGCTTCATTGGCGGAAGCTACACCATCGGTTATGGAATCGTCCGCTTTGTCATTGAATACTTCCGCGAGCCTGATGCCGACATCGGTTACAGGATTGCCAGGGACAGCGGTGCGGCCCTTTACACAAACACTTCATTGCTGAACATAAGCACCGGCCAGATCCTGTGTTTCCTGATGATTGTTGGTGGAATAGGAATTCTTATGGGAACAAGGATGTGGCAGCGCAGGCTGTCCAATGATTCAGTCTAGAAATTGCAAGTTTAAGGTTTTAGTTAATCGGAGGTTTACATGAAGTGTCTGTTTGTTCAGGTGAGATATTTTTTGAAGTCGGGCTGCCGCAGCGATTTTTACCAGAAGTTCAGGGATAACAACATCCGTGAGATGTCCCAGGCGGAAGATGGCAACATTGATTATGAGCTATATCTGCCGCAGGACAGTGAGAACGACATCTGCATCCTGGAAAAATGGAAGGATATCCACAGTCAGGAAAAGCATGAGCAGACCTTCCACAGTGCAATCCTGGATGAACTTAAGGAAAAGTACGTTAAGAAGATTGAAATAAAGAAATACTGGCTTGAACCTTTTGGAGGGGATGAAGCTTCCGATGTTAAGCTGAGGTAGGCTGAATTTTTTAAGATGGTTCTGCTAAAGTGAAAGGCCCCGGGCAGCACTTCTCATGGATATGTGAAGTGCTGCCCGGGGCTTGCTGTTTATTGCCGGCTTAAGGAAAACTATGCCAGGCTTTCGATGGTCTTAACCAGGTCGTCAAGCTTTTGGTGGGTGACATTTGGGTTAAGCAGGGTGAACTTAAGGCATACGCGGTGGTCGCTTACTGTCTGGCCCACGACGATTCCGTATTTGTGGAGCAGCGTTCGGCGCACCTTCTTGTTTGTCTCGTCGTTTTCTTCCGGCGTCCTTGAGTTATCCACAAGGCGGAATACCACGGAAGAAATTTCTGGTTCCGTTACGACGAAGAATTTTTTGTTTGCCGACACAACTGAATGGAAGTAGCGGGCGTTATCCATGACCTTTGTGATGATGTCGCTCCAGCCGTCTTTTCCTCGGGCAAGGAAGCTCATCCATACCTTGAGGGCATCAAAGCGGCGTGTTGTCTGAAGGCTCTTGTCCACAAGGTTTGTGTATCCGTCTTCTTCGTCTTCCTCGCGGTTAAGGTAGTCTGCGTGGATGGTGAGGGCGTCAAAGCTGCTTCCGTCCTTTACGAGGACTGCACTTGAGCTGATGTTTAGGAGGAACATCTTGTGGAAGTCCACAGTGATGGAATCGCACAGGTGGAAGTCTGCAACCGAGTCCTTGTATTTTTCTGAAAGAATTACACCGCTTCCGTATGCACCGTCTGCGTGGAGCCACATGTTGTGCCTGTCGCAAAGAGCGCGGATTTTTGCCATCGGGTCTATTGAACCAAAGTCCGTGGTTCCAACTGTGGCAACGACAAGGAACGGAATGTTTCCGTTTCTGACATCCTCTTCCACAAGTTTTTCAAGGGCTGCAAAGTCCATCTGCTTTTTTTCATTTACAGGAACCTTTACCACGCTTTCGTAGCCAAGTCCCAGGATGTGGGCTGACTTTTCCATGGAGAAGTGGCTGATGCAGCTTGTGTACATGCGCATCTTCCTGAAGTTTTCCGGCAGGCCGAATTTCTTTACGTCATGGTGCAGCACATTGTTGCAGAACCAGTCGCGGGCCAGGATGATGGCTGTCTGGTTTGACTGGCTGCCGCCACTGGTGAAAACTCCGTCGGCATCTTTACCGTAGCCGTAGAGGGCGCATAGATGGTTTGTTACGTCAACTTCGATTTCCGTGGCGGCAGGGGCCTGGTCCCAGCTGTCCATGCTCTGGTTGAATGCGCTTATGATCTGCTCGGCTGCGAGGCTTTCCATGAGGGCAGGGGAATGAAGGTGAGGCATGTAGTCCGTTGAGGAAGGACGGAGCATGTTTGGCAGGATCTTTTTCTTTGCCATGTCCAGGACTGCATCGAAGCCCAGGCCTTTTTCCGGAAGGATGGAATCCATGTGGATGGCTTCCTTAAGTTCCATGGGCTCGGGGCCGGTGTAGGCCTTGCTGTTGTCAAAGGAGTCCAGGATGGCAGCGGCTGTCTTTGCCATCATTGATGAGTACAGTTCCTTGTCTGTTTCTGAGTCTGTAAGAAAGTAATTGTCCATGTTCTGTCACCATGTAAAAAAATACCCTCCGGCGAGCGAAACGCGAGAGGGATTGTTGGGCACCTTCAAAAAATCTGTTATTTTTTTCCGGTGCCATGCTTGTGCCGGGGCACAAGCAGTTCTTTGGGGTGATAATCACTAAAAACTGAAGTTTTTAGTGATTTCCTTATGGGTGGCTGCGGAGCAGAATTGATTCTATTTTCCGGTAATTTCCGCATTGACCTTGAGCACAACCTTTTCAAAAATGTCCAGGCCGTGATTCAGGTCTTCTTCTGAAATGTTGAGGGCACAAAGGCAGCGCATTACCGAGCCAAAGCGGCCTCCCTTTTCCATGACAAGCTTGTTTTCAAAGCATTCGTGCTGAACCTGGGCTGCAATTTCCCCGCTGAAAGGATATGCACCAAGGCTGTCCTTCTGGCCGCGTGGGTCAACAAATTCGATTCCGCACATGAGTCCCTTGCCGCGAACATCGCCGATGATGCTTACCTTTTCCTTGATTGCAAGAACGCGGTTACGGTAAATGTCTCCCTTGCGTGCAACATCTGCAAGGAATTCCGGTGTGGAAACGCGGTTAAGCACTACGGTTCCGGCCTTCATGGCAAGCTGGTTTCCGCGGAAGGTTCCTGCATGGGCACCTGGTCCCCACTTGTCCAGTTCCTTGTTGTAGATTACCACTGCGAGAGGCTGGGTTCCGCCGATGGCCTTTGACACGAGCACAACATCAGGCTCGATGCCGGCATATTCGAATGCAAAGAGTTTTCCTGAGCGTCCCATTCCGCACTGGATTTCGTCGCAGATCATTGGGATTCCAAGTTCCTTTGTTACGCGACGGATTGTCTGGAGGAATTTTACAGGGGCTGGGATTACTCCGCCTTCCCCCTGGATTGGTTCGATGATTACGGCTGCTGGTAAAGGAATGCCGCTTTCCGGATCTTTTAGTGTTTTTTCGAAGAAGTTACAGCATGCATCGATTCCTGCATCCCCGCCGAGTCCAAATGGACACCTGTATGAATTTGGGAATGGAAAGAAATGCACTTCTGGCATAAGTCCGTTGATTTTTGATTTTGCGCCAAGATTGCCTGTGCAGGCCATGGCTCCGTGACCCATTCCGTGATATGCACCCTGGAAGGCTATGATGCTTGTTCTTCCTGTGGCCGTCTTGCAGAGTTTTAATGCTGCGTCAGTTGCATCGGTTCCGCTTGGTGAACAGAACTGAATCTTTGAGTTCCTGCCCATGTCGCCCGGGAGCTTTGAAAGCAGTGTTTCTACGAATGCGTCCTTTGTAGGTGTGGTTAAATCAAGGGTGTGAAGTGGTGCGCCGCTTGTGATAAGCTCCACCATTGCCTGATTTACTTCAGGGTCGTTGTGACCAAGTGCAAGAGTTCCTGCTCCGCACAAAAAATCCAGATACTTGTTTCCTTCTACGTCCTCAACCCACGATCCACTGGCTTTGGCCAATGCAAATGGAAATTTGCGTGGATAACTGCGGGCATTAGATTCTGTGGATTCCTGTCTGGTAATGAAATACTGATTGGTGCCCTTATTTTCAAGCATCGACTTTCTCCATTACTGAAATGAAAACCCTGGGCTTTTTACGGCTCCTGGCCTTCATCCTTAACTCGGGTATGTCCAACTACTGTCGACGGCAGCATTTTAATGTTGTCCACACAAGTTACTATATTGCAGGGGTTGTAACAAGTGGAATATGGAAAATTTGTGGCATATTGCGCAAAAAATCACCTGCGGCCCTGAATCCGTCACCAAGGGGTCTCAGATGGGTATTTTTGCATGATTTTAGGGGGAATTTCTGCATATAGTTGTTGCATGGAGGTTTTGCTGCATTGGCTGGGCTGGCGGTCGTGTTTCGGCGGTTTGGTTCCGGTTGTCTGGCGGGTGCGAGGAGGTTTTTATGGAGGATGTTCTTGAGTGGGTTACCTGGCGGATGGTGGTCATGTATGCCGTGGGACTGGTGCTGATTTTTCTTGCCATCAGGAAGAAGTATGAACCGGCCCTGCTTTTGCCCATGGGGTTTGGGGCAATTCTCGTAAATCTTCCCCAGGCGGGCCTTGTGGGGGCATGCTGCGCTCAGGGTGTTCTTCACTGGCTTTTTGACGTGGGGATAGATTCCCAGGAGGTGATGCCGATCCTGCTTTTCATCGGAATCGGTGCCATGATGGACTTTACGCCGCTTTTGAGGAAGCCGGGGCTTTTTTTGTGCGGTCTTTTTTCCCAGGGGGGAATCTTCCTTGCCGCCATGATTGCGTGTCTTGCAGGCTTTTCCAGGGCGGAATCCCTTGCCATAGGAATAATCGGGGCGGCTGACGGTCCAACTGCGATTTTTGTCGCCAAGCACCTTAATTCAAGCTTTTCCGGCCAGATTGCCCTGGCTTCCTATTCCTACATTGCCCTTGTTCCCCTGATTCTGCCGGTGGTGGCCCGCTTTCTTGTGACCCGGAAGGAACGCCTCATAAGGGCGGAGTCTGATTGGGGACAGAAGGAGCTGCCAAGAATCGTAAGGATTGCATTTCCCATTGCAGTGACCCTTCTAAGCGGTTTTATTGCTCCCCGTTCTGCGGAACTTGTGGGGTTCCTCATGTTTGGCAACCTGGTCAGGGAATGCGGCGTCCTTGACACCATGGCGGAAACTGCCCGGACCACCCTCTGCAACCTCATAACCCTTCTGCTTGGCATAAGCATTTCCTTTACCATGCAGGCGGAATCCTTCGTTCAGCCTGAGACCCTGCTGATTCTGGCCATAGGACTTGCAGCCTTTATCCTGGACAACATCTGCGGAGTTCTCTTTGTAAAGGTCTGGAACCTCTTCAGGAAGAACAGGATAAATCCCCTGGCAGGCCTTGCAGGAATTTCTGCATTCCCCATTGCGGCCCATGTAACCCAGAACATTGCCCATGATGCCGACAGTTCCAACATAATCCTTATGGATACGGCTGCGGCAAATGTTTCCGGGCAGTTATGTTCAGCAATAATAGGGGGAATTTTCATGGGATTTGTCTGTTAGGCAGTCAGGCTGGGCAATTGTAAAAATCGGGAGTGATAGATGGAAAAAAACGCATTTTTATAATATAATTTAGGGTGTATGAGAAGGCTTAAGGCATTTATCCTGTTATTTACCATTGCCGGCATAATTTTACCTGTTCTTTTTACGCTTAACGAGCTGGGCTATCTTTCTTCCATTCCAAAGGTTGAAATTAAAAATAAGGTTACTGATGAAAACGCACCTGTCATGAGGATTGTGGCAGACTACGATTTTTCCCCATATTCATTTCTTGATGCCAGCCAGAATCCTACGGGACTTGATGTTGAACTTGCCAATGAGATTGCAAACCGCCTTGGCATGAGGACTGAATTCACCTTTGCAGACTGGACCACCTGCCGCAAGATGCTTCAGGAAGGAAAGGCTGACGTAATCCTTGGCCTTGAAATTTTTTCCCACATGAAGGGCGTTCTTAAGTCAATTCCTGCTGCGGAAGACGACCTGATGGTTTACGGCAAGACCCGCATCTATGACGTTGGAGCCCTTCGCGGAAAGAAGGTTGCACTTATGGCCGGATCCATCATCGAAAGGATCTTTGACCTCAATTGTGAATATGTCTTCTATTATACTAACCTGGAAATACTCAAGGCTGTTGATTCCGGTGAGGTTGATTTTGGAATCTGCCACGGTGCAGTTGCCGACAAGATCATAAGGAACGAGAAGCTTGGCATAAAGAGTGAGCTTGTCCTCATGAAGAGCTTTCCTGCCGTTGCCGTACGTGAAGACCTTCCGGAACTTCGTGACAGGATCAATTCCATTATTGTTGACATGGGTAAGGATGGAATCATCAGGCACCTCAAGGAAAAATGGATTGTAAAATTCACCCATGAGGATTCCATAAAGGGTGTTGTTGTTTCTAACCCAAGGTTCTTCATCCTTTATTTTTCCGGCTTTATCTTTGCCCTGGTTGGACTTCTTTTTTCACTCATGCATTTGCTCCACAGGGAAACGGAATATAACACTGCCCTTGCCTACCAGAAGGATCTTGAAAAACAGTACAAGCTTTTGGCTTCCATTTCTGAAATCTACATGACCATGCATCTTCTTGACATTGAAAACGACATCATAACGGAATTCAGTTCTACGGAAAGCGTAAAGAAATACGTTAACCACACTTCCGGTGCCGTCAACCAGATGCGGGATGTCATGATGAACACCGTAATTCCCCAGGATGTGGAAGCGGCTCTTGCCTTTACGGACCTTACTACAATTTCAGAGCGTCTTGGTTCCAAGAAGACCATCATCGATGAGTTCCGCGGAAAGCACAGGGGATGGTTCTCCGCACAGTTTATCGTTGTTGACCGTGATGAATCCGGAAAGATTACAAGGCTTGTGTTTACAACCCAGAACATTGACGAAATGAAGAAGGAACAGGAAAAGCTTATTGCCCTGTCTTCCGTGGACCAGCTTACCCAGCTTAAGAACCGCCATGCCTACGAAATGAAGATTGATGAGCTTATGCAAAAGCATGTTGAAAAGGTTACCGTCGTGATTCTTGACGTAAACAGCCTTAAGCATGCCAACGATACGATCGGTCATGTTGCAGGTGACGAGCTTATCTGTGGTGCAGCTGATTGCATCCGTTCATCCTTTGACAATGTGGGCAGCTGTTACAGGACTGGTGGTGATGAGTTTGCAGTCATAATTGAAAACGATTTCCAGCAGAGGGATGAATACATAAAGAAGTTTCATGAGGCCGTTGCCGCCTGGAAGGGTAACCTTATTGATTCCATGTCCGTTTCCCTTGGGGTTGCCTCTTCTTCTGAAGTTGCGGGATTTGCCATTGAGGATTTTGAGGAGCTTGTTGACATTGCCGACAAGCGAATGTATTCGGACAAGGCCATTTATTATAAGGGAAAGGGAATTGACCGCCGCGGACTGGATGATGCCTTCTCTGCAATCTGCGAGTCCTACACTAAGGTTCTCAAGGTTAATCTTACAAGCGACAGCTTCTACATCATAAAGACTGACGAAGGGGAACAGATTGTTTCCAGGGGATTTTCGGAGAAGATTTCCGAATGGCTCAGGGGATTTGCCCAAACCGGTCATGTCCATAAGGACGACATGAAGGAATACCTTGAAAAGACCACCCTTGAATATTTGCGCCAGTATTTTGCCGGCGGAAGAAAGAATTTTGTAATCAACTACAGGCGCCTTATTGACGGCGAGTTCTTCCCGGTAAAGATGGAGATGATCAAGACCAAGGAATACACCGATTCCTTCCAGACGGTTTTCCTTTACGTTCAGAAGACTTGATTTTGCGGGGCAGTGGCTGGGCAGGGAATTTTGCTGCATGGTTTAAGCGGCATGTTCTCTGCCCCTAATTTTTTTTAAATGCCTTCCCTTTCTGCCTCGGACTTTTCCCTTTCGATCCTGTAGCTTTCAACCAGCTGGTCACGGGTGACGTTTCCGTTGCGTTCCCTGGCGGCCTTAAGCTTTCTGTAGATCGTGTTTTCGCTGAATCCTTCAACTTCCTTCTGGTAGATTTTTCCGTTGCATAGCTGGTCTAGTATTTTTCTTTCGTCTTCATAGAGAACAAGCTTCTTCCGCTTGAATTTGTCCTGCAGGACGTATTCGATGAGACCGATGTACCACAGGCTTCTTGCTATGTGGATGAAGTAGTTGGAAATGTCCTTTTCCACAAGGAGGAATGCAATGGAAATTGCGGTAAAGTAAAATATGATGGCAAAGGTACGGATCTTTGGCTGGAGCATGATGATTACGCAGACTATGAAAAGGGCCGTGTAATTGTTGTACAGGTAGGTTCGTTCCGTGGCCATGGAAAAGATCAGGATTCCGGAGTAGGCCAGGTAGAAGTAGGGGAATCCTTTTTTTGAAAAGATAAGGGCAAAGGGAATGTAGAGAAAGTTGGCGGCTATGATGACGCATCCGAAGGGTGGAAATCCGTTCTTGAAACCCTTTATCAGGTAAAGGACTCCGAGGACAAGGGATACAAGCATTGTGTACAGGATGAATCTGTCTTTCAGTATTCTACTTTTTTTCATTTTCATAAAACTCTCCTATGAAAGCCGTGCGAAGTAAATGGCCTCGTTCAGCAGCTTAATTTTACGTTTTCCAGGGTTACCTCTGCAATGGCTTCAAGGGCATTTTCCGTCAGGAATCCCTGGTGGCTTGTAATCAGCACGTTGGGGAATGTGAGGAGCCTGGCCAGTATGTCGTCGGTTATGATCTGGTCGGACCAGTCGCTAAAGAAGTATTTGCTTTCTTCTTCATAGACATCCAGGGCTGCTCCCCCTATGCGTTTTTTCTTGAGTGCGTTTACAAGGGCTTCCGTGTCTATGAGAGCTCCTCGGCCCGTGTTTATGAGCACCACGTCCTTTTTCATCAGGCCAATGGAACTGTCGTTTATTATGTGGAATGTCTCATCGTTGAGGGGACAGTGCAGGCTGATGACGTCGGATTTTTCAAGGAGGTTTCTGAATTCAACGTATTCGAATTCCTTTTCTTTCGCCCAGGTCTTGTCCGGCATTGGGTCAAAGAGAAGCACCTGCATGCCGAATCCCCTTAAAAGCTCTGCCATGACCTTTCCGATTTTTCCCGTTCCAAGGATTCCCGCAGTCAGGCCGTTCAGGTCCCGGCCCACAAGACCTTCAAGGGTAAAGTTTCCGGTTTTTGTCCTGATGTATGCCTGGGGCAGATGGCGCGTAAGGGAAAGGAGCAATGCCACCGCATGTTCTGCAATGGCATGTGGTGAATAGGCCGGTACCCGGACCACGCTTATGCCCTTGGCCTTGCATGCATTCAGGTCAACGTTGTTGAATCCGGCGCACCTTAGGGCGATTGTTTTTACCTGGTTCTGGCTCAGGATGGCAACAACGTCTTCATCGGCCAAGTCGTTTACGAAAATGCAGACTGCATCGTATCCTCTTGAAGTTGGTGCGGTCTTGCTGTTCAGCTTGAAATCAAAGTAGTCGATCTTAAAACCGTATCTGCTGTTGATCCTGTCAAAAATTTTCCTTTCGTAGGAATGACTGTCGTAAAAGGCGATTCTTGTCTCTTTCATGGCGACCTCCATGATAAGGATAAACCTTTGGACCGATTATGCAAAATCAAATCGGCCATAACCGGTCACCAATCAATCACCATTTTAAATGTGCGGCAGCATGTATGGAGAAAGGCGCCGGTTGCGGAGCTGAGTTGTGGAGCTGGGTTGCCTGCGGGCTTTCGATTTTATGAAACTGCCAGACTATTTATCCTATAAAAAAAGTAGGATTATAGACAAGACCTATAGTTTTTTTCTATAATGGAATCATGACCTTACAGCAGCTAAAATACATCATAGGTGTTTCTGAAATCGGTTCCCTGAACAAGGCTTCGGAAAAACTCTATGTTTCCCAGCCGTCCCTCACTGCTTCCATAAAGGAAGTTGAAAGTGAGTTCAACGTTCAGCTTTTTAACCGTTCAAGCCGCGGAATAAGCCTTACCAATGAAGGCAAGGAATTTGTTCAGCATGCAAGGCAGATTTACGCCCAATACGAAAGCCTTCTCGACGACTTTGATCCATCAAGGAAAAGGCGCAAGAAGTTTGCCGTAAGCTGCCAGCATTATTCCTTTTGCGTAAAGTCATTCATCAACCTGATGAACAAGATGAAGGCAGAGGATTCCTTTAACCAGTATGAATTTGCAATCAACGAAACTAGGACTCTGACTGTCATTGAAGACGTTGCAAACATGAGGAGCGAGATCGGAATCATAAACCTCAACGACTTTAACAGGAACTACATCATAAAGGTCTTGAATTCAAACGAGCTGGAATTTACTCCACTGGTTTCCTGCAATGTTTACGTGTACCTTTGGAAAAAGCATCCCCTGGCAAAAAAGGAATTCATCACCTTTGATGAACTTAATGGCTATCCGTGCCTTATGTTTGACCAGAATGCCAACAGTCCCCTGTATTTTACGGAAGAGATTTACGCAAACCGGGAATATTCAAAGGTAATCAAGACAACTGACAGGGCAACCAACCTGAACCTGATGGTCGGGGTCAATGCCTACTGTCTTTGTTCCGGAATCATAAGCAACGAGCTTAACGGCGGCGAATTTGTTGCAATTCCATTTAAGGATGAAGAAAATTCCGACAGCGCCATGGAGATTGGTTACATTGCAAAAAAGAATGTGGTTATGTCGGAAGCCGGCACCAGGTATCTTGAAGAACTCAAGGATTATCTGAAGGAAACAAAATAAGGGATAAGGTGAATTAAATGACATATACAGCACAGGAACTTCCAAAGGCGGGAGATACGGTACTTGTGGGAATGAGCGGCGGAGTTGATTCCACACTTACAGCCCTCATGCTCAAGGAAAAGGGATGCCGGGTAATCGGCGTGACCATGAGCCTTTGGGACGGAACCGTAATAGAAAAGAACAAGAATTCCAATAAGGAAAAAATGAAGGAAGCATGCTACGGCCCTGGGGAAGAAGAGAACATCGAGGAATGCGAAAGGTTCTGCAGGGAACACGGCATTGAATACCATGTTGTTGATGTAAAGGCTGAATACAAGGCAAAGGTTCTTGAATACTTCAAGGCTGAATACAGAAGCGGCAGAACTCCAAATCCATGCATCATGTGCAACCGAAACATTAAGTTTGGCGCCATGCTTGAAGCCGTGGAAAAACTTGGGATAAAGTACGATTACTTCTGCACAGGCCACTACGCAAAAATTGTCCGCCCGGACTCTGGAATTTTTGGAACGGAAGAAAGGCCTTACATGATCAGCGGTGCAACTGACGTCACTAAGGACCAGACTTATTTCCTTTACCGAATTCCGTCGGAAATCCTTGCAAAGGTAAGGTTTCCACTTGCGGAAGTAAAGAAGTCCGAGGTTTTTGAGCTTGCCCATCGTGCAAAACTTGAAGCTGCCAACAGGGAAGAAAGCCAGGACTTTGTAGGTGAAGAATACCGCGATGCACTTTTTGCAGACAGGGAAAGCATTCCAGGTGACATAATCGACCTGGACGGGCATGTTCTTGGCCGCCACAAGGGAATCGAACACTATACCATCGGACAGCGCCGCGGCCTTGGAGTTGCATGTGCCTATCCTGTTTACGTTCATTCCATTGACCCGGTAAACAATCTGGTTGTTCTTGCAAAAAACGAGGACCTTGATTCAAGTGCCCTTGTTGCCGATGATTTTGTATGGCCTGCAGGCATTGAGCCTGGTGAAGAATTTGAAGCCCTGGTAAAGATCCGTCTTGCATCACGTCCCGTTCCATGCAGGGTGTCTCCCTATGTTCCCGACGAAGATGATGGGACTGAATACAAGGGAAAGCCATGGCTTATAAAATTTGAAACTCCGCAGCGTGCTGTTGCTCCGGGTCAGAGTGCCGTCCTTTATCTTGACGGCGTTATTGTTGGTGGTGGAATAATTTCCAAGGGGGTAAAATGATGTTGGTTTCTACACGTGGCAGATATGCAATAAGAATCGTTCTCGAATTGAGTTCAAGGAAAAGTGACGAAAGGGTTTCCCTTGCTGAACTTTCGGAGCGTCAGGACATTTCCCTGAAGTATGCTGAATCCATTGTTGCCCTTCTTGTTAAGGCAGGTCTTCTGGACGGACAGCGTGGAAAGTTTGGCGGCTACAAGCTGAACAGGCCTGCATCCCAGATTAAGGTTGGCGAAATCCTGACCTTGACGGAAGAATCCCTTGCGCCGGTTGCATGCCTTGACTGCAATCCCAATGACTGTCCAAAGAAGGATACATGCAAGACTTTGCCCATGTGGACAAAGCTCAATTCCCTGATTTCCGGATATCTGTTTAGCGTTACAATTGAAGACCTGAACAACGGAAAAGTCTAGGGGACCGGAAAACCGGCAGCTGCATGCTACAGGTTAGCCCGGTGCGTCTGCCGGCCTTTTGATTTTTCATTTTCCGGCCAGAAGTTCCGGGTGGTATTCAAAGTGCATGTTGTCCCAGATGATCCAGTTGCCACCCCAGATGAATCCTTCGCCTTCAAAAATCTCGATGACTTTCTTTGGGGGCATCCATCTTCTGGAAAGGGGAGTGAGCATCCATCCTTCAGGGTTTTTGTCTCGTGCCCAGCTCCAGAAAATTTCCCCGGTGATTCTTACAGGAAGGATGTCCATGGCAATTCCCAGGGAGTGAAAGCTTTTTCTGCTTGTGCCGTCAATGAGGCGCCAGTGGTATGCATCACAGCTTTTTATCTTTAGCACAAAGGAATTAACTTCATCGTCGGTTTTTGCAAGCTCGTAAATCTGCTCCTCAACTTTTTTCAGGGGCGAATAAATTCTTTCATGAACCTTTGTGCGCTTTCCAAGAAATGTCGTGACCTTTATGTGCTGTTCAATCTTTGCCTGTGAATAGGAATCATAGAGGGCATCGAAAAAAAACATGGGGGTTCCAGCCGTGCTTTTCCTTGAAGAGATGGAACCGAATTCCTTGAGCTTCTGCCTTTCTTCTTCCGTCATGTCGGAAGGATCCTTTAGCCTGCGGTTGTAGCTGTAGACCAGTGACCAATAGTTGGCCCTGTTTTCAATTTCTTCTTCCGGAAGAACCCGACCGTCGCACCACCAGAAGGCGTAGTCCCTGCCGTAGTTGGAAAATGTCATGAGCCAGTCGTTTTTTTCCTTGCTGAATTCAGCCTTTATGTCAAGGTCACGATATGCTTCCTGCAGAACCTTAAGGTCGTGGGGAATTTCCGGCAGCCTGTCCTTTTCGTCTTCAAGTGCTATGAAAATTTTTGCAGGCTTATCAAGTATCCTGACGTTCCTGCTTTTTGACTGTTGCGGATCTTCCCAGAGGTTTTTCTTATTGCCTTTTTTTGCGGAGCATAATGATGGGACAAGAATGAGGGTCAATGAAAAGATGCACAACCATGTTTTTTTCATGCTAATATAGTAGCACGGAATTCATGGAAATTCCATTTTTAAAAATGCAAAAGCCTATTGCAACCATGAAGGTTATCAATTTAAAATAGGTGGTCATGGGGGCCGGATTCATTATGGAAAAAATTCGAAAGCATATCATTTTTTCTGGACGTGTTCAGGGGGTGGGCTTCAGGTGGCACAGCAAGAACTATGCAGCTTCCGCAGGCCTTACGGGTTGGGTTCAGAATCTATACGACGGAACTGTGGAAATGGAAGTTCAGGGTACGGAAGAAAAGATTGCAGGCCTCCTGCACTACATGGAACAGCGGCCCTATGTTGAAATCGAAGGCATCGATGCAAGGACAATTCCCCTTGAAAACGGGGAATGCGGATTTTATGAAAGAGGATGGTAGGTTATGGCAATGTCGCCCATAGAAAAATATTACAACAAGCACAAGGAAGACCATCGACTTACGACACGTCATGGCATGGTGGAATACCTTGTGTCCATGAAATACATTCACGACTTTCTTCCAAAGGACAAGGATGGGTTCAAGATTGCAGACATAGGGGCAGGTACTGGACGTTACAGCGTGGCCCTTGCCAATGAAGGATGGGATGTGACTGCCGTCGAACTTGTAAGGCACAACCTTGAAATCCTTGAAGGAAAGCATGCAAAGGTAAAGTGCTGGCCGGGGGATGCCAGGGACCTTTCCTTTTTGCCCGACAACACCTTTGACATGACGATCTTTTTTGGCCCCCTGTATCATCTTCATGGTGATGTGGAACGGTTAAAGGCTTATGCAGAAGTAAAGAGGATAACAAAACCCGGCGGCCTGATTCTTGCGGCCTATGTCATGAACGATTACAGCGTGATCACCTACTGCTTCCGTGAAGAAAGGATCAACGGGCTTTTTGAGACCGGGCACATAGACGAAGATTTTCACGTGCAGCCGTCAGAAGAAGAACTTTATGAATACGTGCGCCTTGAGGATGTTGACAGGCTTAACTCTCTTGCAGGTGTTGAAAGGGTAAAAATATTTTCTCCAGACGGGCCAAGCGACTACATGCGTCGCGAGCTTAATGCCATGAGCCAGGAATCCTTTGACAGATTTGTGCAGTACCAGATGCGTAATGCAGAACGCCCGGAACTTTTGGGCGCCGGAAGCCACCTTGTGGATGTTGTCCGGAAGAAATGAAAAAGCGAGTTATGCAAGTTTTATCAATTTTTCGAAGGCATCACAGTTTTTATTGTTCTGCCGAAAGCAGCATTCATTTACATAATCTTGCAGGTATTTTACGGAAACATGATGATAGGAGCCAATTATTGAACGTTTTATAATTGCCCAAAAACCTTCTATTCCGTTTGTATGAATTCCGTTGCCTGCTGAATACTGGCCTTTAGAATGATTAACAGTAAGATGAATATAATTTTTAGGATTTGTTTCATCATGATTCATAATATTATAGCCATTGAAATCATCGGTTAGAACTACCGCTTCGGATTTTGTAACCGTCTCAATAACTGAAAGAAGCTGTTTTCCGGTAAGCATTTTTCCATTGTAATCTTCATAAGCAACCTTTGCATAAACATGACCTGTGGTCCTGTCTTTTACACCAATAACCGGAGTCTTTGCAGTACCGCGTCCTTTTTTTAGATTATAAGCATTTTTTGAATAACGACGAGGCTTGCCGCCAACATACGTTTCATCTACTTCAACAACATATTCAAATGAATCGTTAAGGTTTTCTTTCCCCATGGCTGTACGAATCTTATTAAGTATGCGCCAGGCAGTTTTATATGTAACACCAATTTCACGTTGAAGCTGCATCGCAGAAATTCCTTTTTTTGCATTTAAAACAAGATTAATGGCATAGAACCATTTGCGTAAATCTACAGAGGATTTTTCAAAGATTGTTCCTGTAAAAATTGAAAAAGTATTATGACAATCATTGCAGTTGAAGAATTTTGTATTGCTTTTATGGGATGAAATTTTATCAGAGCCACATTTTGGGCAGATAAGACCATTGGGAAATCTGATGCTGATAAAATAATTGATGATGGATTTTTGTGTTGGAAAATTATTTTGAAATTGAATAAAAGTCATGCATGACAGTATAGAAAAGTTTTTTAAATTCCTTTGAAAAAAGTTTTGTATTTATTTTTTTTGTATGAGTGGGGATAATCTCGAAAAATTCGGAATTATCCCATTATGTACATTTAAATCTGAAATGCTATTTTTTATTTAAAGATTTTCCGAAATTCATTATATTTTTCTTTCCACTGTATTTTATTCCTAGGGGATTTCTTATCCTTTATTGCATCTAAGTACGATACAAACTTCTTCGATTCTTTTGGAATTATTTTACAAAAATCATCTAAAGAAATCGAAGGTAATGGGGCTGTAATATCTATTTCAGAATCAATAATTTTCTTAATCAAATCAAATTTCAAGGATGGTTGAAATAATAATGATTCAGTCGTATTATCATTGTATTTGAAAATTAAATCATCCAATTCCTTAAAGGCATCTACAAGAATACATAAATTATTTTTTAGCAATGGTATTTCTTTTTTAGGGAAAACATTATAGCGCTCAAAAACACTATTGCAAGTAGAACTAAGATCAAAGATATTTTCATTTGCATCATCAATACAATTTAATTTTAGAGACTTATTATTTATAAGTTCTTTTATTGTGTTAATATCTCCTTGGATTCTACTACTGCATTCCTTTAAATCTATTAGTAGTTCTTGTGCACGTTCTTCAATACCTTCCTCAACTTTTTCACCGCCTGAAGGACAGATTATTATACGAAGATTTCCAAATAACTTATAAAATTCATGGATATCTTTTCTTAAATTATCTGTTGCAACCAGAAATACATCAGATACAACATTGTCGGACTCATTTAACTGTTCTTTTAATAGTTTTAATTCATATTCTGTTAGATACATTGTTCTTATCCTCCTGTGCACCTATAATATAGGTGTTTGACAGTGAAAAAATTCATAAAAAGGTATTTTTTTTGCAGTAATTATTTACATAAAGCGAAAGTAGCAGTTGTTATCAGCAACAACTACCTTCAAGCATAATCAAAAAATCATTTTCTTACGAAAAAAATTGTAATCCTCGTTAAGTGTATTTTTTATGGTTTTTGATATGTGGAACTATTATAGTTTTTCACAATAAATCCAAGTAACAGTATCAGGTCTGTCTGAAGTTAAGAATATAATAATATTACCGGAATACTTAAATTGCTCTACATATGCTTGCCCACCTATTTTTCTTACAAACGAATCAAATTCTTCTCTTTTACATTCTGACTTTCCAGCATAAACAACACCGTCATACGTATATATATAATTAAGTCTTGTTGATTGTCTTGCAAGCAAGTTTTTTACATCCTTTAGGTCAGAAAAGCTGAAATTTTTATTTCCAAATTCTGATAGTGCTATATTATAAACATCTTGAGAGCAGGAATAGCTTTCATAGTAAGCATAATACTCATCATCGGCAATTGAATTTTCGTCAATTGAGCATCCTAGAAAACTAAATAAACTCAAAAGAGCAAATACAGAAAGGAAAAACTTTTTCATGATAAAACTCCTTGTTGTGATGCCAACATATTGTTCCTACACAACTTAGGCTACTTTTATAAGTAGAGCTTTATATGTTTAAAACTAATTGCAATATAGTAACTTCCAGTAATGGAGTTTCAAGGAACGTCTATGAATATTTATGATGAAAAACTTCTTTAAATAGAAAAGGCAGAAGAAGAACTGACAGAAGCTTAAAAGGAACTTGATGGTGTTTTAGATTTTGTTGAAATGAGTTATTTTCTTTCGACCTGGTTATTAAATTACGGAATTTTCCCTTTATATGCATTTAAACTAATTAGATTATAGAAGGATCCAAATATGGAAATTCGAAAACTGACTGAAGTAAGATTATTAGGAGTATTGCATAGAAAATATTTACATGAATTACTTGATTTCTGTCTCTATGAAGAATGCTTACAAGAAGAAACTGCTCAAGACTATTTTGAATGGCTCAAAGCCAAAATATGTGATGTAGGACATGGTGTTCCTGATAAACGATTCAAAAAACATAGGGATGATTTATTTTCTGGAAGTGATAACGAACATACTGCTACTGCATACGGTCAAATTTTGAGAGGACTTGGTGATGAGAGATTTGAAGACAGAAAAGCTCATCAACCATCTCAAAATGGAATTTTAACCGATTATTTTCAGGGACAAACATTTAATGAATTTAGAAAAGATTTTAAGGATTTTGTATCTAGAGATCTTAATAATGGAAGAATAACAAAGGATGAAAGCTTAAAAATATTAGACTGTTTCGATTATTATTGTAATCTATTTGTAAAGGAAGGTGCTCCGGAAACAAGAGCATATTCAAGTCCAAATCCTGATTTTAGCTTAGAAGCAAATTGGCAGGAAAAGAATTCTGTTCGTAAAGGTAAAAGAAATTTAAAATCAGGCGAATCATGGGAAGCTGCATAATCTTCACTTAATTTGAAAATCGTCCATAATATTCTTTTACAGCTTTTGCTGAATTGAATAGATTGTTTTTTTCATCAATGATTCCATTATCTTTTAATAATTGTTCATCTGGAATAAGTCCAAGAACAGCATTTGCAATATCATAATGTAATGCTTGATCTATTTCCTTACCTTCGATTTTAATTGTTGGACATGTTTTGCATAGCAACGGTTTTTCTGATTTATAAAAAACTTCAACCAGTTCAATCCAATGTTTTAAATATGGCAAACCACAGGCTTCTTTTATAGCCCACATTACTTTCACTTTTGAAGCAGTTTCTACGCCTTCAGAATACCTTAATCTGTAAATTCCATTTTTCACAAGATAAAAAGCTTCCTTTGCTGAAACAAAATGGTCTTTTGAATACCAGAAATCATTCCAATTTTTAGAATGAATTGTTAGAAAACTATCAGAATTTCCAATAACTTTATGAATTTTATTAAAATAATCAGGCTTTGTTATCCAACATAAGTTATCAAGTTTAGAAAATATTTCATCATTATAAATACCATTCATCGTTCTTATCCTCCTGTTCAACAATAATATAGGTGTTTGACAGTGAAAAAATTCATAAAAAGGTGTTTTTTTTCCTTGAGTATTTAAATTTACTTTTTTTGTTTAATTAGTTGTTGACAGTGCTGCATCATAAACATCTTGAGAGCAAGAATAGCTTTCTTAGTAAGCATAGTTCTCATCATTGGCCATTGAATCTTTGCCGATTGAACATCCTAGAAAGCTAAACAAACTCAAAAGAGCAACAATAGAGAGAAAAATTCGCGATTATCTCTTTGTGTACTTTTACATCAAAAGATCCAAAAAATCTTCATCCAACTTTTTCTCTTCCTCATCATTTTGTTTTTGAGCTTCGGACCAACTAAAAATCTTATATTTTGATTTTTCAATATATTTATTTAATGATTGTTTGAAAGAATTTACGTCATTTTTCAATCTTTCAAACAATTTCTTTACATCTTCATCATCAACCCCAAATCTTTTTAATCGTTTTAAGGTATGTTTGACTTCACCAACCAAATCCACAAGATTGCGATTTTCCGTAGCCTGTTGTTTCTCTGATTTACAGTCACTTTGAGAAAGACTTTGAATATCTTTTTCTAATCTAAAAATTAAAGCTTGAATATCAGCTATAATGCTTTCCTTTGTAAGTATCTCATCTTCAGATAATTCTTGCTTTTCAGAAAAATCTTCTTTATAAACTAATACATAATACTCATCCAAAAGTTTTTCAATTTTCTGAATATCTTGTAATATTTTCTCAATAATCATACACTCACCTCGTATATAAATAGTATAGTTTTTAAACTTAAAATATTTCAAAAAAGAATCTATTTTTTATCTTTTCACTAATTATAACATGTACGGCGAGGAACGTCGGAAGTAACGACTATGGAGTTGATGTAAGACTTTCAAAAGCTATTTGACCAAGAAGTAGTAAATCTGTGAATCGAAGTAGCAGGATTTCTTTTACTTAAAACGTAAGGGGATAATTCCGATTGTTCGAAATTATCCCGTTTAATACTTTAATAAATTATAGAAATTTCATTCTTATTTTTAATTAAGGCTGCAATTTCTTCTGCCGTAAAAGAGTATGGCTGAGCTGATATATCATTCTGTTTTGCAGCATATACTTTTCTTTTGTTCAAGATGATCTTTTTCAGCATGTTTTCTACAAGTGCTGAATCTGTAATAAAATCCTCATTTATCATATTTTGAAGTAATCTAACTGTACTTAATATTACAACTACTTTATCTGACACATTTTTGGGAATACTTTTAGTGCCTGTGCTGAACTTGGCCGCAGCTTCATGATCATCAGAAATAACCACAAATTTACCTGAAGGTTCTCCTGAAAGATGCAGAAGCATATACAGGCAGATTCCTATAAGTTCTTCCCCAAGGTCATCTTCTGACTCTTTATTGCTTTTCACTCTGGAGAAGAATTCTGCACAGATTGATTTCCTTGAAATTTCAGTTCCTTTTAATATTTCTTTGAGTTTATCATCCGAGTTTATTGTTTTTCGTACAGTTCCAACCGGACTGTTAAAATTTCTTACAGCAAAAGAAAATATTTTATTTACCTTTACTGATGAATCATATTCCTCGCTCAAAATATCAAAAATATATTTTTCATCAAATAATATTACCTTGATTCCATTTTCAGAAAGATTTTCTATGTAATCAATATACAAATCATTCAACGATTGAGCAGTTCCAGCAAGTTCCATCAGAACACAATTTGTAATAATGATTATTCCATTCTTGCTTTTTATGTATTCAATTACTGAGTTCTGTCCTGCTTTGTTAAAGTTTGAATGATATCTAAAACTGCAGGCATCATAAAAAATACATTTTTCTGATGAAAATATTAAATCCACGGTTCTGTCACAATCTGTTATTACAAGAGATAATATTTTATCAATATTTGATGGACTTTCAGAGTATAATGATGGCATTAGTTTGACGCCTTTATTTTTTTCAAGAGTAAATCAAGGTTTTTCATTACTTCTGTCAAAGTCTTTTGTTTAATATATTCATTCTGAACATATTCTGTTCCATAATCGTGAACCATTTTTTTCAATCGCTCGGAATCATCATTATTTGACGGTCTTAATATAGAAGAATCGTACCAGAATTTTTCAAAACGATTTTCCAGTTCTGAAGATTTTATATTGAAAAAATGATCATCCACAGTATTTTTGGTAAAAAGCCCTAATTCATAACACCTGATAAAAACTGCCATAAATGGTGCCTTAAAATAGTTCATTAAAGAAACAATTATATCAATTTCATCTCCATTGCAGATAGTTGCAAATTTATTAAAAAGTTTTGAAAAGGAATCCTTAGGCATCAGTAAATTGCCGGCAAAGAGATTTGCAATTTCTTCGTTGTCATTTTCGAAATAATCGAATTCAATATCTGCCGTATTTTTGTTTGTATTTGGCTGGAAAAAAATATGAAACAATTCATGACATAATGCAAAATTAGCATTTACCACAGGAACGCTTGAATTAATAACCAGATAGGAAAGCTTATCGCCCCTATAAATAAATGCACCAATTTCTTTATCAACTAAAGGGAGCTCTATGATTTTATAATTTTTCTGCTGCAATACAGGTCTAACAATCTGAAGAAGTTCCCTGACTCCATCAATATTCTCAAAATCAACTTGGTGAGAAAAACTTTTTATATAATTGTTGATGTTGATTTCATGCTCTTTACTGCATTTTAATATTTTCTTCAGACGTTCAATTGTCATGCACTACTCCAAGCTTAAAAAACGACCTTCCGCACTTAAAACAAGGTCAATATTTTCCATTAGCTCAAGAAGGTTATCTGCAACCTTGGTTTGCTGACTGTTTGGATTTCCTGCGTAAAATGATATCTTTGGAGAATATTCTGCATACTCTGTTTTGAAAACAGGATTTTCAACAAGAAAGAAATTAATACTTTTTCCAATCGCAGTACTTATTAATTCCATTTCAGAACAACCTGGTTCTTGAACTCCATTTAAAATACGAGAAAGCTTATTCTCTTCAATGCCAGACTTGCGACTGATGTATTTCTGTTTAATTTTTGTGGCTGCCAGGTAGTTTTTCAGATTAGTAACAAATAATGACATATGAACCTCGCTAAATATCAATTTATGAGATGGAGTTCATATTAAATATAGCATTATTTGGTGTAATAGACAATAAATTTATGTAGAATATCAAAATTTGATATAAAAAAGCGAGTTTGCTCGTAAGCAAACTCGCTCTCAATTTTAGTGATGGAAAAGACGAATGCCGTTGAAGCAGTCGTTCGCTTCGCTCACTAACGAGTTTGCTCGTAAGCAAACTCGCAATAGTATTAGTGGTGGAACAACCTGATTCCGTTGAAGCACATTGTCATGTTGTACTTATTTGCAGTTTCGATTACGTTGTCGTCGCGTACTGATCCGCCTGGCTGGGCGATTACCTTTACGCCGCTGCGGTGTGCGCGCTCGATGTTGTCACCGAATGGGAAGAATGCGTCAGATCCAAGGGCAACATCAGTATTCTTTGCAATCCATGCCTTGCGTTCTTCGCGTGTGAAAACAGCCGGCTTAGTGTTAAAGAAATTCTGCCATACGCCTTCTGCAAGAACATCCTCGTAGTCGTCGCTTGTGTAAACGTCGATGGTGTTGTCGCGGTCAGCGCGCTTGATGTCTGCCTTAAAGTCAAGTCCCAGAACCTGAGGAGCCTGGCGGAGCCACCACTTGTCAGCCTTGTCGCCTGCAAGACGTGTACAGTGGATGCGTGACTGCTGTCCAGCTCCGATACCGATGGCCTGTCCATCCTTAACGTAGCATACGGAATTTGACTGCGTGTACTTGAGAACGATGAGGGAAATTATAAGGTTGTCTTTTTCTTCCTTTGAAAGTTCCTTGTTGTCTGTAACGATGTTGGAAAGGGCAGACTGTTCGTCAATCTTTATGAAGTTGTGGCCCTGTTCAAATGTAACGCCAAAAACCTGCTTCTTTTCTGTTGCAGCAGGAACGTAGTCAGGGTTCACCTGGAGAACGCAGTAGCCGCCCTTCTTCTTTGCCTTGAGGATTTCAAGGGCATCGTCATCGTATCCAGGTGCGATGATTCCGTCAGAAACTTCCTTCTTGATGAGAAGGGCTGTAGCCTTGTCGCACTTGTCGCTGAGGGAAATGAAGTCACCGAAAGAAGACATGCGGTCGGCACCGCGGGCACGGGCGTAGGCACATGCAAGTGGTGTAAGTTCCACATCGTCGGTGTAGTAGATTTTCTTGAGTGTGTCGCTGAGCGGGCGGCCAATGGCAGCACCTGCAGGAGATACGTGCTTGAATGAAGTTGCGGCAGGCATTCCTGTTGCTTCCTTAAGTTCCTTTACAAGCTGCCATCCGTTGAATGCGTCAAGAAGGTTGATGAATCCAGGCTTTCCGTTCAATACTGTGAAAGGCAGTTCACCTTCTTCCATGAAAACCCTTGAAGGCTTCTGATTTGGGTTGCATCCGTACTTAAGTTCCATTTCAGTCATTACGTTTCTCCTATATGTTGACCGGATGATTTTTGCTCCGGTTCTCGCTGATAGATTACAGCTATAATATAGAAAAAACCTGAATTTTTCAATTGACGTGGGGCAACTACAGTTGGCCGGGGAAACGCCCAGATTATTTACTCCCTGAAAAGGGAACTGCGCACCGTAAGTGTTGTTGCCACGGTTTCTTTTGAAAGCCTGCCGCTCCTGATGAATTCTGCAAGCTTTTTTCCCATGCCGGCAAAATCGCAGGAAAGCACGCTGATGGGAGTGCTCGTGAATTTGTAGAAGGGGCCTTCGTTGATTGCAATGAGTCCCACATCCTTTCCGAGCTTAAGGTTTCGGTTTTCCAGGGATTCCAGGAGAATGGAGATTATGTCCTCCTCCATGGCAAGGTAAAGTTCGTCCGCCTGGGGATTTATGCTGGCACGAATCTGGCTGTAGGTGGAGCCTGCCTTCTTGTACTCAAAGTCCATCCTGTTCCTGTGGGCAATTTTTTCAAAGGTCTCCTTGACTTCCTCAATGAGGGAGTTGGAAACGTCATCGGTAAGAAAGACAATCTTCCTGTACTTGGCCAAGAGCTCGTTGTGTTCGTTGAGGGCAGAAAGAATTGCATTCTTAAAATCCTGGACAACGGCCGGATGCTTTGAGTTTGGAATGTCGCGGTCCACGAAAATTATTTTTCCCGGGTTGATGTACTTGAAGTAGGATTCCTCGCGGCTTTGGCTTGCAGACGGAATGATTGCAACCATCTCGCAGTTCTTGAGTCCGCGGTAATGTTCGTAAAGCATCTTGAGCACGTCAAAGTTGTCGCTGTGGGAAAAAAAGTCCACGTGGTAGTTTTCACCAAGACCTTCTGCAAGGGCGTCGAAAATCTTCATCTTGTATGGAGTCGTCGAGTCCGAGAGAAAGAGAACCAGCTTTTTTGATTCCGCGGCAGAGGGCATGCGCACGTAATAGGCCTTGCTCGGGCTGGATTCAACATAGTCGGAATCCTTGAGCCACTGGTAGGCCTTTACGATGGTGTCGCGTGAAACCTGAAAGTGAGCTATGAGCTGGTTGACGGAAGGCAGGTGGTCTTCTGGCTTAAGGGTTCCGTTTTCGATAAGCTCGCGGATTCTCTGTGCAACCTGAAGAAATTTTGGTTCGCTGCTTTCCTGGTTTATTTCTCCAAAATCGATTGTTTCTTTCATTGTCTGCCGTTATCTGTATCTGCTGCTGTCAGCTGTTACTTGCTGTAGGAATAGTCTGTGATGGAAACAAGCTCGTTGGCAATGGCGCCGAATTTTTCTGCAACGCTGTAGACGCTGATTCTCTTTGGATTTCCAAGGTCGTCGTTCTTGTAGATGTCGCGTTCGATGATGTCGGTGTCAGTTGCATAGATCTGGATTTCGGAAATGAATCCCTTTGCGTCGTAGCGGTAAACTGTCTTGCCTGTCTTGTTGCCGTCCAGGTCAAAGGTTTCGATGGCAGAGATTCTTCCGTCGTCAAGGTAAGTTGACTTCTGGCTGTTTTCAAGGCGGCCGTCGGCGTTGTAGTTAAAGCATTCGATGACGTTGCCCTTTTCGTCGCATGTGCTGATGGAACGGAACATGAGCTTGCCTGTTGCGTCGTACATGCTCTGGGTTGTCTTTGAATCTGCATACTTGTAGATGAGCTTCTTGCAAAGTTCACCGTCGCTGTTGAATTCAGATTCGCTCTTGATCCTTGAATCTTCGTATTCGTACACGATTCTGGTTGTGCTGCCGGTGATGTCGGAAAGTGTCATGGCTGCAAGAGTTCCGTCTGCGTTGTATTCAAAGTTAGTCTGGTCAAGAAGTTCGTCCTTGGCGTTAAGCGACTTGATGGCAGTTCTTTTTGAACCGTCAAGGCTGTGTTCGTATTTATCTGCCACCGTGCGGAAGTAGTCTCCGAATTTAGATGTAACAGCGTAGTGTGTCTTTGTGTAGGATCTGTAGCCGCCCTTTACTTCCAAAAGTTCGTTGTCGTAGGCAAAGGCAAGAATTGTTGTAGCTGCAAGCACTGCAAGTGAAATAAGTTTCTTCATAAATTCCTCCATACCATAAAAGGTATTTTTTACAGATGCCCTGAATCATGAAATCATGCTGAATCTCACGTTGAATCGCTGAATGTTTCGGGGCTTCATCTAATCTTCGGCTTTTTTAGTGGGGAACTTTATAGAAAAACAGAATGAAACAGAATGGTCCGAGGGCGGGGGCGTTGCCGGTGCAGTTGCCCCGGCCGCTACGTTCGCCCTTCGCTAGTCGCTCATTAACTGCTATGGCTTCGCTTGCTCTCAGCCGCCGCAGTTAACTGACGGGGCTACCATCGCTAACGCAGTATCACCATCATTAACGTGTTGCCGGTGCTTAAGTTCTTCCATATAATGAGGGGAAAAACTGGAGGCTTTCATGCTTGATATAAAGAATTTCTTGCCTGGTGATGATGAAAAAATAAACCAGCTTTTAAGGTTTACTGCAGAAGTTGACAAGATGACGGGAATAAGCCGCAGGACCATGCTCATTGACAAAAGCCGCCGCGAAAACGATGCGGAACATTCCTGGCACATTGCATTGATGGCCATGCTCTTCAAGGACTATGCACCGGAAGGCTGTGACGTGGCCCGTGCCGTGCAGATGTGCATCGTCCATGACCTGGTGGAAATCTACGCCGGGGATACCTTTGCCTATGATGTGGCAGCCAACGAGGGCAAGGAGCAGAGGGAACAGCTTGCGGCAGACAGGCTCTTTGGCGAGCTCCCGGAACATCTTGCAGCAGAATTCAGGACATTGTGGGAAGAATTCGATGCCATGGAAACGCCGGATTCAAGATATGCCGCTGCCATGGACAGGCTTCAGCCATACCTGCACAACACATTGACTGGCGGCCACACATGGAAGGAGGGCAATCCTTCGGTTGAAATGATCAACAAGAGAATGGCTCCTGCCATCGATGCAATTCCGCAAGTCGGCGACTGGTATAAAAAGAACATCAACCGCGCCCTGGAAGAGGGCTGGCTTGAATAGATAAAATTCTTGGGTTTTGCGGAGTAAGTTTTTATCCGAAAAATAGGATAAATTATTGAAAATATATAAATTAATCCGTATTATAGGATTATGATTCAAAGAGAAATTTATATAAAAAAACTGTTAGAATATAAAGATTCCCCAGTAGTTAAAATCTTGTCCGGCATAAGGCGTGCAGGAAAGTCATCAATTTTGATGATGTTTAAGGATGAACTTCTAAAACTTAATGTACCTGCACAAAACATCATTTATATAGATTTTGAATCCTTAAAAAATTATGCATTAAGAAATCATTTGGATCTATATGAAGAAGTTCTGAACCTTTCAGAAAATGCAGATAAAAATCAGAAAACATATATTTTCCTGGATGAACTTCAGAATGTTGAAAGCTGGGAACTTACAATTGCCTCATTGATGAAAGACCTGAATTGCGACATTTATATTACAGGTTCAAATTCAAGACTTCTTTCAGGCGAATTTGCAACACATATAGCCGGCCGTTATGTTGAAATTAAAGTATATCCTTTGAGTTTTAATGAATTCATTTCATTCCATAAAAACCAGAATGACGGCACTGCAAAAAACGAAAAAGAACTTTTTTTGGAATACATAAAGTTCGGAGGCCTTCCTGCAATACATTTTATGAACAAAAATGAAAACTTGATCTGGCAGTATCTGACGGATGTTTTTAATTCAGTAATTTTAAAAGATGTAATAGAACGCAACAAAATTAAATCCAGCGAAAAACTGATTTCAACAGTTAATTTCATCATGGAAAATATAGGGAACATTTTCTCAGCAAAATCCATCAGCAGTTTTGTAAAAAATCAGTTCAAGTCTTTTGGAAATGATATGATTTATGACTTTTTATATGCACTAGAGTCAGCTTTTATTATTAATAAAGTCAAGCGTTATGATATTAAGGGAAAAGAAATACTTGAGACCCTTGAAAAATATTACATCACGGATTTGGGTTTAAGAAATGCTGTTGCGGGATTCAAGCAGAATGATATTTCTGGCATCCTTGAAAACATTGTCTACAATGAACTTCTCCTGCGTGGATACAAAGTTTGCATCGGCAAAAATGATAATCTGGAAATTGATTTTATTGCTGAAAGAAATGCAGAAAAACTTTACATACAGGTTGCTTATCTACTTGCTGATTCTGCTGTTACCCAAAGAGAATTCCGCCCATTGAAAGAAATACGTGATAACTACAGAAAGATTGTCCTGACATTGGATGACACGGATGATTTTAACGACGAAGGAATTGAGAAGAGGAATCTGGTCGAGTGGCTGATGAATGAAAAGGGAAAGTAAATTGATTTTCGGAATGGCTTTTGAATAAAAACATTTAGTTTAATGGGCCATTTTTGCATCCTGACGGCTGCAAAAACCGGGCTTTTCAGGGTTTCGCCTTTCGGCTCCATTCCTCCTCTGCGCTCCGGAACGGCTTCGCCGCCCTTACAATCCCTTGTCCGGATTCTCAAAATATGAGAATAATTAAATATCAAGATGAAAGAAAATTGAATTCATCGAAGAACGTGTTTCAATGGCTGACTTTAGGTCATGGAAGATAACTTAAAATTATGATAAATTATGGGTTGTTATGGAAGAAAACTGGAAGTGGAAATGAATATTGAGCATAGGTATACAAAGCAACAAGTTATAGATTTGCTAGAGGCTTGTCTTGAAAAGACATTAGGCGAAATTGACAAGAAACATGTATTTGATAGAACAAAAGAAAATCCAAAAATTACTGGAATAGCCGGTGATGTAATTGAGCAATCTGTTTTTGGATATGAAGCAAACAGTGATTCCGCACCGGATTTGATAATAGATGATATTCCGACAGAATTGAAAACAACTGGCATTCGTCTTTCAAAAAAAGAGAAGGGTGTGTATGAAGCAAAAGAGCCAATGTCTATAACTGCTGTTTCTCCAAATACAATTATTGATGAAGAATTCTATGATTCCCATTTCTGGCATAAACTCGAACATCTGCTTTTTGTATATTATTTATACAGTTCAAACAAACCAGTTCTCGCTTCTGAGTATGCAAATTTTCTTTTCAAAGGTTATCAGTTTTTAGAATTTTCTGATGAGGATGTAGAAGTCCTTAAACGTGATTGGCTTACAGTCCGTGATTTCATTATTAGCTTAAATAAAAACGAAAGTCTTTATCCTGAAATTTCTCATTTAAGAGATAAATTATTGTTTATTGATACTGCTCCTAAATGGCCACATCCACCTAGATTTCGTCTAAAAAGGTCTGTTGTCACTAATATTGTTCAACAACATTTCAATGGTAAATTGGAGCAATTACCTCAGGCATATAATAGTTATTCAGAAATCGATAAGAAATGTCATGAACTTACAGAACAACATAAGGGAAAAACTGTTCTTGAACTTATGGCAGAATTTGGAATTGATAACGATATAAATAAAGGAGTTGCTGAACAGATAATTGTTCGTATGTTTGGAGCAAATTCCAAAAAAATGAATCAGATTGAATTATTCAATAAGATTGGTTTATTTGGAAAATCTATAGTTTTAACTCCAGAAGGAAAAAGAACAGAAGATATGAAACTGTTCAGAATTGATTTTGATGAAATCAGTTCTAATATATCAAAGTTTGAAGATTCGTCTTTCTATGATTATTTTGCCGGTATGCAAATTCTTTGTATTATCTTTGAAGAAAAAGATCCAAAGGATTTTGGAAGCAATGTTTTCATGGGATTTAAGCGAATTGCCTTTAGCGATGATTTTATAGAGTTAAATGTTAAATCCGTGTGGAAAAGAATAAATGAACTTGTGGTTTATAATGAATTAAAAGATATTCCGGTAATTGACAAGAAGACGGGTACCCCTAAAGTTAACAAGACTGGAACTATTCAGTCTGCACCAAACTTTCCAAAATCTTCTGAGGGTGTCATTTTTGTTCGTGGTGATAGTTCTGATTCAACTGTTAAGCCTGAATGTGTTAATGGAATAAATATGTATAGGCAATACATTTGGATTAAGGGAAGCTATCTTTCTGAGATTTTGGCTCGACTTAATTATATTTAATTTATTCCAGTTGATCCTCTGTGGAATATTTGTTATATTTGGATGAAAATTATTAGTTAGAAAAGATGATTATGTTGATCTCATTTTTTAGTTTTGCTATAATAGAGAAGTATGGAAAAGACAGTTTGTGAATTGTTTGCGGGAGTTGGTGGCTTCCGTTGTGGTTTAAATGCAATTAAAACAGTTGAAGATACCAAAAAGAAAGAAAAGTGGAATACGGTTTGGTTTAGTCAATGGGAACCAGGAAAAACTAAACAATGGGCACACGATTGTTATGTTGAACATTTTGGAACTTCCTTAGATTTGAATGGTGAAGATACAACAAATATTGATATTTCTCAGGTAAACAAAAAAGATATTCCAGACCATAATTTATTGGTAGGCGGCTTTCCATGCCAAGATTATTCTGTTGCTAGAAGCTTAAATGGAGAGAAAGGAATAGAAGGAAAAAAAGGTGTCCTCTGGTGGTCAATATATGACATACTTAAAACAAAACATACTCCTTTTGTTCTTCTTGAAAATGTAGATCGTCTTTTGAAATCTCCTTCAAAACAAAGAGGAAGAGATTTTGGAATTATTCTTTCATGCCTTAATGCAGAAGGATATGTGGCTGAATGGAGAGTAATAAATGCTTCCGAATATGGAGCTGGCCAAAGAAGACGAAGAACTTTTATTTTTGCATATAAAAACAATACAAACTTTGGAAAATTATTGAATTATGACGATGTAAAATGTCTTCTTCTGAAGAAAGGTTTTTTTGCACAAACGTTTACGATAAAAGACTTTGATGAAAAAAGCATAAAGTCAACTGATATTTCTACTGATATTCTTGATGTTTCTAATAACTTTGCATTTGATTTTGAAAATTCTGGAATTGCAGTAGATGGAAAAATTTATACTGTAAAATCCATAGCAGAAAAAATTACTCCAATAACACTTGGTTTCCTTCTGGAAGATAGAGAAGTTGAAAAGAAATATTTTATTGCAGATGGAAATTTGTATTATACAAATCCTGAAAGTACACATTCTGATGAAACAGAAGTTGAACTTCCACCAGAAAGCCGTCATACATGGCAATATTTGAAGGGGGCAAAAAGAAAATATAGAACTGCTGCAAATGGCCACAAATATATTTATTCAGAAGGTGCAATTCCAATGATTGATGAATGGGATGTGCCGGCCCGAACAATGCTTACAAGTGAAAGTAGTTTTAACAGAAGCACACATATTGTAAAAGACAAAGGAAATGGGAAAATCCGCCTTTTGACTCCGATGGAAGCTGAAAGAATTCAGGGCTTTCCAGATAATTGGACTGATACGGGAATGCCAGAAAAAATGCGCTATTTCTGCATGGGAAATGCTTTAGTAGTTCCTATGATTGAAAAAATGGAAAAGACAATAAGTAAGATTTTTAGTGAAGAATAATTTAATTATGATTTTTTTCTAATTTTATAATCTTTTGAATGCAAGGCACAAAGCAAATAGCTTCTGGAAGATGCAAAACGAATGGTAGAAGCGGAGATTGAAAAAATACCTGGCAAAGGCAACGGTCCTGTCTGACTATCTTGCATATCCATACAGCGAAGAAGCTGCAATGATGTTCAGGAACAACTAGCGGGACTTGTCCCCGTTGTCCTGGGGGCCCTGTGTTCCGCCAGAGCAGCAGTCAGTTTTTCGATGTACTCGCTTCCGCAGTAGTCGTCAAGCATCTGCCTGGCGGAATTCCTTATTCCTTCATCCACAAAACTGTTCAGGAAGACGATCAATGTCATTATCATTTCGTCGCATTTTCTGTTTATGGCCATGGACTGCTCTGGCGTAAGGCTTATGGTTCCTTCGTCCTGGGCAAGGACAAGGCTTGAGAATACGGAAGACACGGAGCAGAACCGTTCCCATTTTTTAAGGTCGGTTATTTTTTCCGTGGAAGAAATTCCTGTGTCTATTGAATAAATGTAGAGCTCATCCCTGATGCCGACATATTTTTTTGAAAGGTATGCAACGTAAAATGCCATGAGGTAGTCTTCGCCCCAGACTCCAAACATGGGCGGAATGCGTTCCCATGCCCTGATAAAAAGGTCGCGCCTGATGAGCTTTGCCCAGATGAATGTGTTTATTCCCCCATGGGTGACCATGCAGTCAAAGGCTTGGGGCCCGGAAAGTTCCCCTTCGTGAATCAGGTTTGAAGCCTTGTGGGTGCCTTCAAAATCCCTTTTGCTTACCCTTGATTGCAGTTCAGCATTGCCGGAAGAAAAGACAACCTTTGCCCCGCAGTGGACTATGTCTGACCCTGTTTTATCTGCAAGACCTACAAGTGTTTCCAGTGCCGTGCTTTCCAGGGCGTCGTCGGCGTCAACGCAGAGTATGTATTCACCGCAGGATGCATAGACTGCTTCCCGTCGGGCTTCCATGCTTCCCTTGTTCTTATACTGTTCGATGTAGGTAAGGTTTATCCCGGACTGCTTCTTGAATTTGGCGCATATTTTCTTGCAGCTCCATCCGCGCTGGTCCCTGCCCCTGGAGCAGTCGCTTACAACTATTACTTCAAGATCCTTAAGGGTTTGGGCGGCAATGCTTTCCAGGCAGCGGGGCAGGTATCTTTCGCTGTTGTAGACCGGGATGCAAACGGAAACTTTCATCAGGCTTCTTTAACGCTGTAGATGTGGGCTATGGCCCCAAGATGGTCTTCCCTTTCTGAAATGTTAAAGTAGCTTCCACTTCTGATGTTGTCAAATTTATAATCGCTTGCGTCAACATCCGTTATGGTTGCATAGGCTCCAGTGCTAAGCTTGAGCTTTCCAATGAGGCTGCCGTCTGTTTCATCCGGAGTCAGCATGGTAAAGTCAAACTCGTCAGGCTTTATGGCAATGAACCTGCATGGAATGTAGGTTGATCCACTGGCCGAAAAACCACCCTGATATGGAGTCTGGTTTATGGCACGTCCACCGCTGCCGTAGATTATATTGCCGTAGGCGTATCTACCGCTTGTGGGGCTTGATCCACTGCTACTACCTTCCCGATAGCAATCAGCCAGGTTTATGAGGGTGTTCCTTATGGCATATACCCTGCCGTTATAGACTGCCAAATCCGATATGGTGTTGTATATGAAGGTGTAATACTGATGTGTTGTTGTTGGAGGTTCATCCGTATACATGATGCTGTTATAGTCGCTAACGCTGAATTCCCTTATTGCATTGATGGTGTCGTCATCGGTGTAGCTCAGGTAGAGCCTTGGATCACTAAGGCTTCCGCCAGAACCGATTCCATAGGAATATACGCTGTATGTGGAAATGTATTTTTGAGAAGGGTTATCGCTAAAGAAATTGTCATATTTAGGGATTACTGTCGTAACTTCGCCTCTTTTTTCACCGCCAACGTAAAGCCTTCCGTTGCATGCGGTCAGTGCCGTGATGATGTCAAATTTCTCAGATGAATAGGTGGTGGTTGCACCTGTAGTCCTGTCAAGGATTGTTACCTGCTTTAGTACGGCTGTCCAGTCACCTTCAGACAGGATTGTTGTACCGTATTTAGCTGTCGTGTAGTAAATGTAATTTCCCCATGCAGCAATTCTTTGTGGAATGCCTGTTATGGAATAGGATTTGCTTTCAACATACTTGTACCGTCCGCCTTCAATGCCAAGGGAATAAACCCTTATGGTGTTTGTGCCGTGTGCGCTGGTTGTGGATGCCGTTATGAAATTTCCTGCTTCGTCGTAGCAGAAACACTGAAGGTCATCGGCGTTGTCGGTGATGTTGTACCTTGGGTAAGACCATCCGGGAATGCTTTGGTTCATTGGAAATTTAGCAGGAGCCTTATTAAAAAGGACTGTTCCCTGGATTGAAAGAAGGCTTTTCTTAAGGTCAAGGTTGATGCTGGTTTGTGCCTGGGAGATTTCGTGGGTTTCCTGGATGTAGTAATATGCGTATTCGTTGGACTGCAGGTAGCTTGATGCGGTGCTTACGTCCGTCATGGCTGGCAGCGAGGCGTCAAGGATGCTGTCATAGGAAGCTGCACAAATGCTGATTTTTCCATAGTCAACCGTAAATTCCAGTGAGTCTCCCGAATGTCCGGATTTTGTAGTGTTTGTGCCGTCAGTATTGGTCACGGTTATGATGAAGGTGTATGATGCAGGAACTGCCGCCCTTGTGTTTTCCGGGGCTGGAAGGAGGATGGATACCTTTCCGGAATCGTCGCTGTCGGAGCCAGAAATGATGGCAGAACATCCGATAAATGAAAGCATAAGGAATAATACGGAATAGATATAGAATACTTTTTTCATGCTAATGGTTAACTCCCTCTTATAATTGTGAAGAAAAAGTCCGCCGGTGTCTAGGGGAAAATGGAAAACTGGCTTGAAGAATAAGGGAACTTCCAAAACTGCGGAAAATTTTATCGGGGCGTTGCGGGGTGGGCTACACCCCGCTGGAAGGGGTAGCGGCCAACAGAGCATGAGGGGCAGGGCCACTCATGCGCCGTGGACGCGAGGGGAAGGCTTTCCCCTCCATAATAAAAAATGGTTAAATCGGGTGGGGCGTGTTATAATGTAAGGTATGATGACTGATTCTAACTTGGACTTGAATAACATCGATTTGTTTAAACGAAAGCTGTACGGGAAATTCTACGATTTTCTGTATTTTCTGGGCAAATGCTTCCTGCGTGAACACCGTGGATATGTTGTTGCAGGGATGGCGGAAATCTTTGGCCTGATCTACCATATATTCTTTCTTTTCTATTATAAGAGCCTGAACATTCTTCCAATGTACTACTTTAACATGTTCAGCGTGACATGCTTCTGCGTTTGCATTTTTCTCCTTGGACAATTCAAGAATGTAAACATCGTCTTCTTCATAACGGTTTTTGAAGTTGTCATACACCAAATCCTTGCGGATTATTTTCTTGGCTCCATGATAGGTTCCCACTTCCTGATATTGATTCTTGTTGTGTTTCCATATCTGGTGGAGAAGGAACATTTTCATGTGGGAATTCCAACTTCCGTTTTCTGCATTCTGGTCTTCTTTGCATGTGAAATCGTCTTCTCAAGGACAAGGCCAATTTACATTCTTTCAAGAAATACGATCACGACAATCCGTTACATCAACATCATTGCAAGCATTACTGTCGTCTTTACGCTCATCGTCATCTTTAAGCTTATAATTTCCTACATTGAATATAATCTGGAACATCTGAACCAAAAGAACAGGGCCCTTTTGGAAAACATTCTTCCAAAGAAAGTCATCAGTAACCTTCAGGAAACGGGACGCACGGATCCAGAACTGTTCCACAATGTTTCAGTCATGTTTACGGACATTGTTAATTTCACGACCCTTTCCATGGACTTGCCACCGGAAGTTCTGATTTCCGAGCTTAACGACATCTTTACAAAATTTGATTCCATCATGGACAAGTACAATTGCGTCCGCATAAAGACCATCGGGGATGCCTATCTTGCCGTCTGCGGATTGCCGGAACCGGATCCAAACCATACGAGAAACATTGTTCATGCAGCGCTGGAATGCCGCGACTATCTTGCAGAAAGGAACAGGACCGCCGCCCATAAGTGGACCATCAGGCTTGGAGTCAATGACGGTGATGTTGTTGCCGGTATTGTCGGCGTAAAAAAATACATTTACGATGTTTTTGGTGACGCGGTTAATGTTGCAAGCCGAATGGAAAGCAACAGCGAGGAAATGAAGATCTGCGTTTCCAGGGCCGTTTATGACCAGGTTAAGTCTGACTTCCATTATGTCAGCAGGCAGGAAAAGGAAATCAAGGGAAAGGGCATGATGGAGATTTTCTTCATTGAAAAGAATGCCCAGTAGCATTTGACGGCTGCCTGTCAAAACTTTATCATGGTTCATTATGAATTTAATCTCACTTAAGAACTGTTCCGTAAAAAGCAGCGGAAATGTATTAATAGAAAATATTGACTGGAATTACGAAAGCGACCAGGCCTGGCTTTTGACAGGTCCCAATGGTGGCGGTAAGGCTGACTTTATCAATGCCCTTGCTGGCGACAGGTTATGTTCCTTTTGCCCTGATGAAAAGGACGGTTCCTTCAGTTCCCTGATTTCTGACAGCGTTCAGGTTGTGTCGCTGGAAAAGGCGGCTTCCCTGATTCAGGAGGAACGCGACCGCGACGAAAGCGAATACATGGACAGGGAAGACGAGGGCCGTACCGGACGTGCATACATTGCAGAAGTTCTTGGCGGTTCCAGCAGGAAGAATGCGCCCCTTCCGGAGATTGCATACAGGCTTGAGTCCATGCCCCAGGTAAAGCTGTGCGGTGTGGAAAAAATCCTTGACCGGGGACTTCGCTACATGTCCACCGGAGAAATCCGCCGCACCCTTTTATGCCGTGCCCTTCTGTCAGGTGCAAGGCTTTTGGTCTTGAGTGATCCTTTTGCAGGCCTTGATGCAGAAAGCCGCAGGATTCTCCTTGAGTTTTTTGGCAGCATCGTAAAGAGGCAGAAAACAAGCGGTGAGGAAAGTTCAGGATTCCCGCGGATCATCCTGAGCATGGAGCGCTACAAGGAAATTCCCGAGAGCATCAACCGTGTCCTTGAATTCCAGGACAGGAAAATTTCCTTCTGCGGAACCAGGGAAGATTACCAGAGACTTGTGGAAGAACGCCGTGCAAAAAAGGAGGCCCAGCGGCAGGAAGAAAAGCAGAAGTTCCTTGCCGAGCTCGAGAAGATCCGCACGGAAAGTTCATGCCTTACGGATGCAGTCAATTGCGACGATGTACCGGACAGCCTCATAAAGTTTGACGGGGTCAATGTAGGCTGGGGGGAACATAAGGTTCTTGTGGACCTTAAGTGGGAAGTAAGGAAGGGTGAACACTATCTTGTGCGCGGTCCCAACGGTTCCGGCAAGACCACCATCATGGAGCTTATTACCGGAGACAACATGCAGGTTTTCCGTGAGCCGGTCTATCTTTTTGGTGCACGCCGCGGAACTGGAGAAACCATCTGGGACATCAAGCGTCGCCTTGGAATCGTAAGCTACCGTCTCCATGTTGAATACAGGATGGTCGGGGGAACTTCCCTGCAGAACGTGATCATTTCCGGCTTTAAGGACAGCATCGGCTTATACGAGATGCCAACTGACTTTCAGATTGCAACGGCAAGGGCCTGGCTTAAGCTTGGCGGTTTTGCAGGCCGCGAGAATGAATCCTTTTCTTCCCTGAGTTATGGGGAACAGCGTGCCGTCTTGATCCTGCGTGCCGCCGTAAAGAATCCAAGGGTTCTTGTCCTTGACGAACCATGCCACGGTCTTGACGAGGATTACCGCAGCAAGATCCTTGACCTTCTGGAGACGGTTGCAAACACTGGAACAACGACACTTCTCCATGTGACCCACGATCCTACGGAAGTCCTTGACTGTGAAAGGCACATCCTTGAGCTCCATCCTGGTGAAGACCCCATGTTCAGGATATTGAATGCATAGGCTTTCCCCTTGGTGGTGGCCTGGTGACTTGTGGTGGCGGCTGTTAATTTTTGCCGGCCATTATCGGCAGGTAAAAAGGTTTTCTTAATGGTATTGATTAAAAACTGCAAAAAATGTACCATTTAATATCTAATGATGTGTCATGTTCAGAATGTGGCATGTCTTTTTATTGTTAAAAATGCCCGGAAGGATTCGGGCGGACAGGAGAAAAAAATGTCATTGAAAAAGTCTTGGACGAAGGACAAGAAGACTTGTACAGTTACATTCACTGTGAAGGCAAACGAAACACATGGCGCAGAAAAGATTTCGATTGCAGGTGACTTCAACAGCTGGAGCAGCACAGAAAATCCTCTTACAAAGGGAAAGGATGGTTCTTTTTCTACAAAGCTTAAGCTTGAAGCAGGAAAGGAATACCAGTTCCGCTATCTTCTCGATGGAAAGCATTGGGAAAACGACTGGGAAGCAGACAAGTACATTCCTGCTCCATTCTCACACACAGATAACTCTGTTGTAATCACTACACCGGAAGCATAATTTTTTTTCGGCTCAGGAATGACCCCTGGAACTTGGCAGGGGTCGTTTTTTTTTCTACATATTTTTTTGACGGGGACTTTGAATCATGGAAAACAAGACAATTCGTGAAGCTTATGGTGAAATGTTCAAGGCGCTTGCAGAAAATTCCGTTGCTGCGGCCAAAATTGAGAACACAAACGTTTATCAGCCAAAGAACGAGAAAAACCGCGTGATCATGGACAAGATGGTGGAAGACAACATTCTTCCTGACAGCCACCTTGAGGGAGTTGAAAATTTCCTGGACTTCTATAATCAGGTAAAGGCTGGAAAGTCAGGCTTGATTCTCATGGAACATTACGCCAACACAGACCTTCCTGCAATCCTTTACATGCTTGAGCACAGCGGAAACAAGGACCTTGCAGACCTTTCAAACAGGATTGTTGCCATTGCCGGCATGAAGCTTAATGAAGATGATCCAATTGTCCGTGCCTATGCAGAAAGCTTTACCCGCGTCGTAATCTATCCGACAAGAAGCCTTGAGAAGGTTGAAATGTCTGCGGAAGATGCTGCAAAGGCAAAGGAAGAAGAACAGAAGGCCCGCAAGATCAACCTTGCAGCCATGCGTGCCATGGATGAATGCAAGCGTCGCGGCGAGGTAATCCTTGTCTTCCCATCGGGAACACGCTACAGGCCTGGCCATCCGGAAACAAAGAGGGGACTTCGTGAAATCGACAGCTACCTGCGCCTTTTTGACATCATGATTCTTGTCAGCGCAAACGGCACAATCCTCAAGATTCAGGAAGGAAAGGAAGACATGCTCAGCGACCTGGTATGCCAGGACAAGCTTATCTTTACTGCAAGCCCTGTAATTGAATGCAAGAAGATGAGGGCTGAATACCTTGCATCCCTTCCTGCAGATGAGGCTGACCCAAAGCAGAAGATGATCGATCATGTAATGCAGATTCTTGAAGAACAGCACGACAGAATCGAAGCCATAAGATAATTATTGCATGCCCGGGGCGTTTATGTTCCGGCTCATTGGGGCACCTTAAAGACAGCCTAAAGTCTTGGGTGCCTCTTTTTTTTCTAAGATTTGTTTTTGATTCTTCCGATACTTATAAAGTAGAGTACTGTCTTTTATGAAAGTGCTTTGCAAGCGAGTGAAGTATGGCAGAAAACGAATCATTTAATCAGAAAATCATCTTTGCCTCGGAAGCCAAGGACAAATGGTATGATACTGAGTGCCTTCCAAAAATTCAGGATCAGTATCGAATTCACCTTTCCTGTGTGCGCAATATTCTTGAGAACCTTGTTAAGCGTGGCCTTGTACTTTCTGATCCTTACAAGAATGAAACCAAGATTTCAAAAATCGTTCTTCCTTCAACAGAGCCTTTTAACGACAGTGAGCGTGCTACGGAAATAGGAATCCGTCTTGGCATGTATGAGACAATGATTGACTTTGTCTGCAACTACATGCGCTTTTCTGTTGAGCAGCTTAAGGTTGAAAAGATAAAGAAGCTTCTGGAGCTTAACCAGGTTTTCCAGTGGACAAATCTTTCCATGAATTCCACAGTGAGCAATACCAGAAACCTGGCCCATCTTATTAATGACCTGAAGACCAATGCAGACCAGCTTCTTCAGAGCATGATAAAGGACTGCCTTCACAAGACCAACCTTGCCATTACGGAAATAGACAAGGCCCTGAAGGAACTTGCCGAATACCAGAAGGAACGTTACAAGGTGGAAGTAAGACGCAACGTTCTTGAAAATCCTGCACTGGACAAGACCAAGGCCTATGCTTCGGCCGGTGACATGCTTGGTGAAATCAGAAGGGTCTTCCCCCAGTCAATGGCGGGTCGTCCATTTAATTCTGACTTCATCAACCAGATTGTCCAGGAAGAAGTTGGACCGGACAAGGCTAAGCTTCAGGAAGGGCTTTTAAAGCTCATGGAAGTAAAGGACACTACAAAGCCTGTTCAGGAAAACCGCGTTGACGTACATGCCATCCTCATGGAAGCCATGCGCGTTATGGGTACGACTCATGACCATTATAAGATCATCTACGATAAGATAAATGCAAACCATGAAGTTCTTCAGACAGAAAAAAATACATTCAAGGAAAAGATAAAGAGGTTCTTCAGGAATCTTCTTGGCCTTGCTGAACCGTCAGTTGACTACGAGGTTCACATCCTTGACAAGAAGACGGGCGGAAAGAAAAAGGAGATAGTTCACTTTGCAGAATTTAGCAGCAACCTGTTAAAGCGCGTCAAGATATATTCAGCCTTTTCTGTAAAGGAAGCTCCAGGATGGCAGAAGATAAACCAGCAGAAGGACGAGGCAATCCTCGAATACCTTAACAAGCAGTTTATTGAAAACAACCATCTTTTTGCACTTCTTTTTGCCCTTGATGAATTTTTCAAGACCGCAGCAAGTTCAGAAAACCGTCCCAAGATCAAGGGGCTTTCCATGGAACTTACTGCCGTAAAGAACATCATCGTGAAGGTAAACCAGTTGAGGAGCGACTATTCATCTTATGTCGAGGAAGCCGAGCAGATGAAGAGGCTTGGAATATAGGGGATTGAATTGAAAAAAGTTTTGCTTGCAGCTTTTGCTGCACTGTGTTTTTCTGCAGCCCTTGGTTTTGCGGAAAGCGAACAATCTGACCAGCAGAGGCAGAGGGTCTTGAATGTAACTGCATCTCGCCATGTTTACGACCTGAATCCTGCCACTGCTTCCTTTACCTCGGAAGCCCAGCTTTTTACTGCCCTGTACGAAGGGCTTTTTTCTTACGACCCCGTGAACCTTGGGCCGGTGAGCGGGCTTTGCACTTCCTACAAGACATCAAGGGACAAGAAGCGCTGGACCTTTACCTTAAGGACCGATGCATCTTTTAGCGACGGTTCCCCGATTAATGCCATGACGGTTGTGGATTCGTGGATGCGCCTTCTGGAAACCAGTGGTGCACCCTTTGCTTCCCTTTTGGATAACGTTGTTGGTGCCCAGGAACTTCGCATGGGAACGGGAGGCCGCGAGGGCGTTAAGCTTATTGCCAAGGATGACTGCACTCTTGTTGTTCACCTTAAGGAACCCATGGCCCATTTGCCAAAGATTTTGTGCCACCATGCATTCAGCATTACTTCCCAAAAGGAAAATGTTTTTAGCGGAGCCTTTGTCCTGGAAGAGCAGGGTGAGGATTTCCTTAGCCTTAAGAAAAATGAAAAGTACTGGGATGCTGCAAACGTCAGGCTACCGGGAATAAGGATTTCTCTTTGCGACGACTATCCGGAAAATTCCTACATGTACAACAATGGGGAAATAGACTGGATAATGGGAAATGCCGACTATTCAAAGATAATCAGGAAGTCAAACCTTCAGATGGGAACTGAATTCGGAACCATCTATCTTTTCTTCAAGACAAAGAACAGTCCATGGGACAAGGTTGAATTCCGCAATGCCCTTCTTGAAGCAGTTCCATACGACCGCCTGCGTGAAAAGTATGCAGTTAAGGCAGAGACATTCATCTATCCGCTGCAGGGCTATCCGCAGGTAAAGGGAATTTCTGACAGCGATGCAGACGATGCCCTAGAGCTGATGAACCAGGCACGCAGGAACAATGGCATTCCCCTGGACAAGAAGCTGCCATTGGTTTTTGCCACTGTTGAACCTGATGAAAACATGAAGGGAATATTTGAACTCCTTAAGGAAGCCTGGGAACCTCTCGGGGTAAGCGTCATTGCTCAGAGTTCCGACTGGGCCAGGTACAATTCTTCCATTCCATACTGGAATGCGGACCTTTTCTTCTATTCGTGGATTGGTGATTTTGCAGATCCTCTTGCCTTCCTTGAACTGTTCCGCGGCGGTTCGTCCCTCAACTGCGTTCAGTATGTCAATGAGGAATATGACAGGCTTCTTCTGGAATCATCTCGCCTTGACTTGATGGAAGACCAGTACAAGTGCCTTGCCCAGGCAGAACAGATTCTTCTTGATGACTGCATGATCATTCCAATTGCCCATCCGGTAAGCGGGCACATCATTAATGTGGAGGAAATCGGCGGCTGGAAAACCAACGGCCTGGACATTCATCCATTCAAGTACATTTACTTTAAGGAACCGGAAAAAACAGAAATCAGGAATCTTGTAAGCTTCTGAGTGCCGAGCAACCCGCGAAACGCAGGACGGTTCTGCCCGGGAGCACGGTAATAATTTAAAGTTGCAGTATATCCCCGAGGTTTACACAGATCATGCCGGCGCGCTTTGTCTTGTAGAAGGTGCTTTCTTCCCATGCAACCCACAGGGTTTTTCCCGCGATGCACTGTTCCCCGTAGGTGAATCCCTTTGGCAGCCGTGGCAGCCTGAATGCCGTGGAAACTTTTTCTTCCCCGGAAAATTTTATGTAGGTTGTTCCATCCTGGAAAACGCAGCAGCTTAATCCGCTTTCAATGTTGACGCTTCCGCTTGCCGTAAGCAGGTAGTCGCTGTCACCCATCTGTGCATAGCTTATTGGACTTGTTCCGCTTTCGTCCCTCCAGATTACATAGTAGGAAAAACTCTGCGGAATTGATGACACCAGCTTCTTCAGTTCTTCCGGAGCCTTGCTTATGTATTTTGGCGTGCTTATCTGGCGGAATTTTTCTTCATCAAGTGAATTAAAAAGGAAAGTCTCCTGTCCCAAGGCCGGCGTAAGGTCCGCAAGGGGAACCAGTGGCTGCCAGTAAAAGTAGGAAAAGCTTGTCTTGTCGTCCTGGATTTTTTTTGCTGAACAAGCCCATGTGGTTCCGTCCCAGATGAATCCCGTGATCTGGTCTGTGGTTTCAAGTCCCAGGTTTTTGTATGAAACAAGGGGAAAGAAAACCTTTGAGTCCGGGTTCATTTCCACAAGGAATGGGCGCAGGGGACTCATCTGTTCCGTTGGGGAATTTGCCCTGTCGTTAAAGAAGGTGCTTCTGTAAAGGTAGAAGACCGGGTGGCCGTTACTAAAGACCATCTGGTCCGCCGTTTCCCTCGTAAAGAATGAATCTTCCGTATACAGCTCGGCTTTGTCTTCGTTAAGGCACAGGATGCCTTTTCTGTTCAGCAGGGCAAAGGCCTGGTAGGGGCTGCGGCTCTGGATGCGCTCCCTTGATGGAACGACAGATGCTGCGCTGGAAACCCTTATGGCTTCCGTCCAGGGTTTTTCAGAAACTGCAGGTACATTTTGCGGAAGGTCTATGGGTTCAAGTCCGCTTTCAGAAAAGTAGAACCACTTGTGGCTCCTGATTGACTTTACTTCAGTCTGCAGGGGAAGTTCAGTGGTCAAGTTTTTTTTACCGCAGGAAGAAAGGCTAAGGATACAGGTGGCCATTAGCAGGCCTGCGGAAAATTTTATCGTCATCTGTTTCTTGGAATTCATTTTCTAGAATTTAACTCCAATGCCGGCAAAGCAGCTCATGTAGGTCAGCTTTTCATATCCCTGGGGAATTGTGGATGTTGTGTCAAAGACTGGAATTTCTTTGGTTTTTACTGGAGCATAGATTCCGCTTAGGCCAAACATTATGTCTATGAATTTCCAGTTTACGTCACATGCAATCTGTGCGCCACCGCCAACGTTAAGGTAGGTGTAGGACTGCCCCTGCCAGTTGATTTTTCCACCGATGGCAGCAGGACCAAGGCGGACTGCAAAGTTGATGAAGCTTGTCGGAATGAACCTGTAGCAAAGACCGCCGATTGCCGTTACGTCAAAGCTTCCGCCATCCAATGGGAACTGCACTATGGTGTTTGAATATTCCTTCTTGTACCATGGGTTGTCGGTGGCTGGAGTATAGTAAAGGCTTTTCTGTTCAGGGTCTGCCTTGAGTCCTTCTATATAGGCTTTTTCGTCAGGATTTCTTACAAGGATTTTGTTTGTGATTTTTGGAAGGAATGATGCGTGGCCAAAAAGTCCCAGGTGCTTTTCGTCGGGATAAAGTACGGCGTCACCAAAAATTCCTGCGGCGTGGTGTTCCGTTGCAACGTGGGATGAACTTGAGATTGCCACCGGGTTTCCAAAGTCAATGAAGCCGGCTTCCGCTCCGCCAGTAAGTGAAAAATTTGCGCCAAAGCAAAATGAGGCAATGGCTAAAAAAGCTGAAGTCAGTAGAGTTTTTTTCATTCCTAGAATAATAAATCATGTAGGCTGTTTGTTCAATAATTCAATATGTGGTATCATGGTCTCATGACTAATGAAGAACTTGAAGCAAAGTCCGAGGACTTGAGACAGAAGATAAAGAAGTTTGAAAACAGCCGCACCCTCATTGCCGCAGTTTTTGCCATCGTTGTTTACTATGTTTATGACGGTTACAGGGACGGCTGCGGAACCGGTTTTTACGCTGCCATGGGAGTTATCCTTGCAGGTGTCGTAGGCGTTTTCATCTATGCATCCATTCTCGTTTCAAAGCTGAAGAAAGAAAAGAAAGAAGTTGATGACTCAATCGAAAAGTGAATTCCTTGCCGTATGCAGGGAAGACCTGGAACGCCGCGGAATAGACGCACCTGATTTTGTCTTTGTCTCAGGCGACGGTTATGTTGACCATCCAAGTTTTGCAGCAGCCCTTTTGGGAAGGCTTCTCGAATCACAAGGTTACTCTGTTGGAATCATCGCCCAGCCGGACTGTTCCACCTGCGAAAGCTTTAAGGTTTTTGGCCAGCCAAAGCTTGGCTTTCTTGTAAGCGCCGGTGCCATGGACAGCATGGTTTCCAATTATACTGCAAATAACAAGCCCCGCTCGGAAGATGTTTATTCCCATGGGGGAATTGCAGGTCGCAGGCCTGACAGGGCAACCCTGGTTTACGTGCAGAAAATTCGCGAGGCATACAAGGGCGTCAACGTAATCATCGGTGGAATCGAGGCAAGCCTCAGGAGAACAAGCCACTACGATTACTGGTCCAACACAGTAAAGCATTCCATTCTTCTTGACTCAAAGGCAGACCTTCTTCTTTACGGCATGGGCGAAAAATCCATCCTTGAAGTTGCAGGCCTTTTGCGCCAGGGAATCCCTGCCCGCCAGATAAGGAGCGTGAGGGGATCCTGCTGGTATACGGGAAAAAAAGACGAGCTTCCGCCATACACGGAAGTTCTTTCAGAATACACAAGGGCCTACGAAGATGGCACGGCTCCTGTTTCACCACAGGCAACCCAGACAAGGTCAAACCAGCAGAACGTTAAGCTTAGGCAGATGCCGGTTTTGGGTTCGGACGTTCCTGCTGAACATGCACTCATGCTTCCGCCTTTCCAGGACATAAGCCGGAATACCCCACAGAGCAAGGAGCTTTTTGCCCGCTCATACATCGTCCAGGAACAGAACACTGATGCCATTAATGCGCGCATCCTGATTGAGCCTGCCGAATCACGTTATGTCGTCCAGAATCCGCCGGCCCTTCCATTGACCCAGGAAGAATTCGATTCAATCTATAAGCTGCCATTTACAAGGCGCGCCCATCCCATGTATGACATTCCCGCAGAAAACGGCAGGACTGGAATCGATGCACTGAAGGAAGTTAAGTTCAGCCTTGCAAGCTGCCGAGGATGTTTTGGTGCATGTTCCTTCTGTGCCATCACCTTCCATCAGGGAAGAAGAATCCAGAGCCGCAGTCACGAAAGCCTCATTGAGGAAGCAAGGCTCATGACCCAGGATCCTGACTTTAAGGGGTACATTCATGATGTGGGAGGACCGACTGCAAACTTTCGCCATGACGCATGCGAGAAGCAGGCCAGGTGCGGTGCATGCAAGAACCGTGACTGCATGGGAACAAATCCATGTGCCAACGTAAAGGCTGACCACACCGATTACGTAAGCCTCTTGAGGAAACTGCGAGCCCTTCCTGGAATAAAGAAGGTTTTCATCAGAAGCGGAATTCGCTTTGACTATCTGATGATGGATAAGGACAGGACTTTTTTTAACGAGCTTGTGGACAATCACATTTCCGGACAGCTTAAGGTTGCCCCGGAACATGTAAGCGACAGCGTTCTCAGATTGATGCGCAAGAGCACCCATAAGGTTTACGAAGAATTTTCTGATGAGTACGAGAGGATAAACCGGGAACGCGGCAAGAAGCAGTTCCTGGTTCCATATTACATTGCAGGTCATCCGGGGGCTGGACTGAATGAAGCCCTGGAGACTGCCCTTTATTTAAAGAAGACGGGTTTTGTTCCGGATCAGGTGCAGGACTTTTATCCGACTCCGGGGAGCCTTGCAACATGCATGTACTACACTGGCTTTAATCCCCATGAATACGATCCTGCCACAGGACATCTAGAGACTGTCTACGTTGCACGTGGTGGACATGAACGAAGGCTGCAGCGTGCACTTTTGCAGTTCAATAAAAAAGAAAATGCCTCCCTGGTAAGGGAAGCATTAAGAATTCTTGGCAAGGAAAACCTTTCAAGAATTTTGCTGAAGTGATTTTTTTACCGCGGCCGGATTTTGGTTTCCCCCGCGGTTTATTTTTGCGCAGAAAAATCAGCCCAGGGTTCGCTTGAAGAACCTTATCATCTCGTCCCAGATTTTGTCCTGGAAGAACCTTATGTCTGCGTGGTCTGCGCCCTTTACCGTAAGGAGTGTAACGTCGCATCCGGCTTCTTCAAGCTTGTCGTGGAGCAGGACTCCCTGGCTGTAGGGAACCGTGTGGTCGTCGTCTCCGTGGATGATGAGGAATGGCGGTGCGTTCCTTGTAATGTAGTCAACGGGATTTGCCTCACGGGCTTTCTTGCTGTTCTTGAGGCAGTCATAGCCGAGCATCAGGTTATGTGGTGCGCCAGCTGATAGTTCATCCGGCAGCGGTGGAAATCCAAGAAAGTCGGAAACAGGATACCAGGGGCATGCGGCCTTTACCGTGCTTGTAACTCCCTTCCATTCCTTGCCCTCGAATTTCTTTTCGTTGCAAAGGGCTGCCAGGGAAGAAAGGTGACCTCCTGCAGATTCTCCGCCTATTCCAATCTTTTCCGGATCGATTCTGTAACGGGCGGCGTTGGCCTTTAAATATCTGATGGCTGTCTTTACATCCATTATCTGCGATGGAAACTGGGCTTCGTTGCTTGTCCTGTACTCAACGCTGGCAACTGCAAATCCTGCCAGTGCAAGTTTTGAAAGGTATGCAAGATGGGCAGACCTGTCCATGGTAAGCCATGCTCCTCCGCACACCCATACCACGCATGGAAATTTCTTTCCGCTGTTGTCTTCCGGGTAGATCAGGTCCATCTTAAGGTCGCGCCTGGTGTGGCCGTACCAGTAGTCAACCTGGCTGTATGTTACTCCAGTGCAAGTGACAAACTGGGGTCGCTCGATTTTTACGTTGAGGGTCTTCTTCATTTTTTTGCCTCCAGAATAAATTGTACGGGCAGAATCCGATTCTGGCAACAAAAAAATCCCCCTTGTCGGCACAGTGCACTTTAAGGGGGATGTCGCAGGTTAATGGACTACAGCTTGAAGCTCAGGGATATCTCTGTTGGAGACAGGGCAAGCTGCATGTCACTTGTACTTTTTCTTGCGGCAAAGGTATGCAGGAATGGAACTGCAAAACCGATGGCACTTCCCAAGGCGGCTCCGCCAAGAACGTCCGTAAAAAAGTGGTTTCCGCTTGCCATTCGCAATGCACCGGTTGCTGCTGCGACACCGTAGGAAGCTGCGATGATGGGGGCGCGGTATTTTGAGTCGGGGTAATATTTGCAGAACGTGTAGCTCAGGAAAGTTGCATTCATGAAGGCATCGATGGTGTGTCCGCTTGGGAATGAAAACTGAAAGTCGTCGTCTTCCACCTTGTCCTCCGGAAAATCGTCAAAATACATGTAGGGCCTTACCCTGTTGACTGCCATCTTCGTGGCCTGCTTTACGGTGTTTGTGATGAAAGCGCTTTGGGCATACATTACCAGGGTGGTCAGTGCTTCGTTTTTCTCCATGTTGGACAAAAGGAATTCCGTACCGTACACGGCAAAAGGCATGGCGTACAGCATTACGTCGGTTACAGTTCCAAGGCGGTCAAGGTTCTTGCTGTACTTTCTTGCAAACTTTCTGTCCAGGGGATTGATGTCGTCCTTGTCATAGGTAAAGTCGTCGTAGTCCTTGAAGCTGCCGATTTTCTTTATGTAAAGATAGGACGAGCCAAAGGTCAATGCGCTGGCCCCAAGAAGGATTCCGTCCTGCACCGGGCAGATCTTGAACGGGGAACCTTCAGTTTCCGTTATGCATCTTTCCGATTCCGGCAGGGCAAAAACCTGAGAGCAAAGGAAAATTGATGCAATGGCTGCAAGGAGCTTTTTCATTTTGAAACCTCGTAGCAGATGATTGATGCTGCCTGGGCCACGTTAAGGCTGTCGACTACAGGAACTGCATCCTTTGAATTCATGCCGGCAAATGGAATGATTACAAGGTGGTCGCAGTTTTCTTCAACCTCACGGCTGATTCCCTTTTCCTCGTTGCCAAGAACTATGATGGCTCCCTTTGAACCGCAAAGTTCCTTCATTTCTGAAACCTGCTTTTTTGCCTTGAGTGAAGTACCAAACCTTACCATTCTTCCGGCCATGTCCTTCAAAAGGAAGGAAATGGATTTTACGGAATATACGTTGACGAATTCCATTCCACCTTCTGCAACACGGTAGCTGCTTGTGGTGATGGAAGACTGGGCTTCATCAACGGGAATCACTATGTTCTTTATTCCAAAGAAGGCGGCGCTCCTTACGATGGCACCAAGGTTGTTTGCATTTCCAACCCTGTCAAGGACGATGGCCTTCTGGCATTCTTCCGCCCACATTGAAGTTATGTCCTTGTTGAGTGGAAGGATTGTCGGAGGCGTAATCATGGCTACGACTCCCTGATGGTGAACGCTTCCGCAGAGTTTTTCAAGCTCGGCAGGGTCCTTTACCAGATTGTATGGCTTTTTGTCCTGGGCCATTTTCTTGCACAGTCCTCCAAAAAGAGGAGCCCTGTCTTCCGTAAAATAAAGGCGCTGGATCTTGTGATAGTTGTTTTTTTCAAGGGTCTTTACTGCCGCAAAACCGCATACGGCAAGTTCGTTACGCTGTGTGTTCTTCATGCCTTGATTATACAGGGGCAGGAATAAATGCACAATGTTCCGCGAAGGCTTTTTTTTGCCTTATGACCTGCAGTTTTTTTAGATTCCCTTTACATCGTCCTGAAGGCTGCCGGGGATGTACCGAATTCCTTCCTGAATGAATTTGTGAAGTATGCCGGGTCTGAAAATCCGCACCTGTCGGAAATTTCCCTTATCATGAGGCCAGTTGTTTCCAGCAGTTTTTTTGCCTCCTCAAGGCGCAGTATCGTCAGGTAGTTCCAGAAGCCGGTGCCTGTTTCTGCCTTGAAGATTCTCGTAAGGTAGTCCGGGTTTGTGCCAAGCTGGCTTGCAATGGCAGAGCGGGTTAGCTTTCGTCCAAGGTTCTTGTTCAGGAAGAGGATTGCGTACTTTACCTTTGAGCCTGTTTTTGGCGGCAGGATTTTTTTTCTTGCACTCAGGATTAGCTTAAGGTTTTCGATGAATGGTTCCCTCATGGCAACAGCCGTATTGCAGATGAGGATTCCGGGCATGATGGAAATGGGCGTCAGGTTGTTCAGCTGGGAAAATGAATCTTCCAGTATCAGTATGGGAACCCTGGCAAACTGGGGAATGGCCTTGACCTCTCCAATTCCTGCAAAATCAAGTCCGTCAAAAACTATCAGGTCCGGCAGGAACCGCTGTGCAAGGTTTGCCATGAAGCTTACGGAAGAAACAACTTCCGTCTCGTTTTCCCTGGAGAGGATTTTTAAAAGGGGACTTTGGCTTCCGGTAAAGATTATCCTTCGGGGTTTCCAGTATGCCATTTACCTTATCTCCACGCAGCCGTAGGGTTCATCCTCAAAGGCAAGGAAATTTTCAATGTACTGCCTGGCCTGAGCATTTATGGAAGAAATGCGCTTTCCTTTTGCCAGCGGATCAACATAGCGGCGCTTTACATTTAGGCTTACGCACCAGCATCCTTCCAGGGGAACGCTGCTTCTCCTGATGGTGGTCATGGTTCTGTAGGCATGGAAGAGCCTTGAAAAAGTGCAGTCGGCCCTGGATGACGAGCATTCCTCAAGGTGTCGGATGAATTCCCTTTCCGAAAGACGGTAGTAATCATCAGGTTTTACAAATCCTTCCGATTCAGCATGGGTCAGTATGTCTGCCATCAGCTGCATTGCAACCTTGTCTTCGTTACGCTGCAATATCATGCTTATGTCTATGAACTTCTTCATGTAGGTCAATGCCGCTTCCTCGTCGTCAAACCCCAGTTCCGGAATTCCCCTTTCATTTTGCGTGACCACAATGTGGCTGTAGTTTTCCCTTATGTTTTCAAGGTTCCAGATTTCTGCAAGGGATGCCCCGCTTGGATACATGTATTCAAGGCGGTCTGCACTAAGGCCGGGCATGCTGTTGTCGCACACGGGGTACTTGTGGTAGTCGTTGACCTGTTCTTTTGAAAGTCCGTCGCTGGCAAGAAGTTCCCCAAGGCTTTCGTCACCATCTATCATCTTCTGATTGAGGTCTTCGGTGCTGCTTTGGGTAAGGGCGTCACCGTTCTTGAAGTCCGTCACGTGGCTGAAGGCAGGGGTTGAAATGTCGTGGAGCAGTGATGCTATGGTCTGCGCCTTGTCGCGGGTAAAGTTCCACGTAAGCAGGGCGGTTCCAAGGGAATGGTCGAAGCGTGAATACCAGAACCTGTTGTTAAAAAGTGGAGTCCAGTCCGTTCCGCACAAAAGCCCGATTCCCTTAAGCCGCTTAAGGCAGTCCAGTTCAAGGTAGGGCGCTATGAACTCCGGAATTTCTCCTGAGAGGATTGAATGGTATTCCCTTGCAAAATCAGCCATGGCCATAGTGTATCACATCCTGCGTTTTTTTTATATAATGCAAGGGGAGTTTGAAAATGGAATACAAGCAGTATCACGAAATCAAGGAAGGGAACAAGATATTTCACTGGCAGGAAAACGTTTACTTTAGCCAGGCCAATGCCTACAGGTTTTTGAGCATTCATGAGCTTTTGAAAATATCTTCTGACATTGCAGTTGAAGACTACCGCCAGCAGGGAATGTCCCGTGAGTTCCTCAAGGAAAAGGGATATGGAATTCTCGTTTCGCGGGTTGCATACAGGATCCATAAGATGCCGGAGGAAAACCAGGCCATAGAGCTCGTTACCTGGGAAGAAAAGCCGGAGCCCCTTCAGCTTTGCCGATGCTATAAATTTCTCGACATGGATGGCAATGTCCTCATCAGCGGAAGGTCCACATGGCTTGTCGTTGACATCAATGCAAGAAGGATGATGCCGTCAAAGAAATTCACCCTAAGGCCGGATCCTCTCCTGAAGGAAGATTTCGATGCACCTGTTCCAGGCAAAATCGTTCCGCCTGCAGACATGGAACTTTGGGACACGAGAAAGATCAGGTTCTCCGACCTGGATGCAAACGGCCACACGACAAACTCAAGGTACAGCGCTTTTATCGAGGATGTTCTTCCGGAAGAATACAGGTCAAAGGTTCCTGTTGAATTCAGGATCAATTTTTCAAAGGAAGCAATGCTCGACAGCGAGCTTAAGATTTACGGAAAGATTTCTGAAGACGGAAAAAAGATTACGGTTACGGGGCAGACTTCGGAAGGGCTGTCCTTTGAGTCGGAAATTTACTACGCCTGATGGCAATTCTTTGTCCTGTTTTCAAGACTGAACTTTAAAAATAAAAATCCGGGGGAAAATCAGCCCCCGGAATTGCGGCGTGTCAGGCCGTTACACCCAACTTTCTAGCAGAACTGCCTGATGACGTCGATGACCTTCTGCTGTGTTTCCTGAATTGCATTTACGCCTTCAGTGGCACCTGCCAGGTCTCCTGCCCTAAGCTGCTCCGTGATTTTTGCATAGGCTTCAAAAAGAGGCTTGATGGAAAGGTTTCCCATGTTACCCTTGAGGGTATGGGCCTTCTGGATTGCACCGTCAACGTTTCCTGCCTGAATTTCAGGGATGACGTCCTTGTTCTTTTCAATATATTCAGGAACCTTCTTGAGCATCATTTCGAGAAGCTGCCTGTTTCCCATGAAGCGTGTAAGGGCTTCGTTTGTATCAAGACCAAGCGGTTCCAGTTCTTCAAATAAATCCATTTTTTTTCTCCCTTAAAAAAGTGGGCCGCCACATGCGAATGCAATGGCAGCATCACTGCATCATTCTACTATTATCGGCATGTTCCGGAAAAACCATTACACCCGACCCTGTTTCGTTCTTATTCCTTTCCGTTCCAGCAGTAGGTGCACAGCTTGCAGTGGTCAAGCCCCGTGCTGTCCAGCATGTCGTCAAGGCGGTGGAAGCGGAGTGTCGTAAAGTGCAGCTGCTTGCGGATTTCTTCCAGCATCTTTGCATATTCCGGAGTGTCCGGGTCGCAGTATTTTGCAAGAACTTCATCGCTTACGTTTTCACCTTCAAACTGGCGCACTACGCGGCGGGCGATAAGGTCCATCTCAGACTTTGAGCGGCTAAAGTTAAGGTACTTGCAGCCGAACATGATTGGCGGGCAGGCTGGGCGCACGTGAACTTCCTTTGCTCCGCTTTCGTAGAGGAAGTCCGTTGTTTCCCTGAGCTGGGTTCCGCGAACGATGGAATCGTCAATGAGGAGGATGCTCCTGTCCTTGATGAGCTGCTGAACCGGAATCAGCTTCATGTGTGCAATAAGGTTGCGCTGGTTCTGGTTTGTGGGCATGAATGAACGTGGCCATGTTGGAGTGTACTTGATGAATGGGCGTGTAAATGGAATGCCCGACTGGTTTGCATAACCTACGGCGTGGGCTGTTCCAGAATCCGGAACGCCTGCAACGCAGTCCGGCTTGATGTTGTTTTCTGCATCGCGCTTTGCAAGGTATGCACCGCAGTTGTAGCGCATCTGTTCAACGTTGACGCTTTCGTAGCATGCCGTTGGGTATCCGTAGTAAATCCAGAGGAACGTGCAGATCTTCATCTTGTCGCCAGGCTTCTGGATCTGTTCAATCTTTTCCGGTGTAACAAAAACAATTTCGCCAGGTCCAAGTTCCTTGTGGTCCTTGTAGCCCAGGTTGATGTATGCGTGGCTTTCAAAGCTAAGGCAGAATCCGTCGTCTTCCTTCTTTCCGATCATGAGCGGTGTGCGTCCAAGTTTGTCGCGTGCACCGTAGATTCCTTCCTTGGTCATTACAAGCATGGTGATGGAACCCTTGATCTTTTCCTGGACGTTCTTGATTCCTTCTGCAATGGTGTTCTTCTGGTTGATGAGGGCAACTATGAGTTCCGTCTGGTTGATTTCTCCGCCGGACATTTCAAGGAAGTGGGTCTTTGATGCGTCGAGGATTCCCTGTACAAGTTCATCCTTGTTTGTAACGATGCCGACAGTGGTGATGGCAAAGGAACCCAGGTGGCTGTGGACAAGGAGAGGCTGTGCTTCGTAGTCGGAAATGCATCCGATGCCAAGCTTGCCGTGCATGTTGTTGATGTCGCTGTCAAATTTCGTTCTGAATGGAGAATTGGAAATGTTGTGAATGGAACGTTCAAATGTTCCGTCGTCCTTCAGAACTGCAAGACCGCCCCTGCGTGTGCCAAGGTGCGAGTGATAGTCAACGCCAAAGAACAAGTCCAGCGAACAGTCGCTTTTAGATGCAACTCCAAAAATTCCGCCCATAGTTTTTTACCTTCCAAAAAATGAATTGCGAAAACCTTCCGATAGCCCCGGGGCTTCAGAGAGCTTCCATTTATATTATCTGCCTTGTGGCAAAAATAATGCTGTTTCCGTTTGAGCCACTGAAGAAGATCCACTCGCTGGTGGTTTCCTCCATGCCCATGTGGAGCATCGGTTTTGACTTGAACCGCATCCTGTAGGCCTTGCTGCCCTCAAGTTTTTTGGCAACCGTCTCCATGTCGCAGTCCTTCATGAACTGCTCGTACTGGTCGTCGCGTACGTACTTCCTTCCAAAAATCACCCTGTTGGTCTGGAAGTTTCCTCCGCTCAAAAGGAGGGTGATTTCTTCCGGCAGTCCGTTGTTCCTGTAGAAAAAGGTCTTGTAGTCCGTCCTGTTTATGATTGCGATGCAGGTGAACTCTGAGCAAAGGCCGCTAAGGATTTCCAGCTCGTTGACAACGCTGCGCTTGAAGTCCGGGTGGTTCATGTAGAACTTTGTCTTTTCCGTGTACATCATGTCCTCGGCCCGGTTGACGGTGTGGTTCAATGGTTCCGGCGTGTCGCAAAACCAGTAGCCTACGGAAGCAAGTGGAACTTCCATTTCTGAAAGGTACCTGGTCATCTGTCTTGCGCGGAACAGGAAGTCGGTTTTGTCTGCATCGGGCATTATGACAATGAACTCGTCTCCACCCGTGCGGTAGCAAAAATCCTTTGGGAAAAAGTCCGTAAGGATCTGGGCATAGTCCAGTATCATCTGGCTGCCGGCATCGTGGCCTTTGGTGTCGTTGCAAAGCTTGAGCCCGTTTATGTCCGAGAAGAGAACGCCAGTGTTGCTCATCATTATGGAAGAATTGGCCGTGCACATCTTCTTGTATGCAAGGAAATTGTTCAGGTCCGTAAGGGAATCGTGATGGATGGTGTGTTCAAGGTGGTTCTTGTATTCAAGTTCTTTTGAATAGTAATCGTGGATGTCGCTTACATAAAGGATGACATGGGGGTCTGCCGGTCCAAAATTCTCGACGGGAAGAATTTCCACCAGCGCCCACCTGTAGCTGTCTCCGCTTCTTCTCCTGTACCTGAGGGAAAGTGGTGTGCTGTCCTTTTCAAAGTGTTCTTTTATGGAAGAAATTAAATTGAATTCCTTAAAGGCCTGGGCATCATCGGGGTGCACTCCGCCTTTTTTTGTAAAGTCTATGATCCAGGAAGAAAATTTGCTGTATTCAACGGTGTCGTCCTTGGATTCGATGCAGACATGGCTGTCCTGATCAAGGTTTACCTTAAGGATCTTAAAGTAATTGCGTTTGAGCAGCTTCATTGCATCTTCAAAGGAAACGATGTCTTCCATATTAGAGATAATAGTTTATTTATGCTTAAAAATCCATACCTTAAAGGATTGTGTCCAGGGTCTGGTGCACTTTCAGGTGTTCCAGGATGGAGCTTCTTTTTTTGCATGCTGAATTCAAATTCTTTTCCCCTTTCCTTAGCACTGCCCGGATCAGAAGGTTTTTTGGCGTTCCCTCCATGTCTATGAATTCAAGGAGCTGAACCGAATATCCCCTGGATTCAAGAAGTTCTGCGCGGACGGCATCAGTTGCAAGGGCAGCAAAACGTTCCCGCAGGATTCCGTACTTCATGATGGGGGCAAGGGCGTCTTCCGGTGCCACGGTGGATTTTCCGATCTGGCTGTTGATCTCATGCTGGCAGCAGGGAACCGAAAGAATTGCGGCGGCCCCACGCTTTACTGCATAGTCCAGGGCATAGTCCGTGGCAGTGTCGCATGCGTGCAACGTGATGATGATGTCAGGATTCTGGCTGCCTTCGTATTCAGCAATGTCGCCGATTTTAAAGTTCAGGTTCCTGTAGCCTGATTTTTCTGCAAGGGCCTGGCAGTTTCTGATGACGTCTTCCTTAAGGTCAAGGCCCGTAATCTGCACCGGTATGTGCCTGAGTTCCACAAGAAAATAGTAGACTGCAAAGGTAAGGTAGCTTTTGCCCGACCCAAAGTCAATGATGCGCAGGGGACGTTCTTCCGTAAAGTCAGTTCCATCAGCTGCAATGCGCCTTACGTCTTCCAGGATGTCGTCTATGAATTCAAGGAAGCGGTTTATCTGCCGGAACTTGTCGTAACGCCTTGAAACGATTTTCCCTTCCTTCGTAAAGACCCCAAGTTCTTCCATGAAGGGAATTGCAGTGCCTTCTTCTATTATATAGTTCTTTTTTTTCTGCCCCTGCTGAATTGAATTAAGGTTGCCCCTGCTTTCCGTTTTTTTCACGAGGGTGCGGACCTGGCCCTTCTTGTTTGCAAGTATTGTCTTTTCTTCCGATTCCGTGGTGACGATGCAGTTCTTGAAGGATGTGCCTGCGTGGTTTTCTATGAATTCCTCCACGTCCTTTTCCGACATGTTTTTTGTAAAGCACTGTTTTTCCGTAAAGAATTCACCCTGGTATGGTGCCCTGCCTTTAAGGGCTTGGGGATTTTTTCTTATGCGGATCTTGATGTATGGCCTTTCCAGGGCAACTGCCGGATCTTGTGATGGCTGTCTTGAAGGCTTTGAAAAAACTGCGGAAATTATCATGGCTTTAGTATATTAAAAAAATCGGGTTTTGCCATCTGTGGCCAGGGGTTGATGATTTGGAAAATTGAATATTTTTTAACCTGGGTTTACAATTGAGGAATGGAAGTTGAATACGTTGTAAATGAAGGCGGAACTTCAGGTTCTGCTGGCGGTGAAACCAGGGATGAAAATTTCATTCTTCCCGAAACGGAAAAGGCCATCAATGCCATCATCGGGGAATTCCAGATTTTCTTTTATGCATCCCGCCTTGTGCTTCAGGTGGTCTACCTTGTCTACCTGGGTTTTCGCATCTGGTTCAGGGACCAGCTTTTTGTTCCCTCCGTGGTCATGCTTGCAATCTGCGTCGTGCAGCTTTTCTTCCTTCTCGGTGGAATCAAGAAGCGCCGCATGAATCCGGTCTTTGCCTGGATCTTCAGGATTTCAAGGAGAATCGTTTCCCTGTCCATTGCAGCCATCATCTTCTTTGACGTGTTCATTGCAAAGGACATCATTTCCCGCTGGCAGGGCATCATTGCCGTTCTCATCTGCCTTGGATGGATCCTGTCCCTTTCCGGCGATGTCTTTGAGATGACGGTGCCACGCTATGCAAGGATGATCCTGGATTCCTTCAAGAGGGACATTGAGATTTCTTCCCTTGCCAGCCGCAGTTTTGACAGGGTTAAGAAGGCCGCAGGAAAGGCTGCACGCGAAAAGACCAGGGAAAAGCTCCGCAGCCTTAAGAACTGGTTCCACGACGTAATGTGGATGGAATAGGCTGGGAATTTCCAAATGCAGTTATAAAATTGCAATTTTTAGAGGTTATCTATATAATGGAAGAACTATGGGTAAGGTATACGTTTTTGTAAATCAGAAGGGTGGGGTAGGAAAAACTACATCTGCAATCAACATCGGTGCATACATAGCAGAGGCCGGAAAAAAGGTTTTGCTCGTTGACTTTGACAGCCAGGGCAACATGTCTTCCGGCGTGGGCGTCAGCAAAAAGAAGCCTACGATTTACGAGCTTATGGCCGGTCAGTCTTCAATAGAAGAAACTATCAAGCATGCAAAGGTCAAGAACCTTGATGTCATTAGTGCATCCATCGATCTCTCCGGTGCTGCCATTGAGCTTGTTGACCAGGAAAACCGTGAGTTCTTCCTTAAGAATGCCATTGCTCCGGTGCGCGACAAGTACGACTACATTCTCATCGACTGTCCGCCGTCCCTTGGCCTTCTTACGCTTAACGGCCTTGCAGCTGCGGATGCTGTTCTTGTTCCAATGCAGTGTGAATATTTTGCCCTTGAGGGAATCACGCTCCTTCTTCAGTCCGTAAAGGAAGTCCAGAAGGGAATCAACAAGGACCTTGTCATCGGCGGAATTTTCTTTACCATGTATGACAGCCGCACACGCCTTGCCCAGGATGTTGTAATGCAGGTAAAAAGCTATTTCAAGGATGTGGTTTTCAATACAATCATTCCTAGGAACGTAAGGCTTTCGGAAGCACCTTCCCATGGAGAACCAATCTGCCTTTACGACCCTAACTGTATCGGCGCTAAAAGCTACAAGAAACTTGCAGAAGAGGTGATCAGCCGTGGCTAAGGGATTGGGAAAGGGCCTCGGGGCCTTGATGGCAGAAAGCGAAGAGGAAGATGTTGTCGAGACAACTGGCGTTCAGATAAAGGAAGTGCAGTCTGCATCTTCTCCAAAGGCTTCAAACCTTCCCCTTGGAATTACCCAGGATGAAGACGGAACCTTGTGGGTTGACCCAAATCTTTTAAAGCCAAATCCCCGTCAGCCGCGTACGTATTTTGATGAAGAAAAGCTTGCTGAACTTACGGAATCCGTCCGCCGCGAAGGAATCCTTTCGCCTGTGATCATTGAGGATGCAGGGGATGGAACCTTCTACATCATTGCCGGTGAACGAAGAACGAGGGCTGCAAAGAAAGCGGGCCTTGAACGCATTCCGGTTCAGCTCAGGAAATATTCTGATGAAAAGAAGCTTGAGGTTGCCCTCATAGAAAACATTCAGCGTGCAGACCTTAACCCTGTGGAAGAAGCCCAGGCATACTACCGCTTTATGGAACTTGCAAACCTTACCCAGGACCAGGTTGCAGAGCGTGTAGGCAAGAACCGTTCAACGGTGGCAAACTGCCTGCGCCTGCTTAAGCTTCCGGAAGACATCCAGAATGCACTGGTTCAGGACAAGATTACTTCCGGCCATGCACGTGCAATCCTTAGCCTGGACAATGACACGGACATGAGGATTCTTTATGGAAAGATTACGGGGCAGGGACTTTCCGTAAGGCAGTCGGAATCCCTTGCCAAGGAAATGCGTGAGGGTAATCCTTCAATTCCAGCTCCGGCTGTAAGGAAGGAAGACAAGAGGGATCCAAACCTCATTGCCCTGGAACAGAAGATAATCGACCGTCTTGGGACTAAGGTTCAGCTTAAGGGAAGCTTTGACAAGGGTTCCATTACCATCAATTATTTTACCGGAGATGACCTGGACCGCATCTTTAACCTGATCGTTCCACACGCAAATCTCTAGGTATCTTGGAAGAAACCGATTCCTTCAAAGATAATTGTTCCTTCATGAAGAAAGAAAGGCCGCTGCACTTCATCTGCAACGGCCATTTTTTTTGTTCAGTTGGTTTATTTCATTCAATAATTCAGCAGTTCTGCAGTTTAGTCTATGATTTCAAGTTCTGCACATCCGGCAATTGATTCAACTGTCGGCAGTATCCTTTCAAGGCAGTCAATGACGTCCGGGTCAAACTGGTATCCCCTTGCCTTCTTCATTATGTCAAAGGCCTTTTCCAGCGAGAAGGATTCCTTGTACTGCCTCTTGCTCAGGAGGGCGTCGAGAACGTCTGCAACGGCCATGATTCTTGCGCACAGGGGAATTGATTCTCCTTCAAGGCCCTGGGGATAGCCTGTTCCGTCGTAGCGTTCGTGGTGGTGCAGTGCCATCTGCTCCGAGTACATGAGGAATTCCTGGTCCACTATGTCCGCAAGGTAGCGGTTGATCATCAGGTATCCCGTCTCCGAGTGCTTCTTCATGACTTCATATTCTTCTTCCGTAAGCCTTCCTTCCTTTTTAAGAATGCTGTCGGGAACTTCAATCTTGCCCAGGTCGTGGAGAGGTGCGGCATTGGCAAAGAGGTCGATTATTTCCGGCGTAAGGACTTCGCTGTATTTTTGCATGTGGGAAAGTTCTTCCGAAAGGAGCCTTACGTACATGCTGGTCCGCTTGATGTGTTCCCCGGAGAATTTGTCGCGGGCTTCCACTATGTTTGCGAAGGTCAGGATTTCCTTTGCCTGCAGGGTCTGGATCTGTTTTGTGCGCTCCTGGAGTTCCGTGATGACTATGTTGAGGATTTTTGTAAGCTCGATGCATGCCACAAGAACGAAAACCTGCTCAATGGAAAATCCGATGTACACCCTCCAGAAGGCGTTAAGGTTTGAGGTGATGAGTCCGTCGTGGATGAATGATGTTTCCGTCTTGAGAAAGAGGGAGATGCTCATGGCAATGTAGCTTGCAACGGACGTGCGGAATATTGTGCCCTTGTCCAGGTACATGCAGCTTATGAATGTGGGGACTACGTAAACCATGTTGATGGCCACCGATTTGTTGCTGCCCAGGATGTTGATGACTATGATGATGGATGTAATGCCAAAAATCTTTATCATCCTGCGGCTGATGTTAAACTGAATCAGGTTCCTCATCATGAAGGAAAGGAACATGTTTGCGGTCCAGCATGCTACGGTAAAGCCATACCCCATGGTATAGAAGTTGAAATATTTCGTGACAAGAAAAATCGGGAACACGAAATTAGTGTATAGTAAAATCCTACAGATCAGGTTGTTGATTCTGTCGGTATTTCTGTTCATGAATTGCTGTCTGTCGGTCATCACCATAATTATATGATGTTTTTACAAAAAAAACGATTTTTTTTTATTTTTCCGCGCAAATTCCGTGCAAAAAAAACAAGACAGATACTTATCATAATATGGGCATTTTCAAGGCTTAGGTTCATGGAGATGCCCTAAATTTTCTGGTTGTTTTTTTTTATGGAGGAATCCTTATGAATTGCAAGAATCTGATGAAGGTCCTGGGGAATTACGCCCTTAGGACCATGGTGCCGGCTGCAGGTCTTTTTCTGTGTACCTATGCCGCCGTGTGTCCCATAAGCTGCAGGAGTTCCGTTGAGGGAATCGATGTCCTGTGCGGGGATTATTCAGTTCCCCACATTTCTTCCTTCAGGGTGCTGGACAGTGCAAGCCTGAGCCTTGAGTTTACAAAGGAAGCTGTCATCAAGAATGCCGGAGTGTATTCCCTGAGCGAGGAAGGTGACCATATCGATACGGAAATAGAAGTCCTCATGTCCCAGGCTTCGGAAGACGGACTGAATACGGTCCTGACCCTTGGGGAAAATACGGTTACCGGGCAGAACTATGTGGTGGAAGGTCAGGTGATGGATTCATCCGGCAACACCCTTACATTCAGCATTCCATTCCTTGGCTTTAACGACAATCCGGCAAGGGTGATCATTACGGAAGTCAGGAATTCCTATGCCACTGCCAGCGTAAACAAGGAAAAGGTTCACCGCAGCGAATACGTGGAACTTTACGTCCTTAAGGGTGGAAACCTTTCCGGCATTGAAGTGCTCAGTGCCCACGATGGGGAAAAGAAAAAATACGTTCTTCCTTCCATAGAAGTTGACACTGGGGAATACATTGTGGTTCACATGCGCACCATAAAGGCCGACGGTCTTGATGGCCAGGGCATGATCAGCGAAAAGGGAGACAATCTTGCCCTTTCAACACACATGGACAGCTGTGATACTGCAAGGGACTTGTGGTCTGCAAACGAAGACAGCGTTTTTGCCGATTCAGACATTGTTTATGTAAAGAACAATGCCCAGGGCTGCATAGATGATGCCCTTCTTTTTGCAAAGAGCACCCTTGAAGAATGGGACGAAAGCTTTGATTCCATTGTAAGCCATCTGGAGGAGCGGGATGTGTGGCAGGGTGGCTGTTCCCCGCAGAATGCTGTCTGCAGCGACGACGTAACCACCAGTTCCGGAACAAGGAGCTATTCCCGCCAGAACCTGAGTCAATGCATTGAAGACTTTAAGGCTGGAAGAAAGATATTAAACGGAAAGGATGTTTGGCTTGTTACCGCGACTTTAGGCAAGGAGCCAGGTGTTACCCCGGGTTATGCCAATTCCTCAAATCCTTACGTAAAGAAGACAAGCTGACAGGGTGAACCTGGTGAGTGCGGGAGTGTGTGTGTGGTGCGGAAGAAACTTTTTGCCCTTACTTGAAGTCAGGTATGTCGCGCTTTTTTGTATACTTCCAGTCGTATTCGTGGGTTGTTGGAATGCGGCCCTCGATGCGGTCGTTTTCCTTCTGGAGCTGGTACTTTATCATTTCCTTGAACACGTTCATCAGCGGTTCCGGGTCGCAGTCAGGATTTGATATGCCGCTTTCCTGGAGTTCCTTGATAAGGTAGTAGCAGGTTTCGATGGTGGAAACGCAGTATTCCTTTGGTTCGTGCTTGAAGGTGAAGATGCTCCTGTACTGCCCGTAGAAAGAAACCTTTGGCAGGCTGTTGATGTTGCTGCTGTAGCGGATCATTTTTTTTGAGCAGAACCATGTTGAATCTATGAGGATGGCAAGAAGCTTTTTTCCCTGGCCCTTAACAGCCTGGGTGAATCCTTCCTTCTTTCCGTGCCATGCGTCATCGGACGGATACATGAGGACAGGGTAATACTGGGGGTCGTTTAAAAGTGCATTGAGCTTTGGGTCGTTGGTAAAGTCTATGCCTACAAAGATTTCGCTGCCCGGGAGGCAGATGGATGCAAGGCGTCCTGTTCCCGTGCGCTGCTTGCGGTATTCCTTTGGATGCATGAGGAATATGAATTTTATTCCGCTGTCAACGGGAGCCGTATACTTGCAGAAGCAGGATGCCTTTGGCCGCCAGCAGTTCCAGCACATTTCGCGGGTGGTAGGTTCCAGTTCTTCGCCTGCATTATCTGGAATGGCTGCAGGGGAATTGTCTTTTTGCTTCATGTCTTCCATTACACGTCCAGCTGGATTCTTGAACCTGCCCCTGTTGTCTTCTGTGCATAAACTGATGCCAGAGAACGGTAGGGATTGCGGAATTCCTGGATCTGGGTCTTAAGCTGGCTCATGTGGGTCTTTAAAAGGTTCCTGTTCTTTTCATTCTGTGCAAGAACCTGGGTCTGGAGTGATGCCAGTTCCTTCTGGATTGCCGACACGGGAATTACGTCCGATAGATTGTATGTGGCATAGCGGCTGTTGTAAAGCTCCTGCATTGGAACGATGACCTTCTGGAGGGAGCCGATGCCCTTTACGATTTCTGCTTCGAGTTCGCTGTGGGCCAGGATGGATTCAGTGTTTTCCTCGCAGATCTTTGATTCCTGGGATTCAAGCACCTTCAGGTACTCGCGGAATTTTGTCCTCTGCTGTTCCAGCAGTGCCCGGAATCTCCTGAGGATTGCCACGCGTTCGTCCAGTTCTTCTTGTGTAAGGTTTGATGCCATTTTTTCCTCCTATGAAAACTGCTTGTACCGCAAATTTATGGTTCAGCCCGTAACGCTGAAGGAAGGTTTTGATCCCGGCATTGGTGCATGGGAATTTGCCGTGCTGTTTGCAGCTTCAATCCATGAATCGTGCAGATCCAGCATCATCTTGTATACAAAGTCGATTTTCTTTTTGTCGTGGTCCAGTGTTGCTTCCATAATCTGCTTGTTGAAGAACACGTAGAGGGACATGAGGTTTTTTGCAATTTCTCCGCCACGGTCAAGGTCAAGGCTTACTTCAAGTTCAGTAATGATGTCCATGGCTTTCTGGAGATGGTTTCCGAAGCTTTCGATATTGCCCGGCTTGATTTTTCCGTCTGATTCAATGAGGGCACCAGCCTTTTCCAGGTTTGAAACTGCGCCTTCGTAAAGCATGACAACAAGTTTTCCCTGGCTTGCCGTCTTTACTCCGATTTCACGGTACGCGCTGTATCCTCCGTAAGGATTTGCTCCGTATGCCATATTATTCCGCCTCCAAAAACAAGTGAATGGTTCATGGGCCGCTGCTAAGACCTGTGCCGTAGCATCCGGATTTTCCGGGGCCTATGTTCCTTCGTAGTATTATCGGAATTTCTGGAGGGTGAATTTAGGAGTTTTTTTTAGGGATGACCTTTACCTGATGTATTCCATGAAGGATGGATTTTGCCTTGCAAATTCGGCTGCTGCCCTGTCAAAGCATGATGCGCGGCACATGAACAGCACCTGGGCGTCCTTGAGCAGCATCAGGTCAACGGGGGCAAAATCCTGGGGGCTAAGGTTTTCTTCCTTTAGGAATGTGCTGTAGATGCCGGTGGCGGTGGAAAGGATCTTCATTATGAAGGTGGAGCAGGCATATTCATGTTCATTCTTAAAATAAACTGAAATATCGGAATCAAGAACGACAGCCTCGTACTGGTCCGGGCTCTTGAAGTCGTAGCTGTGAATCTTTTTCTTTGTGGCCTTTGTCTTCCGCGGAATGGCAAGGGAAATTGGCTTTGAAAACTTAAGGTCTTCTTTTGGATTCAGGGAGTAGTCCAGCAGGCGGCGGCAGTTTTCCCAATCTGACTGGGAAACGGGTATGGCAATTACAGTGCAGCTGGTTTTATTCATGTTGATGCGGCGGAAGTAGGGGTTGTCGTCGGGATTTGAGAACTGTTCCAGCTTAACCTGGTTCTTTCCCTTGGTGGTAATGCCTACAAAGTCGTCAGTCAGGGTGCAGTTTATGGAAGAATGTGTGTAGATGTTGTCATCGGTTCCTTTGCCTATGTAACTTGCCATTGCGCGCCAGATGTAAAGAAAGCGTGAGCCCCGGTTGTAGTTTATGTGGTGTAGGCGCACGAAAATGTATTTGCAGGGGTAATCAGGGGCACCGTCAACGCTCACATCATGCATGCCGGTTATGAAGTTTTCTTCGTATGGTTTTGCCCTTTCAAAGTTCCGCTGAAGTGAACTGGTTGTCTTGCAGCCGGAAAGCAATGCAACCGCCGACGCAATCAAAATTGCATGAAATTTACACTTTTTTAACATGGGGGAAATTATAGCAGGGAAAGGATATTTTGAAAATATTCTGGCCGTCCGGGCGGCTGTTCCAGGGTTCCGCTTTCGCTCCAGCCCCTGCGGTGGCCTGCTCCGCAGCCCTTCCATAGCCTGACGGGTTTAGAGGGACGAAGTTGATTCTGGTTTTCTTTTTTGATTTTCTGACATATAAGCATATCATTTATGTAAATAATTATTCTGCTGTAATTAAATTATTACATAAAATTTGACAAACACTTTCCTTTGGTATAATATTTACAGTAACGAGGTTACTGTTTGAAAAATTATACTTGCTTATTAAAAGAAATAGCAGATATTCGTACAGGTTATTCTTTTCGGACAAAAATACAGCCAGATTTCACAGGTAATACATTGGTAGTCCAATTAAAGGAACTGTCTGAAAAAAATATAATCGATGTCTCTACTGCGGTAAAAATTGATATGTCGGATATTTCTGAAAATTATCTCCTTCAAAAAGGAGATTTGGTATTCAGATCCAGGGGAATGGATTCTACTGCTGCCATTATGAATATGGATGCCGACAATGTTATTCTTTCCGCACCTTTTCAAAGAATCAGAATTAGCAGACCTTTAGAAATTATTCCTGAATATCTTTTATGGTATATTAATAGTAAGGAAGCACAGACTTATTTTACTGCCAACAAGACAGGAACTTCCGTAAGTATGATTTCTACAGCGGTATTGGCAGATTTGCCTGTGGTTGTTCCTCCTTTAGAAACACAAAAAAAAATAATAGAAATAAATACTCTTGCATTAAAAGAATTTGAATTGCAGGAAGAATTAATCAAAAAAAAGAGATTACTGACAGAAACAGTGTTATTAAATGTTATTAGACCCTGAAATAAATTCAGGGTGACACATAGAATCACAGGGTGACACATAGAATTATTGTGTGGCACAAAAAATTATTGTGTGATACTAAGAATTATTGTCATTCCGAACTTGTTTCGGAATCTTATGGGAGATAAAAATGGAAAATACAAACGAAATTCAGAAAATCGATCAGAAAGATATAAATGCTGCAGCTTGGGCTGCTTGTGATACATTCCGCGGGGTTGTAGATCCTGCGCAGTATAAAGATTACATTCTCGTTATTTTATTCTTGCGATACATTTCTGATGTTTGGCAGGATCATTATGATGAATACAAAAAAG
>JAKSLY010000009.1 GCA_024400955.1 Treponema sp.
AAGCTAAGCAGATTGCCGAGCTTGAAGCAAAACTTGCAGCTTTGACAAAATAATTATATTGCATTACTGTCAAATGCTTCCAGCATAGAACCCAGCCACAGAGCATCTGTGGCTGGGTTTTTTTAAAGGACATGACGACCTGCCGCTAGGCGCATCAATTGCCGTCCTTATCCTGTCTAAGCTGAGCAGTTTCAATGTTACCGTTTACGCCATCAAGGTCAATTGCATAACCGATGATTGCATTTTTAGAACCGTTACCATAAACATTACCCTTGTGCTTAGACAAATCGCATGTATTTGCTGAATTACTAGAGTTCTTTATTACACCGTCAGAAGTTTTCCATACTCCAACATTTATCTTATTGTGCTGGCCATTGGCTTCATGATTTATTGTACTGTTTGTTGCTACTACTATTGATTCCCAATTTCCTGTAACCTTATCGGAAACTGTACCTATTGGAGCAAGTGAACTGCTAGCTACCTTATACGCATATTTTGGCCTAACGGAACTCGTCGCATAGTATCCAATATACGGAATTGGATTGCCGTCTGCAGAATCATAGGCAACATCAATAGTAAGCTTATCTCCAACAACACCACTACTATCTACAACACATGTAGAGAATGTCTGGTTATATCCTGATGCATAAGCATAAACAAGATCAAGGTTCTGTGGGTCATAAGCTGCAATGTGGATGCCTCCATTTTTATCTACTGCAATTTGACAATACTCTCCAGCACTTTTTTGTTTACCTGAGAAAACAGGAACAGCAACAGACCATCCGCTTGGGGTTGGGGTTGCCGAAGTAGGCGCATTACCCGCTCTTCCAGATACTTCCAACGGTGATGTGTTATATGAATATCGCATAGTACGAGCTGATGCATCATACCAGACAGCAACAACCACATCTTTATCTGCATCACTTCCTGGAATGGCAGCTATAGAAACATACTGCCCAGCACCACGACCGGTAACACCCGTTTTTGCAATCGCTTGCGTTTCTGCAGTTTTAAGAGCTGATAAGCTATTAGTATTATTATTCTTGTAATAAGTAGAATTATTCTTTGAGAAATCTCCACTATTCGTATAGCTATTCGTACCAGCCTTAAAACGTATTTCATTAGCAATGGAATCAAAATATGCAACATAAACATTAGTACTATCAATATTATTTGACTTTCCATGTACTGTAGTTGCCAACGAAGAAGACTTAAATCGCTGTTTTACGTGAATATTTTGGCTATTCCTAGTAATACCTATCTGATCCATATGAACAAGATTTGCACCATTATGCCCAGCATTTCTATCAGTAATAGAACTTGGTAGCCACTGGCTTGATGAAAGATGATATGTATCACCTACAGTTGTATTAATATCACCACCAGCACCAACTCCCCAAGAATGCCCCTCAGAGTCAAAGGTAAATCCAACTGAACTAAAGAAATCGAAAGACATAATCCAACGTTCATAACTATTAGTCTCTGTATTATCTCCATTTCTATAGCCGCGAGGAAGTGCATAATGCAAAGCTCCATCCATAAATGCAAAACCGACCTTATCATCTTTTGGATTAATTTTCATAATAGGTTGTAATGCCATTCCTGTTTCAACATCTACAGCATCATTATCAATTTCCCAAACTGCAATTTCCAAATCGTCTGTAAGGCGGTTGTTGTTGTAGCCGTTTGGCTGACGGTTGTAATAGTATGATGTATATGTCGTCTCATCACCCTGGGCTGCTGTAACCTTATGGTCTTTTCCACCTGCATCATTGTCATTTACATTGTTAACGGCATTTACACCATCAACAGTGACAGTGATTTTTCCTGTCTTAAGGGCACCAATAGAGAGAACGTTATCAGAGTCGTCCGTATCATCAGCATTAACCTTCTTTCTTACAAGAGCAATCGGTGCTGCAATGACTCCATCAGTAACGGTTGCCTTGTTTGTACCAAGGTTAAATCCTTCGATTACGACATTTTCATCGGCACGCACAGAATACCTACCAAGGGCAGAGCGAGAATGTGCCGTCGGTACGGATTCATCAAGGGTACTCAACGAAGTCGTAATATTTGTAACATAAGGAACAACATCCATTGCGTAAGTTGGTTCATGCTTGCCTTCCTTATGGGTACCAGGAAGATGAGTATCTCCAGAAGAAAGCCTTCCGCTCGAATCCTTTGCTACTACAGTAAGAAGCTGATTAAGTGCTGCTGCCTTTCCGCCAAGAATCTTTGCAGCATTTTCCGTATCGATGACAAGTTCCCAGGCAACCTTATGACCTTCCTGACCAAAGTATGCAAGGTTTGCAAGAGTTGCTCCTGTTCCTGTGACACCAGACTTTGTAAAGTAGTTGCTGCTGATATCGGCAGTAAGATTTACGGCGTCGTTGCCGTCACCAGTTGCATGGTCAACATGGTCATATACCACAAAGTAATATCCGTTGGTTGCAAAGTCTTCGGCCTTCTTGGTTACAGTCCACTTGCCGCTGGCATAGGTTGCAACTTCTGCATTACTGATGCTGCCAAAGTTTACGGTCAAAGACTTGAGAGAAACATTATCGTATGCAGTACCGCGGACTACAATCTTACCGGAAACCTTAGGTGCATTTGCCGTATAACCGGTTGTTCCAGAAAGAAGGTCTGCCACCTCAAGAATTTCCATGTGTCCTGTTGGAGTAACATGGTCAGAAGCATCCCTGACTTCATTACCATCGGCATCCTTAAGGGTTCCGTTCATGTAAAGTGAGTTATGGCTCTTGCTTGTCCAGAAGAACCTGTTTACAACAACGTTAGGATCATACTTGTCCACAAGGTCTACGGTAAAGTCATCTACATAAAGAACTGCATTCATGCTGTCCGTACCCGAAGTTGTTTCTGCAGTTGAATCCCAGAATGTAAATGACATCTTCTTTCCGTCACCATCATCGTTGCCTGTTGGAGCTGTACCACCGTTAAGTCCTGCATTATCAAGGGTAAATGCCTTCCATTCTCCAACCTTGTCAACTTCATCAAACTTCATTCCACTAGTTTTAGCGAATGTTGCCTTGATGGTGCTATCGGCTGCAGTAAGATCAACTGCAGTTCCATTGGCAGTCTTGTTTGCAGAAGTTACAGGATCAGCAGTCGTTGCACCCTTCTTGTAAACCATGGAAATGTCACCATTACCGCCAACTACTTCTGGTACAATGGCAAGATCCTTCTTGATTGCAAAAGGAGTCTTTCCACCAGCTCCAGTAGTAAGGGTCTTTGTTGTAACAAGTCCTTCAGCGCCATACCATGAATATTCTGCAAATTCAGCATCAGTAAACTTTCCATCGCGGTCAAGGTCTGTACCAAGATATACCTTTGCAATGCGAGGCTGATTGTTTGCTACAAAGACATCCTGTTCCCATGAACTTACATTGCCTGCAGCATCAAAAACAAGACATACAAGCTTTACAGGACCGTCTTCAAGATTTGTAGTCTTGAAGGTTGCATTCCATGTGTAGTTAGGCTTGTTGTTTTCAATGGATTCATGAATTCCGTCCGAGTCATCACTATATTCACTGTTGAAAGAGAGATAGTCATTTGTCTTAGACGAGATGGATTCCGTATATGTGTTATCAACCATCTGGCCATAGATGAACACTGCCTCCGTCTGCTGACCGTCTGTTTCTTCTTCAAGAGTTACGCTTGCAGCATCAACAGAATTGAGACGGATAAATCGACCGCCAGTATACTCTGGTGCATTTGCCGTAGATGCAGCTGTCTTTGCTCCAAAGAATACAAGGCCGCCTGTTCTTATATGGCTGTCCGTACCAACAGAAACAGTAAAGGTTCTCCTGTCATCTGCTGTCTGTGAAGCATTGCCTGCATTAGGCTGACTACCTGTCAATACGCGTCCATAAACATAGAAGTCATTTGATCCGTCGTTGGAATTGTCCTTTATCCTGATCTTCTTAATCGGATTTGTTGCATCAGCAAGGGCAGTTTTTCCTGCCACAGTCTTACCGTTAAACCTTACAGGATCAAGATATGCAGGTGTTGTATAATTATTTCCGTCTTCACGCTTGCCATCCCTTACAAAGTAGAAGAGAGTGCGCTTTAATCCGGATCCTGCTTCCGTTACCTTTCCATTGAGGGTAAATGAATAGTTTGAATCACTGATATGCTTGAAAGCGGCATCAAGCTTAGAACCATTTCCCTTTATTCCATTTTCCGTATCAATGGCCGGCTTTTTATTATCAATGTTAAACTGGAATTCAGCAGAATACTCACGAGCCTGAGCAATATTTTCGCTATCCCAGTCCTTTACGGAGAATTTATATGTTACTACACCATCAGAGCTGCTGACAGGAATATAGAAAGTATAGTTTTTATGTGCCTCAACATTTGCTGCTGATGTCGTTTCCTTCTTTGCATAATCCGAAGCCGTTAGATTAATACCGTTACACTTCAATTCAATGGTAGAAGCATTAAGACCGTTTTCATCTTCAACATCAAGAACAATGTACCACTGTCCGCGCAGATACTTTCCAGGTTCATAAGAGGCATAGTTTGTTCTTGTAAGAGTATTCTCTTCACCGTTCTTCCATTTTTCATAATTACTAAACTGCTGGAGGGATATGCTCTTTGCCTTTGGTGCCTTGTTGTCAACAAAGAATTCAACCCATTCCGTCCATGCACCTATCTGATTCTTGTCATTCTTTGCACATGCACGCATGCGGATATGAGTTGAGGCATCCCCAGTAGGGTCGAATTCGCCAGACTTATTAAGGTCATAGCTCCAAGAGTTTGAAGTAATGGAAGATTCAACACCCCACCATCCGGCGGCTATTCCATCAGGTCTGTTATCCGTTGTGTAATCCGAGTACTGCTTGTAGGTATAACCATAACCTTCAAGATATAATTTATCATAGGCAGTCCATGTTGGAGTTGCACCTGCAGCTGCCGTATTATGCTCAATCTGAAGGTATGCAAATTCTGCCGTTGCACCTCTTGACGGAATGTCAGAGCTACCAGTTACACCGACAGTACCACCAAGAATAATTGATGAAGCCCCTTCCTGAAGTTTTGGTGTTATGATGCGTACAGTAGGCTTGTTACCATTAGGATCAAAGCGCACCGTGTAATTGGTTATTTCCGTAACATTACCAAGGGCATCAACTGCCTTAAAGTATACAGGTACATCCCAGATGTCAGATCCCGTTGAGGTTTCTGATGAAACTGTTGAATTAAGATACTTGTAGCTTCCATCGGCATTCTTTGCGTTAAAGCCTGGATTTTCTGTACCATCAAGCTTATATGACCAGGCAACGAATGTTCCACCTCTGTTACCGCCATAAGTTTCGCCAGTTGCATTTACCTTGTAATCGAGAGTTGTAACTCCGGCATTACCATTGTCATAGCAAGAACCCATGATCAATACATCGCCGGTATTTGCAGTTGTACTATCCGGTGAAAAAATGTTGATTGTAGGTCCTACGTTATCCAGGGCGCACTGGTATGTGTTGTTACTGTAGTTGCCGCAGGTGTCGTAGGCTGTTACAACAAACTTGATGTTTCCGTAACATGCAACGCTTTCTGCATCGGTTTCCTTGATTATGCTGTTTGCACCGTGGAGTATAAGTTCATCAAGGGTCCATGTGTATGGATCAGATGGTACCGGGTTTGCCTTCTGCTGAATCATGGAACCGCTTACAGTGTAAGTAGAGTCCGCAGTAAACTTGCTTCCAATTGTGGCTGCAGTTGCAAATTTCTTTGTTACAGTCTTTTCTTCCTCTGTTCCGTCGGTCTTCCTGAATTTTCCTGTAAAGGTCATTTCCAGGGTCATGCCAGCAATTCCGTTGGCATCGCTTGCACTAAAGCTGAATGTTGCCTTTTCGCGGTCAGGTCCACCAAGGGTTACGTTATCCTGAACAGCTGTCGTCTTAACAGGATCAGTAGCACTGCCATTAGAGAAGTCTACATCATTACCTGCACTATCCTTAGCAGACATGCTTGTACCGGAAACAGTCGGGTTGGCACCGTCTACCTTGTATGTAAATACCGCAGCACTGTCACCGGCAGCAGAAGTCTTATGCTGGAACTTTGGCCTCTTGAATTTGTCCGAAGCAGCAGCAGGAGTTGCAGAAGCATAAGCCGTCCAGAAAACCTTGTCGTTATTATCGCGGACTACAAACCATACGCTCTTCTGGCCGTCATCTGTATCCTTTGGTTGATAGATGTAGTCGCCAGATTTTGCGTCAAAGGTTGTCTTGCCGGAAACAACAGCAGTGTTAGTTGCGTCCGGCTGCCATACTCCGTCTGGAGTCAAATATGCGAACTTTTCTGTTGAATCATCAGAATAGGTTACGGTTGCTTCCGTGACATCTGCATTAAATACAACACTCTTTGGAGCCTTTTCCGTTGCAAAGAATGCCTTTACTGCGGAAGTGGAAGTTGAATCATCGTCTTCAACAGAACCTTCAATCTGAGAAAGGGTACCAAAGCTCAAGATATAAGTTGGACTTGCATCGGTACCGTTGTTGTTAAGGTTTGTGTTCTTAACGATAGGACGGTCCGTGTCCTGGCTTACTTTGAATTCAACAATATTAGAAACACCGGTGTTAAGGGCAGTGTCGGTTACTTCTGCAATGAGCCAGTAAGGTGTTTCATCAGTGAATACACCGCCTGCATTTGTAGTGTCGATGGCATTTGTAACCCAGCTATAGCAGTTTGTGGTATCTACAATAGTAACGTCAGCTCCAGACTGGGCAAGTTTTGTCCAGCCGGATTTCTTTTCGCTCCATGTAGCAGTTGTTACGCCGCTTGGCTGTGTATCCGTATAATAGAAAACAGGAGAACCGATTGTAATTGCAGCAGCTCCAGTTCCGATAGTTTTACTTTCAAGGGCCTTGTTGTCGTTGGTGCTTCCGCTTACGGTGATGGAAGCATTAACCTGTGTACCTACAGCCTTCTTGTCTGCGTCTGACGGTGCAATAAGTTCAACTGTAGGGGCAACATTGTCAAGGTCGAATGTAAACGGAATGTAATCCGTCTTGTTTCCTACGTTATCAGAAATTTCCAGGGTACACTGACCGCTGGCTATTTTATCCTTAGGAATTGTAAGGGTGTACTTGCCTGCAACAGGCGGAGTCGAAGCATCTGCCACAGCTGCAATTGGCGTAGCAAGAGTTGTTCCGCCAATTTTTACAAGATTTACGGAAGATGCACCAATGCCAGAGGCATCCTTACCGGCGTCTGCACCAGTCAAGGCCGTGTAATCTGCAATGCCTGTCATTACTACAACAACATCATTCTTTCCGTTTACAAGCTTTGTTGCAACATTGGATTCACCGTCAACTGTTACGCCTGTTGGAACGCCCGGAGACTTTGTGTCAACGTAAGGATTCAATGTTCCTGCGGAAGCATTTACGTTTCCGGCATTGTCAGTTATGCGGATGGAAATTGCATTAACACCCTGGTTACTTACAGTAACAGATCCCTTATATTCGCCACTGACCTTTGCAAGTGGAGTCCACGTACTTGCGTCAGTAGTATATTCAACAGAAGCTACACCTGTTACTTCATCTGCACCAGTTGTATCTGCGGCCTTAAGGGAGATGGTTACCTGATTTGACTTGTACCATTTGTTTCCAGAAGAAGCATCGGTAAAGTTCACGGCAGAATCAATTGTATAATCAATGGCAGCAGCCGGAGCAAGCGTATCAACAACAATCTTGTTTGTCTGGACTGCTGTCTGTCCGCCGGCATCTGTTGCCGTAAGCTTGAAATTCCAAAGACCGTCAGCAAGAGGCTTTGATGAATCTTTTGGATCAAATACATAAGACCATGACCAGCTCTTGTCAGATGTTTTTGTCATGGTAAGATGATTTGCATTATTCTGATCATCAACAAGAGTATATGTTGCAGCAACATCACTTCCCTTGAATGCCTCAAGCTTGAGTCCTGCAAGCTGATATGCGTCTGTTACCGTTCCTTCCAGCTTGAATTTAACGTTTGTATTCGTCTTGTCCTTGTCGTTAAGGCTTTCTGGAGTTGCATAAGCGCCCGCACCAGATGCAGCTGTTGAATCCCACTTGCTCATCTTTATTGCACCACTTATTGCAGGTGCATCCTTATCAACACGGAATACCCTTGTAAATACAGGAGTAGCAAGACCGTTCTTGTCCACGGCCGTAAAGCTTATGCTGTTAAGTCCGTCGGCATATCCATCAGTTGGAGAAGAAATCGTCCAGTTGGCGGCACCCGTTGTCTTTGTCCATCCGGTCCATACAGAATCATCCGTATATGTCTTACCGGTTGCCAAGGTTGGCAGGGCAGCACTGGATGCATTCTTGTACCAGACAGCCACAACGCCAGAGTCATCTTCTGCAGTACCCTTTACGCTGAAGGTGTTGATTCCTGTGATCCAGTCGCTGTTGCCAGAATCATCAAAATTGTGGGACGTAATACCAAGAACCGGAGCCTGGGTATCAAGGCGGATGCTGCGTTCTGCAGTGGTTGTCTTTCCAAAGGCATCCTTTGCAGTAACAGTGATCTCGTAAAGTGCATCGTCTTTACCAGAAGCATCAACATTCTTAATTGCAAATTCGTATTTGTATGTGCCATCAGGATCAGGACTTGCTGGAGCAGTAATGGTGTAATCTGTATCTTTTACCAAAGTCTTTGTTGCCTGACCTGTCTTTGTCTGCTTTACAACAAATGTGTATGGAGCCGTTGAATCAAGACCATAGGTGTCGCTTATAAAGAATGTGAATTTCTTAGCAGGATCCGTAATTGTTTCTACAGTATTCTTTGTAAGTTCAACACCATCAAGCTTTGTTTCAAGTGTCGGGTTATGAAGGTCGACATCAAAAGCCCTTGTTGCAACACCATCCTTTACATTTTTCGTCGTTTCGTGGTCATAAGAATAGTTACCGGCCTTATCAACACAGTATGCGTGGAGATAATATGTTCCTTCTGGCAAGCCCTCAACGGAAGAATCAGCAGAAGATTCCTTAAACTTCTGGGAGATGTTCCAGCTCTGAGGAGTTCCGTTTACAGATGTAGACCAACCGTTTGTTGTTGTTGAATTTTTGTAAAGCTGATTCATATCTACAGTTTCAGACTTATCTATCTTATAGAAGACAGTGGTTACACCGCTGCTTGTCGTACCAGATCCATCCTCTGATTCTCCTTCAAAGCGGTAGTTTGTAACATTGATTGCACCAACACCCTTTGCAGAAGTGTCAGAAGAAGGTGTTTTAATGGTCAATGAAGGTGGAGCAAGATCTGCCACAAGGTTGTATGTCTGGCTGTTGAATACGTTACCTACTGAATCGTAAACTTCGATGTTGTAGGTGTAGGTACCATCCTGAACAGTTGCACCGTTCAAAGGAATCTTTACCTCAATATTATATTTTTTTCCTGCCACCACTTCCGTTAATTCAGAACTTGCAGGAGATTCATACTGCAGTGTCAAAGGTGTAGAAGCAACATCATTGAATTTTTCCCTGACGACAACAGTTCCCGCCTGGCGGAGAAGATAACTGTCTTCTACAAGACCTTTGATAGTAATGCCGCCATTAGGCATAAATGTCGGTACGGCATCCCACTTTGGAGTTAATGTTGGAAGGGCCTTATCGTATGTAAAATTCTTTATTACGACAGTTTTGTTGCCTGCATTATCAAATACTTCAAGTGCTACTGCCTTTTCTCCTTCGGCAGCAAATACAGTATCAGTATTGCTTGCGTAACTAACAGTTTCGTTCCAGTTCTGACCGGCATCCAATGTAATGGTACGCTTTGCAAAAGACGCATCAGTTTTTGCATTTTCATAATCCCAATTTGCTGGGATGTCTGCATAATATCCCTTGCTTGGATCATTTTTATCTACAGGATTCTTAACGATGGAATCAGAGAAATATCCAGGCTGCAAAGGCTTATCAAAGAAGGTAAGGGTCATTGTATCTACGAGACCTGCACCTGATTCCGTAATCTTACCTGTAAGAGTATAGTTTTCTGCCCTTGTGTCAGCTGTATTTATCTGGCCGGATGTTGAAGAATATGTCGGATACTTGAATGTCCCAATCTCTGGAGCAATGGTGTCCACTACAACAGTTTTTGTGACGGTAACACTGTTGTTTGCCTTGTCCGTTGCCTTGACAGAAAGCCTGTATTCGCCGTCTGAAACAGTACCGTTAGTCTTGAGAACCCAAGTTCCGCTCTTGTCCGTGCCGGAAGCAGGAGTTGGGGTAAATACAAACTTCGTAGGATCATAAGCCTGGCCATTACATGTTGCAGTAATTTCTACCTTACTTATGTCATCACTGTAGTCACCGTAAAGGGCAAACTTATTGAATTTTGAGTTGAATGAATTTTCCGTAAACGGTGATTTAGCCTTGCTGTCATCATCAACATCTGCACCCAACTTATAGGTAATATTCTTCAATTCTGGTGGTGTTGTATCAACACTGATTGACCTTGATGCAACATCAGAAACGTTTCCTGCGTTATCTACTGCAGCTACATAAATGTATGCAATGTTTTCACCATCATCAAGGCCTGATACAGGACTGCTCCAGCTCTGGGTACCTGTTGCCTTTTTCCAGGTCTTTGCCTCCCATGCAGAATCAGTAAGAAAATCTGCAGCTGCAGGCAAATCAGGCTGTGTTGCGCCATTCTTTGCAAACCATACGGTCTTTACACCAGTACCGCTGTTTGGATCTGTTGCCGTACCGTTTGAATTAAAGTTATCCTTTGAATTAAGCCACAATGCATTTCCATTGTCATCAACACCAGGTGTGGAAATAACAGGAGCAGCCGGCTTTGTGCGGTCAATTGTAATCTTCTTAGAAGTAACAGTTACAGCCTTAGTAAATGCATCCGTTGCCTTAAGGGTAATGTAATATGTTCCGTCTGAAGTATAATAACCTGTAGGTGCATTAGATGTTTCTGAGGCAATTGAATTTATCGTAACAACCTTGTTTGTCGTATCAAGGGCATAAGCAGTAGAAGCAAGTTTTTCCGATCCCTTGTAAAGTTCAACAACTTCTACAGTAGGAGCTGTCGGTTTATAAGTATCAGAAACCGTATATCCAAACCTGAACGGTCTGTTAATCTGGTCAGCAGTGATTTCATCTGTCGTCGTGTCTTCGATTACCTTTACATCAAGAACCGGCTCATGGAGGTTTACATCAAACCTGATGCTTGACAGGTAAGACACGTTGCCTGCACCGTCAGTTGCGTATACCCAGAAATTGTATCTTCCTTCCTGGAATTTTCCACCATTTGCTGAAGGATCGTAAGAAGCATTTACATAGTCAACAAATTCAAGAGGAATAGACCATGCACCTGTTGCAGGCCACTGGGTCCAGCCGTTTGTTGTTGTTGCATCAACATAAGGAGCACTTGGCTTGTTATTTGCATCCTTTGCAGGCTGAGTTCCATTAATATCAACTACCTGATAGTAAACATAATTTACACCAGAGCTTCCGGCATTTGGATCTGTTGCAGAACCTCTTATGGAAGATTCACCAACAAATGCCTTGTTATCAATTGAGTTGGCAGTATCAATCTTATTTGTCGGAGCTGTCGTATCTACCTTGTATGTATACTTGACTGTGCTTGTCTGCTGGAACTGGTTTGTTGCCCTATACTGAACAACATAATTATTGCCGTCATTAGGCTTGCCTGTAAATTCATCTGTCCAGGTTCTTGTGTTTGTTGCATCGGCCCCAGTCATTGTTGATGGAGTTACAGCTCCATCAGCTGATGTGTAGATAGTTTCAGCATTACCATCAATAATGCGTTCAAGCTTAAGGAGATTTCCTGTTACTACACCTCTTGTCTTAATTGTAGCACTACCCGTCTTGAATCCGCCGTTTGGCTCATCGATGGTAAGGTCAGGGGCACCGTTTGAAACACCGATGAATGTTTGCTTTGCAACACCGCCCTTGGCTTCAACTGTACTGTTGTAAACTGCAAAGCCTGTGTTATCCACAGTATCATTCTTGTCAGTTACTACAACCTTTACTTCGTAAATGATTCCGTCTACTGCAGGTACAGGCACGTTCATAGAATAGAAGGTTTCATTATTGCCGGAAGCCCTGTAGTACTTTTTATCAGTAGTAGAAGCTGACTGTCTTTCAGGCCAATCTGCATCCTTTTCCTTGAAGAATACTTCTACAAGGGCAATACCGTCATCATCCTTAATGGTTCCAGTAAGGTTGTTGTTATCGCTTGTACCAAAGATGTTTGGCTTGTCTGCATCTGATGATGTTGTACCAAGGTTTTCCTCTGCCTTTCCAAGGGCAAAGTTTGCACTCATAAGCCTTGGAAGATCGGACTTCTGGCTTACGGTGTATGCCCTTGTGTGGGATGCAGATCCCGTTGTTGCAACGCCTGCATTACCGTCTTTATCGACAATAGCTCCTGATGCATCAACATCATGACCTGCATTGTCGTAGGCGGTAACCCTGATTACAACAGGAGTCTCATCTGCAATTTCTGAAGCCTTTGTATCAACTACGAATGAAGCCTTTGTATCAACTACGAAACTAAAGTTTGTAAGTTCACCAGTTTCAATGGTATCTGTTGCAACAACAGTATTATTCTGCAATGCTTCCCAGACAATCTTCTTGATGTCACCTGAATCGCGGGCAGTTCCTGATACGGTAACCTTACCGTTAATGTAATTCTTTGAAGAATCGTTAGCGTCAACTACATAAGGATCAATAGATGTAATCTTAACTGTTGGCGGTACATTATCGTAGTTAAAGTCAAATGCACTTGTTGTGCTAGGTCCAAATTCATCCTTAGCAGTAAACTGAATGCTTGTCTTTCCGCTCTTGCCTGCAAGCTGCTCTGTAGTTGGCACTTTATAGATGGCAGACCATTTTCCCTTTCCAACATTTGGCGTAGCTGGATCCGCCGGAGTTTCAAATTTAAGTTCTGTACATTCGGCTGGGCCTGTAAGAGTAATATTATTATTCTGGTTATCAGCTGCATTTGCAGTACCCTTAATCAAAATCCTAGAACCCAAGATACCAGAGCCACTGTTATATGTATTTGCATCGCTATCGAATGAAATAACAGGAACATTATTCTTGATAAAGAACTCTACCTTTGCTGTAGATGGCTGAGTCTGTCCCGAATTATCTTTAATTGTTACCTGTACTTTCGTCTTAATGTCACCACTTTGTGATGGCGAAGGCTTTGCTGTCTCACCCTTCATTCTAATAGACCATTTTGCAGGAATATTATTATCTGAATCAGCTTCAAAATATTCAATCTTCACATCATCACTCTCACCCGGCTTAAATGTCTGTGGAGCCTTTGATCCAACTTCAATCTTAACTTCAATTGGATTATTCTCATCAAACAGATCTTCTTTATTGCTAAATTCAACCGTACCTTCAATTAAGATTCCAGAATCATATGCAACACTTGCCGTATAGAATGAATCAGTTTCTTTTGGAGAAATACTAGGATTAAACGATGTCTGTTTAACACTAAATCCGTAAGTATTACCATCCTGTGCTACAATATCATTTCCATCGCGGTCCTTACCTGTCACTTCAAAAATATAAAGATGATTAGACCTTCCGGTTGTAAGCTGATAAGAATTACTCAATGAGGCAGATGCATCCGTTGATCCCCATGCACCTTCTTCACAAAGAACGATGTTGCCAAGATCCTGGTTTCCTGTTGCATCCTTATGCTTGAGCACAACGCGGACTGTTTCCGGCAAAAGCAATGTGCCGTCCTTACCGGCATTTACGTTAACGTAGAGACCTGCACCGTTTGAGTATTCGTTATATATTCCTGCATTTACAGCGTAATCGCTGACGTTCCATGTAGGGCTGTTGTCCGGGTTGATGAGCATCTTTGAAGAACGCCTTGCATCAAGTTCCTCACAGGAAGCACTGTTTCCAACTTCTGCCAGGCGCTGCCAGATAACCTTCTTGTCATCTTCCGTAATGCCAGGCTCGTTGAATGTTCCGTTCATGAGCTTTGCAATCTTTGTTGCAGTAATGTCGTAGTTCTTTCCGTATTTATCCGACTGGAGGTAATTATAGAAGCTGTTGCTGTTGATGTAATATGTTGATGCAGTGTTACCTTCACCTGTTCCGTCATCACCAGGATTCTTGTAAACCTTTGCACTGTCCGAAACACGAACGGTACAATAGTATGTTTTATCCTGGGTTTTTCCGGCGCCATTGTCTGCATCAGAACCGTAAAGCTGGAGGTAGTTGGTGCGGAGAGGTGCCTTTGAAGGATCTGCCGCTACGGATGCTGCATCGCTGTACTGGGCGATGATGAGCGGAGTATCGTCCGTCATTGAGCTGTTGATTGTAAATCCTTCAAGCCATGAGGTTCCTCCTGTGATGGAATTTCCCCTGGCTGGTGCATAACCGAATGATACCTTGATTCCGTTTGACTGGTGCATGTCGTAAAGGTCACCTGTAAGCTTTACAATACGACCGAAGGTTGAAGGCTGTTCCGTACCTGTAGAAAGAGGCTTTGCAAGAATCAGGACTGGAGGAGTATTGTCGATTTCTACCGAGTGGGTAACAACAGTCTGGTGGCCGCCGTTATCTGTTGCAACGACATTGATCTGGATTGGACCGTCTGGAATCTGCCAGCCGTTGTAAACGTAATTGCCATAATCATTAAGGACTGCATACCATGAACCGTCTGGATTAACCATTACGTTCTCTGGAGGAAGAGCGAAATTCTGGTTATCGAGACCTGTTCCCTGGACAGAAATCTGGAGAGAGGCAAGAGACTTATCATCGGACCATGTTCCCTTTAAAACAAAGCTGTCCCTGATTACAACACCGACCTTTGGATAGTCGATGCTCAATACAGGAGCTTCCGTATCGACGCTTTCACCGAGACCGATGTCGCAGGAAAGTGTCGACAAAAGCGGCAACGCCGCAAGAGATGCAAGTAATAATGTCCTTAAATGATTAGCAATTCTTTTCATAATATCCTCCAGATGATTATGCCCTTATCCTATTAGAATACGTTTGCCCTGATACCCACAGAGCACGTAATAACATATTTCTTTGCACTGTCTCCGCCGATGTCCGACGGAATGAACCAGATCTGCGGTTCCGTATACATTGCCCATGTCTTAAACTTATGCAGCTGCTGGAAGGTTACGCGAGGGAATTCAACCTGCACCAATGCGGCAGAAAGAACCTGTGCAACCTGCTTTCCGGTAACGATGGAAGCACCCGAGTCCGTAAAGTAAGAGAAGTTTGCTCCCACTGCCACGGTAGCACTGAGCCAGTCCCAGTCGCGTCCAAGGAAGTACCTGAACGGAACGTAGGCAAGCTGTGCAAGGATCTTGCCGCCAAGTACGTTACCGCCAAATCGCATGTTTGACTGCGGTACATGGAATATCTTGCTCATGGAATCGCGCTGCTGCTGGGTAAACTGGCCAAAGTTGGCCTGAACCTTTACGGCACCGTCAAAGGCCGTAAGTCCAACTCCAACGCTGTACAATGTTGCACCCCAAACGGAAGCATCAAAGTAAAGTCCTTCAATAAACTTTGGAACCTCGTAGCTTGCCTTGTCTCCCTTGCGGAGCTTGAGTTCAACATTGTTAAGGTCAACGTCGTCTCCAGACAAACCGCTGAACTTAAGCTGCTGGTTGTACCTTCCACCTTCACCCGGAGAAATGAGGGTGATTGACGGATTTGTGCGGTCAACCTGAACGATTGTTCTTGTAATGGCGTTTTCACCGTTGTGCATTTCTGCCTTTACCAGCATAAAGTGGTAGCCTGCAGGAATGTCCAGGTTTTCCACGCGGTATTCCCAATGGGTCTTTCCAGGCTTTGCAACCTTCTCGTATGTCTTTCCGTTATCAAAGCTTATGCTTATCTGCTTAACCTTGCGGTTTTCAAGCTCGATGCGACGGTCAAGAGGAATTGTCTTGTCCTTAAGCTCGGCAAGTTCACCTTCCGTAAGAATGTAGCCTGCGTTTCCTTCAAGGAGCGGCCTGTTTCTTGCAAAGTCACCATAGGTAAAGTTTTCAAGGGTTACCCAAGGTCCATTTGGCTTGTAGATGAACGTCTGCTCGTTTGAAAGAACCTTCTTTCCGGACTTTGTCGTTGCAATGGTCTGGAAGAAGTGAGTTCCTTCTGCAAGAACATATTCCTCGCCAACAGTGTATGCGTAGGCATTGCCGTTTGGATCGACACCTTCCACGAGAGTTGGGCTAAAGTGATCCCTAAGGGTGAACTTGAAGTATCCAGACTTTGTCATTACGGCAGGTCCGATTTCTTCCATCTTGCGCTGATCGATGTAAAGGTCAACGCTTTCGATAGGATCGTCCTTTTCCGAGTCGGTGATTCCGTAGATGTTGAATTCACCCTGAACATGCTCACCGTTAAGTGGATAGAGAACTGAAACCTTTGAAAGAGGCTTTGACTTGTTGAGCTCGATGTTGCGGCTTACACGCGTGATGTTTCCTGCAGCATCCTTACCGGTAAGTTCGATGTTGTAGAATCCGTTTGCAAGTTCGCTAATGTCGATGACCTGGGTGATGATTTCTGCAGACTCAAGGCTGCGGTATGCCAGGCGGTCAGGAATCGTCTTTCCGTCAAGGCTGCGAATCCTGAGTTCCAGGGCAGTAAGTTCAATATTGTCCTTTGTCTCACCACTAAGGAAGATTCTCTTTGAAATCTTTGAGTCGTCGAGAGGAAGATCAAGGGAAATGTCCGGCGGAGTATTGTCGATGTTGATCAATGAAGAATAGAGGGCGCTGATGCCGTACTTGTCAAAGATCTTTATAAATACTACGTGAGTTCCATCCTGAATAACCTGGGTGTTGAACTTGTATGACCATTCAGTCGTTCCCTCTGCGTCGTTGTATGTTGCACCGTTGTCCACGGAAATCTGGACCAGCTCAATGTCGTTCTTGTCGCTTGCCCAACCCTGGAGGGTAACTGTTTCCTTTACGGTTGTCTTGATTTCCGGCAGTGTCATGGCACCCTTAGGTTCCTCAAGGGAAACGCGGAATACACGCTTGAATTCATCGCCCTTTACACCGTTAACGTCGATGCCGTAAACAGAGATCGTGTGTTCATTGTCGGTAAGTGAAAGAAGCGGAATGTTAACCTTAAAGCTGCTGGCGTTTTCTTCAACCTGCTTATATTCATCCTTGTCTATTCTATAGAAGATTTTGCAAGGACCATCATCATCGTAAACGATTCCGGAGATTACAAAGTCCGCCGTTACAACCTGCATTTCTTCCGGCAGGTGAATTTCTGAAACCGGCTTGTCGCTTTCTTCATCCACGGTAAACTGCCACTGGTCGATTACGGTCTTGTTGCCGTTGTCGTCCGTAAAGGTGAATGACATCTTGTTGTCGATAGGTGCGTCAGAAGTTCCAACGCGCATGTGAGGCAGCCTTGAATTCATTGTCCTGAGCGGATCAAAGCGTTCAGAAACTACAACTTCTTCCACTGTTTCTGGAGTTTCAGTTCCATCTTCCGCAATGGAACCAGGCACGGTCTTCTTTTCCGTTTTAACCGGAACATCTTCCGGATGAACGTAAATGTCGTAAGGGAGCTTTGTCTTTCCGCTTGGGCTTGTGTATGTAATGTTTGAAACACGGCCTTCGTCATGAACGCGGAATACAACCGTCGTCTCGCCGTTTACAACCACACCTTCTTCCGGCAGAATCACCTGGACTTCCGGTGGAGTCGTATCCTTGTGGAGAACCCTGTGTTCATAAGTGATTTTTCCAACGCTGTCTGTTGCGCGGATTGTAAGAGGAATGTATCCGTCCTCGATTTCCTTAAGGCTAACGTTAATCCAGAATTCGCCGGCCTTGGAAGAAGGAAGATCCGTCCACTGGATTTCTCCGCTTTCGATAAGGTTTCCTTCCTTGTCATGGATATCTGCCTTTGGATCGCCAAGTGTGTATGCAAGCTTTACGCTTCCGTTGCCGTCAGATGCACGGCCCGACAGAAGGAACGTATCCTTTACGTAGATCATGGTCTCTGGACTTGTAACCGTAATTGTAGGATTAGATGTGTCGGAAACGATGTTTACGTCCGGTGCAAGGTATGAACCGCCGTCTTCCGAATTTACGCGAACGCTTACCCCGCGGAATGTTCCATCGGCTGTGGCCTTAAGGCGAATCATGTTTCCTTCAATGGCAACCTCGATTCCAGCAATTCCGCCGCGTGCATAGGCTTCCTTGAGAGGGCCTGCAACGTTGCAGTAACCTGTAAGAACCGAACCGTTGTTCAAAACGTATGCCTTGAGTTCTTCGTTGTATGTCGTCTGGCCATCTGCATACCAGTAGATTGCCTGCTCATTGTCTATTACTTCGTGCTCGCGGATTACGGAGATGGTTCCGTTGAGGGAAGAAGTGTTTCCCTTTGCATCCGTTGCCGTTGCAGATATCTGGGTGATGCGTGCAGGAAGGTTTACAAGAGGAATGCTTACGCTATATGAATTTTCGTGGGTCTCCGGATCTGATGCAATGAGGACAACAGGAGCATTTCCACTTTGTGTGGCGTTTCCACCTGGTGCATCTTCACCAGTGATTTTATAGGAAACTGTCTTGATTACAGTGTTGCTTGTCATGTTGATTACGGCTTCGTGCTTTTCGTCCTTGGCCATTACCCTGTTGAGGGCAACTTCCATGCCGCTTCTGTATTCCTCGCCGTCAACCGTTGCAAGTTCCATCCTGATTACAGCCGGAGCAGTTACGCTTACGGCCTGTGATGAATACTTCATTGGTTTTGGAGTGTCTGCCGTTGTAACGGAGAACACCATAGGAGGTTCGTCAGCTTGAATCTGTTCCTTTCTCTTGCGGCTGAATTCAAAATCGTCTGCAGAAAGTTCGCCCTGGTAAACGCAAACACCGTAATAGTCGCGTCCCTGGAAGGTGTATACGCGTGGAACATCCTTTGCAATAGGCTTGCCCTTTTCGTCGGTGATTACGATGTTGTTTCCTTCTGCGTCAATTGAAAGAGGAATCTTCTTTATGTAGACAGCCTGACATGCATCGCGGCCATCTTCCATCTGTGCAAGAATTTCAACTACGTGGCATCCGTCAGTTACGGAATCAAAATTGATGTCGTTGATTTCCCATGCACCCTTTCTTGAAACTTCAATATCCTTCCAGTCCGTAGGTTCGTTCTGGCGAGAACCCGTAAGAATCACACCGTCGCGGAGGTCTGCTTCTGCCGAGAAGATGCGATATGCAACCTTTGCCTGTGGAATTGAGACCTTACCGGAAATCTTGAGCTGGCTGTCAGGTGTTTCAAAAACAAATGGCATGCCGATTTCCGTGTTGTATTCCTCACGTTCATCAAGTTCAAGAACAAGAGGTTCCTTTGGAGCGCGGAACTTCATCTTGCGAGAAATATATGTTGCCCCGGAATCAGTCGTAACCTGAACTGCAAATTCATCTGAATCCACAGCGGAAGCAATACGAATGAGGTTGTTTTCGTTCTTAAGCTCAACATTCTTCTGTGCAGGAACAAGGGCAACGCCTGCAATCTTTGCACCTGCAAAATAACCGGTCACGAATTTTCCTTCGCCAGCTTCAATGATTCCGTCTTCTGCAATTGTGCTGTCAGTAAAGTAAACGCCTGGGTTTTCCGTCCAGGTCCTTGTGATGTCGCGCACGTTGATTACGGAAGTATGAACCGATTCCCTGCCAAAAATGTCGGTACAGCTGGCCTGGATTCTCACGATTCCCCATGGAAGGGATTCGCCATTGAGAGGAACCTGCATGGTAACGGATTTTTCGCCGCCCTTAAGCTCAAGGTTCTTTTCATATTCAGAAACTTCCTTTGTTCCCCAGAGAACCTTGTAGGAAGCTGCAGAAATTCCGGAAGTTGAACTTGCCACGATCTCAAATACGCTGTCCGATTCCGGGTGAACCGTCATGCCGTCAACAAATGGCACGCTCTGGGAACCGGTCTTTACGGCACCTTCGCTGTATGCCGGAGCAGGACCCTTTGCAGTGAATGTGGAAACCGTTGGATTTCCCTTTACGCCGTACCTGTCCGTAGCCCAGGCCGTCAGTGTATGTGTTCCGTAGGCAAGCTGACCTTCGATGGCTGCATTGAATACCCCAAGGCAGTCCATGGTCTTTTCTTCGCCTGCGTCAACCTTATATGTTACGCTTACAACTCCGTCGTCATCCCTTGCAATTCCGCGTACAAAAAGTGCGCCTTCTTCGCCGGAAACTTCAATTCCGTTTGAAGGGTATCCGATGGTAACAACCGGCTTGTCTGCTTCCGGATCAAGAGGAATGATTCTCTTTACCACAACCTCGTTGTCCATGGTGTCGCGGCCGATTACCGTAAACACCTCCGACTTTGTCTTGCCAATGGCGCTTACTTCCTTTGTCCAGTAAGGGTTGCCCGGTGTAAGCTCGAATTCGCCGGACTCAAGTCCCCACTGCCACTTAAGGCTATGGATTCCGTTCTTGTCCTTTGCAACACCGGCAACAGTAAATACGCCGTTACAAACTTCGCTTTCCTGTGGAGTGATGATCCTGATGTCAGGAGGAGTGTTGTCAACAAAAAAGAGGAATGCAAATCTTCCAACTGAACCTGCATTGTCGCGTGCACGGAACCAGCAGGTTGCAACACCGTCTTCAAACTTTGTCGTATCAAGGGGCACGCTGAATGTAAATTCGCTCAGGAGGCCTTCTTCGTTTCTTTCCGGATACTTAATTTCCTTGATCGGTGCCTGAGTAAAGGAGATGCCGCCATCGAGACTGTATTCCAGGCGGTTGATGCCGTTACCGTCAGTTACGCGGCCTTCAAGATTTATCTTTCCCGAAACAAGGGAACCCATGCTGAGGTTGTTTACCTCGATGACTGGAGCACGGCGGTCAAGCTGCCATGTAATCTTTGTCCTGTTACCGGTCTTTGGAACTACGCGGCTTTCATCAACAACGCCCTTCTCGTCCTTGTACGCATTTGGATTACCGTTATCAATGCCGTAAGCCTCAATGGTGTGAGGGCCTTCAAAAAGTTCAGTTGTGGTAAGGAAGTAAGACCAGAATTCCTTTCCCTCTGCCTTTACGGGATGATCTTCGTCACCGTCGAGAATAAGCCATACTTCTGTAACTTCGTCATCGTCAACACAAGTACCAACGATGTTAAGGTTTCCAGGGACACGCATGTTGTTCACGGGGTTAGTAATGCCTGTCACAGGAAGGTCAGACTTGGGGTCGATGAAAATATTATAGGGACCTGCAACCGTAACGTTACCGGCCTTGTCTTCGCCTTCTACGAGAATGTTATATTTTCCAGGCTGATGTTCAGTAATGTCAAAGACTTCCTGCCAGCTGTTTTCAGGACCGAGAGACTTTGACTCAACCTTCTTTTCTGCAAAGGCGGCAACGCAAGAAGCGCAAGTTAAAAGAACCACCGTTGCAATTCGTAACACTTTTTTCATGTTAACCCCAATACAAGTGAAAAAATTACGAGGAGAACCCCTTCCTCTTATTTTCGGAATATGAAGATTTCTCTTTAGAAGTTTAAAAATTCCGCAAAACTACAGAAAAACTCCACACCCATAGTATCACCTATCATACCTATAATAATAACTCTAATATCTCTAACCTGTCAAATTTATTTCTATATATGCCAAAAAAATTAAAGTTAATTTGAATTTTCTTTTCCATGCATTTGCCAAATTTTCAAAGGGGGCTTAAACTAATGGCATGAGCACACAGGAAAACCAGATCGGACAGTTACAGAACTACATTGACCAGAGCCACAGCATCGTGTTTTTTGGAGGTGCCGGGGTATCGACGGAAAGCGGAATCCCCGACTTTAGGAGTGTTGACGGACTTTACCACCAGAAATGGGACTATCCGCCGGAGCAGATATTGAGCGCAACTTTCTTTGCACACAAACCGGATAAATTCTACAGGTTCTACAGGGAAAAACTCATAATCCACGGAATCAAGCCCAATGCGGCCCACATAAAGCTTGCCCAGCTTGAACAGGCAGAAAAACTAAAGGCCGTTGTCACCCAAAACATAGACGGTCTGCACCAGATGGCCGGAAGCAAAAACGTTTACGAACTCCACGGCAGCACACTGAGGAACAACTGCACCAAATGCGGAAAATTCTTTGGAATCGATTATGTGGATGAACACAGTGACGACAGGGGACTGCCCCTTTGCGACCAATGCAATGGTCTCATAAAGCCGAACGTTGTGCTTTACGAAGAATCCCTTGACGATGATGTTGTAAACGGTGCCGTAAGGGCCATTGCCAACGCAGACCTGCTGATCATCGGGGGAACATCACTGACGGTTTACCCTGCGGCCGGTCTTGTACGCTACTTCCAGGGAAACAAAATCGTGCTGATAAACCGGGATGCCACCCAAAGCGACGAAATCGCGGACCTTGTAATCCACGACAGCATAGGAAAGGTCCTGGAGCAGATTAAAATTTAACCAAAGTGCAACAGATAAACATGGGTACACTCTCGGGCGGAACCCCATGCCATTTCGCGGTTGAAGCCTATAGGTATTGAGCTCGGACGCGTTGCGTCCTCACCGGCTTCAAATGCTGCATGGCACGGGAACCCGCCCTACGTGTACCCATTATTTTTGCACAGACACCAGACTGTTCTGCCCGAGAACGTGCCCTCATTTTAATAAAGATATCGGACAGTTCCTGGCGGGAGCATATTTTTTACTGTAACTGCAGTCTCTGCTGAATGCCGGTCTTAAGGTGGTACAGGGACTTCTTTACTTCTCCGTCATCCTTGCCCATGAGTGCCTTGTCACATGCAAAACTAACGGTAGTTAGGCGTCCCAGGATGTCCTGTTCAAGTTTTGCGGCAAGAATTTCCTTGGATGGACCAAGTTTTTCCACTTCTTCCTTAAGCTTTGCAATCTCGGCCTTTTCTTCTCCAAATGAATCATTAAGATTACCTGACTTCTGGAGAAGCAGCTCCATGGAAGAATTTATCTGCTGGCACAAACTAACGGTAGTTAGTTCCTCATCCTTCCTGCCAAAAACACCCTTTATAGTCTCTAAAACACCCATTTGTAACCCCAAATTTGCGGAAAACTTCACTAACGACCGTTAGTTAGCCTTCCATTTCTTAAATATAAGGGAGGTATTCACCCCTCCAAAAGCAAAATTATTGCTCATTACATAGTCCGTGTCGATGTTCCGGCCCTCACCCTTAATGTAATCCAGGGGAGCACAACGCTCGTCAACTTCCCCAAGGTTAAGGTTTGGATGGAACCAGCCTTCATTCATCATATTGATGGTAAGCCAAGCCTCCAAAGCCCCGCAAGCACCCAAGGTGTGGCCAACATAGGTTTTGGTGGTGCTAATGGGTACAGATCTCTTGAAAACACTGTACACTGCCTCACTTTCCGATATGTCACCATGATCCGTAGCAGTTCCGTGGGCATTTACATAACCAACCTGGTCAGAAGTAATTCCTGCATCCCTTAGGGCCAGTTCCAGTGCCACGGCCTGGGTTTCTGCATTAGGGGAAGTAATGTGAGTTCCGTCCATGTTAGTTCCAAAACCTGCAACCTCTGCATAGATTTTTGCACCGCGATTTACGGCATGCTCCATATCCTCGAGAATCAAGGTTCCACTACCTTCACCTATCACAAGACCGTCTCGATTTTTGTCCCATGCCTTTGGCGTAAGTTCCGGAGTAGAATTCATGGTGCTTGCAGCCCCCATGACGTCAAATATGGCAAGGTCCGCAGCAGAAAGTTCATCAGCCCCTCCTGCAATCATCACGTCCTGCCTGCCGTCCTCAATGGCCTCATAAGCATAGCCAATGGCCTGGCTTGCAGAGGTACATGCAGTATCAGTTACGATGACACGGCCCCGCACCTGGTAAAAAATGCTCAGGTTTGCAGCACAAGTCTGGGGCATGCACTTTATGTATGTCTGTGAATCAATCTTTGAAGTGTCGCCCCTGTCAATCATGGAGCACATGTCCACAAGAGCCTCCATTGAGCCCATGCAGCTTCCGTAGGCAATTCCAGTACGGCCGCTGGATATTACGGGATCAATATTCCCTTCTTCATCAACAAAACCTGCCATCTTAAGGGCATCATCCGTTGCCACAAGGGAAAGAAGCCCTACACGACCCATGCCACGGATCTTCTTTCTTGGAAATTTTGGAAGTTCCCCCTCATAGGGACATGCAAGCCGGGTATTCATTGTCTTGTACATCTCCCAGCCTTCCATGCAGCGGACAAAGTTCTTTCGTTCCCTAAGGGCATCATAAGCCTGATTCCAAGTGCGGCCCAGGGCAGTAAGCATTCCGGCTCCCGTAACAACTACGCGGCGCTTTCCATTTGGTTTTGTGAAGGTCATAGACATTATTATAGTGGAAATCCTGACTAAATTCAATTTTCACTGCGTTTGCAAGAAGTCGCATATTGAATTAGAATATATGCATGAACGAAGGAAAAACAATTCTTGTAACCGGAGCTTCCGGTGGAATCGGGCGTGCAATTTCCGTGGCTGCAGCAAAAGCCGGATACTTTGTCGTATGCCATTACAATCACGGCAGGGAAAAAGCCGAGGAAACCCTAAGGCAGATTGAAGAAGCAGGCGGAAAGGGAAAGCTCGTGCAGTTTGACATCACCAACAGGGAAGACTGCCGCACAAAGCTTGAATCCCTCCTTGAAGAACTAGGAACATTCTGGGGTATCGTAAGCAACGCCGGAATCACAAGGGACAACGTTTTTCCCGGCATGGAAGACGATGACTGGGACAGGGTCATCCACACAAATCTGGACAGCTTTTACAACGTGCTTAAGCCCCTCATCATGCCCATGTGCCGCAAGAAGAAGGGCCGCATAATCACAATTTCGTCCGTCTCTGGAATCATCGGAAACAGGGGCCAGACAAACTACAGCGCAAGCAAGGCAGGACTCATAGGGGCTTCAAAGGCACTTGCCCTGGAACTTGCAGGCCGCGGAATTACGGTGAACGTAATTGCACCTGGAGTCATCGAAACCGACATGACAAAGGACATGCCGGCAGACTTTGTAACTTCCGCCATCCCAATGAAACGCGCAGGCAAACCGGAAGAAGTTGCTTCCCTTGCCACATTCCTTCTTTCTGAGGAATCATCATACATTACAAAACAGGTTATTGCTGTAAGCGGAGGACTTGCATGAACTTTCTTGAATTTAACGATGTTACATTTACATATCCGGCAGTGGAAGGAGACCTTGACGAAAACGGAAAGCAGGTTGTTCCCCAGCCGATTTTTGAACATTTTACCGGAAACATTCCAGGAGCCTTTACAAGCGTAATCGGGCCAAACGGATGCGGAAAATCCACACTGATGATGCTTGCAAGCGGAAGGCTTTTCCCGCAGACAGGAAAGATCTACATGTTTGGACAGGACATCCACAAGCTTGATGAAGAAAAGAAAAACCTGCTTGCCTCTGTCATCTACCAGAACATGGAATTTGAATCCAACGACAAAGTGGAACAGCTTCTGACATACGTCTATTCCAACGGAAACCTTAAGGCCAAGGCAAAGGGAATTCTTGGAAGCGGTGACCTTTTCTCGGAAGTGGTGGACAAGTTCTCACTTGCATCGGTAATGAACCACGGCCTTACGGAAATCAGCAAGGGCGAAAACCAGCGCGTGCTTCTTGCATTCAGCCTGCTTTACGGCAGCGCCAGCGTATTCATGGACGAACCTCTTTTTGCCATGGAAGACAACCAGAAGAACAGTGCACTTGAATACCTTAGAAGCTATTCCATGGGAACCAAGACGCCTGTATTCATCTCCATGCACGAACTTGACCTGACGAGGAAGTATGCGGAAAAGGTTCTTCTTGTAAAGCCTAACCGTGACATGGCCTACGGTACGCCGGAAGAAGTCATGACCAATGAGGAACTGGAATCAGCCTACGGAATTCCTGCAGCTATGCTTAAGCACAACGAAAGCATGACCCGCGAACAGATCATGCAGCAGACCCAGTTCTTTAACAAGCAGTAAATTAATCTCTTCTTACCAGGCGGATGCCCTGGTAGGTTTCTGAATCCATGTAGCCGTGACCGCAAGCCTTTGGCTTTCCGATTCGCTGCCACATGGATGCATATCCATTTTCTTCCTTGTAGCTTCCGCCACGAAGAACGATGTTGTCGTATTTTCCCTTTCCAACACAAGGATCCGTTACAGGACCGCCTTCCGGTATGGCCGCGTTACCATGATTGTAATCGCCGGTTTCCGTTACGCTCCTGAAGTAATCCATGCACCACTCGGAAACATTTCCGCTCATGTCGTATATTCCCAAGGCATTTGGAAGCTTTAGTCCTACTTCATGGGTCTTTACAATATAGTCCGTGTCTTCCCTTCCTGCAGAATTAACGCTTGTCCAGCCTACAAGCTTAACATTATCGGCCCCAGAATACCTGTATCTCCAGTCTTTTTCCGATTTACCACCCCCGCGGGCGGCATATTCCCATTCGGCCTCTGTTGGCAGGCGGTATCCGTTTCTGGAAAAATCCCATGTTACGGTTGCAGACTTTACGTATTCATTTGCCTTGCCCTTGTTTGCATAGGAAACATTTGCTATGTCGTAAACCTTATCAAGACCCAAAAGCTCGCTTAACTTATTGCAGAAAATTACAGCCTCGTACCAGTTGATTCCAGCAGCAGGCCTGTATTTCTGCCGTTCATCATCATACCGGTTTTCCACGTCGGGAATTGGAATGCGCCCCATGACATATTCATAAAGCTCATTTGTAACTTCATACTTGCAGATTAAGTAGGAAGACAGAGTGATGTTCCTGCGGGGGGTAAAGACATCGGACAGCTTGTCCTCTGCAATGCAACTTGCATTTGGAATTGTTGCCGATGCCCCCTTTGGAATTACGGAAACAAATTCAGTCTTGCCAAAATTGCGCCCCCCGATAATTATGTTGCCGGGGTTGGTGTCATCAAGGGGATTTTCGCCCTTTGGTGACTTGCAGCATGTGAGGGCATCCTGAAGGTTGTCATATTCCTTATAGCAGGATGTGCAGACAAAGACTTTTTTTTCTTCGTACTCAGTTTCTACATTTGACTTGCAGGAATCAAAAACTCCAAGAATCAGAAAAGCAAAGGAAAGAATAAAAAACTTTTTCATGGACTGCCCGTATTCTGTTACAGCTTCAGGTCGCCATCTTCCAGGACAACAACTTCCTTTCCGTCGGCATACTTTATTACGATTGTCGGCTTTCTAACCACACCGTCAAAATGAATCAGGGCCGGAGCATCGCCATCGTAGTTTTCTCCAATGGCAAAATGACAGGTACGGAATGCCTTTTCATCTTCAAGCATGTTGCCCGTAATGCAGGCAGCAGGATTAAGGCCAATGCCAAGCTCACCGATATTGCGCGCATTTCTTGCATAGACTGCACCCTGACCTGCAGGAAGTTTTCCGGAAGCTTCCATGGCAACGGCATCCTTTTCTGCCTGGGTAATGTCCTTAAGGAGCCTTTTTGCTTCCTCGCCGCCAGTCACTTCAGTTACAAAACCCTTTTCCACCTTGCAGGTAATGGGAGTCTTTAAGATCGAATCCCCGTCAGAAAAAGTCATGCTGCCGTCAAAGACAATGGTTCCTTCGCTTGTACCCACCACAGGACTGATGAATGTTTCGCCAGCAGGAATATTCCCCCCTGAACCAGGCTTTGAAAAATCACCGTCGTCCACCATGCCGGCCCTGCCCTTAAGACCGATGGTTATGTCGGTTCCCGAAGGTGAAGTTACATGAACGCTCTCGGCATCCCTATATTTTTCGCAGAGGGCCTTGCAGTTTTCGGCAAGCTTCTTATAGTCGATGTTTACGGTGCGCTCATACATGTCTTCCGTAAGGCCAGGAGTCCAGACTGCGCGGATGCACTTCTTTCCGTTAAGAAGATAGTCAAAGGTGTTATCCCATGTCATGCCGTCTTCCGTCTTGTATGGATTCATTATGGCCTTTTCATCCTTACCGAGCTTTATCTCGGAGATGGAAAAGATTACTTCCGGCTCTGACTTGATTGCACCGATTACGGTTTCCTCGCAGAAATCCTGGCTTGTCTTGTGGGGCTGGAATACGAGGGTTGGCCTTGCACCAGCTTCAGAGGCAGCCTTGTAAAGTTCCTGGGAGATCATGTTTGTTGCAGGGTTTGCAATGATGAGGACACGCTCCCCCTTCTTTACCTTGCACACATCCTGAATCACGGTCTGGGATGGTGTCTTTGTTTTCTTGTCAAAAATATTCATGCCTTGATTTTACCACAAGAAACAAATCTTGGTAATCGGAAAAACTAGCGTACCTGGTTGGAAAATGGATCCTGCACGATGACGATGATTTCTTCTGCAGATGACTTTCCCCGGGAAAAATAAATTCTCACGTACTCGTCGGATGCACGGCCGACATAGGAAACGATGAATCCCAAGGGACCAAGCTGTACAGGTTTTGTTCCAGGGCTAACAATCATTGGGCCTGATACCCTGCGACCGTCAAAGGATGACAGCTGGAATGAATGTTCCCTAGAATAAAGATCGATCAAGCCAAAGGAAGGAGAAAGGGAACCAGGGCCTGATGGCGGATAGCTCCTGTAAAAACTTGGAATTGAATTGGCAGCGGCAAAGGAATTTCGCACTACGCAGGACTGGATAAACTGTTCCACAAGCATGAAGTCCCTTGTAAATTTTTCCCCGGAAATTCTGGACACTGAATTCAAGACTGCACCCATTCCATATTCAGAACTTTGTGCAAGGTCACTTACAAAACCTACGCCGCCATAGTTTCTTGCAAGCCAGGCACCAAAGGCAAAATTGCTTGAATAGTAATATCCCAAGTTTGACGTGTCTGCTGAATTAAAAGTGGCTGTTCCCATCATGTAGTACCTTGAGTTAAATGAACCCATTCTTTCATTTGCGGCTGCATTTCCGTCAGAGCCATGGATTCCCTGACTGAACATGTCTTCTGCCATCATGGCAAGCATTTCGTTAAACCACTTGTTTGCAGAACTTGTCTTCGTGTTGCCGCCGTATTTTTTTGCAAAGGTTATGAGGTGAACAAGTTCATGGGCCAAGGTTGAATAAGCCCTGGCACTCATAAGTTCCGTGTCGCCATTGTAATTGCACAAAAGGGAATCAAGGTAAATTATCTTTGCCTGGTTTGAATAGGTTACGGAAGTTCCGTCGTTTATGAAATAATCCCGCTGGGAAAAAAATCCCCCGATCATGGAAGAAGATGCATTCTTGGAATTCCCGTCACCGTCAATGTCGTAGACAATTATATTGATGCAATCCATGTCGGTAGCGGCAAATTCAGCGGTGGCCTTGGTTTCATAATTGAACATGGTTCCGCTTTCAGTTCCATAGACCTTTACTTCTTCGTCATAAAGACTGCTGAATTTTTGTGCAATGTCCCTGGCAACTGCGCCGTTTATCTTAATGCCTGACGGTTTTCCAAGGGTCCATGAAGCTTCCGGCACCCAGACAAGAAATGTCCTTGAAGTGCCCTTAACCTTTGCACGCAGGGTGCAGCCTACAAGGTCAGGAATATCGGTTTCATTCTGGGAATTCTTTGCAAGATAAAAATCCACCTTTGTGGCATCCACTACTGGATCTGCAGGTATGGTTCCCCCGGCAGGCGGAGCAGCACGACCTGTTCCACGAAGAGCATCGCCATAAAAGTCGGCAGCACCAGATGTAACAGTCCTTGCATCCTGAGTGGAATTGAAAAGCACTATTCCGTCCGGGACGCCAGATTCTATTCCAACGATTCCCGCCATGTCGGAGATGTTTTCCCTTGCAAGGGGCGTGGTGGATGAAGTGTTAAGGTTAACGTAACAGATGTCCATTCCCTTGATGCCGTGAATGTCGATGTAGTCACCGCTTACGCAAAAGGAAAACCTGTTGCCAAGGTTACGGGACTGCTCCAGTTCTTCATCCTCATCATAGCTGGATGAACAAGAGAAAAACAAAGTGTTGAATGCAAGCACCAAAATACATGGCGCAAGTCTTTTTACCCACATGCATTTAGATTATACAGGAAAGTTCCCTTTTAGAGAACGGCAAAAAAATCAGGCCCAGGCGATGGTTAAAAACTCAACCGTTACCTGGGCCTTTGAATATGAGAGCCTTAATTACTTTGCGCGAACAACAACCTTTGCAAGGTCAGGACGCTTTACGAGGTCAGCCTTGAGGCCTTCTTCGCGAGCCTTGTTTACATAGTCCTTGCTCTGGAATGAATATGTAAAGTTTGTATGAACATCGTATGTTCCCTTCATGAGGGCATAGGCATCTTCTGTCATTACAAGTTCTTCGTCTGTTGGAATTACGAAAATCTTTGTTGCGCTGTCATCAGCAGAGATGCAAGTTTCTGCGTTTGTTGTAAATGACCACTGGTTCTTCTGCTCGTCGATCTTGATTCCGTAGTTTTCAAGACCCTGTGTAGACTTAAGGCGGAATACTGGACCACGTTCACCAACACCGGCTGTAAATACGATTGCATCTACGTGACCGAGTTCAGCCATGTAAGCACCGATGTACTTCTTGATGCGGAGGGATTCCATCTCGATGCAGAGCTTTGACTTTTCATCTCCGTCCTTTGCTGCCATTTCAACATCGCGGCGGTCTGCATACTTTCCTGTAACACCGAGACATCCAGACTTCTTGTTGAGTGCCGTATCCATTTCGTCAGCTGACATTCCAGTCTTGCGCATGATGTAGAATGGAAGGGCCGGGTCAAGGTCACCTGAACGTGTTCCCATTACGAGACCTTCAAGAGGTGTGATACCCATTGTTGTGTCGTAGCACTTTCCGTTCTTTACGGCACACATTGAAGCACCGTTACCGATGTGGCAGATGATTACATTTGTATCTTCAGGCTTCTTTCCAAGGAGAACTGAAGCACGCTTTGCCGTGTAGAGGAATGATGTTCCGTGGAAACCGTACTTGCGTGCTGCATATTTTTCGTACCATTCGTGTGGAATTGCATACATGAAGTTTTCTGCAGGCATTGTCTGGTGCCATGCTGTATCCATGACTGCTGCGTGTGGAACGTTTGGCATAACCTTCTGTGCAGCTTCGATACCCATGATGTTTGCAGGCATGTGCAAAGGTCCAAGGTCGATTACTTCCTTGAATCCTGCAAGAACTTCCGGAGTTACAAGAACGGACTTTGTGAACTTTTCTCCACCATGGAGAACGCGGTGACCAACGGCTCCGATTTCGCTGAGGTCAGAGATAACACCTGTTTCCTTGTCTGTGATCATCTTGAGGATGAGTTCGATTGCTTCCTTGTGTGTTGGACATGGGCTTTCAAGTTCAACCTTGTTTCCCTTTGCCTTGTGTGTAATGCATGAACCTTCGATTCCGATTCTTTCTACTACACCATTTGCAAGAACTTCCTTGTTGTCCCAGTCGTATACCTGGTATTTAGCAGATGATGATCCACAGTTCAATGTCAAAATTGTCATAGCCATAATGTGCCTCTGATATGATAGAAAATTATTCATCCATTATAATGACATGGATTAAAAAATTCAATTTTGTGGAATGTCAAATCCTACTTTTTAAGCAGGTCCTCGATGTTATCCATCTGCATGACGGTAAGCGTAGCCTTTGCGCATTGAGTCCCTGGCCTGTCGGAACAAAAAGCCACGGACTTGTACCTGTAGATGCCCGATTCAGCATCAAAGAATTCTTCCTCGGAAGTGACGCTGATTTTTGAGCCGAGGGGAAAAGCCTTTCCATCCATGGAAAAATCAGAAATGCTCAGGATGCATCCGGCCATTGGAGGAACATTATTCCTGCGGCAGATTATTCCCGTAAGGGCGGAAATGGACTGGGCCATGATTTCAAAAACAGACCAGTCAGGGGCGCCTCCAAAATCTTCCTCATAAAAAATGAAATCCTCTGCAATGTCCGTTTCTGCGGCAACTGTTTTCTTTTCCAGGTCATAATCCGTAAGCCGGGACAGAAGATGCATCTTTCCCTTGTGCGGCAGAAGCTCCAGCAGTTCCTGCTTTTCTATTACGTTTGTTGCATTTAAGTTCATGTGCGGTCTCCTATTATGAGGCAGGCATTTGCGCCGCCAAAGGCAAAGGAATTGCTCATGCAGATCTTTACGGGAGACTGGGGAACATTGTTTTTAAGGCCTACAAAATTCAGCGGCGGAAGGTCCGGATCCAATTCCCCGTCCCAAAGCTGAACCGGCAGAGGTGCCTTTGGATTTCTGCGGCCCTGGTCGATGAGTTCCCAGCAAAGGGCAAGCTCAATGGCGCTTCCGGCCCCGAGGGTATGCCCAGTCAGAGGTTTTGTCGTGCTTACGGCAACCTTGTAGCTCCCAAAAATTCTTGATACGGCAAGAGATTCCATGGAATCATTCAGTCTTGTTCCAGTTCCGTGAAGGTTTACATATCCCACATGTTCCGGCTTAACGTCGGCTTTTCTTAAGGCCTCTTCCATTGCCCTGTATGCACCATCACCGCTTGGATCTGGAGAAGTCATGTGATGGGCATCGCAGCTGTTACCCCATCCAAGAAGTTCAACCTGACTGCAGCCAATGGAAGCTTCATCTTCATCACGGGTCATCACAAAAAATCCCGCCCCTTCTCCAAGGGTTATTCCGCTTCGGTTTTTGCTGAAGGGATTCGTGATTTCCGCCGACACTGCCTCGAGAGAACCAAAACCCAAAAGCACCGTGTCGGATGTTATGTCTACTCCACCTGCAACAACGGCATCAGCAAGCCCTGCATTTATAAGCTGTGCTCCCTTTATGATTGCCTCCGCACTGGAAGAACATGCAGTGGAAAATGCAAGGCACGGTCCTTCAAGGCCAAGTTTTTCCTTTATAAGAGTTGCCTGGTAATCTGCACTCTGCATTTCAAGACTGTAGCTGCCGTCAAATTTTCCAGTCGAAAGAAAAACCTTGTGACCGCCCACTGAAAATTCCGTACCGTTATCGCAGGAACCAACGCAGACGGCAACCCTTTTGGAGCCATATCTTGAAACAGCAGATTCCACCTGGGAGGCAATCTGGTCGAGGGCCATCTCCTGAATGCGGCAGATGCGCATGTCATATCTTGCCGTAGTCGGTCTGATCTTTTCATCATCGATTCTGCCGGCATAAAAATCTTCACCCGATTCCGTCTTTACGCGCTTTATTCCGTCACGGTTTCCAGCTGCGGCATTTTGATAAAGCTCTTCGGAAGAAAGTCCTGCACAGCAAGCAACCCCTGGCTTGCCAAGAAAAATTCTAGTCATCGTCTTGGGCTCCCGTTAGTTCATAGGAATATCCGCGCAGGAAATTTTTTATGCACACGATATTTTCATCTTTTGTAATCGTCATGATTACTTTCTTTCCATCCATTACCACCCGGACTTCACCATTGCCAGCTGGATGGGTCTCAAACAAAAGACCGGAATTCCTGTAGTGATCCTTAAGGGCATCTACATTGTAAAAGGCAGCCTGTATGTCGGACACGATGTATTCAGCCTTCATTTTTCCCATTTTTCCTGGAAGCAGTTCCGAATCAAAATCAACGCCCGTCTCACTAAAGCTTAATTCAGCAAGGCTTGTACCAAGGTCATTCAATATGGAAATGTACATTCCCTGGGAATCAGACGTAAAATACAGCGGGGCAATAAATGAGCGGTTCCCAAAGTCCCCAACGAAAAGATAAACCCTGTCAACGCTTCCGTCCATGTTTTCTGGAAGCATGAGATTCATGGTCTTGGCATTTGTAACATGAACCTTGTAGTTGAACTTTTTCTGCTGTTCAATCTTACTAGCCTGACTAGTCTGACTAGCAATACCTTCCTGCCTGACCGTGGAACAGGATGCAAGAACAAATGCAAATAGAACTGGAAAAAACTTTTTCATGACTGTACCGCCTTCTTGTTTTCCTTGTCGCGTTCATAGAAGAACGATGTATAATATGCCGTAATCAATCCAACCAGAATTGCAAGACCCATGAGGTGAACCGGCATAAACGAACTCAAGGCAATTGCCCCAAAGGAAACTGCCGTCGTCATAAAGGACAGGAGAATTGCAAAAGGTTCAAGACGGCTGTTCTCTTCATCATCCTGCCTCTTTTGTGCTTCCACCATGTAGATGACATAATCCAGGCCAAGGCCGAACACGAGAATGATTCCCGTGATGGAAAAAAACTCCAGGTGAATCTTTGCAATGGCGAAAACCGCAGTAACCATAAGTATGATGAGCAGCGGTATGGAAATCACCTTAAGTGACTGCTTTAAGTTATAGAACATTTTCAGAACCACAAATATCAGCACATAGGCCACGGCAAAAAATTTAAGTATCATCACCGTAAGAACATCAAGGTCATGGCTTATATCCTTCATCTTGTTGATGTAAAAAACATCTCCGCCGTATTCTTTAGCAAGAAGCTTTCCATCGTAATCTTCGGGAATGAAGGACGGCATTACAACTGAATAATAGGTTCCGTCAATTTTTCCAAGCCAGGTGTTTGCAGAAGCTTCCTTCAGAAAATCAGGCAGGTCGTCCACACCTGTAACCATATTGCACTTTTCCTTCCATTCGGAAGAAATCAAATCCGCTGCAGAAATGTCTTCGCCAATATATTCAAGCTGGGCTGCAGAATTTTCCACAAGGATGCCGTAAGCCTTCTTAGAAAGTTCCTGGTCCGCAGCAGATGGAATGAAGTCCGATGTGCAGAAAAATGATGCCTGGGGAATTTCCATTCGCACTTGCCTTGCAAAACGCCTTTCCATGGCAAGCAGATCTTCTTCTGTTTTTCCACGAAGAATGAACCATCCCTTTGGCGCATAGTTCAAGACTTTTGCGCATTCAATCTGGTCATCAAGGACACGGCCTTCCATCTTGTAAAGCCTTGTAAGGTTGTTTTCAATTCCACTGTTCTTTCCGATCGTAAAAAGACATGCAATGGCAAAGACAAAAAGCACGGTGACTGCAACGCGTCCAACTTTCTTCCTGTTGTACCAATGTGGAATCCTTACAAGCCTCATTCCGCGAACCCTTCTTTTTTCCAGGTCTGGCAGCTTAACCAGAGGATAGATGCATATTACGCTCAGAAATGAACTCAAGATTCCGGACAGGGAGAAGACCGACATCTGCTTAAGTAATTCAAAGGGAGCAAATATCAGGATTGCAAAACAGATTTCCGTAGAAACAAGGGAAAGGGTAAGGCCTGAAATCAGGTACCTTCTGATTGCCGCCCCGGAATTGAGAGATGTGTTGGCCTTCCAGTTGATGAAGAAATGAAGGCTGTAGTCAATGCATGACCCGATGAGGGAAGTTCCAAAGACAAGGGTAAGAACGTGAATGCGCTTGAACACGGCAAGAGTCAACAAAAAGGCTGTTGCCACGGAAACAAGCACCGAGCCCATGGAACACAAAATCGGGAGCGGGTTTCTGAACACAAGAAGAAGCATGACGAGAACCACCGTCAGTGAAACGGCAGAAATAACCGTTATCTCCCTGGCCGCCGCATTGGAACTTTTGTGGCTGTGGAAACTGGTTCCCTGATAGACAAAGCGCTGGCCGTCCTTTTCATATTTTGAACAAACTGAATAAATTTCTGCAATTCCATTTTTTTTGCTTGCAAGGGCAGATCCTTCCTTGCTCAGGGTACCACGCACCATGACATACCAGTTGCCGTCATGTTCCTTTGCAAGAACGCCGTCCCTTACGGTCATGGCAGTTCCGCTAAAGGCAAGTGTGCCCATGTAATCTTCCATGGAAGATTCTGTCAAAAGGAATGGGTCCATTTCCAGGTTGCCGAGGGAAGTCAACGTAAAGGGACTGTAAAGTTTTGCCATGGCATTGTCAGATGCCCCCTGAATATCGCCGCTGCAAATCTCTTCTGCCCTGGAAGAATTTATGAAGTTCCATCTGTTGTCATAAAGATAGTCTTCAAATTCCTTGAGGGACTGCTCGCCTGCATACAGTGAAAGGGAATCAAAATTGCTGCTGCCTTCAAGTTCCGCATACACTTTTTCTGCAAAAGACTTTGCTGTTTCAAAATCCCTGTTGCATGAAAGAATGAATGCATTACGGCTTGTAACTTCCGAAAGCTTGCGGTCCGCCTTTTCCACGGATTCCCCGGAGAACTGCTTTGGAAGCATGTTGAACAAATCCGCGTCAATCTTTATCTGGTCCCTGCAGGCAAGAAAAACACCTGCGGAAGCCAAAAGTATTACGCCATGAAAAGCAGCCCACAGGGCGATGTACTTTTTTTCACCGCGTTCAAGCCAGAGGCTTAAGATTCTATTTTTCAGAGAAACAAGTTTTTTCTTCATCAGTAAGATCCTTTGGGTGCACACTGTTCTGGAACGCATACATTACCACGTCCCCGGAAGCTTCGCTTAATTCAATAGAAGTGATTTCTGTTTTTTCCACGGTTCCGCAAAGAACTATTTTCTTCATCATGGAAGCAACGGTCTTGTCTCTTGGAGAGAGTTCCACCGTCCACAGGGAACCATCGGTTGAAAAGTTGCATTCAAAATTCTTAAGCAGGTCATCTTCCCTTCCGGTGAAAACGGAAGTCAATGTGGAAGCTATGCTCTTGAAGGTTTCATTACCGGAAGCATCCGTCACGGTCTTCTTTCCATCTGCCGAAATCTGAATCATTGAATCCGACTTAAGCACAAGGGAAGAACTGAAGGGCTTTAGCGTATTCCAAGCAATTCCTTCAAGGGTAAAAATGTATTTCCCGCTGGACTTGAGGGTGCGTCCGTTTTTTGAAATTGTCTTTGACTGAACAAAGTCACCCTTGGTTATGGCATTCTTCGAAAGCTGAGTGCAGACAGACTTAAGGGTTGCATCCTGGGCAAAGGAAAAAACTGCACTTGCAAAAATGGCACATGCCAAAATAATCTTCTTCATTTTGAATTCCCCTTCTTCATGGCTTCTTCAACTTTTTTTATAAGGCTTTCAGGACAGCAGAACATTGATTCTCCAGTCCTTGCATTAACCGCCATCTGGCTTGATTCTGCAACAGTGGCAAGCTTGCCTTCCGAATTGTATATTTCATAATATATCTTCAGGCAGTTTTCGTATTCCGTTATGGAAGAAACGATTTTACATACCTCGTTAAACTTAAGGGACCTCTTATACTTAACCTTTATTTCCACGACAGGAAAAGCATAATTTTCGTCACGCATGTTTATGTAGTTGTATCCAATTTCATCAAGAAGAGCGCATCTTCCCACTTCCATGAAATTTACGTACTTGCCGTGATATGCAATGTCCATGGAATCAACGTCATAAAATTCAACCTTGAATTCCTTTTCCACCGTATAATATTTTTTCATTTGCTCTCCACTCCATCATCCGACCAGAAGTCATAAAAATTGTACCACTGGTTAGGGAACCACATGCAGTATCTTTCAAGATGAATTATGAATTCCTCGCAAAGCTGGTTGATCCTTGCCTCGCGTTCCTTTCTTCCGCAGCCGGAAAATTCCGTGTCGGCCTTGTGCATGTAAACCGCATTTATAGGGTCTATCATGACAGGCTCGTCCCTTAAGCCAAAGCAGAAGTATACGGGACATTCAAGCAAGGATGCCATGAGGAAAATTCCATAGGGAAAATTTGCTTCCCTGCCGAGGAACTTTTTTCTGATGAACCTGTTTGCCGAATGGGCAGAAATCCTGTCGCCTGTAGCAACAACAATTTCCCCGGCCTTGATTTTTTCCTGCAGGTCAATGATCGTCTCCGGGTTAATGTCCTTTGGATCAAGGGCTGTAAGTTCATAATCTGGATTAACCTTCTTCAGCATGGCATTGAATTTTTCAACCGACTTGATTTCCATGATCACCGTAACGGGAACCTTGCGGTCAACACCAGCGCGGCACATGGTCGAAAGGCTCCTCAAAAGGTCAAGGTTTCCAAGGTGAGACCCGATGATGAAGCAGCCCTGGCCCCGGTCAAGATTTTCCCAAAAGTCATCTATGTCGTCATCGTTGTAAAAAATGTCTTCAGCCTGAATTTTTCCAAGCCACCCGGAAATGCGTTCCACAAGATAGCTGCTGAAGGAATAAATCGTCCTGTAAACGCTCTCCTTCTTTGGCAGATGTCCGCCAGTGTATTCCTTAAGCTGCGTCTGGAATCTTTTTATTTCCTTTCTTGCCCGCGGAGAAAACATCCAGTAAAAGAAAGCCACCGGAAAAATTATCAACCCCATGACATGACGGGGCATAACCTTCACAAGCCACAATGTAAAAAAAAGTGGTGCTGAAGTCTTTACCTGTTCCTTTTCGTCATACCACTGGCTGCTCATCTTGACTTCCTTCGCTTAATTGCGCGATAGACAAGAACCGGAGACCGCAGGATCATTCCGCAGCAAAGCCTTGTATATGAAAGGGAAATGTGCACATTGTCCCGGAACACGCGGAAATTGCTTATTCCTCCCTTTGGATAGAAAACGCGCACTGGACTTTGAACCAGCGGAACATTCTTCCATACAAGGCGCACAAGAATGTCAATGTCAAAACCCATGTGGGTGTCCATCAGAACATGGGATTTTAAAAGCTTGAAATATGGCTCAACGGGATAAATCCTGAAGCCTATGAAAGTGTCAATGATTTCGTTGGACAGCGTCACGATGTGTGCCCAGGTGTTGCCGATCTTGCGTGCCTTAAGACGGGATGCAGGAACGGATTCATCATAAACCGGGTAACCGCACACAAGGGCCTCCGGATTTTTTTCCGAAAGCTCAATGAAAGTCTTAACCGCAGTGCTGTCGTGCTGACCGTCGGAATCAATCTGAATTGCATGGGTAAAGCCAAGTTCATGGGCCTTGCGTACACCGTCATTGACAGCCCTTCCCTTGCCTCCATTTTTCCTGCGCTCAATGAGAATCAGCTCCGGATTTTTTTCCTTTACATCCCTGATGAATTTCTTGTCTTCCTCTCCGTTACCGTCATCCACAACGATAAATGGAATCCTGTATTCACCAAGGGAATCTATGACAGCCTCAAGGGTTGCCCCATGCCTGTAAACGGGAATTACAAAAACATACCTGTTCATTCTTCACCTGCAATAAAAGAACCGGAAGAGAACACGCGGTCACACTGGAGCGCATCCCTCATGCAAAAGGAAACGGAATTCTTTTCACGACAATAATCAAGCTTCATGTTCACCTTGGATCCAGGCAAAATTGGTGAAGAAAACTTCATTCTCTTTACGCTGGAAATGTTTCTTGGAATGGCAAAATACTTGACTGCAAAACGCGAGATAAAATCAAACTGACCCACCGCCGGCAAAAGCTTGAATTCAGGAAAGTGCCCGTCAAACAGGTCGCTTTCAGCAGGCACAAGGAATTCAAGTTCCACGGAAGTATCGGTGCGGCTAAGCAGGATCTCATTTTCTACCGAATGAAAGTTCATCTGTTCTCTCCGGTCTCTCCAGCATCTCCGGATTCCCCAGCGTTTTCAAACAAGGCCCTTATTTCGTTGACGTGCTTCTTTCCCTGAACGTCCACAGGCAGCTCGTCCACAAAACGCCACTTTTTTGGAAGGACAACATTTTCAAACCAGTTCATCAGGTAATCGTGGAAATGCCTGTTGATAAGGTATTTTTCCATGCCCTGGAATTTCTTTTTTCCTTCTTCATTGAAAACAACTGCAGCAGCAAGATACTGACGAATGTCGTTGGACATGGCGATAACCTTAACATCCCTTACAAGGCCGCTTTCAAGAAGACGGTTTTCTACTTCCGTCATGGAAATTCTTTTTTCTTCAATCTTAACGATGGAATCGCTTCTTCCCTTCAGGAGGAACTTCTGGCCTTCGCCTGTAAATTCCACAAGGTCAGCAGTGGCAAAACCTTCCGGATTCTTGATGTATGGAGAAATGATCCTGAGGCATCCGTCGTCGCCTTTCCAGACCCTTGCATTGTCAAAGGGAGTCCACACAAGGCCATCCCTGTTCTGCTGGCGGTAGGCAATTCCAGAAGTCTCCGTTGAACCGTAAACTTCCAGCGGACAGAAACCAAAAACTTTTTCCGTGCTTACGGCAAGTTCCGGGCTGACTGCTCCACCGCTTGTAAAAATCCAGGCGTCTTCAAGGGGAAGCTTTTCCTTGCACTCGACTGTTCTCTTGAGGAATGCAGGAGTTGCAATGATTATGTACTTGTCATCAGTAAGATTTTCAAAATCCTCGGGGAATTCAATTCTTGTTCTCCTGAATGGAACTCCAAGGGCGAATGGGAGACAGATGCCAAAAAGGAATCCGTAAATGTGGTGCTGGCTTACAGTCGTAACAAGGCGGCGGCTGGTGAATTCCTGTCCCCACTTTGAAATGATGAATGCATTGTCTTCCTCAAATTCCTTCATGCGCTGTGGAACTGCCTTTGGATGTCCCGTCGAACCGGAAGTATACATGAGTATCCTCGTGTCTTCCGAAGAAAATTCTGGGGTGCACCTGATCTCATCCTCTGAGGGCATCTGTGCATTTGCTATCATGTCGGGAATGAATGTTGAATTCTTGGCCTTCTGGTCAGTGATGAATTCAACACCCGGGCCCTTGATTTCCGCAATGAAATTCTCGGCAATGTTCTGCGTAAGGAGAACCCGCTTTTTACACTGAAGGAGGGCAATAAAGGTCACGAGAAAATACCAGTAATCTTCACAGTGAAGAATCCAGTCATCGGCTCCATTTTCCATGAAGATCTTCCTGGCCTTTGCAGTTTCCACAAGGAAGTTCTTCCACGTCCTGTAGTTCCCGGAAGAATAAGTTCCCTCATAGCAAAGAACATGATCATCCTTTCTTGAGTCAGCCTTGAACTTTGAAATTGGAAAAGCCTTTATCATTTTTCTATCCACCCTCTTTCGAATTATATATTCAACGCAAAAAAGCATTCCCATGATTACGTAGGAAATGCCCCCGTTATAAACGGACCACACCCTGTCGCTTGCAAAAAATGCAGTATAGAATGCGGCGCTTCCATTCAATATGAAAAAAATGCACCAGACTACAGTCACCTTCCTGCAATAGGACGCCACATCCTTTTCCCATGCTGAACCCATGATGCTCCTGTCCATCATTGTCGCAAAGCGGAATATTATGCTCGGCGGAACAAACAGCGTATGCCCAAAGGCAAACAGCAGGATCGTACTTATGGCAACGGAATACAGCTTAAGGAAAACCGTCTTCTGGGTTAAAAAACAAAAAAGACCGGCAATAAGAAAAAGAGCCGAAGAAACCAATGGCCTCCATGACAGCGCTTTTTTCTGATTCTTATTCCCGGTTTTTGTAATTTCTGTTGCACTTAAAAAAAATGCCAGTGCAAGAAGCATTATGAACAGCGAAAGAATCCTTACGGGCAGCTTAAGCACCACAAGCATGGTAAACACCAGAACCGGGTAAACCGCAGCCACTACGTAAAATAATACTTTCAGCAGATTCTTCATTTAAGCCCAGACTGATGCAATGGCATCAACCACATCCTGTACAGTCTTTACGTTTTTGAAAAGGGAAGCATCAATGTTTGGCTTTCCTTCCGGAGTGTATTCCTTCATCTTTACCACAAGGTCGATGGCATCAATTGAATCAAGTTCAAGGTCGTCGCCGATGGTTGCTTCAGGAACAATCTGTGATTCTTCAAGTTCAAAAACTGATACGAGAATTTCCTTGAGCTTCGAAAAAATTTCTTCCTTTGTCATTCCAGATTCCCCTTAGTTTGCCTTTGCCCTTTCTGCAGTGATGAATTCAGCAAGGGTATTTACAGAAGAGAACACCTTCTTTGATTCTTCATTGTCAGTAGAAAATTTAACGCCGAACTTCTTCTTGAGTGCAACACCAAGTTCAAGGGCATCGATTGAATCAAGGCCAAGCCCTTCATTAAACAAAGGTGCATCATCAACGATATTCTCCGGTGTAATGTCTTCAAGCTGAAGTGATGAAATAATTACTTCCTTAATTTCCTGTTTAAGCTGGTCCATAGCAATTGTCTCCATAAATATTATCAATCCATTATATAGAAGAAACCCACTAAATTCAATGAATCGCGGTGGAAGTGAGCAATCGGTTGCCTTATTCTTCCCTGTCGGCCTTGATTACAAGTCTCAAGGCTTCAACACCAACCTGCACTGCGGAACTTGTATCCTCGCTCATTTCCTGGTCAAGGCCAAGCTTTTCCCTTTCCTGGTTCCAGATTACGTGAAAGCAGCTTCCGCAGCGACACTTTAAGGCATCTGCAACAACAAACAGGGCGGCGCTTTCCATTTCGCTTGCCTTTACACCAAGGCGCTTCCAGGTTTCCCACTTTTGCAGCAGTTCGTATGACACGGGAGATTTTTCCGGGCTGTGCTGGCCATAGAAGGAATCCTTGTTCTGGACAACTCCAGTGCGGCATGTCTTTCCAAGGTTCCTGCATGCCTGTACCAATGCAGAGGTAATTCCAAAGTCGGGAACTGCCGGATATTCAATTGGGGCATATTCGCAGCTTGTGTGCTCGTAACGGATGGCACCGGTGGCCACAACCACGTCTCCGCTCCTTACGTCAATGTCGATGCCGCCACATGTCCCAACACGAATGAATGTATCGGCTCCGATATTGTGAAGTTCCTCCATGGCAATTGAAGCTGAAGGGCCTCCGATACCTGTTGAACAGACTGAAACCTTCTCGCCGTCGAGGGTTCCGGTCCAGACCGTAAATTCCCTGTTGGATGCAACAAAATGGGCATCATCAAAAAGCTTGGCTATGGCTTCCACGCGTCCAGGGTCACCAGGCAAAATCACGTAGCGACCCACATCTCCTTCCTTACAATGAATATGAAACTGCTTTTCCATCTGCTGCATTATGTACCTCCGTAAATCCCATTCGGGCATAAACCTTATCCTACTATTCTATCACAATTATGACATTTTCCAAATTTCATCAAGACCACAGGCAGTCATCAAGTTGCCCTTTTATTGTTCTCAAAGATGCCCTATACTGAATTCATGATTAAACTGCTTTCTGCCCTCTTGATCAGGGACCGAAAAAACTATGCAGATCCAGATGTCAGGAGAAAATACGGCATCCTCTGCAGCTCCCTGGGGATTTTTCTAAACGTAATGCTTTTTGCCGCAAAACTTGCAGGTTCCGTCCTGAGCGGATCCATCGCCATGCTTGCCGACGCATTCAACAACCTGTCGGATGCTGCATCCTCCTTCATCTCCGTACTTGGATTCAAGCTTTCGGGCAAAAAGCCTGACCTTGACCATCCCTTTGGCCACGGAAGAATCGAATACGTTGCAGGGCTTATCGTTTCCTTCCTGATCCTCTTCATGGGGCTTGAACTTTTCCGTTCTTCCATAAAATCAATCCTGCATCCTGCCCCTGTTGAAAAGGGAATCATTCCCGTTGCCATAATGATTGCAGCCGTCGGGGTAAAGCTCTACATGTACCTGTACAATCATTCCATGGCAAAAAAGCTTAACTCCCCGACCATGGAAGCCGTTGCAAAGGACAGCCTTGGCGACATGATATCCACATCCGTTGTAATTCTTTCCGTAATCGCCTCCAGTTTTACAAGCCTGCCTGTGGACGGCATAGGAGGCCTCATCGTTGCCGTATTCATCTTCAAGGAAGGAATTGAATCCTACAAGGACACGGTTGACCCCCTCCTTGGACGGCGGCCGGAAAAGAAATTCGTTGAAGAGATTGAACAGGAAGTAATGAAATTCAAGCCCATCATGGGAATCCACGACATGATCATCCATGACTACGGTCCGGGCAGGCTCATGATTTCTTTCCATGCAGAAGTTCCCGGTGACAGGAACATTTTTGAAATCCACGAAGTCATCGACTGCGTTGAACTGGAACTGTACAAGAAATTCGGTTGCGCCGTTGTAATCCACATGGATCCCGTGGACCTGCACAACGAAAGGCTCTCAATGCTCAAGGAACTTATAAAGGAAGAAAGCCTCAAGCTCGACCCGCGGTTTACGGTTCACGACGTAAGGATGGTTCCCGGAGAAAAAAGGTCAAACCTCATCTTTGACATCGTCCGCCCCCACGACTGCCGCCTTTCCGAAAGCGAAATTCGCGCAAGGCTTTCACAGGCCATACAGGAAAAGCACAGCGACATCAACTGCATCATCATCATCGATTCCCCATATATTTAGTGGCCCCATTAAAGGGCAATTTCATTAGAGGGGGAAATCCCATAAAAAAACACCCTGCATTCACGAACAAGTCAATGTCACTGCAGGGTGCTAAAATCATTCAACAACTACGCGGCCTTTTTCTTCACCAAGGACATAAAGAATCAGCGTCGTGTTCTTCTTTACATCATAAGGCACCGTAAATTCAAATCCCGGATGGTTCAGGTCAACAAGGGTTTCTGTCTTTCCATCAGGGGAAGATGCCACAAGCTTTACGGAAACCGGATATGGATATTCCATCATTTCTGCCTTGAAAATCCCCTGAACCCTTTCCGATTTTTCATCACGGGGCTTAAGGGATATGACGGTCCTGATTCTGCTGTAGACTTCCACATTTCCCTTTCCGACTTCAACGGAAGAAACGCGGCCAGCAGCAGGAGCTGATTCATCTTCTGATGCCTCAAAGTCAAGGATGATTTTGTTTTCATTTATGACGGGGTAAAGTTCCTTGATGGAGAGCCCTTCAATCTTTGGCATGCTGACCTTTTCGGTTTCCGTTCCGCTTGAAACGATGAGCTGAAGCTTTACCTTTTCCGAAAGGTCGGTGCCTGCCGGGGGGAACTGTGCAATGACCGTTCCTGCAGCCGACTCATCCTTTACATAGGCAAAAGGTGCAATTTCGACAAGAGGGTCTTCCCCGGAAAACAGCAGCTCCAGGGAATTACGCACTTCATCAGCATTCTTACCGATGTAGTCCTCGATAAAATCTATTGGCACACCGCGACTGACGGTGATGGTGATGCGGCGGTAAGCCTTGACGATGGCGCCTGACTTTGGGTTCTGGTCGATGATAGTTCCCTTATCGCCCGGCACATCGGAATACCTCATCTGAAGTTTTGGATAAAGTTCCTTTGCCTGCATTTCAAAGAGGGCATCGGTAAGGCTCTTTCCAACCACATTTGGAACAAGAACCTTTTCCGCTCCGTGAACAAAAATGAAAAACACGGAAACGCAGACAGCCACCATCACGATGAAGGTAACCACAACAACGCCAAAAATCAGCCTGCCGTGTTCTGCAATTTCCCTTGATTTTTCCTCCATGCTGAACTTAAATTTCTCAAGAATGTTCTTCATCGCTTACTCCAGGACGGTTCCCACAAAATTTCTTGCACCGTTCATAAATGATTTATAGTCCATGGCCTTCTTTGACTGCCACTGCAATTCCGTGGCAATGAGAACGCCGTCTCCAGTCTGAATCAGAATTCCACGCTGCTTGTTATAGTCAAGGACGGTGCCTGGAACTGCCGCCGTATTCTTTACGATGCTGGTATCCTGGCTTGCAATTTTAGAAGCAGACCTTCCCTTTAAAATCCTAAGCTGAACTCCGTTGGACATGGTGAAGCATCCAGGCCACGGCGTATAGGCACGGATCATGGCATCAATCTGATCGGCAGATTTTCTCCAGTCAATCTTTCCGTCTTCCTTCTTTATCTTGGTGCAGTAGGAAGGTTCCCCAACCTGAGGCGTTGCAGGAGGCAGGATGCCTGTCCTTGAAATCTGGCGAAGGTACTGGGTGAACATGGCCGTTCCAAAAACGGAACACTGGCGCAAAAGATACTCTGCATTTTCATTGCCCGTAAGGCGGTACTTCTGGCAAATTATGATGTCGCCTTCATCCATTCCCAATGCCATTTTCTGAATTGAACATCCCGTTTCCTCGTCCATATTGAGGATGCACTCGTTGATTGGAGTAGCCCCACGATACTTTGGAAGAATCGAAGGATGAATGTTAATTCCACCATATTTAAAAAGGGAGAAGAACTTTGGGCCCAGAATATGACCGTATGCGAAACAGATGAAGATGTCCGGATTAAGCTTTGCAAGTTCCTCACGCTCCGGGGCACAAACATGTTCCGGTGAAAGAACCTTAATGTCCGTTCCGCGCGCCGCATTCCACATTCTCGCATACTGCTCTACTTCCGTAGGTACCAGTGCCGAATGCCTTCCCTTTGCCGTGGGAGGATTTGTCAGGACACCGACGATTTCATACTGTTCATCAGGCGTTGCCTTTGACATCTCGCTGTCACGGAGAAGAAGTTCAAGAATTGTTGCCGCAACCTGAGGGCTGCCACCATATACTACTCTAAGCATCTGTTTACCTTATTTAGACTTGGCTGCCTTTGCCGCCTTCTTTGCTTCTATGCTGCGCTGCTTTGCCTCTTTTGCAGCAGCTTTTTTTGCAGCACGTTCCGCACGCTTCCTGAAAGTTTCAATTGCTTCCGTCTTGAATTTTTCTTCGCCACGGTCGATGTAAAGAATTCCATCCAGGTGATCGTTTTCATGCTGAATGATTCTTGCAAGAAGCCCGTCTGCATCATTGATTACGAAAGGCTTTCCGAATTCATTGAGGGCGCTTACAGAAACCTTTACAGGGCGGGTGATGTTTTCCGAAAGCCCCGGAAGAGAAAGGCATCCTTCCTCGTATTCAGAAGTTTCTGCAGAAGTCTTTATGATTTCCGGATTGATGAAAACGCGCTTTACGTCATCATCAGACTCAAGGACGAAAAATCTCTTTGCAATTCCAACCTGCGGAGCTGCAAGACCGACACCGTTTGCACTCGTCATGGTTTCAAACATTTCGTTAAAAAGGGCACGAAGGTCGTCATTGATTTCTTCCGGCTTTACAGGCTCGCACTTCTGTCTGAGTATTTCTTCACCAAGCTTTGTAATTCTCATATCATTCTCCAATTCTAAATCTTGCAGCCCTGGCATGTCCGGCAAGGCCTTCTGCATCACCAAGAACACCTGCGGCCTTTGCAGATGCTGCAGGTCCTTCCCTTGAACTGTCGGTTCTCAATGTCGTAACTGTCTTGAGGAACACGCGCACGCTCAATCCACCGGTAAACCTTGCGCTTCCGCTTGTAGGCAGGGTGTGGTTCAAGCCTGCGGCATAATCACCAAAGACTTCTGCAGCCCCATGACCGATGAAAAGACTTCCGTAGTTGTGGACAAGCTTTTCAACAGCATCACGCTGGTCACCTGCTTCCATTGCAAGCTCAAGGTGTTCTGGAGCCTTTCTGTTTGCAATTTCTGCCGCCTCTTCATAATCCTTGCAGACTATGATTCTTCCGTAAGTGTCGATGCTCTGGCGGGCAACGGCTGCAGTTGAAAGAGTTTCAAGCTGCCTTTCTATTTCTTCACTTACACTACGGGCAAGTTCTTCATCCGTAACTGCAAGAACCGGCTGTGCAACAACGTCGTGTTCAGCCTGGGCAAGAAGGTCGGCTGCAACCCACTGGGCATTGGCAGACTTGTCGGCAATGATGAACACTTCGGTCGGCCCTGCAATCATGTCGATGCCGACAGTTCCGTATACAAGCTTCTTTGCTTCTGCAACAAATTTATTTCCAGGACCTACAATGACATCCACTGCCGGAATTGATTCGGTTCCAAAGGCAAGGGCTCCTATTGCCTGGGATCCACCGCAGGCAAAGGCTTTTGTAACACCGCAGATGTAGGCAGCAGCCATGATGTTTTCGTCTGCATAGGGTTTTCCGCCAGCATAAGCTTTTCCGGGAACACCAAGCCCCTGCTTCTGTGCCTCATCCTTCTCCGAAGGGTGAACGCGTGGCGGAGTGCAGAGAATTATTTCCTTGACGCCAGCTGCAACTGCAGGAGCCACGGTCATCACCATGGTTGAAACAAGGGCAAAGCGGCCGGCCGGAACATAAACTCCTGCGCGGTCAACGGCTATGTTCTTCTGGCCCGTAAAAAGACCCGGTTCAAGTTCAACTTCAAAATCGTCAAAAGATTCCCTCTGCTTTTTTGCAAAGCGAATTGCAAGGTCGCGTGAATAGCAGAGTGCATGATAGAGGTCGGGATTTTCCTTCTGAAGTTTATCTGCCGCAGCCTTAAGTTCCTCATGTGGAATTTCAAGGCTTGCAGGAGAAGCAACGTCAAACTGTGCAGTATACTTTCTTACTGCGCTGTCACCGTTTGCACGAACGTCATTGAGAACGTCACGCACAACTTCAATGGAAGAACCAAAATTTCTTCCGCCGAAAAATGAATCTTCGATTTCTGATGATTTTTGAATTCTGATCATATTCTGCCTTTCTTAGGAGAAAAAATTTCCCGATTTTTGCGGAATATTTTATCAGAAAATGCAGATGTTTACTAGCAATCAGTAAAAAACGGAACAAAAAAGGTCGAATGACTGTCAGTCCAGAGCGGCATCCTACTTAAAGAGAGAATTCTTTTCCCTCATTTCGTAGTTCTTGTCCTTTTCCAGAATCTTAAGGAACACCTCTGCGACCTCAGGATCAAACTGCTTTCCTGATTCCTCGCGGATTATCCTGATCACCTTGCTTCGTTCCATGACGCTCCTGTAGCTTCTGTTTGAAGTCATGGCGTCGTATGCGTCGGCTATGCTTACAATGCGCACGTAAAGTGGAACCTCGCTGCCGGCCTTTCCGTCAGGATATCCCCTTCCGTCATAACGCTCATGGTGCCACCTTGCAACCTGGGCAAGCTCCGGAAATTCATCAATGGTATGGAGGATGTTCCAGCCTGAAACAGGATGCTTCTTTATTTCCTGGTATTCGCTGTCAGTAAGGCTTCCGTTCTTGTTGATTATTTCATCTGCAATGCTGATCTTTCCAATGTCATGAAGAAGACCACAGTAGTAAATCTTCTTCTGTTCCTCCACAGAAAAATTCATCCTGGCCGCAATCATTTCGGAATAGGCTGCAACCCTCATGGAGTGACCGTTGGTATACAGATCCTTTGCTTCCACAGTCTGGCTTAACGTAACAAAAAGCTTTAGGGAAAGCTGCTCGATCTTGAAATTCTGGTCGTCATTGTTGGAATCGGCAACGGAACAGAAGACGTAGCTCATGAGTCCCACGCAGAAACACTCGATGATGCAGCAGTAGATGCACAGGATCTGGCGGTACTCATTGCTGATATCGTAGATTCCATAATCGGCCCACAGGTAGCCCTTCAGGGTGTTAAGGGCAAATACCCCGGCAAGAACTACAAGCATCAGGTAAAAGATCCAGTTCCGCCTGTTGTTGTGAACCTTATACATAAATCCCAAAAGTCCCACCAGGGGAATCAAGGGCGCTACAATGGTTGAAAATCCGCAAAAATCCCTGATGGTCCAGGTTGTAATGGAAGAAAACAGGAAGATTTCCGTAAAGAAAAGAGCATAGGCTGCGGCAAGAATTTTTTTCCTGCTGAACATAAAGGTGCAACAGACATAAGTTACAATGCTGAATATGTTGAACTTGGCAAGGGCGTGAATACCGGCATTATGCATTATTAAAAAAAAGCCCACATGAACCAGCAAAACCATGGCAGAAATAATGGCCATGAAAACATGCATGTTCTTCATGCTAATGAGAAAACCTGATTTTGATGATCTTGACTTGCTTTTTTCCACCTGCCTAAATTATATAACTGAACCCCCGAAAACTCAACAAAATGAATTCCCGGGGGTTCCTTTAGGAAAAATCTATTTCTTATGACGGCGGTCAAGCTCGTTATACACATCCTGCCATGTAACGCCTTCCTTGTACATGAGGACGCTTACAAAATACAGGAGGTCTGCGGCTTCCCAGATTACTTCATCCTTTCCTTCTGCCTCGCAGATTTCCTCTGCCTCTTCCTCAACCTTTTCACGAACGCGTTCATCATTAAGGGTTGCAGTGTAGCTTCCAGGGCGTGGATTTGCAAAACGTTCAGCAATGGTTGAATAAAGGCGCTCCATGTTGCTCTTGGCATCAGGTTCTGCACCAAAACAGGTCCAGCTGCCAGTATGACAAGCTCCTCCATTTGGTTCAACAATGGCAAGAATCGTATCGCGGTCACAGTCCACCCTAAGCTTCTTTACATCAAGCCAGTGATTTGAAGTCTCCCCCTTTGTCCAGAGAGCCTTTCTTGTGCGGCTGTAGAACGTAAGCTTACCGGTGTCGATGGTCTTTTCCACAGCTTCCCTGTTTGAATATCCCATCATGAGGACTTCGCCTGCAGTGCTCTGGGCAATCACCGGAATCATTCCGTCAACCTTTTCCCAGTCAAGACATCCGATGAAACTGTCCTTAAGGCTGACTGCCCCAGTATACAGGGCCATTCCAAGCTGAACGTCACAGCCCATTCTTTCGAGGGCAACAATCTGTTCAACGGTATTGACTCCACCTGCTGCAACAACGCGGCACTTTACGGCATCACGAAGCTGGCGGCACATGTCCATGTCAGTTCCCTGCATGCATCCTTCTTTTTCCACGCATGTAAAGAGAAGTTCAGAAGCATATTTTTCTGCTTCCCTGGCACCTTCCACAAGACTGATGTCCACTGTCTCCGTCCATCCCTTTACGGCAATCTTTCCGTTGATGGCGTCCACGGAAATGATGACGCGCTGCTTTCCGATGGCATTTACAAGTTCTTCCAGAAATTCAACATTGAGAATTGGATCTGAATCCGACTTGCGGTTTGCGTTCCATGCTGCCGAACCGATGATTACCTTTTCTGCACCAAGGGAAATAAGTTCGCGGGCCTTCTTTACGTCGCGGATTCCGCCGCCTACGCGTACATTGCCCTTTCTAAGGAGGGACTTAAGCAGTTTTGTATTTGGAGTGTTTCCCTTTTCGTCTGTATTGCGCAGGGCTGCATCAAGGTCGATGATTGCAACTTCGCCAAACCTGTCAAATTCGGAAATAAGGGCATCAGCATCATCGCGCTGAAGAACAAGATCCTTGCCGTTTTTAAGCTGGACAACATGTCCGTCTTTCATATCTATAGAAGAAATTACCATAATATGAGCAGTCTACCAAAAATCCAAACTTTTCTCAAAGGGAATTTTAGGATGGAAAAGGATATTGAACAAAAATCTGCCTGGAATGGTTCATGCAAATCCCCTTCACCTTGAGAAAGGAACGGTTTTAGGGTATTCTTCTATCCTATGGCTTATGAAGTAACTGCGACCAGACGAAGGCCGCAAAATTTTGATAAACTGGTCGGACAGGAATTTGTTGCAGAAACCCTGCGCAATTCAATCAAGGCAGACAAAATTGCCCACGCTTTCCTTTTTTCAGGACCTAGAGGGTGCGGCAAAACTTCCACTGCCAGAATCCTTGCAAAGGCCCTCAACTGCCACAATGGCCCAACAGCCAACCCCTGCGGAGAATGCCCTTCATGCAAGGGAATTACGTCAGGCAATTCCCTCGATGTGATAGAAATAGACGGTGCCTCAAACAACAATGTAGAGAACATCCGCAACATCAAGGATGAAGTCCTATTTCCGCCAACGTCGAGCAAATACAAGATCTACATCATCGACGAAGTCCACATGCTTTCAAACAGTGCATTCAACGCCCTGCTCAAGACCATTGAGGAACCACCGTCATACGTAATATTCATTTTTGCCACCACGGAACTGCAGAAAGTTCCTGCTACAATCAAGTCCCGCTGCCAGCAGTTCAACTTCCGCCTTGTTCCACCGGAAAAGGTACGTGACCAGCTTGCCCAGGCCGCCGCAGAAATCGGCATCAAGGCCCAGGACGAAGCCCTTTACTGGATTGCACGCGAGGCAGGCGGTTCCATGCGCGACAGCTACACCCTCTTTGATCAGGTTGCATCCTTCTGCGGAGACGAAATCACCTACGACAAGATACGTGACAAGCTGGGCCTTGTGGGAATCGACCGCCTTAACGAACTCTTTGACCTTTGCGTAAAGTCAGACACACAGACAGCCCTGCTCAAGATTGACGACTACCTGCAGAACGGAGTCAGCATCGAGCAGCTCATATCAAACTGCACGGACTACCTGCGTTCCCTCCTGTTCATCAAGAACGGAATCAGAAAGGAATCACTTCTTGGCCAGAGCCCGGAACGCTACTCAAAGGAAGTTCTTGCAGCATGGAATCCCATCCAGATTGAACGGGGCCTAAGCATCTTCATGCAGCTTTACCGCGACATCAGGTATTCCCTCAACCCGCGCTACGAATTTGAACTTGCAGTATCGCGCCTTTGCTGGCTGAAGGACTATGTTTCTGCCCAGGAAGTAAAAAAAGCCGTGGACAACGTAAAGCCGCTGCTGATGAACGCCGCAGGACCAAGAAAAATCCAGGCTGAATCAGGGACTCCTTCAGGTGGGCCGTCAGAACCCGCCCGAGCCCAGGCTCCAATCCCCCAGACCGCAGCCCCTGTGCCCCGTGAACGCACATCCCCAGCCATGGGAATGCCAACCTTCAGCGCACTGAGCGAAAACACGGCATCCGAAGACGTAAGCCCGGAGGAAAAAGGCCCTTTTTATGATGGCGGAGCTGAACCGCCTGCATTCTATTCAGCATCGGCAGCAGGACGCCAGGAACCGGCAGTTGCCCCCGTGGCAGAGCCATCCCCTGCAAAGCCAGAAAAACCGGCATCGGCTGCAAGCACCGTCGATTCTTCCAGCATAGAAAACGTGCGCCAGGCTGTAATTGCAGATTTTTCCGGAGACGACCCCATGCTTGCCGGAAACCTTATGCAGACCGGAAGCTGGACCATGGAAAATGACACCATCACTGCGGAAGTGGAAAATTCCTTTGTCCAGATGCAGCTTGTAAAAAACACGGAGCGCATAAAGGCATGCCTTGCCCTTGCCTACAAAAGGCCTGTGGAATTCAAGGTGCAGATTGCCCAGAAGCAGGTTCAGCAGCAGACGGCAGAAATCCCCCTTCAGGTCAGGATAATCAAGGACCTGTTCCGCGGATCCATTGCCGGCATAGATGATTAGATGACTAGATGACTAGATGACTAAATGGCCAAATGAATAAGTGGCTGAAATAAAAAGAACGGAGCTGCCTGTAAAAGGGTGCCAGGTGAAAGCCCTGCGCATCCGGCAGTTCTCAAACCATAAAACTGGAGAATAAAATGAGCGTAAAAGTTTTCATCGACGGAAAGGAAGGAACAACAGGACTCAAGATTTTTGAGCGCTTTGCAAAGAGAAGCGACCTTGAAATAATTGAAATCAGTGAGGAAAAAAGAAAGGACAGCGAGGAAAGGGCAAAATGCATCAACGCATCTGACTTTACATTCCTGTGCCTGCCGGATGCTGCTTCCATCGAGGCCGTAAGCCTTTGCACAAACCCAAAGACAAGAATCATCGACGCATCGACTGCACACCGCGTAAACCCTGACTGGGCATACGGATTCCCGGAGCTGGACAAAAGCTTCCGCGAGAAGATCCAGAGTTCAAACCGTGTTGCAAACCCGGGATGCTATGCAAGCGGATTCAATGTACTTGCATATCCCCTCGTAAAAAGTGGAATCATGCCGTCAGACTATCCGGTTACATGTCACGCAGTTTCAGGATATTCGGGAGCCGGAAAAAAAGCCATTGCCCAGTACGAGGCAGAAGGACGCAATCCTGAACTTGATTCACCACGCCTTTACGCCCTCACCCAGGCCCACAAGCACCTTCCAGAAATGAAAAAGATTTCAGGCCTTGATTATGAACCTGTATTCAATCCATACGTATGCGACTACTTCCAGGGAATGACAGTTTCCGTGCCTCTGATCACAAGGCTCCTTCCAAAAAAGGTTACTGCAAAAGACGTGTGGGAAATGATGGCAGGGCACTACGAAGGATGCAACTTTGTTAAGGTGGCAGGATTCATGGGTGAAGGAACCCTTCCGGAACCTTTCATCCCTGCAAACACGCTGGCCAACACCAACATGATGGAAATTTTCGTATACGGCAACGATGACCGCATAATGCTTACAAGCCGCCTTGACAACCTTGGAAAGGGAGCAAGTGGAGCTGCAGTCCAGTGCCTTAACATCATGATGGGCATCGACGAAACCACAGGGCTTATCTAAGGATAGCCGCAGCCATAAAAAAATTGGGAGAAACACATGAATCCATTTGAAATGATGAAGAACCTGGGTGGCCTCCAGAACCAGCTTAAGGAAGCCCAGGAAAAACTTGCAGCCCTCCGTGCAACGGGATCTTCCGGCGGAAACATGGTGCAGGTTACGATCAACGGAAAATTTGACCTCATAGACATCAAGCTTGACCCCATCTGCGTAGACAACAGGGACGTTCCAATGCTGCAGGACCTTATCATTGCCGCCCATCACGCCGCAGTTGAAAGAATGCAGGAAACCATGAAGAACGAACTTGGACCTCTTCTTGGCGGAATGAACATCCCGGGCCTTTCCTGATTTTTGCTGAATTAAAATGAACGCACTTGAAGAATTGACGGAAAGCTTTTCCCGCCTTCCGGGAATCGGAAAAAAATCCGCAGCCCGCATCGCCAACAGCCTGCTCAAATCCGACCGCTACTTTCTGGAACGCTTTGCCCTGCAGCTGAGCACCCTTCAGGACAAGATCAAGCCCTGCTCCCTATGTGGAAGCTGGACGGAAGAAGATCCTTGCCAGATCTGCTCGGACCTTACCCGCGACCGCAGCGTAATCTGCGTTGTGGAACAGCCACAGGATGCTGCAACCATCGAAGCCTCCCATGAATTCCACGGTCTGTTCCATGTACTGGGTGGTGTCATCTCTCCCCTTGAAGGAATGACCCCGGACAAGCTGCGCATCCAGCAACTTCTGGAGCGCGTAAAAAAGGAAAATGTAAAGGAAGTGATTCTTGCAACAAACCCGACTGTAGAAGGAGACACGACTGCACTTTACATACAGCGCGTCCTTTCAGAAACAGGGGTTGCACTTACACGCCTTGCATCTGGCCTCCCCGTAGGCGGCGACCTTGAATATGCAGACCGCCTGACCCTTGCAAGAAGCTTCCGCGGAAGAACAAAGATTTAGTCCAGATTCGTCATCCCTGCATCCTCGCCAAGAGGATCAACGCCAAAAAGCTTTGAAAGCTGGTTTCTTACTGCCTCCATATCCCTTGGATAGGGGGCTTCAAAAGACATACGAACGTTAGTTTTTGGATGATCCAGCTCAATTTTATATGCATGAAGGGCCAGTCTATTCAATAACGGCCGTTCGTTAGCCGTATCACCGTTCCACTTGCGCTTGAAATCACTTAAAAGAACAGGATGCTGGTTTCCTGAATACAATGGATCGCATACGATCGGAAATCCGGTAGTCTGAAGGTGCGCCCTGATCTGGTGGGTTCTTCCCGTATGGGGATAGGCCTTTATCCAGGTATAGGGGCCACATGAACCTGCCACCATAAAATCCGTCTTCGAAGGCTTTCCTACGCGCTTATTTACAACAGTTCTGTGCCTGTCATCCCCATCCGGCAAAAGAGGAAGGGTTACAGTCAGCTGTTCCCATGAAGGGTGGCCGTTTACAAGACAATGGTATGTTTTCCTTACCGTACGCTGTTCAAACTGGTATGAAATGGCCCTGTGGCTTTCAGGGTTACGTGCATAGACAACAATGCCGCTTGTATCCTTGTCAATTCTGTGGACGGCAAAAAGCTTGCCGAATTCCTTTTCCGCCTCAAGGTCAAGGCGAGGTGCATCTGCATCATAACGGTCTGCAGCAATCAAAAGTCCGCTGCGCTTGTTGAGGACAACCATGTCATCGTCACTGTAAACAACTGTATAATCAGGATTCTTCTTCATGCCCTAACCGTAACATGATTTGCCGATTTAGGGAATCTCTGCAAGGCTCCCCCATTTCCTTTGCTTTCCTTATTTGAACAAAATTACAAATTTCGTTAAAATGTCATCCATGTATACATACGTTGCTCTCTGTGCAATTGGCGCAGAAAAAATCTTGGGAAATGAAATCAAACATCTCGGCTGCTCTCTCGTACAGGGAAACACTCCCGGCAGAGTCACATTCACCGGTGACGAGGACACCATGTACAGGGCAAACCTCTGCCTGCGCACGGCCGACCGAGTCTACGTTCAGCTTGCAAAATACAGGGCCTTTGATTTTGACGAACTCTTTGACGGATGCCATTCAATCAACTGGCAGGACTGGTTCAAGAAAGACGTGTATGTAGTCGTGGACAAGGTTCGAAGCCATAGGAGCAAGCTCAACAGCGAGCACAGCATTCAGGCCATGATCCAGAAGGCAATTTACAAGAAGCTTGGTGAAATATGGCACATGACTTCCCTCCCGGAAACCGGAGCGCGGTCCGACATAAGGGTTTACATCGAAAACAACGAAGCCTCAATTCTTCTCGATACAAGCGGAGAAGCCCTCCACAAGCGCGGCTACAGAACCGACGGCGGAATTGCACCACTTCGCGAAACGACGGCTGCAGTTCTCCTTCAGGAACTTTTATGGAAGAGAAAGACTCCAATCCACGACCCATTCTGCGGCTCGGGAACCATTGCCATCGAGGCCTGCCTTTATGCCCACAACGTAGCCCCAGGGCTTGGAAGGAAATTTGCATTTGAAGGATTGGCCACATTCAACCAGAACCGCTGGATTGAAATCAAGAAGGAAGAGGCCGCAAAAATCCGCACTGACGTTGAATGCCGCATAACCGGAAGCGACATCGATCCATCCCAGGTTGAACGCGCAAGGCTCAATGCCGAACACGCATGCGTAACTGCAGGCCGCGCACTCCAGTCCATCGGAAGCGACATGCACGTTGAGCGCCCGGACTTTATCATAAGCGACTTCAAGGACATTCAGGCTCCATACGAATCGGGACTCATCCTTGCAAACCCTCCATACGGTGAACGCATCGGTGATGCAGCCCAGGCAGAAGAACTGTACCGGGACATGGCTTCGCTTTTCACGGACTTTGAAGGATGGCAGTTTGGATTCATATCAAGCCACCAGATTTTCCAGCAGAGCATCGGAAAAAACGCATCCTCAAAGAAACTCATAAAGGCCGGAAACCTGGACACAACCCTTTACATTTACAGATAACCAAGCGGAACAAAAAATGGCAATTGTAGTTGAACACGAAAAAAGGAAGAACGAAATACTCAAGAAATCCCTTGAGCTTTTCATTGAGGAAGGCTACGAGGACGTAACCTATCAGAAAATCGCCGACCGCTGCGGAATCACAAGAACCACACTGTACATCTACTTCAAGAACAAGCGTGAGATATTCCTGTGGAGCATAAAGGAAATGACCAACCACGTGGAGCGTGAGCTGCTTTCCATCATCCGAGAGGAAGACCTCCACGCAGCCGACTGCCTCAAGAAAACCCTGGTGCGCGTCCTTGAACTTGCAGAAGAAAACAGCCAGATCTTCAAGGTTCTCCAGATGTACCTGATTCAGCTAGAAAAAGGCGGAATCGACATAAACGAAAGGGTAACACGCCGCGTCATCCGCATCCAGCACCTGATGAGCACCATCATAATCCGCGGCCAGAAAAAAGGCCAGATAAAGAACGTGCCTGTAAAAAACCTGAACAGCCTTTTCTACGGAATGCTTGAAGCCTCGATATTCCGCCTTGGAATCCTTGGACAAAAAAACCTTGACGAGATGAAGGCCACATTGGAATTCACCGTAGACCAGTTCAGGATATAGTCAGGCCGGCTGAAAAAAGTCCTGAGCTGAACCTGAAGTTTTCATAGGAGGAAATAAGATGTTTTCAGATACCCTTGTTTTTTCAGTGCTTGTATGCATGATTCCCCTTCTGTCGGTATTTGCAGTAATGCTTATCCTCGTAAAGGAATTCAAGGCCCTCTGGGGAATTCTTTCAATATTTCTTGGCTTTGCAGCAGTCATCCCCATTACGGCAGCCCAGCTAGCCATCGAAAGCCACGGACTCATAATCACTTCCACCCTTGCCGGAGTTTTCCTGAAGAACCTTCTGATTTGCGGACTCATTGAAGAATCCATAAAGATGGCCCTCATGTTCATCCTGCCGTCAAAGAAAATCGCCCTCTCGGGATTCTTTGCATGTGCCCTGACTGCAGGCCTTTCCCTTGGATGCTTTGAAACCCTGGCCTACCTTGTAATTGCAGGATCTTCCCTGGAACTGAGGATGCTCACGGCAGTGATCATCCACACATGCTGCGCAGGACTGTCAGGACTTTTTGTCTACAGCGTAAAGACAGGTTCCCCAAGACCACTGTCGCTGATTCTTGCAATAGTCCTCCACGGCCTATACAACTATTTTGCAGGCTTTAAGTCGGGATCCTTTTTCTTCTGGTTTTCTTTTGTAGTTGTGGTGATTTCCGCCGTCGAGTGCAGGATCCGCTACCGTTCCATGATTCCGGAAGGGCTGATCCTCTTTCAGTAAAAAAGGGCTCTTAAAATTCAGCAGCAAAGGCTGCACTTGCCCCAAACATTGGTCTGGGTCTTTTCCACACTGAACCCCTGGGGAATTTTTTCCGGAGGCAGCTCGATTTTTTCCATTACATCATAGATTCCGCCGCACTTTACGCACTTAAAGTGAACGTGATTTGAAGTGTCGGCATCGTAGCGAAGTTCCCCGTCCTCTATGGTTACAGACTGAACAAGGCCACAGTCCACAAACTGCCTGAGGGTGTTGTAAACCGTGGTCTTTGACAGGGTTGGCATTGAAGGAGAAAGGGCGCTGTAAATGGCATCTGCCGTTGGATGGGTATGATTATCCAGGAGATAACCATAAACAGCCATTCTCTGCAGGGAAGGCCGGATGTTTTTTTCCAGAAGTCTTTGAGTCACCAATGCCGTATTTTCTGAAACCATTTTATCCACCTGCTTCCCTGAATTAAATTGAATGAATTGCGATTCTAGAAGTATCTCTTGAGGAGACCCTTGAAACCTGCACCATGACGGGCTTCGTCCTTTGCCATTTCATGAACGGTGTCGTGAATGTCATCGTAACCAAGCTTTTTTGCAAGTTCTGCAAGGGCAAGCTTTCCTTCGCATGCACCGGCTTCTGCATCTGCCCTCATCTGAAGGTTCTTCTTTGTGTCGTTTGTCAGAACTTCGCCAAGGAGTTCTGCAAATTTAGCTGCATGTTCTGCTTCCTCAAAGGCATAGCGCTTGTATGCATCTGCAACTTCAGGATATCCCTCGCGCTCTGCCTGGCGGCTCATGGCAAGGTACATTCCAACTTCCGAACATTCGCCATTGAAATTGTCGCGGAGAGACTGAACCACTTCTGCATCAAGTCCCCTGGCAATTCCAACCTTGTGCTCGCATGCATAGCCCGAATCTTCGCCAACTTCAACCCACGGATTCTTTGCCTTGCACTGAGGGCAAACTTCCGGTGCATTGTCTCCCGTGTGAACATATCCGCAAACCTTGCATCTCCATTTTTTCATGATGAATTCCTCCAAAAACAGCGTGTGTTTGATAATTTGTAATGATTACAGTTTTAATTTTAATCCAGAAGTTTTGCGGTGTCAAGAAAAATGAATGGGGCCCATGGCCCCATTCCCCTACTTAGAAAGCCCGGATACTACATACATAATATGTCATTCGATCATCTTTAGGTGCAGAAACAACCATTCCTCCATTAAAAAGGACAGCCCAAATACCGGAATAAGGAGAACCAGCCTGAGAAGAAGACCAATATGAGCCTTCCTTGAACTTGTCTGCGCCAAACTTTTCGAAGGCTGCATTAAGTGCCGCCTTGTTTTTGTAGACCTCGTAAAGCTCTGCAACAGATGGAAGGTAGTAGCCCGGAGTTACAGTCCTTACAAAGTGGAAGGCAGGATAGTTTTCCTTGGACTTGTCCGACGCAGTACCAGCAGGGTCTATGGCACATATCTTGTCCCAGTTGTCGCTGCCATCAAGATCTCCAGAGAATGTATAATTAGGAGCCAAGCCGCTAGAAGAACACTCGATGTCCGAAAAGAATGTAAGATATCCAATTGAATTATTCTTTGCCCACACCATAGTAGTCGTAGCCTTCTTTACGTTTACTGCAAGAACCTTGGCACCAAGAGGATCAGCTACACTACCCTTGTAAAATACAACGGATTCCGCAAGGGCCTTCTGCAAGTCCGTAAGGGCGGCAGTAGATGGAGCATAGGTTCCGTCTGCAAAGATTACGTCGCCAACTGCAACCAATGCCCTGTCAAGCTGGCTTCCGATGGCCTGGGACTTTGAATGCCACTCGGCAGTAAAGGCTGCATCCTTTGAGCCAAACTGCCTTGATGTACCTACTGTGGCACGACCAAAGTTTAAGCCTTCCGACTTCCACTTGACAAGATACTGGCTTGTCGTATCTTCCCCAGGCACAGTGAAGGAAGATTCATAAAAGCCCTTTAACTCCTTGTCGCCAAATTTGTAGGTGATGATGTTTCTGGTATAATAAATATTTGCAGTTACCTTTCCAGTTGCGTCTTTAACTGTTGAAAATCCTGCAATTGTAAAGCCTTCATATTTCTTGGTGATGTCCTCAAGTTTTGTACCTGCAGGCAGATTTCTATTTTCAGTATCTGTTGGAACTAAGCTATATTCATAATAATTTTCATAATCAATTTCTCCCCAAGTACCATCAGGTTTCAAAGCAAAACAAGATTGAGATGGAACATTTTGCCTATAATATTGAATTTTAGAAGCTGCCTCCGTCGTTGCAGTTACAAAGACGATCTTTTCCTTTTCCACTTCTACATATTCCGTGTCCGTCCCGTTGGAACAGCCCATAAATGCAAGGGCCAAAGCCACGGCCGATGCAATCAAAAAAGATTTTTTCATTGTTAGTCTCCTGTAAAAAAGTACCGGCCATCCCCGGAATGCAGTTCCCAGGGGCGACCCATAAATCCATTGTACCCCCCCCACCTGTACTTTTGTCAAGTACTTTTTTACAGATTTTTACACAATCTCCAGCTATTTTATAAATTCAATGCAAAAAAAACATTTTAAAGACAATCATACATATATATGAGAAACCTAGATAAACTTTATGACCCCAGAATCATTGAGAGAATCAAAAAACTGCGCCTCATGGATGATGAACTCATGACCCGGGTTTTCTCCGACGATCTTGAAGCAACCCAGTTTCTGTTAAGAATTTTACTGCACGACGACACTCTTAAGGTATTAAAAAGCCATTGTCAGTCTGAACTTAAAAACATATTCGGTCGTTCAATAAAACTTGATATTCTTGCAGAAGATGAAAACCACAATCTTATCAATGTAGAAATCCAAAAAGATTCAAAAGGAGCAAATCCAAAGCGTGCAAGATTCCATGCGGCAATGATTGATTCCCATTTTTTGCAGAAAGGCGAAAAATTTGATGACCTAAAGACGACATACATAATCTTTATTACAGAACATGATGTCTGGGGCAAGGGTCACTCAATATATACAGTAAACAAGACGATTTCAGGAACAAACTTGCCATTTGAAGATTATCTGCATATCATATATGTAAACGGGACTTACAGAGGCAATGATGCCATCGGAATTTTAATGCATGACTTCTGTTGCATGAATACAAGCGACATGAAATATAAAGAACTTGCCGACAAAGTTGATTTTTACAAGCAAAAAACAGGAGGAACCAAAATCATGTGGGAATCTTTTTCAGACCTAATTGAAGAATTTGTTCAGGAAGAAAGAATAGAAACAAAGGAAGAAATGGTCATTGAAATGCTCAAAAAAAATCTAGACCTGCAGACAATTTCTGATATTGCAAAGTTTTCCATAGAGGAAATCAAACAGATTGCACAAAAAAGATCCATACCTGCCTAGCTCCGCTCACACGCGTTAAGGATTGGGGGACCTGGCGGTCCTTGCAGAATCCTTCGGATTCTTGTTCTTGCTTGTAGTACGGAGTTTTTCGGATTTTTTCGCTAGAAAAAATTGACGCGGACTGCGGCAAGAAAAACTCCAAGAATAAGCCTATAAGTTCGAAGGACTTATAGGCTTATGACGCGTTAAGGATTGGAGGGGTGCGGAGCAAGTGGCTGCACTGGCAGCCACCGGAGGCGCCCTGACGCCGGAGCCCCGGAAAGCCTGGCCCAGGCCCGGCAGGGCCTGGGAAACGCCCATAATAACCTTAAGCCCGCCTTCAATAATTGTTTTTTTTCTATATAAATGCTATAATTGTTCCCAAATTCATTTTTAAATAAGAGGACTCTTATGCCTAAAATCGAAGTCAATGAAAAACTGTTCTGGAACCTTCTCGGAACAAAATACAACGACTGGGAACTTTTTGAGAAAAAACTTACATCTGCAAAGGCTGAACTTGATGAAAAGCCTAACATGGAAGATAAAGAAGACGACCGTGTAATCAAGATTGAACTTAACGATACAAACCGCCCTGACCTCTGGTCTACAGGTGGAATTACCCGCTGCCTGCGCGAACATGAAGGCAAGAAGCACTCGGACTATTCTAAGTTCATGTCAAAGGCAGGAGACCTTAAGGATACCGGCAGCCGCGACGCTTACGTTGACCCGGAACTCCGCTACATCCGCCCTTTCATGGTTTCATTCGTGATTTCCGGCAAGGCCATCGACAATGCCATGCTCATCGACATCATGCAGACTCAGGAAAAACTCTGCTGGAACTTTGGACGCAAGAGAAAGACTGTTTCCATGGGTGTTTACCGCCAAGCTAACGTCAAGTGGCCGATTCACTTTAATGCATGCGACCCGGACACGATGAAGTTCCAGCCTCTCCAGGGCGACAGCGTTCAGACCCTCCGCGAAATTGTTGATACCCACCCTAAGGGAAAGGAATACGGTCACATCATCAAGGACTTCAAGAAGTTCCCTGTTCTCCAGGACGACAAGGGTGAAGTCATGAGCATGACACCTATCATCAACAGTGCTACCCTCGGCCAGATTGAGATCGGCGACAAGGAACTGGTTGTTGAACTTACCGGTGCCGACATGAAGGACCTGATGCTTTCTGCCAACATCGTTGCTTGCGACTTTGCAGATGCAGGCTATGAAATCCTTCCTGTTAAGGTTCACCACGAATACGACACTGGATTCGGAAAGGATGTAACAATCCCTTACTACTTCCAGGAAACCACCAAGGCACGCCTTTCTGCCATCAACAAGAAGCTTGGGGAAAAGCTTACAAAGGAACAGGTTCTCGACGCCCTCCAGAGAATGGGCAGCACAGTGACTGTTTCTGAAGAAAACGGCGATGCCGTGTTTACCGTTTCTCCTGCACCTTACCGCAACGACTTCCTCCACGAGGTTGACGTTATCGAAGACGTTATGATCGGCATGGGACTTGATTTCTTTAAGCCTGAAAAGCCTAATGACTTTACCATCGGACGCCTTCTTCCAATTACAACATACAGCCGCAAGGTTAAGAACATTCTCGCAGGCCTTGGTTACCAGGAGATGATCTTCAACTACCTGGGTTCAAAGAAGACTTACATCGACAACATGGGCATTGATGCAAAGGATGTCATTGAGATTGCAAACCCAATGAGCGAGAACTACCAGTTCATCCGCCCTTCCATCATCGCTTCCCTTTTTGAGGCTGAAGCACAGAGCGGAAACGCCATTTACCCTCACAAGGTTTTTGAAGTTGGTAAGGTTGCTTTCATCGAGCCAAGCGAAAACACCGGCACAAAGACAATCCAGTCCCTGGGATTCCTTACGGCAAGCAACAACGCAAACTTTAACGAGGCTGCTTCTGAAGTAAGCACCATCCTTTACTACCTTGACCACAAGTACGAGGTTGTGGAGACACAGGACCCTCGCTTTATCCCTGGACGCCAGGCTGGAATCATCGTTAACGGAAAGCAGTGCGGAATCTTTGGAGAAATCCATCCTCAGGTTCTGGAAAACTGGCAGGTTACGGTTCCTTGTGTTGCAGGCGAAATGGACCTTGAATACCTTATGGCAGCAAACGACAGGAACAATGCAAAGGCTGACGCAGAGGCAAAGAAGGCCAAGGAAGCAAAGGACGCAGAAAAGAAGGCTGCTGAAACTGCAGCACAGTCGGCAGCTTCTTCCTTTGATCCTATTGAGCACTTTAACAAGTACATCGAACTCCGCGTTGCAAAGATCGAAAAGGTTGAAACAAACCCACAGGGCGACAAGCTTTACATCGAGACAATGGACGACGGCAGCGGAACTCCACGCATCATCCAGTCTGGACTCCGCCCGTACCTTAAGGAAGATGAACTTCTCGGCAAGCACGTCATCATCGCAGCTAACCTTGCACCACGCAAGATGAAGGGCGTTGAAAGCCACGGCATGCTCCTTGCCTCTGACTACACGGAAGACGGAAAGGAAAAGGTTGAACTTTTGACGGCTCCTTGGGCAGCACCTGGAACCCTTGTTACTCTTGAAGGCTTTGAAGGCGCAACTGAAAAACCTGCAAAGATCGACATCGACCGCTTCTGCAAGGTTGAATACAAGGTTATTGACCACGTTGCTCATTCAGCAGGAAAGGCTCTTGTTGCAGCTGGCAAGAAGATTACCTTGGAAAAAGTAGATAACGCAGAAATTGAATAATTAGAATGAAACAGCCCGCGGTACAAGTTTAGTGCTGCAGGCTGTTTTTATTATATTTCCTAGGGCAGATTTTTTTGCTTTAGATTTTACAACCAGGAATTTTTATGGCTGTAGTTTCTTTTTTATTGGGATTGATTGGTAGCCTTGGCTTTCTGCTGTGCGGAATGAAGTTCATGAGCAACGGTGTTCAAAAGAGCGCCGGTGAGCGACTGCAGCGGGCACTGAGCATGGTTGCAGGAAACCGCTTTGCAGGACTTTTGACCGGTCTTTTGATCACCATGATAATCCAGTCTTCCGGTGCAACCACCGTCATGGTTGTTTCATTTGTTAACGCCGGACTCCTTACCCTTGCCCAGTCTGTTGGAGTTACCTTTGGTGCAAACATCGGTACGACAGTTACGGCCTGGATAGTTTCACTCTTTGGATTTAACTTCAAGATAAGCGCCTTTGCAATCCCTGTCTTTGGTGCAGGCTACTTCCTTACAATGATGAAGAATGCCAATTCAAGGAACATGGGCGAGGCCATCATGGGCTTTGGCATGCTCTTCCTTGGTTTGAGCGGACTTTCGGACCTGTTCCGCATTGATCCGGAAAGCCTTGGCTGGCTCATGAACATCCAGCACATGGGGTTCATTTCCTATATTGTCGGATTCATAATCGGCATATTCATCACGGCCCTCATGCATTCTTCCAGCGCATTTACAGCCATCGTCATCACCCTTGCATTCAATAAGGTTGTTACATGGGAAATGAGTGCCATCATGACCTACGGAAGCAACATCGGTTCTACAATTGACGCCATCATTGCAGCAGCCGGCACTACGGCAGAGGCAAAAAGATCTGCCCTTGTCCACGTGCTTTTCAACGTATTTGGTACAGTGGTTGCAGTCCTCTTCTTCCGTCCGCTCCTTAACTTTGTTGAATGGATTTCGCCAAAGGACAACATTGCAATCCGCATCTCTGTTCTTCATACTGTATTCAAGTCGCTTACAACCGCAGTCTGCATTCCTTTTGTGAACCAGATCTGTACATTGACACGAAAGCTCATTAAGGATGATCCAGACGCACTCCCTACTACATACAAGCTGGAATTTGTCAGCCATGCAGGACATGAAAACCTTGGTGCATTCATCGTTCGTGCTGAAGGTGAAATTGCAAAGATGACCGACATTGTAAGCGAGATGTTTGACCGCTTCCAGATTGGAATCACTTCCATGGATCAGAAATTTATTGAAGAGCACATGGAACCAATGAAAAATGAGGAAGACTTCTGCGACCAGATGCAGGAACAGATTACTTCGTACCTTCTCAAATGCGAGGCTTTGCCTATCAGCGACAACCAGCGCGCAAACCTTTCTTCCATGATTCAGATTGTTGACGACCTTGAGGCAATCACCGACGAATGCTATGCCCTTGGAAAGCTGATTCAGAAAAGCATTGAAAAGAAGATGGAATTCAAGCAGGAAGACACGGACAAACTTTTGCCTTATGTTGAACTTGCCCGCCAGTTCATGCAGTTCATCCACATAAACATCAACAAGCACCTGCCAAAGGAAAAACTTGAATTTGCAACTGAACTTGAAAACCAGATTGACGCATTCAAGAAGGACTTGAAAAAACTTGCAAGGAAACGCCTTGAAGAAGGAAGCAACGTTAAGGCCGAACTTCTTTACATGGACCTTGTTAAGCAGATTGAACGCATAGGCGACCACTGCTTTAACATTTCAGAACTTCTGGCTCAGGCAAAATAGGAACTTCGATTGTAAAAAAACGGTCAGTACGAGGATGACAAAACCACTTGATATCGTCGTTACATGCAAAGCCCGGCAAGGAAACTATTCTTCCGGGCTTTGAATGTTTTTGTCATCCTCTTCCTTCCCTATTTTTTTTCTAATACGCCAGATTATTTACTCATCCCTATTATCTAACCTGGCCGTCGCCATCGATTAAATATTTTGTTGTCGTAAGTGCATTGATTCCCATGGGACCGCGGGCGTGCATTTTCTGGGTGCTGATTCCAAGTTCCGCGCCAAAGCCGAATTCACCGCCATCGGTAAATCTTGTACTTGCATTTACATAAACGCAGCTTGCATCGATTCTTGCCTGGAACATTTTTGCATTGGCCATGTCATTGGTGATGATGCTTTCCGAGTGCTTTGAATTATGGGTGTTGATGTATGCAATTGCTTCATCGACATTTTCAACAGTCTTTACGGCGCAGATCATGTCAAGGAATTCAAAACCAAAATCCTCTTCCTGAGCCTTAACCAGCTTTCCATAACCTGCCTTTTCAAGAACTGGGTAGCTTGCTTCGTCCGCACGGACTTCAACTTTTCCGTCAAAAACGGCTGCCATCTTTGGAAGGAAGGCATCGGCAATCTTTTTGTTTACAACAATGCATTCAAGGGCATTGCAAACCCCAGGACGCTGCATCTTTCCGTTGGCCGCAATTTTTGCCGCCATATCAAGGTCTGCGCTTTCGTCAACGTAAAGGTGGCAGATTCCACTTCCCGTCTCAATGACCGGCACCTTTGCAGTTTCAACAACGGTCTTGATAAGGTTTGCACTTCCCCTGGGCAATGCAAGATCAACCTTTCCAACGGCTGTAAGGATTTCTGCAACTTCATCACGGCTTTCACATGGTGCAAGCTCTACTGCTTCTGGAACGCCGCCATCAACGGAAGCAAGGCCATCCTTGATTGCCTTTACGATTGCCCTGTTTGAATTCAAGGCAGAAGACGAACCACGAAGCAAAATTGCGTTTGCGCTTTTGTATGCAAGGGCAAATGCATCAACCGTAACGTTAGGACGGCTTTCGTAAATGATTGCAACAACGCCCACAGGAACGCGCACCTGGCGGATCTGCATTCCATTTGGTGTTTTCCATCCTGCAACTTCTTCTCCGATTGGATCTGTCTGTGCAATGATTTCTTCAACACCGGCGATTATTCCGGCCATCTTTTTTTCATCAAGGCTGAGGCGGTCAATGAGACTTTCCCTTGTTCCCTTTTCGCGGGCAATCTTGACGTCGATTGCGTTGGCTGCAAAAATTTCCGCCCTGTTTTTTTCAAGACTTTCACACACGGCCTTGAGGGCTGCATTTTTTACGGTTGTATTCTGAAGTGAAAGTTTTTCTGTTCCGCTTCTGAGTGAAGCGCAGATTGCATTTATATCCATAATAATTCTCCCATAAATCCGAAGCCAAGACACCTGTTCCCTTGTCTGCATCATTGCCCTGACGCCGGTAAAATAAAAAAGCCGCAGAATGTGCGGCCATAAATTACATATCAATAATTTGCAAGGAAGAACATTCCAAGCAAGAGAGCCGTCTTTGTCTTGTCAGCATTCCAGTCAGCCTCACGGGGAAGGCTCGAGATGTACCACCAGAAAATTCCGAATTCCGGATCAATGCGAAGGGCATATTCGGCAAAATCCTTGGACTTGGACTGGGCCCCAAACATGAGGTAAACCACATCTTCTACAATGGAAAAGAACAGTGAGTATGCATCCTTGTATGATTTCTTTTCGAGGAAAGACTTGAATTCCCCCTGATGATAGAGAACCTGAGCCTTAAGTTCTTCATCAGACTTTTCAACCCATGTCTTCTGAATCAAAAGAACAAGGTTTTTATCAAAACTTGAAATAAGCTTAAATTCCGAATCCTTGTCACCGGCATGAACCTTAAACTGTTCACCCAGGCAGAAAACATCCGCAATCTTTACGGCAGATTCAAGTGCCTTTGCATTGTCGGAAGTATCAAGAAATGTGCTCAAGGCATCTAACGTTTTTTTATCTACAAATTCTGAAATCAATGATTCTGTCATATGGCAATTATAAATTTTTTATCCCCATTCATTCAAGGGCACCCTGTTCCACCCACCCGGCAGAAAATTTCAGGATGCCTTGTTTTTAGATTACACCCTTTGTCGAAGGAATCTCGCCGTTTCTTCTGGCGTCAATTTCCACAGCCTGCCTGATGGCGCGAGCTGCAGCCTTGAAGAGTCCTTCCATCTTGTGATGGTCGCTTCTTCCACGGATGGTGTCAAGGTGGATGTTGCACTTTGCACCATTGGCAAATCCCTGCCAGAAGTCGTCAAAACAGTCCGTCTGGAAACTTGCCTCCTTTCCGGAAGCGCTTACAGAAACCAATGGAATGTTTGTAAGCTGACCGTTGCAAACGCAGAAAGGCCTGCCACCAAAGTCAACGCTAGCCTGAAGCAAGGATTCATCCATTGGATAGATGAAAAATCCGCTGCGGTAGATTCCTGCACAGTTGCCCAAGGCCTTTGCAAATGCTGAACCCAATGCAATTCCCATGTCTTCAATCAGGTGATGCTGGTCTACTTCAAGGTCGCCGCTTATCTCACCGGACAGATCGAACATGCCGTGCTTGCAAAAAGACTTGAGCATGTGGTCAAAAAAACCGATGGGATTCTTGAGGGTGCATTTGCCGGTGCCGTCAAGATTAAGTTCAATCCTGATCTGGGTTTCGCCGGTAATTCTTTCAATCTGAGCCTTTCGTTCCATAAGTTACCTCAGATAAAATATACAGTTTTTTCTATTTAAAGTGAATGACAGGGAGCGATGAATTTTGGGCATCTCTAAAATTACCTTTTAGAGAGTCAAATTTATCTAAAATCCTTACAAATCCAATTGCCTTATTTTTTTCTTTTTGATATAAACAAAAACCAAGCGCAGATTTATGGTACTCAGCTGCCATGACTGCCACTTATTTAGGAGATTTTTGCCATGAATTTTTCCAAGGATTTTATATGGGGCGTTGCAACAGCCAGCTACCAGATTGAAGGCGGAATCAAGGAAGACGGAAAGCAGGAAACCGTTTGGGACGACTTCTGCAACTACAGCAACAAGACCATGGACGGCGGAAACGGTGACGTTGCATGCGACACCTTCCACAGATACAAGGAAGACATCGGTCTTATCAAGAACCTCGGGGCCCAGGTCTACCGTTTTTCCAGCGCAATGACACGCGTCCTCACATACCAGAGTTCCTATGGAACAAATCCGGTAAAGGGAACGGTAAACGAAAAGGGACTTGACTACTACGAACGCACAGTTGACGAATGCCTTGCCGCCGGAATCGAACCATGGCTCACCCTCTACCACTGGGACCTTCCCCTGGAGCTTGAACGCAAGGGCGGATTCCGCAATAGGGACATCATGTACTGGATGCAGGACTATGCAGACCTCATGACACGCCGCCTTGGAGACAGGGTAAAGCACTTCATAACGCACAATGAAATGCCATGCATTCTCGGAGGATACAACGGCTGGATGGCACCGGGACTCCAGGTAAACTTAAGGGAAACCCTGAACATCGTCCACAACATGCTGCTTTCACACGGAACCATGACAAAGGCAATCCGCAGCAATGTAAAGGATGCCCAGGTTGGAATCGCACACTGCGGCCCGGCATTGTTCCCGGCCTCCGAATCTGCAGAAGACATGGCAGCATTCAACAAGTGCATGGAAAGCTTTGAATACTGTCCTGAAACCAACAGCATTGGCCGCGGAACCGGAATGTTCATGGCGGACAACCTTACATACTACTGCGACGCAATCTACAAGGGCGCCTACCCTGAATACGCTTTTGAAACCTTCAAGGGAAAAATGCCGGAAATTCTTGACGGCGACATGGAACTTATCTCGCAGCCCCTGGACTTCCACGGACAGAACATCTACACGGGGCGCCCCGTAAAGGCAGGTTCAAAGACTGGTGCCAACGACGACGGATTCCACGTGGAAAAATCCCTTCCTGGATGCGACATGGCTGCAACAAAATGGCCGATAACTCCACAGAGCATGGACTACTTTGTAAACTACATCTACAGCCGCTACAGGAAGCCAATTGTCATAACGGAAAACGGAATGTCCGGAGCAGACGTTGTGTGCCTTGACGGAAAGGTTCATGATGAACTTAGAATCGACTTTACAACCCGCTACCTTGAAGGACTCTCAAGGGCAATTGAAAAAGGCGCCGACATCAGGGGATACTTCCACTGGTCGCTCCTGGACAACTTTGAGTGGGCACGCGGTTACACTGAAAGGTTTGGTCTTGTTCACGTTGACTACCAGACCCTCAAGCGCACGCCAAAGGAAAGCTACTATTGGTACAGGGATTTAATCAAGAAATTCAGGAACCAGTAAAAGATAAAGGCCCCGAAAACCGCATTGCGACATTCGGGGCCTTTCTTCACAATTATTTATGCCTAAAAAAATCAGGCCATTACCTTCCTGAGCTCGTATTCAACAATGTCAGTTGCACCCAGGGCCTTAAGCTTTGGCAGGAGAACAGGAACTTCCTTCTTTTCAACTGCAATCTTAACTGCATAGCCGTTGCCGCCAAAAAGTGGGCTCACTGTAGGGCTCTTCATTGAAGGGGTTCCCTTTACAAGGGCTTCAAACTTGTCTTCTGCAACATTCATTTCAAGCATTACCTTTGAGCGTGCATTCATGACGGCTTCAAAAAGCATCTTGAGTTCCATGATCTTCTGCTTCTTTTCAGGATCGTTCATTGCAGCCTTTGAAGCATACATCCTTGTAGAAGAAGTCATCAGGGTGTCAACGATCTTAAGGCGGTTTGCCCTCAGGGACGAACCTGTAGAAGTATTGTCGATGAGAATCTGTGCCTCTGAATCCTCACTGTCGCGAACGAAACCTTCAGATGTTCCCCATGTGCGGAAAACAGTTCCGTCGATCTTCTTTTCTTCTATATACTTCTTTGTAAGATTCTGGTATTCAGTTGCAATGGTAACAGGCTTCTTGAGAAGTGCATCATAGTCAACTGCCTCTGGAATGGCTGCAACAATGCGTACCGGGTCAAAGCCAAAATCCATGATCTCTACAACATCATCTTCAACACCGTTTTCGTAAACCCAGTCCTTTCCGCTGAATCCAACATCAGCCTTTTCTCCTGCAAGAAGAGCGCTTACAATCTGGGGCTTTACAACCTGAAAGGCGAGATCCTCCTGATTTGTAATTGGAAAATAAGTTCTGTCCGGAAGTGAAATTGAAATTCCAACATCGCTCAAAAGTTCATAAACTGATTCATAAATGCGGCCCTTAGCCAGCAAAATCTTTAACTTATCCATAATAATATAATAATATAGAAAAAAACCTACAGTAGCAATAAATGGAGTCTCTAAAAATTGCAATTTTTAAAGATGGCCTAAAGAATGCCCTAAAGAATTGCGCCAATTTGATGATTGTGATAAAATCTCCGAAATTATTCGAGAGGTAAATGATGTTAAAAGGAAGGCATGTTATTGAGCCAGGCAATCTTTCAGTTGCAGAAATTGATGAAATTTGCGCTTTGGCAGAACAGATGATTGTAGATCCTAAATCCTTTCAAGATGTGTGTCGCGGGAAAATTCTTGCGACACTTTTTTTTGAGCCGAGCACAAGGACAAGGCTTTCCTTTGAAGCTGCCATGCTCCATCTTGGGGGAACTGTAGAAGGATTTGCAGATGCAAACGTTACAAGCGGCACAAAGGGCGAAACCCTTGCAGACACAATCCGCGTCGTAAGTTCATACGTTGACGTAATTGCAATGCGCACGCCAAAGGAAGGAGCCGCCCTTCTTGCTTCCCACTACAGCCCGGTTCCAGTCATCAATGCAGGTGACGGCGGACACAGCCATCCAACACAGACACTGACTGACCTTCTTACAATCCGCGCACTCCAGGGTGGATTTGAAGGCCACACCATCGGATTCTGCGGCGACTTGAAATTTGGACGCACTGTTCATTCCCTTACACAGGCCATGAGCCGCTACAAAAACAACAAGTTTGTATTCATCAGCCCGGAAGAACTCAAGGTTCCAAGCTACATTACGGAAGACCTGCTCAAGCCTGCGGGAATCGAATTCCGCACGGCAGAACGCCTTGAAGACGAAATCGGCAACCTGGACATCCTTTACATGACACGCGTACAGAAGGAAAGGTTCTTCAACGAGCAGGACTACATCCGCCTTAAGGACAGCTACATCCTCAACAAGGAAAAGATGGCAATGGCACGCAAGGACATGATCGTGCTCCACCCGCTCCCACGCGTAAACGAAATCGCCCCGGAAATCGATGACGATCCAAGAGCCGCATACTTCAAGCAGGTAAAATACGGAATGTATGCACGCATGGCATTAATTGCAAAAGTTACAGGAGCACTCTGATGTTAAACGTAGATACAATTAAAAACGGACTTGTAATCGACCACATTCAGGCAGGACTTGGCTGGCGCGTATTCAACTGGCTGGGACTGGACAAGGCAAGCTTTGCAACGGCACTCATCATGAATGCATCTTCCGGCAAGACTGGAAAAAAGGACATCATCAAGATCGACAACATAATCAACATCGACTACAGCATCCTGGGATTCATCGATTCAAACATCACGGTAAACGTAATCCAGGACTCAAAGATCGTGCGCAAGATCCGCATGGAACTCCCTCCAAAAGTCGAGGGCGTAATCAAGTGCAAGAATCCTCGCTGCATCACGGTGACAGAAACCTATGTGACCCCGGAATTCCGCCTGACAAACCCTCAGAAAAAGGAATACCGCTGCATCTACTGCGACGACCTTTACAAGCACTGATTTTAAACAAGAGAAAAATTATTGCGGGCGTCTCCTGCGCCTTTGGCGCAGGCCGGCTGTTCCGCAGTTCAGTAACCCTCAGCCGCTTCCTTCACTCGCCCGAATCGGGCTCCTTCAGTCCAGTGGCGGCCTGCGGCCCTGCTCCATAGCCTGACGCAATTTACTGTGCAATGCGACAAACACGGAAACCAATAGTCCATGCATTACCATAATCGTGCCATTCATAACGATATGCCACTGCACATCTTTCCGCTCCTCTGACGTGTCAGCGATGGAAAGGGCGCCGAAGGCGTTGGAGTTGCCGCAGGCAGCTCCAATGGAGGAAGCCTTGCGACCGCAACCCTGGACGTAGCGACGGCGGAGCCGGGACACCCGCATTAAAATTCCATAGAAATTTTTTCCGAATAAAAATATAATCTGCCTTATGAACACAATTCTTATTTACAACGCACGCCTCGTTGATGCTTTTACTGACAGAAAAAATTCAGCTGTCCTCATTAAGAACGGCAAGATTCACAGCTTTCCTTCCAAGGATGAAGTTAAGAAAATTACTGGAGCTCCATCCGGCATTCAGCTGATTGACGCCAAGGGCCGCGCGGTTATGCCCGGGTTCATCGATACACACGCCCACTTTCGCGATCCGGGACTTACCCAAAAGGAAGACATTATTACGGGAAGCATGGCTGCTGCTGCCGGCGGTTTTACTACATGCGTTCTCATGCCTAACACAAATCCAGTCTGCTCCAGTCAGGAGATGGCGGAGACTAACAATGCCAAGGCTCGGGAGGCAGGATTTTGCAACGTGATTCAGTCGGTTTCCATTACCAGGGATTTTGACGGCAAGACCATCAGCCACATTGACAGCCTTAACCCCAAGGTGGTTCCAGTCATTACGGAAGACGGCAAGGAAGTTATGGACAGCGCCCTCATGCTTAGTGCCATGAAAAAAGCCGCTGCAAAAAAAATCATCGTCAGCTGCCACTGCGAAGATCCGTTCCTTGCAGCCGCCGCCCGCCCCTTGAGGACAGAAGCCCTTGCAAAACTTTCTGCAGGAGACAAAAAGACTGCAGCCGCCCTCTTGAATCAGGCCGATGAACTTTTGGCCTGCGCAGAAGATTCGGCAACGGACAGAAACCTTCGCCTTGCAAAAACCGCAGGCTGCCACATTCACCTTTGCCACGTTAGCACCGCCCACTGTGTTGATTCCGCCATGGCTGCCCTTAAGGATGGAGTGAACGTTACCTTTGAAATTACGCCGCACCACATTTTCTTTGAAAGCGGAAAGGCTCCTGTTATATTTAACATTGTAAATCCTCCATTAAGAAAGAAGTCAGACCAGGATGCCCTTATTGATGCGCTTAAGTCGGAAAAGGCTTTCTGCATTGGAACGGATCACGCACCCCACACTGCTGAAGACAAGAAAAACGGCGCTCCTGGATTCAGCGGAATTGAAACTGCATTTGCCGCATGCCATACGGTTTTGTGCCGCGAAAACGGCATGAGCTTAAAGCAGCTTTCCAAGCTCATGAGCTGCAATCCGGCTTCCCTTTTGGGCCTTAAGAACAAGGGACTTCTTAAGGAAGGTTTTGATGCAGACATTGCCATTGTCGATGTTGATAAGCAGTGGACCGTGCGCAGCAGCAACTTCAAGAGCAAGGGAAAGTTCACTCCACTTGAAGGGAAAAAACTCTTGGGCCAGGTGCAGGCTACATTCCTCAAGGGGAAAAACGTTTTCACGATTTAGGCAGCGAATGCCACGGGGGAGTTTGAACTGCTGGCAGACTGGCCGGCGGACTGACCGGCGGACGGAAGCATTGGCGGTAAAATGTCGGGAAGTTGGTACCCTGCCGAGAGGTTAGCCTTTTGGCGGTCGATTGGTCCCCTGCCCGGCGCCGACTGATTATGCCTGGTGTTTGCCGAAAGCTTGGTTGCCTAGCAATAAATTTGCCCCTGCCCGGCGCCGCTTGAAAACTGAACATGCAATAACATACCATGCGCCGGTTTCCCGGATAACAGGGCAAGCATCAGTTCCCTTTAATCAATGACAAACTAACAGAACACTGGAGAATTACCATGGAAAATTTCGAAGCAATAAAGAATAAGACCAATGAACTGCTTAAGGCTTGCAAGATCAGCGAGAAAAAACAGGAAGATGCACTTCTCATGATGGAAGAATTCTACATTCACCTTAACGACTTTAACATGACAAAAGATCTTGCCCTTGAACTGTCAAAGGGGCTTTTTGGAAAATCCCTGGTTCTGGTTTACGGATCTGAGGCAGCAGGAAAATACAATCCCCTCAAAGAAAGCCAACTTTGGGAAAAAGAAACCGACAGCATCGGACGCTGCCTTATACTGTCACACCGCCGCCGGTTAAGCTGGAAATTTTCAAAAGGAAGGAACCGCATTAGCATAAGGCTGTAGCCGATTGCCCCTGCATTCATTGGTCGGCCATCATCCCACCATTGACCAAAACAGCCCTTTGTGTTAGCATATTTTACACATTTTTGGGCCATTAGCTCAGCGGTTAGAGCAGGGGACTCATAATCCCTTGGTCCTTGGTTCAAATCCAAGATGGCCCAAAAAAAGACTCTTTCAAAACGAAAGGGTCTTTTTTTATGTCCTTTAGAACAAACAGCAACAACATCAGGCGTATGAGATAGAAATGAAAGCTTCGATTTTAGCAACTAGAGTTTTTCAATTTTAGAAAGTCAACCAAATTGTAACTATTGTCCTCAGAATAAATCATGCTATAATATACGACACTTATGGATTCAAAAAAGAGTTTATCTGAACGCGACATAATTACTAAATATATTCTTCCTGCAATTGAACAAGCTGGCTGGAACAATCAAACGCAAGTGCTTGAAGAGTTTAACTGCAGGCCGAATTTTTGTGAAAGGAAAAAAGACAAAACGTGGTGAACGCAAACGTGCTGATATAGTTATTTTTTACAAACAAAATATTCCTGTAGCTGTTGTTGAAGCAAAAGATAATAAACATACTGTTGGAGCCGGTATGCAGCAGGCATTGGAATATGCTGAAACTTTGGATGCCCCAGTTGCAATAAGCAGTAATGGTGATGGATTTGTTATTCAATATAGAAGAAACTGTGGGCCAATTGATGCAGATGGAAAAACTGTTGTTACTGAAAATGCAGATTTGGACCATTTTCCAACTCCAGATGAGCTTTGGGAATGTTATAAAAAATTCAATGGCCTTGTAACAAAGGAAGCCGAAGAGATTTCACTTTCATCTTATTTTTTTGATTCCACAGGTCGTTCTCCCCGATATTATCAAAGAAATGCAATCAACAGAACTGTAGAAGCAATTGCTCGTGGCCAAAACCGTATTCTTTTGGTAATGGCAACTGGAACCGGTAAAACTTATACTGCGTTTCAGATTATCTACCGTCTTTGGAAATCAGGTTGTAAAAAACGAATCCTTTATTTAGCCGACAG